>CALMSO010000055.1 GCA_937872385.1 uncultured Saprospiraceae bacterium
GGCGGTGGGATTCGAACTCACGACCCCCTGCTCCCAAAGCAGGTGCGCTAACCGGGCTGCGCTACGCCCCGAAATGTGTGGCGGTGAGAGCGGGATTCGAACCCGCGGTACCGTTTCCAGTACGGCAGTTTAGCAAACTGCTGGTTTAAGCCGCTCACCCATCTCACCGGGTTGGATGCTTGTGTGAAAAAGTGCGCTCTTTTTGAGCGACTGCAAAAGTAGATAAACGTGTTTGAATTTGCAAGGTAGTTGCCAGTATTTTTTTACAATAAGTAACTACCTTGCTGTGATAGTAAAGGATTTTGCTGGCGAAAAAGTTTCGCCGGGTCATTTTTCATTGAGACTCATCTTGATTTTCTTCTCTAAATCCGAGACAGTATCTTTGAAGACCGCGTCGGTTTCCATTAGGTCTTGCACCGTTTTGCAAGAGTAAATGACGGTGCTGTGGTCGCGCCCGCCAAACATATCGCCAATGGCTTTGAGCGATTTGTCGGTGAGGTTTTTGGCTAAGTACATCGAAAGCTGCCGCGCAATAACGATAGAGCGTTTGCGGGTTTTGGCTTGTAGCTTGTCCACGGGTACGTTGAAGTATTCGGCCACTAATTTCTGGATGAATTCGAGGGTGATTTCCTTGTTGATCTGGGAAACGAAGTTTTTGATGACTTCTTTGGCCAAGTCCATATCTATTTCGCGCTTGTTGAGCGACGATTGCGCCACTAAGGAAATGAGCACCCCTTCCAGCTCGCGGATGTTGTTCTGGATATTGTAACAAATATATTCTACCACATTGGGCGGAATTTCAATGCCTTCGCGGCCCATTTTGGCTTCCATGATCGCCATGCGGGTTTCGAGGTCGGGCGACTGAAGATCGGCCGATAGCCCCCACTTGAAACGAGAGATCAGGCGCTCTTCGATGCCGTCGAGGTTTTTGGGTGGGCGGTCGGAGGTCAGTATGATCTGGCGGCCGCTCTGGTGCAGTTGGTTGAAAATTTGGAAGAAAATATCCTGGGTTTTCTGCTTGTTCGACAAAAAGTGAATATCGTCAATGATGAGCACATCAATCATTTGGTAGAAATTCACAAAATCATTGATGGCGTTGTTTTTTAGCGCCTGAATGAATTGGTTGGTGAAGCTGTCGGAAGTTACGTACAGCGTCAGTTTGTCGGGGAAGCGCTCTTTGACGTCATTGCCGATGGCTTGTGCCAGATGGGTTTTGCCTAATCCGGTATCGCCATAGATGAATAGCGGATTAAAGGAAGTGCCGCCAGGTTTTTTGGCAATGGCCAGCCCGGCCGAGCGCGCTAAGCGATTGCAGTCGCCTTCAATGTAACTGACAAAAGTATGATTAGGGTTGAGTTGAGAATCTATTTTGGTGCGCCTAATGCCAGGAATGACAAAAGGATTTTTGATGTTTTCGGTGTCAACGGTGCCAGGCACATAGTTGCCGTTGGTCGGGGTACCATTTTTGACGCTGCCCTCTTTCACGCCATTGGTCAGAATTTGATATTCCAGCCGGCCGCGGTCGCCCAACTCGCGCCGAATGGTCGTTTTCAGCACATCTACGTAGTGCTCCTCCAGCCATTCATAAAAAATGATGCTGGGCACCTGAATGGTCAGGGCGTTGTTTTCTAACCGAACGGGTTGAATCGGTTCGAACCAGGTTTTAAAACTTTGGGGATTGACTACCCCGCGAATAGCTTGGAGACAGCTATCCCAGACTGTAGCATGGTTTCTGTTCATTCTTCCAGTGATTATAATATTTGACCAAATCAAATAGATAGCCCTGTATTGTACAGGAATGGAAGTATCAGTAAGTTAGGCGATAAGGGTGTTGCCTGTAATTTTGTTCTTGCAGAAGCTTCGGCAATGTTCATTGCTCTTTTTGGAAACGAGGACTACAAAGGTGAGGAAAAATTGTCAGAATAGAAACCCCTGTTGAAAAGTTTTGCAAAGATTTTTTTTTGACTTATTCCAGTTTTCGCTAAAGCGCGTGGGGCTTGTGTAACATTGGTTTTACCATACGAAAAGTTATAAACAAGTGAATGTTAATTATTTGATAATCAAATAGTTCTAAGAAAAAGGTGTTTTTGAATAAATACAATTTCTGGTGGCAGGAGCTTAGAATTCTGCCAGTTCGAAAACTTCTTCTTCTACCATTTCCGGCTCGCGGGTGTAGGTCGGGCGGTCGTCGGGGGGCGGGAGCGGCGGCTGGTATCCACCGGAAGAATCGTCATCGTCGGAGGCAGGTGGATGTTGTGCATTTAGCACGCGGTACATAGTGTAAGCCACAACTATAGCCGAGACGATGCAGAGCAGAATGTAATCAAAAGTAATGGCGTTCATGAAAGCTTCCATAGGCAATTCTATAAAATACAAAGCAGTAACCACGCACCAGGCAAAAGGTTTAGCGAGGCCTTATTTATTTTGCAATGTGCCCCCGCTCAACGCACGGCTTCAAACGACATATCGAGGCGGCTGCTCACGGAGTAGGGCGTAGCGTATCGAAAAAAGAACACCACATCCAGCCGAAAGCGGCTTCGGGAAAGCGAACGTTTGGCGTTGCGTAGGGAGGGGAGCAGATCAATACGCTGGCGGGCACGGCCGCGCAAGTTGTTGATGTAGAACACTTCGTCGGCCATGGTACAGGGCTGGCGGCCTTCTGGGCAAATGCGGATGGACACTTCTTCGACGAACTCAAAATCGAAGCCGGAATCGAGCGAAGTGATGCGCGCCGAGAAAGGATTGATCGCTGTGATCGCCGAGGTATCGGTGCTATTTTCCGAAAGGTAAAAACTGATGTTACTGTTCACGCTTTGTTGCTCGAAAGCCCAGGGCGTCACAGAGCTGAGGCCCGCTGGCAGTTCAAAAGCAATATTGGGATATATCATCTCGAAAAGGCGCTCGCGGTTGTCGGTTTGGCAAGCGAAGAGCAAAGCGACCAGAGTGATTAGTGTCAAGTATTTTTTCATAAAATGCAGCTTTGGATGTGTCGGGTAGAAATGTCAAAATAATTTACTTGAAATATTTTCCGGCTTCAAATTTCTGATTAACTTTCGGCAATGCGCCTTTTATAATAGTTCAATAAGCGCGCAATTCTACAAATTTTATTTCACCAATCCATCAAATGAACCAGTGCCGCTATGGGGGAACAGAAAGTTACACTTGCCGTCAAGGATGATTCAATCATGCAGCGCTTTGTACGCAATCTGCTAAAAGACGTACAAGCCTTTGAATACATGCTTGAAAACGACTGGTTTGAGAGCGATATTGTACGCATCGGCGCTGAGCAGGAAATGTGTATAGTAGATGCCAAAACTTTTAAACCAGCTTGTATCAACCTCGAAGTGCTGGAGGGCATGAAAGATAGCCCCTGGCTGACTACTGAACTGGCGAAATTCAACTTGGAAGCCAACCTGACGCCCCGCGAATTCGTTGGGAAATGCCTCAGTGACATGGAGCAGGAAAACCGTAGCTACATTGATGCCGTGCGCAAGCATCTGAAGAAAAAAAAGGCCGAAGTAGTGCTGACGGGTATTCTGCCTACTTTGCGCAAAATAGACTTGGAAATGCACAACCTCACGCCCAAGCCGCGCTACTTCGCGCTGATGGAAGCCATTAATAGTCAGTTGATTGGCTCGGCCTATGAATTGCGCTTGATGGGTATTGACGAATTGTTAGTCAAGCACGATTCGCCGCTGTTGGAGGCATGCAATACCAGTTTTCAGGTGCATTTGCAGGTATCGCCCGCCAATTTTGTGTGCCTTTACAACATTGCGCAAGCCTTAGCCGCCCCCGTAATGGCAGTGGCCGCCAATTCGCCTATTGTTTTTGGCAAACGCCTTTGGCACGAGAGTAGAATCGCTATGTTTCAACAGGCGCTCGACATACGCACCACGCACGATCACATGCGCGAGCGCAGCCCCCGCGTGAGTTTTGGTACAAACTGGCTCGACAATTCTATCCTCGAAATTTATAAGGAAGACATTGCCCGGTTCCGTGTGCTGCTTAGTGCCGAAGTGGAAGAAGACTCGCTACTTTGCCTCGAAGCCAACGAAACGCCGCGCCTGCGCGCCCTACAAGTACACAACTCAACGGTGTATCGCTGGAATCGCCCTTGCTACGGCATCAGCCCCAACGGCAAGCCGCATTTGCGCATCGAAAATCGGGTGCTGCCGGCGGGCCCCACTTCTGTGGATGCTATTGCTAATGCTGCGTTTTGGCTGGGAGCTATGGTAGGCATGCAAGATCATTGCAACGATATTCGCAAGCATATTTCTTGGGAAGATGTGCGCGACAATTTTGCGAAAGCAGCCCGTTATGGCATGGATACGAAATTTACTTGGTTTAAAGACAAAAAAATCACCGTAGCCGACCTGATCCGCCATGAGTTGCTGCCCATTGCCCGCAAAGGGTTAGAAATGCGTAAGGTGGACACCGCCGATATTGACAAATACCTCGGCATCATTGAAGCACGTGCCAAAAACCATACCACCGGCGCCCGCTGGCAGTTGCGTGCTTATACAAAACTGCTCAAGGAGTGCGGCCGCGATGAAGCGCTTTCGGTGATGACAGCCAGTATGATTAAAAACCAAACTAAAGAAATGCCTGTGCATACCTGGGAATTGCCCGAACTGGGCGACCTCGACGATTACCGTCCCGCCAAGCTGCGCGTGGAGGAATTTATGGAAACCGACCTGTTCACGGTACAAAAAGACGATTTGATTGACTTAGTGGCGGAGATGATGGACTGGCGGCGCATTCGCTACATGCCGGTAGAAGACTCGAAAGGGCGCCTGAGTGGGCTGATTACCTCGCGCCTGTTGCTGCGTCACTTTGCGCGGGGAAGCCGCTCAAACGGGCAAGACGCACCCAGCATGGTCAAGGACATTATGGTGAAAACGCCCATCACCATTGGCCCCAAGGCAACGATTGTAGAGGCATTGCGCATTATGCGCGATAAAAAAATCGGCTGCCTGCCGGTAGTGCAAAACGACGAATTAGTCGGCATTATTACCGAGATGGATTTTTTACGTATTTCGGCCCGGCTGATAGAGCGCTTAGAAAAGTTGGATTAAAACGTAGGACAACCCATCGCTTTGCCTCGCTTGCGGCCGCCTACCCGGTTGCGCGAGCTACTACTGCCATATCCACTGCTGCCGCCGAGAAAATACGATACGGTGATGCCACTCATGTAATACCAGTCTTTGTAGGGCCCGCCGCGTTTGAAGTTTACGTCACCGGTTTCTGGCCCTGCGATCAAACCATTGCTAATGCGAGCAGCCAGGGCGCCATTTCCATTATAAATATCGAGATAATTGACGGTGGCGTCGCTGATATCGTCTAAATAATCGGTGAAGGTCTTGCGCCAGCCAAACTCAGCGCCAATGGACCAAGTATCATTAATAACAAACTTGATGCCACCGCCGAAAGGAATGCTGAATTGTGTCAATTTGTACGGCTCCGGATAGCCTTCGAGGCCCTGCCCTTGCGTGCCGAGTGGTTGCATGTCTATCCAGCCGCCGTCGAAGGGGGTTTGTGGATTGTGCCTGAAAATAGCACCGCCTCCGAAAAGATAGGGCTTGAGCATAAAATCGCCGCTACCGATAGTAAAAG
Organism: uncultured Saprospiraceae bacterium; assembly: GCA_937872385.1. Taxonomy (GTDB): domain Bacteria; phylum Bacteroidota; class Bacteroidia; order Chitinophagales; family Saprospiraceae; genus JADJNW01. The sequence goes on from CALMSO010000055.1 coordinate 5,614, forward strand.
GATAGATTTCGCCGGTCAGAGAAAGCTCTAAGATATTAGACCGAAAACTCGGTCTGGTGGTGAGTTGGAGTGTATCGCCAGTGCCAGTGATTTTCGCTAAGGAAGCGCCGATGCGCATGGAAATATAATCATTCAGATTGAGTCGGCCAAAGATACCTCCGGCAGGGTTTACTTCCTGAAAATAAACCCCAAACTCTTTGGGGGAGAGGTCGCCGCTGTAGAGCGAGCCGCCTAATATCAAGCCTGCTTCGAGGCTTTGGGCTTTCAGCATAAAAGCGGTGCAGCAGATGTTGAACACAAGGAGCCATTTTCTCATAGGTGTCTTTATTTGTTTTTTAGAGATTATGCAGCAAATTGCTGTTTTTTTTGACAACTTGCTACTCCTCAACGCTGCCGTACGTCGAATTATTTTTACTTTAACAAACGAGGGGTCGAAAGGGCAGGATTCTAAGGCAAAAAATGTAGGACAAGGCAAACGAGCGAACCAGCGTTCGACAACTTGCTATGCCATTCTGAGCGGTGTTGCTCACCACTTGCTATAGCACGGCACTGGGTCGCGGAAGGCTTTGCGCAAGGCTTCGCCAAAATTGTAGGAAACCATGATGGCACCGAGGTAGTACCAGTCGCGGGCGCCGCTGCCCCGGCGGTAGGTCACATCGAGGGGTTCATTGCCCGGCAGGCTCGGATTGCTCAAACGCGCAGCAATGGGGCCGCGGTTCTCGAATATATCCCGATAACGCACGCGAGTGTCGCTCACATCGTCCAGGTAGTCGGTGAGCAAGAGCCGGCCGCCCATTTCAAGGCTTACACTCCAGTGGTCATTGAGAATGAACCGCACGCCTACGCCCATCGGAAAATTGATTTGCGTAAGCGAATAAGGCGCGTCATATCCCGGCAGCCCTTGCCCCTCGGTACCCAATGGCTGGAGCTCTACCAATCTGCCGTCAATTTCGGCTTTGGGATTGAAACGAAACATACCAATGCCCGCAAAAATGTATGGAAAAGTGAAGCTTTCTTCCGAATGGCGCACCCGGATAAGGTGCAATTCGCCGGTTAGATTGGCTTCAAAAATGGAGGATTCAAATTGATAGCCGCGATCAGGATATGCGCCACGGGCATCGCTGCCGTCCACGCTGCCAAAGTTGAGCATTAATTTTGCCGACAGGCGATTGCTGAAGCTGGTTCTACCAAAAACGCCAAAGGCGGGTCGAATTTGTTGCACCATATCGAAAGGGCTGCGTGGCGAGAGGTCGCCGTTATAAGCCATTGAGCCAATGGTGATGCCGATATCAATTGGTTGTGCTTTTACAAAAAAGGTGCAAAAGGTAATCAAGAACAAGGTAGTGACTGTGCGCATGGGCAATACTATGTTGTTGTTTTTGGGAATAGCGTTTTTGGGGGACAAAACCCTTGTGTTTATTTCAAAATGCTTGGGTTGTAAAATGCGTTTGCCTTATATCATATTTCCTATAACGTTAATATGGGCGTAAAGGTACATCAAAACAAAGTCAAATTTTGTATTTTAACAGAAATAGCGTGTAACAGAAACGCTGGTAAGGTTGTTAAATAACGTAGTTTTGCATCGGGTGATGTGTTTAGAACGACTAAAATACCCCGGCGCGGCCGCTTTTATACGCTTCATTTTCAATACAAAAAACGGAATGCCTTCATGGGGATGCGCAGAAATAAGACCAATACCGGCGAAGTAAAAGAAAAATTAACCAAAGAACGCCTGACGCGGGCTGCTCGAATCTTCCGGTACATTCGGCCGTACAAATGGTCTTTCATTGTCGGAATGTTGCTACTGAGCACATCAAGCCTTTTGTTCATGGTCTTTCCAGGCGCGGCAGGCGAAATGGCCAATGTAGCCAATGGCAGTGAGCCAAAATTTGACCTGAGTTTACAGCAGTTTGGGCTGTTTTTTCTCATTTTGCTCATTGTGCAGGGTGTTTTTTCGTACTTGCGCACCATTTTATTTGCCAATGTGAGTGAAAAAGGCATGGCCGATGTGCGCAAAGCCTTGTATCAGAGCCTCATCACGCAAGACGTGCCGTTCTTTGAGCAACGTAGGGTAGGGGAGTTGACCAGTCGCATTACATCCGACGTAGAAAAATTGCAAACGGCTTTTTCTATTACATTAGCCGAGTTCATCCGACAATTGATCACATTAGTGGCGGGTATTGCCATTATTGCTTGGCTTACTCCGCATTTGTCTTACATCATGTTGCTCACCTTTCCGGTGGTGGTCATCATCGCTATGATTTTCGGGCGCTACATCCGGCAGATTTCTAAAAAACGACAGGACGAATTGGCCAATACCAACGTCATTGTAGAAGAAACCCTACAATCTTTTACGGTTGTAAAATCTTTTACCAACGAGTGGTACGAAGCCTTGCGCTACGGTCGTTCTATTGACAAGGTGGTGCAGATTTCACTCAAGTTCGCGCGCACGCGAGGGCTGTTTTTCATTTTTATCATTACGGTGCTTTTTGGCGCTATCTTTTTCATCCTCTGGCGGGGAGCGCTGTTAGTGCAAAGCGGCGAGATGCAAGTCGGCGACCTGTTTTCCTTCATTTTATATACGGCGTTTATCGGCGGGGCTATTGGCGGTCTGGGCAATTTATACACCGAACTCATCAGCGCCATAGGGGCCACCGAGCGCATCCAAGAAATACTCGACCGCCCGGGCGAAGTACAACCCTCCAGCGTGCCTTTGCAGCCGCATGAGCAATTCACCGGAGCGATAACATACCGCGACGTGGCGTTTCGCTATCCGAGCCGACCAGATATGGAGGTATTGCGCGGCATTAATCTGCGTATCGAACCGGGACAAAAAGTAGCCCTCGTGGGTGCGAGCGGCGCCGGCAAGTCAACGATTGTACAATTGTTATTGCAATTTTATAAAATAGATGAAGGAGCTATATTGGTAGATGGCAAATCCATTTATGAATATGATTTATTGAAATACCGACAAAATATTGCCATTGTTCCCCAGGAAGTATTACTTTTCGGGGGTACTATCCGTGAAAACATCTTGTACGGTAAGCCGAGTGCTTCGGACGCAGAGGTGACGGAAGCGGCGCAGCAAGCCAATGCTTGGGACTTTATTCAGTCGTTTCCGGATGGTTTGGATACAATTGTCGGCGAGCGCGGTGTAAAACTTTCCGGCGGGCAGCGCCAGCGCATTGCCATTGCCAGAGCCATTTTGAAAGACCCGGCTATCTTGCTATTGGACGAAGCCACGTCTTCGCTTGACGCCGAATCGGAAAAATTAGTACAAGAAGCGCTCACTCGCCTGATGGAAGGACGAACATCTATCATCATTGCGCATCGGCTGGCTACCATCCGCGATGTGGACTGTATCTATGTGCTGGAAAATGGCCGAATTATAGAGCAAGGAACGCATCAGGAGTTGTCTTTGCGTGAAGATGGAGTGTACAATACCCTTGCCAAGCTTCAGTTTGAAATAGCCTGATTTCAACTCGCTCTGGATTAACAGTCAGTACATCTGTAGTTTGCCTGTTCAAGATAAATTAGTAAGGTTTTATTTTATTTCTTTCGTTATCAAGGTTTTATATATGAAAGGAATAAAATTATATAAAAATGCGGAATATTTTTTTAAAATTATACAAAATAATCTTTACTTTGCTTCATCTTTATAACAAATTTTAATTTTATGAAAAGAAAAATTTTCTCTCACTCTGAAGCAAAAGTTATTCTCAGCCCTTATTACGAAAGAATTGCAAAGGCAGTTCTTGATGGATTTGGCGACTACTTAAAAATTGCAAACTGTTCTGTCGAAAATGTCGGTTTTGTCGAGTATGAGCCAAGAACCAAAGCCTGTATCGTGCATGAGCATATTAAAAACAGGGTGCAAGAGGCATTTCAGGGGATGACTGAAATTGAGGCCCGAAAATGGAACGGTGTTTTTGGTCTGAAAATTAACGAAGACCTCTTTATACGCTTCAACAAAATCAACGACGATTATTCATCAAGAGGTTACATGACGAAGCAAGCCAAATGCTACAAAAATCAAATGATAATTGACGGATTTCCCGATGAACCGACTTTTCTTGTCGCTGGATATTCGCCTGATGCCTCTTGGACGCAGATTAAAGGAATTTATATTACTTGCTGGGATGGTGAAAATCTTCAATGGGTAGAGGAAATAATCAGCCATAAAAGCAGTATTCAAACAACTATCCCGTTTGCAAATACTGAACAGGAAACTCAAAAACGTATTAAACTCAAAACTGATAAGAAGCCTGATACCAAGATAGGCATAAATGATTAAAACTTATGCTCAAGTTCAATCCAGAAATGCTTACTCTCGCTCGTGAAGCGAGAGGTTATTCGCAGGAAGAACTTGCAGGACTGATGAGGGTGAGTCAGGGCACATTATCAAAAATCGAAAATGGGAATTTAGACCCACAAGAATATCTCGAAAATTTATCTGACACTCTGGACTTTCCGATTGGGTTCTTTATGCGAGATGGCAGGCAATTCAAAACCAATGCATACTTTTACCGTAAAAAAATCCGCATTCCTAGAAAAGAAATTTCTAAGGCGGAGGCGTTGATGAACATTATAAAGTTCAACGTTGAAAAGTTGCTTAAATCGGTTGAGGTTCCTGCTGAAAAACTTCCGAAATGGGAAGTGTCAAAGAACGGTTCTCCTTCTGAGTACGCAAAATATCTCCGTGAATATTGGCGCATACCTAAAGGTCGTGTTGATAATCTTACAAAGATTGTCGAGGACAACGGAATTATTGTAATCCACGTTGATTTCGGCTCTTCCGATTTGGATGGTTTAAGCCTTTATACAGACGATAATCAAGCGATTGTTTTCTTGAACAAAAATATGTCAGGTGACAGAATCAGACTTACTTTGGCTCACGAAGTAGGGCATCTTGGTATGCACTTCGCCCAAGTTGTCGATTTGGAACGAGACGTGGAAAAAGAAGCATACGAATTTGCTTCCGAGCTCCTTGTACCTTCCAATGAAATACTTCCGCATTTATCTTCCGTCAACTTGGGGAAATTGGCTGATTTAAAAAGATATTGGAAAGTATCAATGAGTTCTCTTTTGGTAAAAGCAAAGAGGTTAAACCTTATCAAAGAAAACTCTTACCGTTACCTTTGGACGCAATTCAGGAAAAACGGCTATCATATTCAAGAACCGCCTGAATTAAATGTACCAATTGAAAAACCTACTCTTATCAAAGAAATTCTTGATGCTTTTATCAACGATTTGGATTATACAAAATCAGATTTGGCTATTCTACTTAATTTGAATTTGCCTGATTTTGAAAATTTCTTTTATGAAACAAGATCAAGATTAAAAGTAATCCGGCTTAGGTAGCTTATCCTGTTCTTTTTTTTGGGGATTGCTGACTACAAAACAGACAGACTCATGGTACAACGCGGTATTTTCATAACGCTCGCCATTGTTGGTGTTTTTGTGCTCTACGCTTTTGAAGTGGCGCACCTGAATCGCACGGTTGGCAGTCGTACGCTCATTCTGGGTGCTGTAATTATTGGAGCCATAGGCGGCTTGGCATTGGGCTGGCGGCTTCGTACCAAAACCACCGACGGGTTAGAACGCATACAAATCATGGTGGCTTGCACCTTGTTAACCGCGCTGCTGATGCCTTTAGTAGCTGGGCTGAGCAATCGCTTGCTGGTGTTTCGGCCCGCGCAGCAGGTGCCGGTCGAATTTATAGAAACCGATCCGCGTGTCGGGATTCGTTTTGGCAATACGGGCGGAGTGCAGGAGCCGACTTCCTACATTCATTTTTTCTACAAGGGCGACCAGTTGGTGCGTTTGCAAACCCGTTATCCCATTTTTCCGGAAACAGCGCAGCGGGGTGATACCTTGTTTTTGCCTTTGGTCAAGGGGCGCTGGGGCTTTGAGTTTGTACCGTAGTTCGCGGTTCACCAGAGTTGAGATTATAGCTTAATACGCCATGAAAATATCGGAAAACCAGTCTTTACAAGCGTTTAATACCTTTGGCATTGCGACAAGCGCGCGCTATTTCACGGCAGTGCATACCGAAGAGGAACTGCGTGCTGCGTTTCAATCTGGCATTGAGCCAAAGCTCGTACTTGGCGGCGGGAGCAATCTGTTGTTGACACGCGACTTTGAGGGCTTAGTGATCAAAAATGCCATTGCCGGCAAGGCTATCATCGAAGAAACACCGGATGATGCACTAATCAGCGCGGGCGCAGGCGAAAACTGGCACGAACTCGTTCTGTGGTGCTTGGCGCACGATTTGGGCGGCATCGAAAATCTTTCGCTGATACCGGGCACGGTGGGCGCGGCCCCCATACAAAATATCGGCGCTTACGGGGTAGAATTGAAAGATGTTTTTCATCATCTCGAAGCCATGGAAATCGCTACTGGCACAAGGCATATTTTTACTAAAACAGATTGCCGATTTGGCTATCGCAGCAGTATTTTCAAGGAAGCGCACCGAGGGCGTTACGTGATCACGAAAGTGTTTTTACAACTTCAAAAAGCGCCGCACACCACGCATACCGAGTACGGGGCGATACGTGATACCTTGCGGGCCGCGGGCATCGAACAGCCCACTATTCAGGACGTAAGTGCCGCCGTGATTGCCATTCGCAGCAGCAAGCTGCCCGACCCCGCTCGGATTGGCAACTCCGGCAGTTTTTTTAAAAACCCGGAAATTTCGGCCGCACAATTCGCTGATTTACAGCAACATTTTCCGGAAATTGTCTTTTTTCCGGGTACAAACGGACAAATTAAAGTGCCTGCGGGCTGGCTGATTGAACAATGCGGCTGGAAAGGCTTTCGACGTGGCGATGCCGGCTGCTACGACAAGCAGGCGCTGGTATTGGTGAACTACGGCCAAGCCACCGGCGCAGAAATTTGGCAATTAGCGCAAGACATTGCCGAGTCGGTTGCCGCTAAATTCGGTATTCAACTCACGCCAGAAGTAAACGTGATTTAAGCGTCTCGCGTCCAGGCGTCCCGATCTACGCTCATGGCCCAAGCCGAGCCACCGTTTTCAATGCTATTGAACAAGGGCACCCATTCGGCAGGTCCAGCCGATTCGGTCAGGATTTCGTAGCGGCGCATTTTTAGAATTGGCTCCATCGGATTAATCAACACCGGACAGGCCTCCACGCAGGCATTGCAGGTGGTACAAGCGTGCAGCTCCTCGCGGCTGATGTAGTCGAATAGCGATTTGCCATCGTCATAATTCTCTTTCGTGAGGGGCAGCGCCGGGTCTTTTTTGCATGTCTCTTTGCCGCTGTCTATGTTGCGTCCGATTTCTTCGGCGCGGTCGCGGATGTCCATCACGATTTTGCGGGGCGAAAGCTTTTTGCCAGTCAGATTGGCAGGGCAGGCGGCCGTGCAGCGACCGCATTCGGTACAGCTATAGGCATCCAGCAGGTTTTTCCAGCTTAGGCTAAACACATCATTGGCACCAAACTCCGGCAGCTCCTCCGAATCCTCGCCGTTGGTTTCTTCCACCAATCCCATCATGGATTTCACTTCATGCATGATTTCCGGCATATTGTCCATTTCGCCGCGCGAATTTTGTTTGGCAAAATAGGTATTCGGAAAAGCTAACAGAATATGCAAATGCTTGGAAACGGGTAGGTAATTCAAAAACGCAAACACTGTAAGAATGTGCAGCCACCAGCCGAAGCGCTCGGTCGTTTGCAGGGCACTTTCACTCATGCCGCCAAACAGCGCCGGCCCCAGCCAACTGCTCACCGCGAGCTTGCCCGTGTTTGGATAGTGCTGAGGATCAATACTTTGCAACAGCGTATCTGCACCATTCATACTAAAAATGCCTACCAGTAGCACGATTTCCAGCAGCAGAATGATGTTGGCATCGCGCTGGGGCCAGCCGCGCATTTCGGGCTTTTCAAAACGTTTGATTTTCAGTACATTACGTCGGATCAAGAAGATGACGGTCGCCACGAAAGCCAGCAAGGACAGGATTTCAATAAAGCTGATAATAAATGTGTAAAAACCTTTCAGCAAGGGCGCAAAAAAGCGATGCACGCCTGCGAAGCCATCGAGCAAAATTTCGATCAGTTCGATTTGGGTAATGACAAATGCCGCGTAAATGAAAAAATGAAACACCGCCGGAATCCAGTTTTTAAACATCTTTTGCTGCCCAAAAGCAACCAATAGCACATTACGCCAGCTTTGGGCGGGGTTGAGCGTCAACTTTTCGGCTTGACCGAATAAAATATTGCGCCGGATTTTGGCGAATTGCCAGCCGGCGAAGCCCAGCGCACCTACGCTGACCAAGATAAACGCAATTTGTTGGATCATAAAACGGCGATTTCAGGTTCAATTAACGTGTAATTTCGGCGAATTTTCGCTAAAATACGCAAGCGGACAGTTTTTTTGTAAAATTCTGCGATCAAATTTACAATTCAGACGGAATTTAAATAAAATTGAGGGATTAAAAAATCAGCGATATGAAAATCCTGAACCAACGGCAAATCGAGCAGAAAATTCAGCGCTTAGCGATTGAAATCTTAGAAAACAATTACGATGCGCCGGAAATCATTCTGGCGGGCATCAATAACAATGGCTATGGTTTTGCTAAACTACTGCACGACGCGCTGTGCGCCATTACCAAGCTGCCCATTGTTATGACGCGCATCCAGCTCAATCCGGCCGATCCCTTGAGCAGTGAAGTACAAATAGACCTGCCACCGGAGGCGCTGGCGGGTAAGGTCGTTATCATTGTAGATGACGTGGCCAACACCGGCCGCACCATTTTTTATGCTTTTAAGCCGCTATTAGCCGTGCTGCCCGGCAAAGTGGAAGTAGCCGTGCTGGTGGACCGCAAGCACAAGTCCTTCCCCATCCAAGTGGACTACGTGGGGCTGTCTTTGGCTACCACCCTGCGCGAAGACATTGATGTGCAAATACGTGATGTGGCCGAGCAGGCAGTATTTTTGAATTGAGCGCTTGCGCAGCATTTTGGCAAAGTATTGTAATACATTTTTCCTAAACACCTATTCCCCTGTCAGAATGAATCAAGAATCGGAGTCATTTACTTTTTGTAAAGTAAATACCCGAAGTGTCAAAAAGTCTTCACTTTGCCTGTTTTTCCAGGGGATGCACAGTCCTTGGGGGGTTACAAAAGACTGTATAAGCTTTGCGGTATTAAAATACCCATCAGGGTCTATTTTGACTTCTCCCGTTTTATTAAAATTTTTATCCATGATAATGATACTGGGCCTTAGACGGTAAGCCCTTCCCTGATAATCTTCTAAGGTGCGGGGCAAATAGGCAAACCGATAGTACACTTCGCGCCAGGGGTCGTATTTGATAATACTGTAATTGGGGGCAGTTAAAACATACTCACGCACTTTTTCCCGGTTATTTCTTTGCATTTCAAGCCCTTGTTCAAAAGAAGTGCTCAAGGGCGGGATTTGTTCAAAAAACTCGGAGGCTACATAGCGCTTAGTAACATTGCTGCCATTTATATCATTCGTATAAATAAAGTGATCTTGCTTGAAAGAATAAATAACTTTTTGCGTGTGGGGATTATAATCACCCAAAACCCCACTGTTGGTACCAGCTACATGATAATCTTTATCATAAACGCTGGACCTTTTACCTACAAAGCGTATAGTTTGCTTTTCCACATTTGTTACCTGAAAAACCGGAATTTTTTGGGAGGGTATTAATTGTCCTTTTTTTATACCTTGATAAAGGTTTGGAAAAAAGACTTCATTTCCGACCCGGAAAGGTATAGCTTGAGTAAAGAAGGCAGAAAAAAATAAAGAATCGGGTGGAACCATGTCAATAGAAGCTATTTTCTTGGCATTAGCATGGAGGAAAAATAGCTTATCGCTCCAGTAATTATGAATAATTATCGTGTCTGGTGCATAAACAAAGCAACCCATATTATTGGTGTTGTTGCCCACGCCGTCGGGGCCTTCTAATGCAAAATATATTCTTTTCAATTTGCTACGCTCAGCAAAATTATAAACATCTAAGGCAGGTATATTCGGATTGAACAGAGCAAGGTAGGCAGTATCATTATTGGTAAAATATTGAATATCAGAGTAATCAAAAGATGTGACAGAGTCAATGGGTAGTAATATGTCTGTACTCGCAACTAAAGTATGTTTCCGTTCATATTGTTTCGCATTTTTTGCTTCATAGCGCCCATCTGTTTCATCACGCTGGCAGCCGGATAGTAATGACAATATAGCTATTAAAGTAAATAGCAACACAGGGATTGAAATAACACGACGTAACAACATAATTTGGTTAATTTTTTATTAAGAATATAACGGCAGGACAAGCTATGCTGTAGCTTGCCCTGCCTATGCTAAGTGCCAACTAAATAGTATTACCCTTCTCGGTCTTGGTCGTCAACGCATTCTTGTGAGCCATTCGACGAGCAAGCAGGCCCTTCGCCATTATTAAAACAAATATCACCTGTCCCATTTTGGCTTTCGCCGCAATGCCCCGTGTTCTGCGTAGCGTCCGATGATACTTTACAGAAGGTGCATACCCCAGCGTTAGCTGACTGCATTGTAAAAATAGTGCTAATGCCTAATACAGCAAGCACAAACAACGTGATTTTAAGGAATTTTTTCATGACAATAAATTTATTGAGTTAAGAAATAATAAGTTACATGAACAACTTTACCATTGCGGCAAGCCTCAAGGAAAGGTATTTTATTTGTTGTAGGTTAGATGGTGCAATAATAATAATAATAATAATGCAAGTCAAGAGATGCGACGAAAATTTACACAAAATTAATATTTAGTTTACAAACAGTATCTTCTCAGAGCCGCCGTAACTTCGATGCCGTGATATTGTTTGATGAGGAAGTTAGTTAGTCGTTTTTGAGTGTTTGCGCAAAATGAGGCTACTATACGCTCAGCCCGTATAGGGCAAATAGCACAATAATGGCTATCAGCAAGGGAGAAAGCTGAAGCAAGTATGCATTGCGGAGGGCACGTAAATAGAAATCTGGAAACTGGAGCTGCTGCAAATGACGGAGCAAGCGCCATCGGTTAATGAATAACATCAAAATACTGGCGGCGAGGATAAGGGATAACCATAATGTTAAATTTATTTTCGGCGGGGCATAAAAAATGTAAATACTGACTGAAGTTACTATCAAGAAAGAAATGATATAAACTGGTTTATCGGCTTGTCTCTGTATAGGCAGTAGTGCTTCTCGAACCTGCGGTTCCAGCTTTTTCTTAGCGCGCTCCAAGGCTTGGTTCCCGATAAAAGCAATAATTACGTAAAGAAGCATGAAAAATACGGGGCTTATTGTACTCATAGGAAAGTAGGTTTACGTTTCTAGCTTTGCAGAATTGAGGCAATGGCGTTATCTTTTTATTGATAACGCCATTGCTGGATTATTATTTCATAGTTTCATTTTGTTAGAATTTAGTTTTTGGAAAACTGTTTTGAAATCTTATTGATCAAATCTTTTTCTCCAACCGATTGCGTAAGTGTGTTATAAATACTCCTTATTTTCGACATTTCCTCAAGGCTATACTGATTATAGTTATATTCAGTGTTGAGCTTATTCAGTGTTTGTTCCAGTTTACAATCACAATCGTACCAAAGATATCCGCCGGGTACATCTTTGAATAAATCTCGGTCAATATCACAAGTGTTGAATTCATCAGGATATTTTTCCAATATCGGATCAAGATCTTTCCAATCGTACGCCTTAGTAGCTACTAAATATGCACGATGTTGAATAGTACTCATGTATTCGGCATAGAAAGTACTTGATGCTATTTCAAGTAACTTTGCTTCATTCTTTTGCTGCGACACTTCATTGTCTTGGCACGCCGCAGACACGATCAGCAGCAGGAAAATGGAAAGAATGGCTATAATGTTTTTCATGATTAAGTACTTAAGTTAAGCAATAAATTATACGAACAACTCTACCATTGCGGCAAGCTTTCAAGAAAAGCCCTTTTATCTGTTGTGGATTAAACAATGTAATAATAGTAATAACACAAGTCAAGAGATGTAATAAAAATTTACAAAAAATTAATACTAAATTTACAAATTATTTACAAACGATATCTTTTTCAGAGCCACTGTAACTTCGGTGCCATAATACTGTTTCATAATGAAGCTAGCCCCGTTTTTGAGTGTGCTAACTCAAAGATGAGGCTTCCTTATGTGTTTTGCAACCCCGCCTAACTTAGTTTTTAGCAGGGTAGAGTATTTGTTACCTATTTGTATAAAAAATTATTTTCAACTGCACAACATGCATAGGTGCCTGAGCCACATGTTACTTCGCAATGATGATGCCAATTCGCAGTTGCCACTCCTCCGCCATCGGTAACAGCACATTGCGTTGAACTAGGGCCTCCTCCCTTACAATTAGTTGGCTGCTTCTTATCTTTAACTCCTACACACCCACACTTAACTTCAGCTACATCATCAGGCGCGTCAAGCCAGGGATATTCAAAATAGAATTCATTTGATCGTTGTTGAAGGTTGTCTATACTCAACTTTTCAAGAGGTAACCCATTAAATTTACCTATTGCAAAAATATTGCCATCAAGAACTAACGACGCGTTTTCGTTTTCGTTATTTGTAATTAGTATGTTCTTATTTTTATTATAAGTAACGGTAGAAGGTATTACTTTAGGAATTTTGTTAAAGTCTTGATATTGAATAAAATAAGTTACTGAGTCTTTAAAATCAAGAATATACATACTTTCCTTAAACTTAAAGACTATTAGACTATTAGCAACATCATTTTTCTTAAAGTTTAAATTTTCATCATTGCTGCATGAAAAGATAAACAGAATAATAGAAACGAGGATGAGTGAAAATAAAATTAATTTTTTCATGACAATAAATTTATTGAGTTAAGAAATAATAAGTTACATGAACAACTTTACCATTGCGGCAAGCCTCAAGGAAAGGTATTTTATTTGTTGTAGGTTAGATGGTGCAATAATAATAATAATAATAATGCAAGTCAAGAGATGCGACGAAAATTTACACAAAATTAATATTTAGTTTACAAACGGCTTTACTTTTGCTACTATTAGTCTTGGGTTATTGTTATCAGTGCAAATCCAGGTACACTGTTGCAGCCGAGTATGCACCTGCCACGCCATACCCGCCAGAGATATTGGAGTATAAGCGAGCTTCCGGCGGGAAAAAGCCGCCCAAGTCGCTATCTGGTCGAGAAGCGTTGAAGCGCTCCCAGTGGTCAGAAAACAGCGCTGCTCGGATTTCTATTTTATCTAAAATGATGGTATCGCTGGGTACGAAATCACGGAAAACGATGACGCGGCGGGGCATGGAGACCGTCTGCCGGATGACATTGGGGGCGATAGGTATCGCTTCAGTATCAAAACTTATGGGCAACTGGTCTCTGATGAGTATGCCATTGCGATAGCCCCTGCTAAGCAGCCCGAATACAAAGCCTTCGGCTTGGGCAGCGGCGACATCCAGCGTAGCCCACACACGCGAGCTGTCGGCGGAATAGCCCCATTCTCTTATCTCTGGCTGGGGGGCATCGGGCAGGCTGACGGGCTCGCTCCAGGCGTCGGGGAAACCCTCAGCTCGAACAGCAAAGTGATATCGGCGGCCTGGCTCGGCGTGCTGCCTAGAAGGCGACTCGAAGCGATTTTCTGTGAACTCTAAGCGCTCGCGGAAACTCCCATCTACATACAAATCCACCTCGGCGTTGACCACTGGCATGGCGCGAGAGGTATCCAGAGGGTGGACAGTGGAAAAAATGAAAACCTGGATGGCCTGTTCATTATTGAAAACGGCAAAGCAAGCCAATCGGTGGCCTTCAAATGGAAATAAATCGCCATCATATTCGCGGGTCAGTTCGCAAGCGGTAAGCAGTGAGGCTACAAGCGTTATGCCAATCCAGAGCGAGGTGCTCTGAGATAATTTTTTGTTAGATGGTAGCAAGTAGGGCATCATTATGTCTGTTTTTTTAGCTTGGAATAAAAATGGTATCAATCCTTTTCCGCCTGGCGTTCCCGACTGCCACCGAACTCTAACCCATAACTGACTGCCGGAATGAGCGGGTAAAGTCCTACGACGGTCACTGTAGTAGGCGTCTGCCCCAGATACTGTCCGTTAGGTCCGATGATGGGGGCGCTATCCAATCTCAAAAAATAAGGGTTGATGCGATTATACGTGTTGTAAATGCTGAAACTGAGCGTGTGGGTATGGCCGCCTTTTTTGCCTATCCATGTACGCACAGCGCTCAGGTCTAAGCGGTGGTAAGCAGGCATGCGGGCGTTGTTACGTGGTCCAAGTACGTCGGTGCCAACCAAGGTGTTATTGCCTCCGATGAATTGGGCGGCTCCAGGTATCCTCGCCACAGGCAGCGTAATGGCTACGCCAGTCTGATAAATCCAAGCAAGTGACAACTGCCAGCGCTCGCTGAGGCGGTACTGCGCCACGACCGAAAGGTCATGCCGGCGGTCGAAGCGGAACGGGAACCACTCGCCATCGTTGATGCGCTCGAAGCGCCTGCGGTTACGCGAGAGCGTGTATGCCACCCAGCCACTAAGGCGCCCCGGGCGGGGGCGTAGCAACAGCTCCAAACCTTGTACCCGGCCGATGCCTCCTGTTTCGATGAGACTCTCCCAATCCGATAGTTTAAAGAGTTCATCATTGCGCAGGGGCTTGAACTCAACCAGACCTTCCATACGCCGAGCAAATACTTCCGCTTCAACCTCCAGTCCGGATCGCAGATGGCGCCAGGTTATCCCAGCGGAGGCCTGCCTGCCACGCTGCGGCGGTACAGCAGCGGTGCTGCCTACCCATACTTCGTTGGTCAGCCCCACATTGCCAGTGGTGAGTAGGTGTAGGAACTGGCTACCCCTACTGGCGCTGGCTTTAAACGCCAAGTTGGGCGCAGTGCGCCAGCGCAAGGAAAGGCGCGGCTCAGCAGAAGCATAAGTAACGCCGCCAGTCTGGAAGAAGGCCTGTCGGAAGCTGAGGTTGCCGCTCAACGCCCGGTCGGGCCACCAGTCTATGCTAGCGAAGTAGTTTTGTTGCCATGCGTCAGAGCGGCTGACGAAGTTAGCTGAATCAGCATTAGTTACAAAAGCGCTTTGCGGCTGGAAGGACTGGGCTACTTGCTCTACACCTATATCTATCCGATAGTGTGCAGCGTAGTGGCTTAGCAGTAGCTTGAACCCGAGGTCGCGGTTGGCTGAGGTGCTGGACTGTAAGCTTTCTGCAACCCGCCCATCTCTGAATATTTCCTCCTCTTGCTGAGAGCCGGTATAGCGATAGCGCGTATAGTAGAGGATGCCTTGTAGCGACCAACTGTCGTTGAAATAGGTGCTATAACGAGCTGAAGCCGTCTGGTTGCCCCAACGCACGCCCACCCGATTGCTGGCCGATTCCAAAAGGCCAGCACTGCCGAAACGCGGACTCTCTTCAGTCACTTGGCTGTCGTCGAGGCTGCTGTAAAAACTAAGGTAGAGTTTGTGTCGGTCATTAAAATGGTGGGTCAATTTACCATTCCAGTCGTACATTAGATAGCGTTGCTGCATCTGCTCATCAGCGGCTAAGCTGAGCAGCCCACCCAGCCATGATGAGCGCGCAGAAACCAGCACCGCGGTCTTGTCGCGCAGCAGCGGACCTTCAAAAGTAAAACGCCCCAATAGCGGGCTGATGGAAGCCTGTCCGCCCCAATGCCTCATATTGCCCTCGCGGGTGCGGATGTCCACCAGTCCAGAGAGTCGCCCGCCGTACTGGGCTGGCCAAGCCCCCTTCATGATCCGCACGTGCTTGACCACATCCATGTTGAACACCGAGAGCAGCGGGCCGAAATGGCTGAGATTATAGACCGGGGCGTCATCCAGTAGCACCAAGTTTTGGTCGGGTGTACCGCCCCGAATGAACAGTCCGGTGCTACCCTCTACGCCCAGCGACATGCCGGGCATCAACGCGAGGGTCTTGAGCAGGTCGGCTTCCCCTCCGAGCTGTGGCAAGGTCTTGATCGTATTCACAGGCAGCTCAGCCCAGCCGCTGTATAGATGCTCGACGGGGTCACGCCCCGACGAAGCCCGTACTTCCACCGTAGCTAAGATGCTAAGCCGTATCAAACTAAAATCGTATTGCCGCCCAGATGCATAGACGCCACAAGCCAAGCGGTCGCTATAGCCTGGATATTGCAGCAACAGGCAAGCAGCCGTATCAGGCAGCGCCATGTTGTAAAAACCATACCCGTCGGTGATTGCCATGCGCCCACTGAGGGTGTCGCGTAATACTACACCTACCAAAGGCTCTTTGGAGTCAATGGCGGTGACGTAGCCTTTTATCTGGAAAGGTTGCCCGACAGCTTGGGAGGAAGCCAGTACTATGCAACTCAGTAGCCCTATTCCGTAAACTATTGCTTTCATAGGAGTTCCTGAAAATAAGGGGGATAGTTGCGCTATCTATGGCAACTATCCCCAATATCAATGCTAAATTTAAAACATTCTATGGCTTGGTATTATTGTATGAAAAACCAATCTAAATCAGAGCAGTCCCATGGGCAGCAATCATAACAGAATATTCCTGAATGTTAGATGGTGCAATAATAATAATAATGCAAGTCAAGAGATGCGACGAAAATTTACACAAAATTAATATTTAGTTTACAAACGGCTTTACTTTTGCTACTATTAGCACGGGGTTACTGCTGATGTTTATAGTTTCGTTGAGGTGCCTCCACTGAGGGTATTCCTGTTGTAGTTTTGCCCAGGCCTCCGGTGCGGATACCTGCTTCACCGAGTCTATATGGGCGCGGATATATTCAGCGTCGAGACTGAAAATCAAGCGATTATCGTCTGTGACGCCTTTTGGGCCTTTATCGGCATGATCGTATAAGGGGAGTCCCGGTAGGCCCATATCATCGAGCAGGCGCGCCGAAAGCTGGTAGCGTTGGGCTTGTTTGTCATATAATAATAAAGGGAGCCGCCCGCGGTGCTCGAAAATAAAGCTAAGGTAAGTGTCGGTTTCATGATAGCTAATCATACGCCCAGCAAAATCATTACCTGGCTTGCGTAGGTTGCTAAAAAAATCCATTACATCATTGTGAGGTCGGGCAAGGAAATCATCAGTAATGGCATATTTACCAAAATCTATGATACGATGCGGGCGGCACTCGTCCCGGCTGATTGCATAAATAGTATCATTAAGGGTATAAAAAGCGCAAAGGGTACCGTCCGGCAGGCGCCAGAAATTGTTGTAAGTAAAAAAGTTCATGTAGCGGGCCTCATGTTTTTTAATTGGAAAATATGCTTCGTGCAGCTCGCCGGTGGTATGATTAAAAAAAACGGTGCGAGTAGTATTGCGGTCGGTTATTTCACTGCCGCAGTACAATACAAAGTGCTCTTCATCCAATATTTCAAACCGCCAGGCATAAACCGGTGCAATTTGATAGTCGGCAATAAAATTGCCCTGAAAATCGTACCGAAATATTTTAAAAATATTCCGATTCAATATCAAAACGGTGCTATCTTTGGTGTCTATTACAAAATCGGTGATGCCGCGGTATTTACCGTGACCTTGCCCACCCTGACAAATTTGTGAAGCCATCTTGCCCGTTGCATCATAAATAAGGATGCAGGCAGGGCGAGCGGTTTGCACAAAGTAATGGTTGTTGACATGTAATACTTTATCACGTACCCGACCAATTGCAGAGTCCAGCAGCGGAATATATTCAATGTCCGAAAACACCGTCGAAGCCTTGCTAAACAGGGCTTGCGTGGGGTCAATAGCCACTACCGAAGTGTCAGTCGGGTTGGTTTCTGGTTGGCAAGCGGCGGCTAACAGCCCGATTAATAGCAGTATGTAATTATAATAGGGCTTTATAATTTTGATCATAATGTTATTGTTTTTTATAATAGCAAACGGGACGCTTGGTCTCTACATGATTATTGTCGAGCAAGCGCCCCTGATTTAAAATCCATTCAATTCAGTAAAATAGTCAAATGCACAGATTGATGGAGCTTTTTTTTGGCATGTCCTACAAAAACAGTTTTACATCTGTTTTAATCTTTGCTTCGCCGATTTTTTTACAACCGACTGTAAAAATAGCCTTACTTTTCAGAATACAAAAGTGGACAATATGATTGACAAAATTAAGCAAGCCATCCGAGAACTCACGGAAACCGTGCACGAGCAGGCGACGGCTTTTGGCGATAGTGCCAAAGAGCGGGGCTACAGTATTATTGATGAATGGATACAGATTTTTCCGAGGCTGGAATTGTACAAATTAGAGATTACGAGTTTTTCGCTGGGGGTAGCCATCAGTCCCTCTATTGAGGTAGAATTGGTGGGTCAGCACGCCGATTTTACGATAGAGCGCTTGCAGCAAATTTTGGACGAAACCCGCAAGAATACTGCGCTTTCTTTGGTTTTTAATACCATCAAAACGGCTTATACCATGCACCGCAAAACGTGCGCTACGCTGCGCGACCCGCTGATTGTGAAAATTAAAATCAAACTCTCGCCAGAAGTACGGGTGTTCATTGGCGAACCACTTATTCAGTAATGAATGGATTCGAGCACTTCCAGCCGGTCGCCGACGTTGATCACGGGCCGCTCATCGGGCGCGGAGGCCGGGCAGAGATTCATACCAAACAAGACCTTGTGCCCTTCGCGCCGGTAGGTAGCGAGGGTGCGCAGCGGTTCCTTGCCTACTGCTGCCGTTTCCGGATCAATAGTGACTAACTGGCAGCGAGCACAGGGCTTCACTCCTCGGAAAACGGCTTGCTCGCCGATGCGAATTTTACGCCAGTGATCTTCGACAAACGGCGTGCCTCCTGTGAATACTAAATTGGGTCTGAAACGATTGATGCCAATTTGTTCCGACAGTTTTGCATTCAAATCATCTACAGATGCTTGTCCGGCAATGAGGAGCGGATAGCCATCGGCAAAGCTAACCATGTCGCCGGGCAGGCGGAAGCGCGCTTCGGTAGGGCGCTGCACGTCGTCGGGCATATATACGAGGCGACAAAAGGTGCCGAGCGCTTCGCTTAGCCAGGCATCGGCTTCAGCACTGACGAGCACGGCCGAGCAGGTATCGTCCCAGATTTGTACCTGTTGCCGGGGCGCGTCGGCAGGCACTTGCAGCGGGACAGAGAGTTTACCTAATGGTTTGACGGTGTGCGCTATCGTCAGATGGGTACTGCTCAGGGCCGTAGTAAGCAGTGTCATTTCAGGAAATTCTCGCTGGGTGAAAAACATTCCGTCCGCGTCCACTAACATCCAACGGCGGTCGTGCGCTAAGCCGCGCGGCTCTACAACGGCTTCTGACAAGGCAATGCCGCGCAAAGATTTGACCGGATAAACGAAAATTTGACTCAGGTGCAGCATATTCAATTATTTGTGCGCTCAAAGATAGGCTTTCGGATAAAGAACAAGCGCAGCGGAAATGCTATTTTTACCGAATTGTTTGTCAAAAACATATATTCTATGAAAATTGTTCCGACGGCTTCGGCGAGCCGTTTCTCCGGTAATTATACTTCCAAAGCCTGGCTCCTGCGCGGACTGACGCAAAGTCTGCCCGGCGTACTTGCTCTGCGCCACGACCAACTTACCTTTACCGCTACGGGCTTCGGCACGCTTTGGATGCGCGACCTACGACGCTTAGAGCAGCGAGCGGGGATGCCTGGGCTGGCGGAGCGCCTCAATCGGGGCGAAGCGACGGTTGTTTTTCAATGGTCTGCCACTGAACTTCAGGCGGTGCGTTTTCCTTGGTATTATTTTGGTGGAGGGCTGCAACTGCAAGGCCCCGACCAAAGCTATCGGATTAGTTTTATTCGCCCCGGCAATACTCGTTTGCACTATTTTGTCAATCCCTTTCGGGAAATTGCGCAGGCACGGCACATCGGACGGCGCTGGCGAGCGTTGCTATGAGTGCTCACTTACGGATTGATTGGCAATGGCTTCCGCTGCAATCCAGCCGCCCGTCCAGGCTGCCTGAAAGTTGAAACCGCCAGTGATGGCATCAATATTCAACACTTCGCCCGCAAAATACAAACCCGGAAACAACCTACTTTCAAAGGTTTTGAAGTTAACTTCCTTCAAATCAACGCCTCCGGCCGTCACAAATTCTTCCTTGAAAGTACTTTTGCCGCTTACCGCGAATGTACCTGCACACAACTGCCCGACCAAGGCTTGTTGCTCTTTTTTGCTCACATCAGCCCATTTTTTTTCTTCGGCAATACCAGCCGCAGCTACAAAACTTCGCCAAAGCCGTTGTGGCAAGCCGAAGAGGGGATTGACAAAGACCAATTTCTTCGGATGCTCGGTTTTAAAATCATTTAATTGCGCCTGCACCGCCTCTGGCTGCTGGTGGAGCCAGTTAACGGTAATATCAAAGCGGTATTGTAAATCAGCTAAGGCACGTGCACCCCAGGCTGAGAGCCGCAGAATGGCCGGCCCGCTCAAGCCCCAATGCGTGATGAGCAAAGGCCCCGTAGCTTCGAGTTTTGTGCCTTGCACTTTTACCACCGCCTCCGGCACCGAGATACCCGGCAAGTCGCGGATACGTGCATCTTTGATGTTGAAAGTGAACAGCGAAGGCACGGGCGGCACGATGGTGTGGCCCAAGTTGGACAGCATTTCCCAGATGCGCGGATTGCTACCGGTGGCTATAATTACTTTATCAGCCAGAAAAATTTTTTCCTCAGACAGAATTTTCCAGCAATTCAGATTTTCATCAAAAAAAAGCTCATCGGCGCGCACCGAAGTGAGAATTTTAACTCCGGCCGCCGTAGCACTATCCCAAAGGCAATCCACAATCGTTTGTGAATCATCGCTGGTGGGGAACATGCGCCCGTCTTCCTCAATTTTCAGCTTCACGCCACGTTGCTCAAACCACTCAGCTGTATTTCCTGCGGCAAAGCGATGAAAAGGGCTAAGCAATTCGCGCTCGCCACGCGGATAGTGTTGGATGAGTTCGGTGGGTGCCCAGCAGGCATGTGTTACATTGCAGCGCCCGCCTCCAGAAATGCGGACTTTTTCGAGTACATTGCGCCCGCGCTCCAAGATGGTGACGTCAGCTTCGGGCAGTGATTCGGCAAGGCGAATGGCCGCAAAAAAACCGGCCGCTCCGCCCCCAATTACAATGATTTTAGACTTTTTGTTCGTCATAATACAAAATTTACCGCTTGGCGTATAAATTTATTTTTCCAATTGAAAATAACCGTTTTGCAAAAGCGTTCTATGCGTAATTTTCGGCTGCGTGCCGTTGTTAGCTACTTTTTTACAAAACAAGTCAATTTAAAACAATTCAAAATGAAAACTGCCATTAAAATCCTCGTGTTGCTCGTAGTGAGCGCTTGCACTTACCCCGGTCTGTTGGCCCAAAATGCCAAAACGATTACGGTTTTCGGTACTGCCGAAAAAGTTGTAGAGCCTGATGAAGTATGCCTCAGCCTTACCTTGCAAGAGTATTCAAATGATTCTGGTACAAAGATGGTTATCAGTCAATTAGAAACAGAACTGACCAACGCTATGAAGAGCGCCGGCATTCCTGCTGGCAATATTTTGGTGGAAAACATCAATGGTTATGGCAATTATGGCGGCTACGAAGCCCCGGAGTTTATGATTTCAAAAATGTATCAGGTGCGCTTGCCCAACTTAGATGCAGCAGGCAAATTACTGGCAAAAATGGGTCAAGGCTTGGTGAATGCCAATGTGGTGAATTTCAACAGCAGCAAGTCAAAAAGCATGATGAGCGAGCTAAAAGCCGAGGCTATGCAAAACGCGAAGGAAGAAGCGGAAGCATTGCTGAAGCTCGCAGGCAAGAAATTGGGCGATATCGTCAATATTGAGGTGGTGCAGGATTATTCGGCAGCTTATGGTTATGATGCCTACGCGCCGTTTTACGGGCCCATCCCGGCTGGCAGTGCTGGCAAGGTATCGGTGAAGCCTATCACCCTGCGGTACAATTTGAAAGTAGCGTACGCCATTCAATAAGCAACGATATTGCAGTGAGGCAGGAGTCGAAAAAGGGCATCAGTGCTTGTCTTTCGGCTCTTGTTATTTTCAGATTATTCCTGTCTTAGAATGCCCTTGGATTTGCGAAAAGCGTTTATTTTTACGGCACCTTATCGAACTTTTGTAAATGACATTGGTTCAATAGACAAAATGCAACAGCAGCCATGGCGATAATGATTACGGATGAATGCATCAATTGCGGAGCTTGTGAGCCGGAGTGCCCAAACAATGCCATCTACGAAGGCGGCGTGCAATGGGCAATTTCCGATGGCTCAAGCGTGACGGGAACTTACGTGCTGGAGGATGGGCAAGAAGTAGATGTGGACGCCCAGCAGGCGCCAGTTTCGGATGACTTCTATTACATTGTACCTGATAAATGTACTGAATGTGTGGGGTTTCATGAGGAGCCGCAGTGTGCTGCTGTATGCCCAGTGGACTGCTGCGTGCCCGACCCCGAGCGCGTGGAAAGCGAAGCCGTATTGTTAGAGCGCAAAGATCGTCTGCACTTGTAAATGCTTTTCAGCAAATTGGCAAACCGAACGACATTTTGCTGCTGAGGCCTTTCTTTTAAAACCATTTCTGCCGGATTTTCGGCAACTATCTCACCGTTCCTATGTTATCGCAGGATTAATTTTTGCGCTGACGATGTCTCTTATTGCACAAATCTGCTAATTTTGTGCCGGTTTGAAAATATGATTCAAACAATATACAATCCAAGCCTTATTGACTATGCACAAGTTTTACCATGCCTGTGGGCTGCTCTGCTTGCTACTCGGCTTCCCCTTGTCTCTTACAGCCAATAATTTCATCATTCGGGGTGTCGTCCAAGATGCCGAAACACAACGGCCGCGGCCGGGCGCGTACGTCAACTTGACTGACCTTGGCCAGCAAGCCATTACCGATGCTCGAGGCAATTTCATCCTGTATGATGTGCCTTCCGGCAATTACACCCTCGAAATTTATAGCACCAATTATGTGCGAGTAAGCCTCAACGTGAAGGTGCAAGACCGTGACCTCGACCTCGGCATCATTCAGATATTAGCGCAAACCGATGGCACGACCTCCATTCTGGAAGACTTTATCCCGACGATTTCGCTTTCGGATGAAGACCTCGACCAGTTGACCAATAATCAAAATATTTCTGGGGTACTGACGGCCTCACGCGACGTATTCGTGTCGGCGGCAGCTTTCACTTTTGGGCCAGCACGTTTTCGCATTCGCGGGTTGGATTCTGAAAATACGTCCGTTTTTCTCAATGGCATTCCAGTAAACAAATTGGAAAACGGGCGCGTCTTCTGGAATGCTTGGGGCGGTCTGAACGACGTAACGCGCTTTCGCAGCGTAGATGTAGGGCTGGCAGCCATGCCTTATGCTTTTGGTGGCATCGGTGGGGGCACTACCATTGATACCCGCGCCTCGGCTTTTCGCAAACAACTGAGCGTGTCGTACGCCAATTCCAATCGTACTTTTCGCAATCGAGTGATGGCTACCTATTCTAGCGGGATACTCGACGGCGGCTGGGCGTTTGTGGTATCTGGCTCGCGCCGCTGGGCCGACGAGGGCTATATAGATGGCACGTTCTTCGATTCGTGGGGCTATTTTTTGTCGGTGGACAAACAGCTGGGCAAGGAACACACCCTAAATATCACTGCTTTCGACGCGCCTTTGCGCCGTGGGCGCTCCACCTCCAGCACGCAGGAAATGTACGACCTGGCGGGCAGCAATTTTTACAACCCGCTCTGGGGCTATCAGGATGGCAGAAAACGCAACTCCAGCGTAGCGCACGCCGACCAGCCCATGATTATCCTGCGGCACGATTGGAAAATCCAGAATAAAGGCACGCTGACCACTGCGCTGTCGTATCAATTTGGCACCAGCGGTACCACTCGTCTCGACTGGTTTGATGCGCCCGACCCGCGCCCTGATTATTATCGCTACTTGCCCAGCTTCCTGCGGCAGGAGAGCGATGAGGCGGCCGACTTTCGACAAGGCGAGTTTATGCTCGATGAAAGCAGACGTCAAATCAATTGGGCAGCATTGTACGATGTGAATCGCAACAGCTTGTTAGATCAAAAATTCGACTATTTGCTGGGTGCCCGACGCCCCGAAGGTGAGCGCTGGTCACAATACATCATTGAAGACCAACGCTCGGATAGCCGCGACGCCAATTTGTATGTGAATTATCAAAATGTTTTTAGCGATAAGTTCACTTTTCATGCCGGTGCAGGTTACCAGATTCAGCAGGTGCATGAGTACAAACTCATTGACGACCTGCTGGGCGGCGATTATTATCTGAATGTAGATCGCTTTGCGGTGCGCGATTCGGTCGCTAATTTCAATGCACAGCAAAATGATTTGAATAATCCAAGCCAAATACTGCGCGAGGGCGATGTCTGGGGCTATAATTACGCTATGAATATTCACCGCTGGGACATGTGGGCACAGGGCAATCTTACACTGCGCCGGCTCGATATGTTCGTAGCAGCTAATGTTTCAGGCACCAATTTCTGGCGCACGGGCTATTTTCGCACCGGGCGTTTCCCCGACAATTCCTTTGGCAATGCACCTTCACAGGATTTTCTCAACTACGGCTTGAAAGGCGGCATGACCTACAAACTCTCAGGCCGGCACTACCTGTACACCAATGCTGCCTACCTGACGCGCGCGCCATTTGTAGAAACGGCTTATGTGTCGCCGCGTACCCGCGACCAATTGTACCCCAACTTAACCGACCAGAAAATATTCAGTGGCGAGGCGGGTTATTATCTGCGCTCACCGAATGTAAAAGGCCGTGCAACTGCTTACATCGCCGAATTCAGAGACCAGATTCGTATTCTGCGTTTTTATAATGATTTACAACGCGCCTTTGGCAATTATGTAATGTCTGGGCTGAATCAACGTCATATTGGAGCAGAGCTTGCATTAGATGTAAAATTAGTCGCAGGCTTCAATGTAACGGGCGTGGCCGCCTTAGGCGAGTATGTTTATACCTCACGGGCAGTCGGCAATATTTACCAAGATAATACCTCCGACCTGGGGCGCGAGGCGCGTGATTTTACTATTTATAGCAAAAACTTTCGCGTAGCTGGTATGCCGCAAAAAGCTTATACGCTGGGCTTGAATTATCGCTCGCCTAAGTTCTGGTTTTTAAATATTAATTTTAATTATTTCGATGATATTTACATAGATTTCAATCCGGTGCGCCGCACAATTGATGCAGTGTATAACTTGGATGAAAACGCCGATCAGTTTCGCCGAATCATTGAGCAAGAAAAGGCTCCAGGGCAGTTCACCGTAGATCTCTTTGGTGGCAAATCTTTCAAATTTGGCCGGAAATTCCTGTATCTTAATCTCGGAGTAAATAATGTACTAAATAACACTGATTTTATTACAGGCGGCTTTGAGCAATTGCGTTTTGATATCCGCGAGCGCAACCCGGAAGCCTATCCGACACGCTATTTTTATAATTTCGGACTAAATTATTTCCTGAATCTTAGTTTGCGTATGTAAAATAAACCGCTTTATTATTGTTAATTGGGAATAGGGGGAATAGGGGGAATAGGGGGAATAGGGTGAATAGGGGGAATAGGGTGAATAGGGTGAATAGGGGGAATAGGGTGAATAGGGTGAATAGAGGAATAGGTTTAGAAAGGTGTAAAGGTTTAGAGGGGTTTAGAGGGGTTTAGAGGTTTAGAGGGGGGCGAACAGCGAACAGCAAACAGCAAACAGCGTCCTAAAGTCTGGCATCTATTATCTATTATCTAAAATCTATACAATTGACAGTCAGTTGTTGATGTGTTTTTTTTACTAAAAAAGTTATGTCCGAGTATTTAATGTGTAATATATCAAAGTATAAAATATTTTTTCGATGAATCATTTGATAAAAACATTATTGGCGCTCTTCCTGCTGGTGGGGGGTGCTGCCTGCGTCAATCAGGATTTTGACGAGCCACCCGTAGAGGGCATTGATCCCGGCATCACCCCTGATGCGACCATTGCCGAGCTGAAAGCGCTGTACCGCCCTGGCAGCCTCACTGCCGTAGAGCAAGATATTACCATCGGTGGAGTAGTGGTAGCCGATGACCGTTCGGGCAATTTTTTTCGCAGTTTTGTCTTACAAGATGCTTCTGGCGGCATTCAAATTTTAATCAATCAAACCAATTTTTATAATTTTTTCCCGATTGGTCGGGAGTTATTTATCAAATGTAAAGGCCTCGTCATTGGTGAATCAAATGGCGTATTACAATTGGGCGGCTATGTATTTGTACAAAATGGCGCGCAGCAATTGGGCGATATTATCGCACTGGATGACCATATTATCCGTGGTAAAAGAGTGGGCGACCCGGAGCCGCGTATCCGAACCATCAACAGTCTGAGCACCGCAGATGTGAGCACGCTGGTGCGCTTGGAGAACGTAGAGTTTGATGCCGTAGAGCTTGGTTTTCCTTATGGCGATGCCGTCGGGCGGCGTACCCTCAATCGCACTTTGAAAGATTGCAGCGGCGCTACCATTGCGGTACGTACTAGCGGTTTTGCTACTTTTGCCAGCGCGCAGGTAGCTGGCGGTAATGGCACCATCACTGGTATTTATAGTGTATTCGGTACGACCAAACAACTTTTCATCCGGGAGCTGAGCGATGTAGTAATGAACGGCGACCGCTGTAGTGGCGGTGGTGGCGGCACGCCCGGTGCTGAAGAACTGATGACCATTCAGGAGGTGCGCAACCTGTTCAGTGCGGGCACGGTAGTAGGCCCAAGCAATCGCAAAATCAAAGGTGTGGTTATTTCCGATCGGGAAAACAATAACTGGGACGGACGCAACCTCGTCATCCAAGACGAAACCGCCGGGATAGCCGTGCGTTTCAATAGCAATCATAATTTCTCGCTGGGGCAGGAAATCGAGGTAGCCATCAGCGGTCAGGAGCTGTCGGAGTTCAGAAGTTTATTGCAAGTAAATAATGTACCCAATAACGTGGCGCGCTCCTTGGGTATGGGCGTACTGCCTGAGCCACAGGAGGTTACGGTCGGTCAGATCATTGGTAATATCAAAACCTGGGAATCAAAATTGGTGCGTATCAAAGGGGCTACTATTGCTGCGGGCACGTATAGCGGTAGCCGCAATGTGAACGACGGCACCGGCGCTGTTCCGATGTTTACACGCTCGCAGGCCTCTTTTGCGGGGCAAAACGTACCGAGCGGCACCGTGGATGTAACGGCGGTAGTATCTATTTTCAATGATCCACAAATTCTCATTCGCAATACGAGCGATATTGTGGCAGGCACAGGCGGCGGCGGTGGCAATCCTGGCGGTGGTGGTAGCGAGTCCTTGACTATCAAGGAAATACGCGATTTGTTCCGGGCAGGTACAACGGTGGGGCCAGCTGGCCGAAAAATCAAAGGCGTAGTCATTTCCGATCGAGAAAATAACAACTGGGACGGGCGCAACCTCGTCATTCAGGATGCTACGGCTGGCATTGTCGTGCGGTTTGCGGCTGCTCATAATTTCTCCTTGGGCCAAGAGATAGAGGTCAGTGTTGGTGGGCAGGAGCTGTCGCAGTTCAATGGATTGCTACAAGTAAATAACGTACCGGGCAACATGGCCACGCTCATCGGGGCGGGTACGCTACCTACGCCGCGCGAAGCAACTATTAACCAGCTAATTGCCAATCTGAACGACTGGGAGTCCACCCTTGTCACTATCAAAAACGCGACCATTGCCGCTGGCACTTTTTCCGGCAGCAGAAATGTCAACGACGGTACGGGTACCTTGCCTATGTTTACGCGCACGCAAGCTACTTTCGCTGGTCAGAATGTGCCCGGCGGCACGGTAGAAATTACAGCGGTACTGTCGCGGTTTAATACAGCGCAAATTATTATCCGCAGCCCGGCGGATATTAAATAAAACCACTTCGGACGAGCCAACTCCTTATTATTACAAAACGAAAAACCCCTGATCGGCCCGGTGCTTATCGCCGGGCTTTTTTATCCTATTTTTACAAATATGCTACAACCTTTCGGGGGCTGTTGTCATTTATTGAAAAACGCTTATTTTGAACGCAAAACCTTTTTATTTCAAACAGTTTGTCATTCAGCAGGAGCGCTGCGCCATGAAGGTAGGCACCGACGGCGTGCTGCTGGGTGCTTGGGCGGATGTAAGTAACGCACAACGCATACTCGATATTGGCACCGGCAATGGGCTAATTGCCATTATGCTGGGGCAGCGCAATGCCGAAGCACAGATTGATGCCGTAGAAATTGAGGCGGAGGCCTGCACCGAAGCCCGCGAAAATATGCAAAATGCCCCCTGGGCAGAGCGCCTGCGCGTGCTACATGTGTCCGTTCAGGATTATGTTGGGCAAGCGCCCGAACCTTATGATTTGATTGTGAGCAACCCACCGTTTTTTTCTGGGGGTACTTTTTCTGACCAACAAGACCGCGCCAGTGTGCGGCATACCGTGAAATTGCCCCATGGCGATTTGTTGGCGGCGGTACGCGCACTTTTGCAGGAGCAAGGGCGGTTTTGTGTGATTTTACCGGTCATTGAAGGCTTGCGTTTTCAAGAAATGGCGACGCGCTACAATCTGTATTGCAATAAAATAATGGAAGTGCGCCCGAAGGACGACAAGCCAGCGGAGCGCTTGCTGATGCAATTTGAAAAAACACAAAAGCCTTTGGTAGAGGAAATGTTGATACTTCAAAAGGAAGGTAAAAATAACTGGACGGAAGATTATATTGCGCTGACTGGCGACTTTTATCTTTATATGTGAGCGGATGGATGCAAGAGAATGGGAGTGGCCGGCAGGCAACAAAGTGTTTGAGATAAAATGAACTTCACCGATGGCGACTGCCGGCAACTGCCGTTTGCTCAGCTTGCGGATTCTGACAAAATCCTTCGCGCCATATTCAATATGGTAGTATCTTCAAGATGTACAATGCCGCCCTTGGGCCCTGGTTCTACATACACATCGGAAACTCTTCCCTTGCCGTTAAGTCCGGCGCTGAAATAATTGCGTACTTCCTGCTCGTCAATGTTCAGCTCTTTGGCGATACGCTTCACGCTACCGCTGGGCAGCTTGTGCTTGATTTCTCTCAATTCTTCGAATGTTAAATTCATAGCGGAAAGATTTTTGGTTAGAAAATATCGGAAAGACTTTCGAGAATGGCGGCGTCTTCTGGCGGCCAATTACCCGAAAAAAATTAATGCATCATCTAAAGCTGTGGTAAGTTAAATTTTTTTAGACAAATTTCAAAAAAAAATACGCTGGAATTGCTGTTAAATTTTTCGAAAGCAGGTCGAAAGCATTGTCTGCAAAGCAGGTATGCTCGATTAGGAAGCTTTTGTAGGCAGGTAATACACAGCCGGAGGCACCGCCAAAACCGAATTTGAAACGCGCACTTGGCGTAAAATTTTCGAAAGGGTTGGGTCAAAAATCAAAAATTTTGCGTATCTTAACCTTAACTTTTATTTTTTGGGTATGCAAAAAACAATTCTTCTGATAGAAGACACGGACGAAATCCGCGAAAATGTGGCGGAACTATTGGAACTCAACAACTACCGTACCACTACCGCCGAAGACGGGGTAGCAGGGCTGGAATGTGTCCGCCGATGCCCTCCAGATGTTATCATTTGTGATGTAAAAATGCCCCGTATGAATGGCTTTGAGTTGCTCGAAACACTTCAGAATCAGGAGGATACGCGCCATATTCCGTTCATTTTCATTTCGGCTTCCGCCCAAAGATCGGATATTGTGAAAGGGAGCATGTCGGGTGCGGCGGCTTATCTTACCAAACCCTTCAATTGCCAAGATTTGATACTACTCATCGAGCAGGTGAGTCAGGGTTCCAGCAATTCATTGGTAAACAATCGGTAAATATCAAGTTTTTCCATTTCAGTAGGCGAAAGTATAGCCGTTTCATTCAGCCAATCGAGGAAATCAGCCCACACTTTGTGCTGCATGATGCCCCAGTTGCCGTTTTCATCAAAATAATATTGGGCAATGAAGACCTGGCTTTGCTCTACCAACGCTTGCTGCTGCAAAGTGGCATGGCTGGCGGCTTGTCGCAATAATTCAGCGGCTTCAATGGGGTTGTTTTTAGCAAATAGAAAACCTTTAGCACTCGCTTTCAAGAACTTACGCACCTTTTTTTTGCGAATAAAAGATTCTAAACCGGCAATGACCGGACTGTAGCCATAAGGAATGCCATAGTCTTTCAGTTGGAAAACATTCAACTGGACGCCCTGCAAACGCGCTTCGATACCTTCCCAGGGCAGAAAAATCCAAGTAGCGTCGGCTTCGTTGCGCAGCAAGGTATCCCAAATGCCGAGGCGCGGTGGGTGAAGGATGTCAAGTTCGCCGCGTCCGCCGTCCTGCCGTACAAGTTGTTGCACAATGGCATCCTCAAAGCGCGCTCTGTAAGAGGCATAGCGTTTGCCATCCAGCATGGCAGGGCGCGTGATGCCACTGTCTTGACGAGTAACGATGGCGCTGGCGTCTTTTGCCAAAATGGTAGCAATGGCAACTAAAGGTACGGGGTCGGCTTTGGTTTGAAAACTGATAATACTTTCAGTAGGTACAATCGCCAAATCGGCTAAGTCAGCGGCTACTTTTTGGGCAGGCGACATCGTATAATTGTCTGCGTCGGGCAGCAAGAATTCCACCTCCAGCCCGGCGTCGTCGTAGTAGCCTTTGCTGGCAGCTACATAAAAGCCGGTGTGAATGGTGTTCGGAGTCCAGTCGAGTGCTAATCGGATGCGTTTTGCCATGACCAGTTCTGTCCTTGTTTTTACTTTCTTTTATACACCCAAAATAAAATTTGGTTCAATCGGTCGGATGAATTGCATATCCCCAGGTGATGCGCGCGGTTTTTTCTACAATACGCGCCACCGAGCAGTATTTTTCCATCGAAAGATCAATGGCTTTGGTCACTTTTTTCTCGTCCAAGGGGCCATACAAATCGAAATGCACATGAATATTGGTGAATAAAGCTGGCGTTTTGTCTTGCTCGCGCTCGCCATCCAGCGTGACGCGAATGTCCTGCAAGGGCTGGCGCTGCTTGTTCAGAAAGTGGATAACGTCAATGGTGCTACAACTACCCAAACTGGTGAGTAGCAACTGCATGGGGCGCATGGCCTTGCCACTACCGCCGATTTCCGCCGCGCCGTCGGTTTCGGTGGTGTTCCCCGATTCGTTGGTCGCTTGCAAATAAAAAGCCTGGTCTAAGCGCCTGATTTCGATTTTCATAAAAATTTAATTGTAAATACCTGTTTTTCAATTGTTAATAATTAATAAAAAATTGTAATAAATATGCTAATCCGATACCCCAATAATTGCCGATGGCATAGCCCAACAAACCCATCGCCATGCCAGAAAAAACTAATTCCTTATTGCCGATGACGGTTGCAATCTGCCCGACAAAAGCCGGCCCGTATAGCGCGGCCGTGCTGGTCAGCATCATGGTATCCCGATCAATTTTGAATAGGCGGCAAAAAAACAAATGCAAAACCACCGTGCACAGGAGCACCGCACCCACGTAGGCCACGATGTAATGACCGCTGCCGAGTATTTCTCGAAAATTGGCCAAGGAGCCGATGGCTACGCAAAACGCCAGCAAAAACAACTCGCCCGTCTCGAAAGTGCCGGGCCATTGTCGGATTTTTGGCACAAAAGAAGCCACCACACTCAGGGAAGTTAACATCAGAATGATAAAAATCGTTTGGTCGAGACTGCCAAACAGCGCCCAGGTCAATCCTAACGAAAGCCCCACCACGCCTACGGTCAGCGCAATGCCGCGCAGGGCCGCAGGCCAGGTAAGTACGTACGCCGCGAGGTCTTTTTCAAGGCTGGCGTGTATGCTGCCGGCTCGAAAAGCGGGTAGGGCTGCGCCAAATATCCGGGGTGCTACGGAGGTCAGAAAAACGAGGTAGATGCCGCCGGTGAAAATATCAGCCGCATTGACAAGAATAATGAGCGTATCCGGCGCATTGAGTGCGAAAGCTACCCCTTGCATATTGGGCGTGCCCCCGGTATATAGCCCCGCCACCATACCCGCCACGCGCCAGCTATCAGCGATGTGATGCCGAAACAAAAAGCCAAACAGCACATTCGCCAGCAAACCGCTCAGCGCGCACAGGGCAAAGGATAGCAGGGTTTTGTTGGCGTAGCGGAGCCACTGCGGCAGATTGGTGGCGTACAGCAGCAGCGGGATGGCGAAAAGAATAGCGACTTCACTAACGGTGCGCGACAGCTCCCGCTGGATGGGAAAAGGTTCGATATTGCCCAGCAAAATACCGGCAGCATAACAAATAACCACCGGGCTGAGCCAGGTTTTGAAAAGCGGAATACGGGCTATTTTTTTGCTCAAAAACGGCAGCGCGATAATCGTCGTCAATTGCAAAACAGTCCAAATCATGTGCGGTCAGTCATCGAATCTTACGGAAATTTACAATCGCTGAAAACAGGACGTCAACAGACCGTTTTCGGAGAGTAGTCTCCCCATCAAAAAACTGCCCTTTGCGCTTCATTCTCTACGGTTATTGCAATAAAATCATACGGCGCGTCGCTTTCCAGCCGTTTACTTCTACGGTATAAAAATACACGCCAGCCCCTGCCAGCCGATGATGGCCCACCTGCCATTGCTGATGCCCGCGCTCAAAGTACGCTTTTTCGGTGTATAACAATTGCCCGTTGCTACCAAATATTTTCAACGTAGTATCTCCGCCTTTCGGCAAATAGAAGCTTATGGTCGTTTCCTGTGCGAAAGGATTGGGGACATTTTGCCACAGCATAAACGGGTCTTCGCTATTCACAAAACCAATCGCTACTGTCCGGCGCGCACCCTCGGGGTCGTATGCCTCGGCATTCAAGTAGCGCGGCTCCAAGCGCAGCCATTCCCGCAAGTTGCCCGTTTTTTTTGTTTCAAAAACCAAGCGGAAAAGGGTTTGTACACCGCCCGCCGCCTGCCCGGCCGCATGATTCCAACTGGTGGTCAGTATGCCTTGTTCTATCAATCGCCAGCCAAAATGCTCGGGCCCGGCTAAGTCGTGAATAATATCTTTAAGTTGCAGCGCATCGGTCGCAAAGCCGAGGGCAAACTGATAGCCTGGCGTCTCGTTCATATCGGCTCGGAAGGAAATTTCGACAGTTTGGCCAGCTTGCAGGGCGTGGTCTTCGATTTGTAGTAGCAACGGATTGGTCGCTATTGGCGCGGTGCGGCGCGGGTCGGGTAGGGCATTGAAATCCACATCGCCCAACTTGATGGCTACAAAATCGGCGTTGGTCAGCGGCAATTGCAAATTGCGATACAACAGCACTTCCGGGAATTTCTCCGCCCACGGATTGGTCGGCAGGGGGAAGCGGTAGGCGCCGCTCACAAACCGCCAGCTTTGCCCGTCAGGAAAATCTATTTCAACACCCAGAATGAGCTTGCGCAATAATAATACATCCAGAATAGACACACTGCCGGAGCGATTGACATCAGCCGCCAAATACTGATAAGGCGAATCGAAGGGCCGAACGCCCAGAATGTGTTGTGTGATGAGCACGATGTCGTAAGTAGAAACACCGAGCAAGGGCGAAGTTCGGAAATCTGCTTGCAAAAGGAGTTGCGTTGTCAGGGCTGGCACTTGTGCCGTGTAGCGTCCATTGGCATCGGTGGTGGCGCTGTTATGTTGACCTTCCGAAAGCTGAATCAGCACATCGGCTACGGGGCGCTCGTTGGGGGTTTGTACTATGCCGGAGGCAATAGCACCGGGAGCATTCTCGTCGTCGCAAGTGCCAACAATGTTTTCCTGCACCAAAAGGTACGTGACACAGCGAGCACCATTGGGGCCGCCGCGGGTGCCGTCGGGTCGGATGGCGCGCGGATTGTTAGCGTCGTCCCAAGCATAGATTTCAACGGCTACGGTGTTGCCAGCGTCTTGGCAAGTGAGTATGAGGTCGCGTCGGTTGATGTCGGGGGTTTCGCCCGGGCGATTGATAGAAAAACGCACAGCTTCGCCACAGTCATCGGCGGCACTGCGCACAAAGTCTTGGGCCCATACCTGCGCCACACCTCGGTCGGGGCGGCCGTCGCCATCCACATCCATAGCCGGAATGACCGGCATGAGATCTACGGCTAATCCGTTGATACAGGTCAGGGCAGGTGCCTTACAATCAGCAACCGTGAAGGGCGCCCGGAACGAAGCGATATTGCCGCAGGCATCACTTACAAAGATTTCAACGGTATGATTACCTATCGGGAAGCGACTTTCAAAGGTGTATTTTGGATAAACGCCTCGCACGCGATCACCCGGCACGCGCACAAAGTTGATGCTGTCGTTGAATAATTCTACAATCACTTCAAAGCGCAGATTGCCCGGCGTACAGGATTCACTCACCAAAAACGGAATACCAATATCTCCTTCACAATCGAGCGTATTGCTGCAAAATACGTCCACTGGGCTGGGCAGTAGCCGAGGCGGATGGCTGTCGAAAACCGAAATAAATTGCGTGTATTGCCAATAGCCGGTAGCATTGCTCTTGCGCCAGTAGCCTGCGGGATTGGCCGGGCAGGAGCTGCCGATTTCGCTAGCGCGCGGGTTGTTGTCGCGCTCGTTGTTGTTGCGGTCAATGAAGGCTGGTTGGGCATTTCCGGGGCCAGGGCGGCGGAGTACATAAACCGGTTCGTCACCTGCTTTGCCGTCGCAGTCTTCGTCGCGGCTGATAACAATCGGAGGTGATACGCCATCGTATTCGCACCAATTGAGCACCCGGAAGGTACGGAAAATTTTAAAACACTCGCCGGTGGGTACCGAAAAGCGCTCGTCCGTGACATTGACGGTCAGGAGGTCGCAGCCTGCTTCCGAGATGCCGATGATGGTATCTAATACAATATTACATTCCCCAGACACATCCGCCGGAAACATGATTTCATAATCATGATCGAGTGTAACGGTAATCATTTGCCGGCAAGGCGCAGAAACGTTGCCCGCATCGTCGAGGGCGTAGGCAATGCGCGTGATGGTGCCCGCGCCACAGTTGTCGCGTTGGTCTATTATTTCCTGGCAAATAATTACAGCATGGCAATTGTCGGCAGCCGTAAAAGCACCAAATAACTCATTGAGCAGCTCCTCATCGGCACAAGTGAACTTTGGTCGGTAGCGGACGCGCTCGTCGGTGCAGCGTATAGTGCGGTCGGCGGGCGGTTTGCAAAGCGGTTTAATTTTGTCTTCTACAAAAATTTCGCCCCAACAAATGTTGTAGTTGTCCTCAATTTCACGGCCGCAGTAGTCCACGTTTTCGTACTCGCCAGCTATGCCATTGCCATCGGCGTCATCCCAAACGCGCAATTCTACCCGAATAGTTTGCCCCACATCGCAGCAAATGACAAAGATATGCTCAGCCCATTCGGTGTAAAGAATTTCTTCATCGTCGGAAGAGGCCAGCCCGCCATCCGTGGGCAGGGGCGCATCGCCATCTGGCACCAAAGGATCGTCAATATCATCCGTTACAAGGGTTTGGCCGGTCAGCAATTCATATTCTTCGGCGCAGGCGGCATCCACTATCCGACGTATTTCAATGCGAATCTTTCCACAGTTGTCGTAGCTGCCGTTGTTGAGTTCTTCGGCGGTTATTTTACTAAATGGCTCCGGCCCACCAATGCTTACATTGAGCAAATCTTTGCAAACGGCAATGGGTTCGCTTTTGTCAATTACTTCAAAATGGCAATCGCGGATGCCGGTGTTCTTGCAATCGTCGCGCACCCGGTAGCGGAAGCGATGCACCCCGACGGGCACATTGTTGACAATGTCGCCGGGTCTTTTTCCGGTGGCCAGAATCACTTCTTCGTAGTCATAATCCTCAATTTCGCCATCAAGATCGTATATCGGGGTGTAAATGTCCAGAATGACGTCCACGGTGATGCGCCAGCCTTCCGAGCAGTTATCCGTCACGGTATCCGGGGGTGGAATGATGATGGAAGCCCCGCAGGCGAAAGGCCCCGTTGAAAACACTGGGATGCAGCCGTCGTGGCCAACAGGGCAGGTAATTTCCGGGGGGGTAAAATCGCCGACTTTGACCAATTGCCGATAAATGAATGTGCTGCCTGGGTTGCACCAGTCAAAAATTGTCCAGACGCGCAGAAAGGTAAAGGCGCGATCGCACACTTGCACGCGGGCTTCGTCGGCGTAGGTGGCGCTGATATTGCAAAAAGGCTCGCTCAGGTCATGGAAGCCAAAGGTGGTTTTGATAGTCGGATAGCCCGTTACAGACGGATGCGGATAGCCGGTGGAGTCGGTTGGAAACATTTCATCGCACTCAATATAGGCCGTGTAGTTGGGTAGAATGACATCGCGGGTAGTGGGCTTGTGCACGGTGATATATTGTTCGCAAGCATCGGTATTGCCATGCGCGTCTTTCGCGGTGAAGGTACGCACCAGCACCACTTCTCGGCAGTCGCCATATTCGTGTAGCAAACGGTCGGTTACGCACACTTCGATGTGGTCGCAATTATCACTCACCGCACCGTTGCGGGTGAATGCCGGGTCGCCTTGGTGCGGAAATCCGGTGCGTTGCAAAACCGCCCGGAGGGCAGGGCTGATGTTCGTGATATTTCCTTCATTATCAGTACGATAGCATTGTGTGCCAGCAAGTTGTAATGGTTTGAAATCTTCGCAGAGCAAAGGCGTCAGCCAGGGAATGGTGTGCACACTTTCGCCGAGTAGAATGCCGCCAGTGCCGGGCGCTTGCACGATGTCGTCGCGGAAAACCAACCATACAAAGTCACCGGTATCCGCTGGCCGAAGCGAGGTCGTAGCCAGATAATAGGTTTCGTTTTGTTTGAGCGCCAGCGAAATACGCAGTATCGGTCGGTTGGTATTACCATTGAGCCAGGGCAGGTAATCGCCGAGGCCGGGCGTGCGAATCCACCAGTCGTTGAGCAAGGCGCCATTGTCCACAATGCTGCCGCTTTCGGTGAAGGCGATGATGTTTTGACAAGCATTTTCAGGATAAAAACCGCCTTGGAAAATAGCACCGGCACCGCGCGGAGCAGCCAAGAAATCGGTCATTAATATAAAAGTATAAATGCCGTCTTTGGCAACTTGAAAGGCTATGGTATCTACAAAATAGGAGCCTGCATTGGGCACCTGTGGCCCCAGCCAGCAAGTGAAATCCCGACGCCTGAAGGTGGGGTCTTCATCGGAAAGTGTACCAGTGAGCCGATTGGCGAAAACGGTGGTCAGCGCTTCATCGGTGTGGTCGGGGCAAACTAAGAGCGGCGGCGTATTGTCTTGCAATAGGATGTGCCCCCAGCATTTATCGCCGTTTTCCGGGTTGGTAATTTGATAGCGCAGCGCCTGACCTTTATAATCCCGCGGCACATAGCTGCCCAGCGAGCGGTTATTGGGTGCAAACACCTCTATTTCAAGCCCTTCCATGCAGGCTGGGTCGCCACCCAACAGCATAAAAGGCGTCAGATGTACCTCGCAATGCACATCAAGCGAAACGCGAACCGTATCCTTGCAAGCAAGAGAAGGACAGTCTGTGAAAGCGAATAACGATAAGCTATCGGCTTCGGGTCGGTTGGAGATACCCCATATCATTAGCCAGAGTGGGAGCACCCACAGGCTTAAAAATTTCAGGCTTTTCATAATCAGGTCGTCTTTTATTAACATCAAGTCTCCGCTATGGAGTGCACGCCAGGTCTTTACAAAAGATTTGGCGTTTTTCTTACTATTTTCATTCGCCCGCAGGCCGCAGCGTAATGGTAAATGTCTGATTAACAGAACGATTTACACCGCCATTTTCCGTGCCACCATCATCTTGCAAGAACAGGGTGATTTCAGCAGTTCCTACGGCATCACTTGCCGGCGTAAAGCGCAGCGTACCATCATCTGATACCTGTGGTACTTCCGCGAAAAGGGACGGCTCACTCAGCGATTCTATTACAAAAGTCAGCATCTGCGCGGCTTCGTCGGGCGGCCCCGCGCTGATATTAGTAGCCCAAAGCAAACTTTGGGGCCCCGCGTCTTCGAGTACCACCACATCGCCGCCGGGCGTGAAGTTGGGCGCGTCGTTCACCGGTTGTACAATGATGAGCAGCGGCTGCCGCAGGCTAGTGTCCACGCCGCCATTGTCGGTGCCACCATCATCTTTCAATTGAATGACCAACTCGGCGCGGCCGTTGGAGTCCGGCGCAGCGGTGAAGCGCAAGGTACCGTCGGGGTCGAGCGCGGGTTGCGTAGCAAATAGTGCCGGATTATCATTGCTCAATATCAAAAAAGTCAGCATCTGCGCGGCTTCGTCGGGCGGCCCCGCGCTGATATTAGTAGCC
>CALMSO010000056.1 GCA_937872385.1 uncultured Saprospiraceae bacterium
CGTTAGAAAAAGTACAAACCCGCCGCCCGTTCGACATTTGCTTCAACTTGCAGGAGAACCGCTGGGACGGGCATACGTCCTTGCAAATGGTGGTGAAGGATATGCAGTTTTGAGGCTATAAGATGTGCTACGGCTATGAATTCTAATGTTTGTACATAAGTGTGTCATAAGAAAAATTGTTTTAAAATTTTGATTGTCAGTGTTTTAAAAATGCGTACGCAGATATATACAAACTGTACGGCTGGGAACCGTAGGACACTTTATAGTGTCCGGTAGAATTCGCCTATTTTAATGATACGAAATCGCCAGTTCATTTTTAAAGCCGGTATTGGTCGAAGCAGAGGGCTTGGTCCAAATTGTCCAAAGTCGCATGGGTGGAGTCTAATAATTCCTACGGTCAGCCGTAGGAATTTGCGCTAATTCTTACGGTTGACCGTAGGAATTAGCGTTTTTTGCATATCGCTATTGCTCTTTTCGCTGGCGCTGGCGTTTTTCCTTTTCTTCTTTGCCGAGGGTGATGTCGTATTTGTCGGGGGTGCCCGTGATGCGGATATTGAGGAAGCGCACTCTTTTGTCGCCACGAGTTTCAATTTCATCTATCTGGTCGGGATCAACTTCTTCCTGGCTTTTGCCGTTGAAGAGTTTGCGCCAAGCCACCTGCGTCACCATTTTGAGTGGGATGCGCACAAAGTAAGCCATGGTAAGATCGAGGTGCTGCCGCCCGGATATTTCCATAAAACCAATGGAAGAGTTGATATTCATGCTGGGAATAGAAAGCAGTCCGTCTTTTAGGTCGAGCACATTTTGCAGGGTATCGAAACGCACCATGCGCAGGTTTTTATCTTTGAAATAATCGGATATAGCCATGATGGGCGCAAAATTCACTAAGCTGCCATCGGTGATGACGAGCTCCATGTGCGCCTCACTTTTTTCAACGATGGGCGTCAGGTCGGGGTGCATTTTAAAAGTGCTCTTGATGCTGCCGGAAATCTTGCCGTGCAGGTTTTCGTTGAGGAGTGCATCCTGTCCGAAGTTATCAAACTTGATCATCAGTTTGTCAATATCGAGGTTGCTGGCGGCAATGTCGCTGTGGTAATAAATATTGGCTGGGTCGGAGCCATTGAAATAGCCTTTCATCCGCAAGCTGCCCTCGGCCACGCGCATGGCGAGCGTGTCCACGTAGAGGTAGTGATTTTCTTGGATGCGCAGGCGCGTGCTGAAGTCTTCGAGCCAGTAGCGGTGGTAGTTCATGCGCCCGATGTCGGCGCTGATGCGCATATTGGGGAAGGGCAGGGCAAAGATATTGAAAGCTTCGGCGTGGTCTTTTTCTACCTGGGGCCCCTGGTAGCCGAGCAGTGCGTCGAGGTCGAGTACGCCCGATTTGAGCGTCAGGTAGTTATCGCGGGTCTGTTTGTCTTTTTGTTCGCCCAAAAAATAGGACATATTCACCTGAAAATCGCTTTGCCCCATGCGCCCCGAAAAGGTTTCCAGCAGTAGGTGATTATTTTCGTAATGCGCCCGGCCCTTGAATTTTTCGAGCTTCAAGGGGTGAATTTTCATCTTGGCGGTGAGTTCATCCAAGTACAAATCCACCGACTGGAAGCCCTGATTGTAGTGCATATCCACGCGGCCGTGCAGCTTGGCATTGCGCAACACCTCATCGCGGTAGTCTTCCGGCACGTAGTTTTCGCCTTTGTAGGAAAGCAAATCGTGCAGTTTGAAAAATCGAGAGGTGAGGTCGAATTCGAGTTGGCTGTCGCCTACGGGCTGCTCCTGAAACCACTTCGGGTAGTTGCTCAATTTGCCTGTAAAATGGAAATCGGTACTGTCTATTTCGCCGCTGAAATCAATGAGGCTCAGGTCTTTATCGGTTATAATTACATCGGCATGGATGTCGTGCAGCGTATGCGGATAGTGTTTGAATTTGGCATAAAAATCGTCAATAAAAAACGCTCCCCGCGGCAGGTATTGAAAGCTGAAAAGCTCTTTGGCTTGGGTTTCAAAAGCAATGTCGGCAGACAGATTTTCGATCACCTCGTCGTATTTGGCGGCCAGCAGGGTGTCAAAGGCGAAAAACTCGGGCAGGTCTATCCGGTTGGCACGGGCATTCAGTTCTACGCGAATGGGCTGGTCGTAGCGATGAAAGAGCGCTGGAAAATCGCTCAGGCTGCCAGCCAGCCGCAAGTCGCTGTTGCCCACACGCAGGCTAATGGAGTCCATTTGGATGTTGCCCTGCTGCATGGTCGCATAGCCGTTCATATCGGCCACCGTGAGGTTGTATTCGGGCAGCGTGAAGTTGAGGTTGCGAATGCTCAATTCTGAGTCAATACCGCTTTTGAGGCGAGCCAATGATTCGCCGGGGAAGGTAAGGTCAATGATTTCGTCAAAATTCATATCCAGCAGTACCTTGCCGCGAAAGTTTTCGAGTTCGCGCAACTGAAAAAACTTCCCCAGAAATTCGAGATCGAGATCGGCGTGAATATCAAGTTTGACAATAGGATCCAGAAAGTTTTTTAGCAATAAATGCCCCTGAAAAACGCCTTCTTCGGGCTTGGCGTAGAAATTGCGCAATTGCAAAACTGAACTACGCAGGGTGCGCTCTTCGCCATTGGTGAAGCTGCCCGTAAAGCGGAGGTCTTCTACTTTTTTATTCACATTTTTATTGAGGAAATAAGCATTTTCGCAGCCAAATTCTACGTTTACGGCCGGGATATGCCCATTGATGGCCTTGCCTTCCACCGTACCCTCGAAGAAAATTTTGCCTGCATTTTGATAGCGATTCAGCCTTTCGGCAATGTTGTCGGGCAGGAATGCTGCAAACACCCCAAAGTCGGGCTTGTCGCCACGCAACTGTAAGGCGATGTTCATATCATCATCCAAATCTACGCTGCCGTCCACTTTGAAATGCGCGTCATTGAGCGAGGCTTTGCTCGGTAGCACTTGTAGCACTTGCGTTGTTTCGTCGAAGTCCCATTCCATATCCAAATGGATGGCTTTGTTGACAAAAAAAGTTGGCTGCCCTTGCTCCAGCACATCGAGATGCAAATCGGATATGAGGTCTATGTACAAATGCTGTTTTTGGTATTTCAAACGGGTTTGCAGGGCATCAATGAGCATAATCATTTCCCGATTGGCGGCTTCGTCCACGAAAGAAATATCCACCTGTTGAATGCGCAGGCTTTTCAGATCGAGGTTGATTTCGCTGGCGGTGGTGTCGGCTTCGGCACTGTCTTTGAGGCGTTTGGCGGCGAGGATGTTGTACGAACCATCGGCGCGGTGCACCACGTCTAAGTGGCCATGCACGATTTTGATGCTTTTGATGTCGTAGTTGCCTTTGATTACTTCTTTAATATCAAAACCCAGATACGCATCGGCAAAGGTGTAGAGCGGCCGACAAGTTGTATCTTTACTTTCGTAAAATTTAACTCCCTGCAAATCAATGGATATGTAAGGAAAATTTTTAAACGGTGTAAGGCGCACCTGCTCAATGGTCATCGCACCCTCGATGCGCTCGTTGGCACTGCGAATTATGCGCTGTATCAGTTCGTCTTGATGATAATAAACCAAGGCCACGCCTGCCAGAAAAACGACCACTGGCAGCGCAAGCACTACCGACAATGCGATCAGCCATTTTTTGCGCGTCATATTGCGTTTGGGTTTTGCTTTGAATCTGTATTTTTGCTTCAAATATAAATAAATTTGCTTGCCTGTGCGGGGCGTACGAGTTGTAAACGCTTTGCACAGCGCTTGTAGTTCTTGTGTAATAATTTTTCAAAAGCGAAATGTAAAATTATGTCCGATACCAACAAAATTCGCACCGACCAAGCCCCACAGCCGGTGGGTTTGTATCCGCACGCGCGCCGGGTGGGCAATCTGCTTTTCCTGTCGGGTATTGGCCCGCGCAACCCCGCAACGAACAGTGTGCCCGGCCTGCAGCAAAGCCCGGCTGGCAATTATCTCGAATTTGACTTTGCGGCGCAGTGCCATTCCGTATTCAAAAATGTGCGCACAGTGCTGGAAGCCAGCGGCGCTCGCTGGGAAGACTTAGTGGATGTAACGGTTTTTCTGGTGAATATGGAGCGAGATTTTCATGTGTACAACCAAATCTACGCCGAATATTTTCAAGACAATCAGCCCTGCCGTACTACGGTGGGAATCAGCGCCTTGCCTACGCCCATTGCTATTGAACTGAAGTGTGTGGCCTTGGTAGGTGGTGGGTGATTGTTCTAATTCAACTTGAAGGGGGCAATCAGCCGAAATTCAGGGATATTTACTCGAAACTCTTGCCCGTCTGTATCGCGGCGAAAGATGTAAGCACCGGTCATTTTACCAATTTCGGTCATGAGTGGACTCCACGAGGCGTACTGATGCGATTCGCCGGGCGCTAACACGGGTTGCTTGCCAATAACGCCTTCGCCTTCTACCTTGCGCACCAGCCCGCTGGAGTCGCAGATAAGCCATTCGCGGCGTAGCAATTGTACGGTATTCGAGCCAAGATTT
Source organism: uncultured Saprospiraceae bacterium (assembly GCA_937872385.1). GTDB lineage: Bacteria > Bacteroidota > Bacteroidia > Chitinophagales > Saprospiraceae > JADJNW01. Next base: position 4,501 of record CALMSO010000056.1, read on the forward strand.
TCAATGTAAATATGATAGGAAAAAACATATTTCATCTCCATCGGCCGGGAGTACGACGGCTGGTAGAAAGTTTCGACGCTAACCTTGATGCCATTGGTGATAAGCGTTTCCATGCTTGGGAGTAATTTTTCAGGCAAGCAACCTGCTTGGTAAATAGTTAACTATACAATTCAAAGGTCGGTATTTTTTTTGACAATACCGGTGCTCAGGCCGGCATTTCCAAAAATCTTCTAACGGTGCGTTCGGCTTCTTGCAATGCAAATTCCAGTACATCATTAATCAGTATTACATCGCATTTGTCTTCATACGTCAATTCCTTGATGGCTTTGGTTATGCGTTGGCGCAGGCTGTCTGCACTTTCGGTATTGCGCTGCCGCAGGCGCTCGAAGAGTACTTCCGGTGTGGGCGGTTTGACAAAAATGACCAGCGTTTGCTCAGGATACTGCCTTTTGATGCTCAGCGCTCCTTCCACGTCAATGTCAAATAAAATGTGCTGGCGGGCTGCCCAGAGGCGCTCTATTTCGCGCTTGAGCGTGCCGTAAAACTGGTTGGGATAGACTTCCTCCCATTCTACAAAGGCATCGGCGGCGATGCTTTCTTGAAATTGTTCGACTGTAAGGAAATAGTAGTCGCGTCCGTCTGTTTCGTAAACCCGCCGGCTGCGTGTAGTGGCCGATACAGAGAAAGCCAGCGCCGGAATCGTTTGTAGCAGATGCCGAGCAATGGTGGTTTTGCCTGCTCCCGAAGGTGCCGTAAGTACAATGAGCTTATTCATGGCTTACACCGAATTTGCTACCTGCTCTTTTATTTTCTCCAACTCGTCTTTCATACTCACTACAAAGCGCTGAATTTCAGAAGAATAAGCTTTAGCGCCCAGCGTATTGATTTCGCGGCCCATTTCCTGGGTGATGAAGCTGAGTTTGCGGCCTTTTTGTTTGTAATCTTTGTCCAATTCTTCTATAAAATATAAACAATGCTGCTCGAGGCGTACCTTCTCTTCGGTAATATCAATTTTTTCGAGATAGAACAGAATCTCCTGCTCGAAGCGATTTTCGTCAATTTTTTCCTTGCCAAGGTATTCTTCCAATTTTTGGCTGAGGCGCTGGCGCAGGCGTGTCACGCGTTCTTCCTCGTGGGGGTCGAGGTGGCTTTGATGGTCGCGGATGAGTTGCACCCGTGCGCGCATATCCTCCTCCATGGCTTTGCCTTCGGCCAAGCGATGTTTTTCAAAGCGATCAATAGCGCTGTGCAAGGCCTGTAGCACCGTATGCCATTCTTCCTCCTCTATTTCCTCAGCATCGGTGGCTACTACATTGGGCAGGCGCAGAATGGCTTGCAGCATATCCGTTTTGGGCATGGACAGCTCGTCGGCTAATTTGTTTAGCTCACGGTAATACTTTTTAAACAAAGCGTGATTCAGGCCATAGTCGTCGTCGCCTTGGTGCGATTTCACTTCTATAGCCATTTCAATTTTGCCACGCTCCACGCGCTCGGCGATGATGCGGCGCAGTTCGGTTTCCTTTTCCTTGTAGTTTTGAGGTATTTTCAGGCGAGCATCGGTGAACTTGCTGTTGAGCGAACGAATTTCTACAGTGATGGTTTTATCTTTATACGGCAGTGTTTCTCTGCCATAGCCAGTCATTGACAGTAGCATATATTGGTTGATTTTTTGCTGAAGGCTGCTGCTGCAGGTTTTTTTTTTAAACCTTGCAAAGATAGATAATACAGCGGTAAAAAAAACACTTGTTTGCCGTAGCCGAATACTTTGCCGAATAATTTCTGTAAGGGCAGCTATCCGAACGCATAATATTTGCTATGGTTGCTATCTTTGCCAATAGCCTGCTCAGGGGCTAACTATACGTAAAATGCTGAATGTGAAAGAAAAAAAATAAAATAAATAGATTTTTTCTTTTCAAATCATCAATAAAATTCCGAAATTTGCCACTCGCTTATTTAAACGGCGGCACAGCATTTGTAACTTACTATAAACCAACCATTAAGATGAGAAAAGCTGATTTGGTTACAGCCATTTCCGAAAAGACTGGTGTTCCTAAGGTGGACGTATTGGTGACGCTGGAAACGTTTTTCAAAGAGGTAAAGGGATCACTGGCAGATGGTGAAAACGTCTATATCAGAGGATTCGGCAGTTTCGTCATTAAGAGAAGGGCCAAGAAAATTGGTCGGCACATCAAAAAGAACAAGCCCATTGAAATTCCGGAGCACTTTATCCCTGCTTTCAAACCGGCAAAGGTATTTGTAGAGCAGGTAAAAGACAAGGTGACCAGCCTGCCGGAAGAAGAGGACGAGGATTAATGATAAAAGCACAGTACATCAATGAATAAAGGGCAGACGATTGTTGTTGGCGCCGGAGTTGTTTTGTTATTATTGCTGTACTTTGTTCTTGATACCAAGCCCGAAAAACAGAAAACCGTCGAAAAAACGCGGGCTTTAGCTGCTGAAAGCACTGACCTCAATGCTTTGCTACCAGCCGCCAAAACCTCACTCGATGCTGTGTCTGCTGGCGAGATAGCCGCCTTAGAACAAGGGCTAAACCGCAGTGAAGATGACTCAGTGCGCGTAGGGCTGCTCAAACAGCTTTCTGGGCGCTGGTATCAGGCTGGCCAGCCAGCTATAGCTGGAGGGTACGCGCAGCAAGTAGCCGAACAATTGCAAACGGAAGAAGCTTGGTCTATTGCAGGTACTACTTTTGCTATCTGCCTTCAGACCATACAAGAGGAAAAAGTGCGTACTTACTGTACGCGCCGTGCCATCGCTGCCTTCGAAAATGCAATTTCGCTCGATCCTGCCAACATTGCGCACCGAGTCAATCTGGCCTTGTGCTACGCGGAAAATCCGCCTTCAGAGAATCCGATGCAGGGCATCACTATGCTGCTGGAATTGAACCAACAGCACCCTGATAATGTATTGATATTGAATAGTCTGGCTCGGTTAGCCATCAAAACAGGTCAGTACGACCGAGCTAAAGAACGTCTGGAAGCGGCTTACGCAAAAAATGCTCAAAACCCGAATACCGTATGTATGCTGGCGCAAGTATATGAAGCGCTCGGCGACAACACGCGGGCGACCGCTTTTGCCCAGCAATGCGAACAACTGAATAATCAGTAACTGATTGATAAAAAAAATTGGTTCATCCTTTTAAAAGACATTGACTATGCCTTGTGGAAAAAAACGTAAAAGACACAAAATCGCAACACACAAACGCAAAAAAAGACTGCGCAAAAACCGTCATAAGAAAAAGAACAGATAAGTCATAAACACAACCTGGCCTTGAAGTGGCAGAGAATGTGTTTTGCGTAGCTTTTTATTTCATTCGATGAAAGAGCCGGGGGTACAGTGTCCCGTCCAAAAGCAGGTAGAAAACTCCAGTTGCATGATTTCAACAGTACAAGCTGTTCCGAGATTGCACTATGGTGCAGTCAAAACTTATTGATACTATTACAAACAAAAGTTGTTCGTCACCGTATTCTTTTGGTGTACTAACAAACACATTACCATACCAACTTCAGGACGCACGCTGTACCCACTGTTTTTTCTGTACTTCACAGAAGTGCAAACCAAGCCCCGGGCCCCGACCCCTGCCCGGGAAAAAAGGTGTGCTTTCTTCGCAAAATTACGGTCTCGCCTCTTGGGTATTCCAGTGTTGCCCAAAATTATTTTTCCTGTGGAAAAAGAATTGATTATCAATGCAACGCCCACAGAAGTTGAAATTGCCCTATTGGAAGATTCCAAACTGGTAGAAATTCACTATCAGAAGACGAACAACAATTTTTCGGTGGGCGATATTTTTCTGGGGCGCATCAAACGGCTGATGCCGGGGCTGAATGCTGCTTTCGTAGATATTGGTCATAAAAAAGATGCTTTCCTGCACTACACCGACTTGGGGCCCAAGCTGCGCTCGTTGGTGAAATATACCAATGGCGCCATTAGTGGCTCTATCAATACGTATAAGTTAGACAGCTTTAAAATAGAGCCGGAAATCATCAAAACCGGTAAAATTGACCAGGTGCTTGGCAAGCGCGACCACCTGTTGGTGCAAATATTGAAAGAGCCTATCTCGACGAAAGGCCCGCGCCTGAGTTGTGAAATCACCATTCCGGGACGCTATTTAGTGCTTACGCCTTTCAACGATGTGGTGGCCGTATCCAAAAAAATAGCCAATGCTGAGGAGCGCAAACGCCTGCAAAATCTGGTGGAGAGCATCAAGCCGCGCCACTTTGGCGTCATTGTGCGCACGGCCGCCGAGGGCAAAAAAGTAGCCGATCTGCACGAGGAATTGTCCATCATGATGAGCAAATGGGAGGAGATTTACAACCAGCTTCCCAAAGCCAAAGCGCCGCTCAAGTTGATGAGTGAATTGGATAAGACTTCCAGCATTCTACGCGATTTATTAAGCGATTCTTTCAATCGTATCGTGGTGAACGACAAGCAATTGTACCATAGTATTCGCAGTTATTTAGAATCTATCTCGCCCGAACAGGTAAAGATTCTTACCTCGCACAAATCCACCAAACCGATTTTCGAAGCACACGGCGTTACCCGGCAGATCAAGTCCTCCTTTGGCAAAACCGCCACCATGCCCAGCGGCGCTTACTTAGTCATCGAAAGTACGGAAGCCATGCACGTCATTGATGTGAACAGCGGGCACAAGATGAGCAGCAGCAATCAGGAAGAAGCGGTACTGCGCGTAAACATGGAGGCGGCTGAAGAAATAGCCCGACAACTACGCCTGCGCGACATCGGCGGCATCATTATTATTGACTTCATTGACATGAAAAACAACGAGCACCGCAAGGAGCTGGTCAAAGCAATGAAGCAGTTTATGAATAAAGACCGCGCCCAGCATACCATACTGCCCCTGAGCAAGTTTGGGCTGATGCAAATCACTCGTCAGCGCGTGCGCCCCGAAGTGAAAATCAATACCGCCGAAATGTGCCCAACCTGCAACGGCACCGGTAAAATCAATGCTTCTATCTTGCTGATGGACGACATTGAGCGCGACCTGAACTTTATCGTACAATCGCAGATTAAGTCGAAAATCAAACTACAGGTACATCCTTACGTGGAGGCTTTTATGAAAAAAGGCTTCCCCAGCCGGCAGATGAAATGGTATATGAAATACCAGAAATGGATTCGCATTCAGCCAAATAATGATTTTCCACTGACGCGGTATCGCTTTTTTGATGATAACGAAGATGAAATTCGCCTAAGCTGATGCGTTAATTAAAATTTAATACCCTCAATAGGGGTTGCATGGTATCTTTTTTGTCTTTTAATTGCAGAGAAAATAACAACGATTGGAAACCTTTGAACCCAAACTGCGTATAAAAGCCAAAAAAATATTCCCATGAAGCACTTTTTACCCATTCTCATCAGCTTGTTCGTGCACGTAGCGCTGGCGCAGCCGGTGATGAGCCTGCAACCTAACCCAGTGAACAAAACCTTTGCCGTGGACCTTACGGACCCTACACTTGACTTAGAACTCCACGCTACCCTAAAAAACGAAACCGCACAGGAGATACGCCTCAAATGGACGCGCGTGGTGAAAAATGCCCCTTTAGATTGGGATACGCAGGTCTGCGATAAGAATTTTTGCTATCTGCCGCATATCAACACTAATATTGATGCAGGGCTTGGACTCAATGAACCCGTAGTGCTGGCACCGGGCGAGTCGTTTAATCTCATTTTTCACGTATTGCCTAATAGCACACCCGGCGAAGGTGCCTTCGAGTTAATTTTTGCATTGGCCAGCGCCCCCGATACGCCTATTGATACCGCTTTCTACACCATTGCGGTAAGCGATATTACTACTTCTGCCCGGTTTGACGTCAGAAAATCGGATATTCGGGTTTTTCCCAATCCGGCTACTGATTACTTCGAGCTGACCAACAGCGCAGGCCTTGACCAGTTGGTAATTTACAACTTGCTGGGGCGCCAGGTGCGCAACTATCGCGTAAACGGCGGCCAACTCTACAATGTATCCGATTTGCCCGATGGCTTGTATTTGGTAAGTATGGTGAGCAATCGCCAGGGCATTGTCAAAACAGTACGCCTCAACAAACGTTCGTGGCGACCATAGCGATAAAAGCGCTTTCTTGCCCGCTTGCGTCCGCAAAACTTCGTATGTTTACCGGACGCATTTTATTTTAACCATTCCGTTTCCGAGCGAAATCGGTTTGCCAGCAGTATTTTTGCTAAGGAGCATTGAGCATAAAAAAACGGTCTGATTATTTCATGGAAATCATTCTAAAATATTTTCCGCACCTCAGCGAGCAGCAGCAGGTACAGCTGGCTCAATTAGATGCACTTTACCGCGATTGGAACGCCAAGATCAATGTTATTTCTCGCAAGGATATTGACCAACTCTACGAACACCATGTGCTGCATGCATTGGCGATAGCCAAAATTGTGACCTTCAAACCGGGTGCGCAAGTGCTCGACATTGGTACCGGCGGCGGTTTTCCGGGTATCCCCTTAGCCATTCTCTTTCCGGAAACAAACTTTACACTTTTGGACGGCACGCGCAAGAAAATCACCGTAGTGCAGGAAGTAGCGTCGGCTATTGGCCTTGCCAATGTGCGGCCACTGCACCAGCGCGTAGAGGAGTACAAACAAGGCAAATTTGATTTTGCGGTAAGCCGAGCGGTCGCGCCCTTAGAAAACTTAGTGGACTGGAGTTTTCGGCTTATCAAACAAAAAGACCAGCAACATCTGCTGCCCAACGGGCTGATCGCTTTGAAAGGCGGTGATTTGAAAACAGAAATTCAGGCGCTGCCCCGAAGTTTTTATACTGAAATACATCCCCTGTCAAAGTTTTTTGAGGAAGCGTACTTTGCGGAAAAAGTAGCGGTATATGTGCAAGCGTAGGCGGCCGTAGTGCCGTATGCCCATAGGAAGCTATCATATTATTATTTTGAATGCCCTTGCTTTTTATGCAAAAAAGCAGTACATTGTTTTGGATTTTATTTAGTAACCAAAACTTATGTATTATGAAGACACACAACAGGGAAATTATGATTTATTACAATCCCGAATCGAGCGCTGACCGCCGCACCGTTGCTTTCGCCCAGACCATCAGCACGCACGTGAAAACCTACGAATTTGCTAAATCGCCCTCCACTGGCACCAGTTGGCAGCAGATACTTGCCGCACTGAACATTCACCCGAAAGAGCTACTTAACAAATCGCATCCTTACTACCAGCAGTTCATTCGCGGCCGCGAATTTGACGACGAGGGCTGGCTCAATGTATTGAAATACAACCCGGAACTGATCAAAGCGCCCATCGCCATGCGAGGCAACCGCGCCATCGTTTGCAATACCCCTACCGATATTTATAAATTGACCGTTTGATTCTTTTCGCTTTTCCGACCGCTTTTTTGTACTTTTGGCAAAAAAGAATTTCCATGACTTCATTTGAGATAGAAGGCAAATTGCACAAGGCATTTGAGACCGAAAACAAGACCAGTTCATTTCAGGCCAGAGAGTTCGTTATAGAAGTAGCGGATGGTACTTATTCCCAGTTTGTAAAATTCCAGTTGACGCAAGATCGCTGCGCCCTGCTGGATGCCTACAAAGAGGGCGAGATCATCAAGGTGCACTTCGACTTGCGCGGGCGCGAGTGGCAAGGGAAATATTTTACCAACCTGAATGCCTGGCGTATCGAGAAAGGACAAGCTGCCGACGCTGCTCCGGAGTACGCTCCGCCGCCACCGGCCGCTGCCGATTTTCCTAGCGCTGCCGACGAACCCGCTGCCGCCGATGACGATCTGCCGTTTTGACAAAAATGCGTAGCCCGGTACAACTGCTTGGGCTTTGGCTTCGTTACATCGCTATGAGAAAACTACTTTTTGTCTGTGGTCTGCTGGCAACTTTCAATGCCCCGGCGCAAGTGCTCACCGGTATCAGCACGAAATGGAGCGACTCCTTTCGGGAATGGATTATTTATACCGATGAAGAAGGCGTAGAGGGCGAGCTGCGGCAGCGTTGGGCTGCCAACGACGACTGGACGGAGTGGGAATACCGCCTCGGTGAGGTGAATGGCACCATTCGTATCAAATGGCGCGACAACCCCAACGAATGGGAGCTACGCGGCGGCAATGAAATTGTGACTCTCCGTACACGCTGGCCCAATGACTCCCGCGAATGGCGCATCGAGGGCAAAGGGCGGTTCATCTTGAAAAGCCGTTTTGGCAATATCCGCGATGAATGGATGTTGGAAAACAGCCGTTTGGGGACTTTTGGCATGGTGACCAATTGGGAGGGCGATCCGCGTGACTGGCTCATCCATGATGACTTAGACGAGTCGGTGACTTTGCCAACGCGCATGGCTATGGTGTTCACCGTAGTGTTCAATAGTGTGCCCAAATGGTAATATGGCTATTGCTTATGCTCGAAAAAATCGCTTCAAACCGGTGCGGCTGCTCCGGCTAATTTCGCTGTTATATCTTTGGCAATGGTTTCCGAATCTCGGTAGATAACGCCCAAAATGCCACCCGCCACATAATTGTCGTAGCCAAGAAAATACAACCCATCGTGCGCACCTTCTGCAATGCAGCTTTTCGGCCAGCCATACGCATCGAGCAAGGTATTTGCATTTTCAATAAAATCTTCGAGCTGCGCTGAGTAGCCTGTGGCAAGGATTACCGTATCGAAAGCCTGTTTTTCGCCATTGACAAAAACGACTCCATCTGCCTCAAAATGTTGAATAGCAGGAAACACTTTGATGTTCCCGGCTTTAATTTGTGCTACGGTACCAATGTCAATGACAGGGGTTTTGCCGGTAGTGCGAAGCTGCTTAGCTGGCGGCACATTCGGTGTAGATAAGCCATATTGAGAGAGGTCGCCTACCATCAGCCGCCGAAGCTGCGTGCCCAGCCAGTCGCCGAGGCCATTAGGAAGTTTTGATAGCAGCAGCGCCGTGCGCTGGGTAGGTCCTGCGAAGGTATCGCGGGGTACAATATTGACGGGACTCCGCACCGAAATGCCAACGAATACGCCTTGTTCGCAAAGATCGAGTGCAATTTCAGCACCGGTATTGCCCATACCCACCACCAGCACGCGCTGCCCAAGGAAGGGCGTAGCATTTTTATACAAACGGCTATGCTGAATGTATCCCTGAAAAGCAGCTTCTTCAGGAAAAACAGGCCGATTGATAGCGCGATTGACACCAACCGCTACTACCACATAGCGTGCTTTCCAGCTTTGGCCGGTGGCTGTATGTGCTACCCAGGTAGTACCAGTTTTGTTGAGTGCGGTTACTTCTTCACCAAAGTGCGGGCGAATATCAAATTTTTGGGCATAGTGCTCATAATACGCTATTAATTTCTGGCGCGGCACATAACGCGGATAATCGTCGGGGAAGGGAAGATGGGGAAGATGCGACAACTCCTTGACCGTGTGCAAATGCAGCCGATCATAATGCTCGTGCCATATATTGGCAATGCGCTCGCTTTTTTCTAATAATTCAAATGGGATGCCTTGCTTTCGCAATCTGCCAGCAATGGCTAAGCCCGCCGGGCCGGCTCCAATAATTAGAACAGGTATTTCATTCATACGTGTTGCGGATGCTGTGGACAAATACGATGCGCTGTAAAGATACAACACTTCCGCCAACAGCACCCGCAGACAAGTGGCTTAAAGTGCCGTATTATTGCTTCACTACCTGTACATTCAGGTGCAGGCGTACTTCGTCGCTCACGACAATGGCGCCAGCTTCGGTTACTGCGTTCCACTTCAAACCAAACTCCTTGCGATTGATGGAGCCGTTGATTTCAAAACCTGCCTTATGGTTACCATATGGATCAGCGGCTTCGCCGAGGAAATCTGCGTGTAAAACGACGGTTTTGGTCACATCGCGGATAGTTAGGTCGCCAGTCACCTTGAATTTGTTCTCGCCCGCTTTTTCAAAAGCAGTGGAACGGAAGGTCATTTCGGGGTAAGCTGCTGCATTGAAAAAATCGTCGCTTTTCAAGTGGTTGTCGCGGTCGCTTTGGTTGGTATCAATGCTATTGATGTTGGCACTGAAGTAAGCCTCCGCCCCTTCAAAACCTTCGCCAGCTTGTTCGATGCCGCCAGAGAACTCACGGAAAAAGCCCGTTACGGTGCTGATTACTAAGTGTTTTACTTTAAAGCTGATTTCGGAATGCGTCGGGTCAATGGCCCATTGGGTTGCTACGGTTGCAGTTGACATGTTGTTTTGTTTTTTGATTAAAATTGATAATTTCAATGTTTAAACATTGTTGTTAAGCCTTTGTTTATAACATATTGTTAAGAATTTGTTAAAAAGACGATAGGTAAAGCTCTACTCGAGGCGGAGTAGATAGCCGGACGAACTGCAAATTGGTTCGATTTTGCAGCTATTGTAAAAGAATATGGATAGAAAAACCTAACCGGGCATGTGCTCCAACTTTTGCCGATTTTTGATGGTAATGGCTCCGTCGGTAATTTCGATATAACCGTCTTCCTTGAATTCGGTGAGCATTCGGATCACGCTTTCTTTGGCGGTGCCTACAATACGCGCCAGGTCGTCGCGCAAGATGTTGAATTCGCTTTTGCCTTCCTTGTCGTGCAGCAGAAGCAGGGCGCTGGCCACGCGCTTGCGTACCGAATTGTAAGCTAATTGAAGCAGTTGTTCTTCTTTTTCGGAGACATTGCTGGCTAACATTTTGATAAGTTGGGAGGCCACGTCGCGGTTGGCGTGCAGCAGCGCCTGAAAATCGTCTTTCGGAATGAGGCTTACCTCGGTATCTTCTAACGCTGCGCAGGATTCGCTGTATTTGGTATCCTTGATGAGGTCAACGTAGCCAACAAATTCGCCTTCCGTAGCGAGGGAGATGATGTATTCCTTGCCGTCGTCATTGGTTTTGAATACTTTCACCTTGCCGTTTTTCACAAAATAGAGATAGCGCGGGTAGTCGCCCTCTTCAAAAAGGGTTTCGCGTTTTTTATAAAGCTTAGTTTTGCGCTCGTCGGAGAGCTTGCGCAATTCTTCGTAGCCGCGCGCTTCGTTGATAAAAGCGCTCAGCCCCTGCTCCGTGCGGTCGAATCGTTTGCGGAGTTGTTCGCTTTTGCGCAGCCGCACCTCTACTACGGCGAGGAGTTCGTCTTTATAAAAAGGCTTGGTGATATAATCGTCGGCACCGAGGTTCATGCCGCGCCGGAAGTCGCTTTTTTCGGCTTTGGCGGTCAGGAAGATAAAAGGAATATCAGCGGTTTCGGGGCGCTTGCTCAGGATGTTGAGCACGCCAAATCCATCGAGTTTGGGCATCATCACATCGCAGATAATGAGGTCGGGTGGGTTGCTCACGGCTACATCCACGCCAGCGGTGCCATCTTCAGCGGTAAGTACCTCGTAGCCAGATAGTTCGAGGATTTCAGCGAGGTTTTCCCGTACTTCGAGATTGTCTTCGACGACTAAAATTTTTTTCATAAATGGTTTGGTGATTTTTGCTGTAAAAGGCAACGTTTTTGCCTTTCGGATTGGCTTTGTTTCAGGCAGCGCCTCAAAAATAAGGATAAGTTTTGTAATTACAGACTTTAATCATACCCTCAAATGACCGGGGCGGCGGCGGGCTTTTGCTGCGGAATGGAAATATAGAATGTAGTGCCTTGCCCAAGGCGGCTTTCAAAGCGGATATTGCCTTGCATCAGCTCCACATAGCGTTTTACAATATTGAGTCCCAGCCCGGTCCCCTGAATATTTTCTACATTGTGCGCCCGAAAAAACGGCGAAAACAGGTGCTGTTGCTCTTCTTCCGGAATGCCAATGCCTTCATCGGCAATGCTGATGTGCAGCACGTTTGCGTTGGTGCGAATGGAGCAGGTAATTTTTTTGCCAGGGTCGGAATATTTGATCGCATTGGAAAGCAGGTTGAAGAATACGTTTTTCAACATTTTTTTGTCGAGTACTAATATTTGCCGTTCGCATTCTAATAAAGGCTCGATGCTTTGTCCGGGTTTGAGCAGCACCTTGATTTCTTCCATGATTTCGCTGCAAAAGTCCTGAATGTCAAATGCTACGGGACTGACCTGTATTTTGCCTTCTTCAAAACGGCTGAGAGAGAGAAAATCGTTGAGGATGTTGGTCAGATTGACCACTGCCGATTTGATGCGGATGGTGTGGCGCTCTCTTTTGGCCTGCTGCTCGCTCAGTTTGTAAGCTTCTATCAGGTCGGCGGAAGAAAGGATGGTGCTCAACGGGGTGCGAAACTCGTGCGAAGCCATGGAGACAAAGCGCGATTTGAGTTCACTGAGTTCTTTTTCCTTGGCTAAAGCTTTGCGGATTTCTTGCTCGCTGGCGCGGAGGGCATTTTCGGCGGCTTCGCGTTCCTGGATTTCTTTTTTGAGTTGGTTATTGGTATTGAGCAATTGATTGACGGCGGCGGCCAATTCTTCGGTACGTTGCTCAACGCGCTGCTCCAGTTCGGCATTAAGCCGGATGATGCGCTCCTCGGCGGCCCGGTGGTCGGTGATGTCCACGCCAGCACTAATGATGGCCCGAACGGTTCCGTTGGGATTAGGGATGACCGAATTGTGCCAGGCAATCAGTCGGTTTTGCCCGGTGTGGCGGTTGAAAATTTTGTATTCGATGTATTCCAACTCGGCGTGGTTATTGCCCATCACCTCACGAAATCGTGTGCGCACGCTCTCGCGCTCTTCGGGCGCTACGGCTAAGTCAAACCACTTTTGCCCCAGCACTTCCTCCGCGGTGTAGCCCAGCATTTCGCTGCCCTTTCTATTGAGCATGGTCACGCGCTTTTCTTGGTCAATGATGACAAAAATAGTATTAGCTACGTCGAGGTACTGTCGGGTGCGTTCTTTCTCTTCGAGTAAGGCTTTTTCGGCGGCTTTTTGTTCGCTCAGGTCGTGCAGGATACCTGTAAAAATGCGGCGGCTATGCAGGTTTACTTCGCTGATACTCAGGCGTAAAGGAAAAATACGTCCGTCTTTGCACTTGCCATATACTTCCCGCCCGATACCGATAATCTTGCGCTCACCGGTGCGCATATAGTTGGCCATATAACCATCATGGTGGCTGGAGTCGGGTTCGGGCATTAATACGCGCACATTTTGCCCGATCAGCTCGGCTATATTATAGCCAAATAGCTTGGCCGCTGCCGCATTGACAGATTCCATGCTGCCGCGCTCATCAATCGTGATAATGCCATCGGTGGCCGTATCAATGATGGCATTGAGCTTCAGGACGATATCCGAGAACTGTTGTTGCAATGATTTATTGGATTTCACGTGGTATTCAGTTTGCAAAGCAAATATTTCTGAAATTAGAAAAAAATGACAAAAATCATCCATCTGGCAACGAAAATCATTCTGTTTTTTTTCCAACTCGCTTACCTTGCGTATCAGGTGAAGTATTTTTCAGGCTAAAACGAATGCCGAAAGGCTTAGTTTTCAAAGCAGGTTGCCGAATAATATGCAGCGAGGCATTTGCCTGAAAACGCTTCATGCGGATTTTTATAAAAAAAACTCCGAAAAACGTATAAAAAGTAAGAAAGCCATGATTGTCTCAAACAATACGATAGAAATACCTCGCTTGCATCTGCTGGGTGTGGGATCCTTGGAAACCAAAGCGCTGAAGCACAATGTATTGCTGGCGCTACAGGAGCTGGGGCTAAACGTCATTCTCGAAGAGATTGAAGCATTTGAGCGCCTGATGGAGTACGACATCAGCGGCATACCGGCCTTAGCCGTGGGCGAGGAAGTGGTGTTGGAAAAAGAAATCCCTTCGGTGGATGCATTAAAAGACTTACTGAAACCGATTTTTAGCCCAGCTAATAATGGTAATAGTGCGGAAGAATTGTAACTTTACGCGGGAGGCCCCTTGCGAAAAGCGTGCAACAGGAGCGCCTTCATCACCGGTTTTTTTACCATTCAACCAACAAAATCTGATTGCCTAAAACAAAACGCGCTAACCATGAAAAAACTGCTTGTGCCAACCGATTTTTCTGATAATGCCAACAATGCGCTGGCTTATGCTATATATCTGGCTAATATTTTCGGCAGCGAAATTACGTTGCTGAATAGTTATAAGGTTTATACCGCTACGGGCAGCCTTACTTCGGTGGAGCCTTACATTAGAGAAGATTCCGAACGAGAGCTGCAAACCATCGTAGATCGCTACAGTAGCCAATTGACCGGTGATGCGACTATGGTCACCAAAATCCTCAAGGGGGATACGGTGGGCACTATCGCCCGTACCGCCGACACTGGCTACGACCTCGTGGTGATGGGTACGCAGGGGGCTTCCGGGATGGCGGAAATTTTCATCGGTAGTACTACTAATGGCGTCATCAAAAATACCAAAACGCCGGTGCTGGCCATTCCCGAAAAGTTTGCCTACCGACCCATTGAAAACATCGTGATGGCGGTGGACGAAGAAGAAGCCTTTCAGGAAACCTTGCTGACACCTTTGGTCGCTATTGCTAAACAAAGCAGCGCTATGCTCCGGTTATATCACAAGGATGTAGCCAATGATGGTATGAATACCGCGATTGACAAATTTCTCGAAGGCATTGAGCGCACGTATCATTACGAATTAGATTCCGACAATGTCAATGAAAGCATTAATCGTTTTGTCAAGGAGCAAAATGCCGATTTGCTATGCATGATTCGCCGCCAGCGCAGCTTCATCGAAAATATTTTTCACGATAGCGTAACCACTAATGAAGTGTTCAACAGCCCAGTACCACTGCTGATTTTGCAAGAAAAATAAGACGCCGGGAGTTGCCGGCACACTGGAAGCGTCCGGGAAAGTCTTTTCCAGACGCTTTCTTTATTTGAACCATTTTTCCTCCGGCTTTGTCTGGTATGCTAAATAAATACGAACCTCAATTCCATGCGTTACTTCGCAGAACTGGCATACAATGGTGCGCAATACGTCGGCTGGCAAAAACAACCCAATGGCCGTAGTGTGCAGGCGACCATCGAGCAGGCTTTCGGTACTATTTTGGGTGCTGAAATTGCTATGACGGGCTGCGGCCGTACTGATGCGGGAGTGCACGCGCGACAGTATTTTCTGCATTTCGATTTCGAGGGCAGTTTTCCGCCGGGTTTTTTGAGTCGGGTCAATAAATTTTTGCCGCAGGATATTGCCATTTTTCGCATTTTCGAGGTAGCACCCGATGCACACGCTCGCTTCGATGCTTCTGAGCGCAGCTATGCCTATCACCTTAGCTTTATCAAAGACCCGTTTAGCACCCAAACCGCTTGGTTTTATTCGCATCCGCAGCATCCCGATTTCGACCGGATGCAGGAGGCAGCGCAATTATTGCTCGCTTACCGCGAATTTTATCCATTTTGCAAATCTGACCATGATGCCAAAACATTGCAATGCGATGTGTCGCGCAGCACATGGGTGCGCTTAGACACGCATCATTGGGTGTTCCATATCACCGCCAATCGTTTTTTGCGCGGCATGGTGCGGCTCATTGTCGGGATGTGTCTGAATGTCGGATTAGAAAAAGTATCCATAGCGGAGGTAAAAGCTGCACTCGACTACCAAACGCTGCTTCCGAAAAGCTGGAGTGTGCCGCCCGAAGGCTTGTTTTTGCGAGGCATCCAATATCCGTTTTTGCCGAAAGGCGAGCAGTGAACCGCCAACCGCGAGCTTACAGCCTATTTTATGGAAACCCCTATAAAACACACAGCCGGAGCGCACAGTGCATCTCCGGCCGTGGATTGTTTTTATAAAAATGGGTATTCGGCGATTGTACAAGCTTATTTTTTCAAACCGGGCTGCCGGTCCAAAAATTCTTGGTACAATTGAATATGGCGGCTTTCGAGGGGCACTTCCCAGCCATCAATAATCAAATGTACTACCTGCGTGGACGTCTCGAGCGGATCGCCCGTGCAAACAAAGAGCGTCGCATCTTTCCCTACTTCAATAGACCCCAAGCGGTCGGCTACGCCAAAAATTTCGGCTGGTGTGATAGTGATGGCCCGCAGTGCGGCTGCTTTATCCATGCCATAAGCCACGGCAAAGCCCGCATTAAATGGCAAATTGCGCGCATTTTCGGCGCTATTCGTGCGCAGGGCTACTTTTACGCCTGCCTTTTGCATCAGCCCCGGATTGGCGTACGCTTTGTCATAACGATCCGAGGCGCGCGTCGGCACGGCAATCACTGGGCCGGTGATGACGGGAATATTAGCTTTGGCAATCTTGTCGGCTACACGCCAGCCTTCGGCCACGCCGGTGAGCACCGCTTTGGGCACTTTCTTTTCCTGTATCCACTTGATGGCCGATTCGATTTCGTTGTAGCGATTGGCTTCTACCAGCAGTGCCATTTCGCCGCGCACCACCGGGGCCAAGGCCTCCATTTCTGGGTTGTAATCAGGCTGCGTACCGCTTTTGGCAATGTTGACGTACAATTGCGCCTGCTCCCAGATTTCGTTCAACTGCTTGAGTTGTTTTTCCTCTTCTTTTTTCAACTCTTCTTCCGTGCGATTGTCGCCAAAACGCCGCCGCCGCACCGAAGGAAAATTGAGTACCACGCCTTTAAAACCGGCATACATCTGGTCGGGGGTGTAGCCCACCAGATTGATGAGTGCGGCCGTGCCTGGAAAAAGGCCATTGGCTGGCATGGTGAGTGCGGTAGTGACGCCTTCCACGCGGGTGACGGGAATAGCCGTTGCGTTGGGGTTCACTGCTGTGAGGGCTTGCATCTGTGGCGTGAGTTCGCCGATTTCGGCAAAATCCTGCGTCAGAGAGACCGAACTTACTTCCGACAAGCCCACGCGGGTGCCGCCGTCTATCAAACCCGGATAAATAAACTTGCCGGCGCAATCTATGGTTTTGGCACCTGCCGGAATAGTCACATTGTTGCCCAGCGCAGTTATTTTGCCATTTTGTATAATGACAGTGCCTTGCACGGTACCATTGGTGACCGTTTCGATGGTGGCATTGGTAAGGGCAAAAGTGCCGCGCTCAGCTTTGCCGACGATTTGTGCCGGTAGGCTGAGGCTCAGAGCGCTGATGGCGATGATGCAAATGATTGACAAACTATATTTCATGTTGTGGTTGCTTTTTTATAAAAAATGATTTCCGAATGTCCGGCATTAGTTTTTCTGCTGCTCAAAAAAGTTTTGATACCGTTCAAACAAAAACTCCCAGGCGCCTTGCATACAGCGGTCGTGCGAGTGGCCGTGCTGCTCTTCGAGGAAAAAAGCCGGGAAAGACTCTTCCGGGTTGATGTCAATACGGATGTCGTCTGGGTCTTCGTTGATGTCAAAATAAACGACGCCGTCCACAATTGTTTTTTGCGGCACACCATATACCGACAGCGGATGGTTTTTGAAAATAACAATATCAGCGTCTTTGCCCACTTCGATAGAACCAACCTGTTGGTCAATGCCGAGTTGTATAGCCGGGTTGATAGTAATGAGCGCTAAGGCCTCATCGTCGGTGAGGCCGCCGTAGCGTTGGGTTTTGCCCGCCTGGTGGTAGAGGTGGCGGATGTAGTCGCCAGAGTCGGAATTGATAGAAGTCACCACGCCATTGCGCATCAAAATAGCTGCATTATAAGCAGTAGAATAATACACCTCGAACTTGTAGCCCCACCAGTCGGCAAAGACCGAAGCGCCCGCGCCAAAGTCCGCCAGCTCCGGTGCTACCTTGAAGCCTTCATTAACGTGCTGGAAGCAGAGTTTGGTCACGCCAAAATCGCGGCAAACATTCATTAGCATATAAATCTCGTCGGCGCGGTAGGAGTGGCAATGAATAATAATATCCCCTTTCAGGATGTCGGCCATAGTTTGCAAACGGCGGTCGTATTGTGGCGGCACAGCATTCGGATTGGTTTTCTTCTCCTCGTTGTACTTGTTCCAGGCTTCCATGTAATTTTTGCCTTCGGTGAAGGCCTTGCGAATGACAAACTCCACGCCCATGCGAGAAGCGGGTATGATACCGCTGCCTTCGCCGTGTACGCGCATCGGGTTTTCGCCCAATGCAAACTTGATGGTACGCGGCGCGTTGGCCATCCGGAGGTCTTCGGGGTTTTTGGTACCCCAGCGGTGCTTGATGGTTTCGCATTCGCCGCCAATGGCATTGGCTGAGCCGTGCATGGCGTGCGAGGAAGTGCAGCCGCCTGCCAGCGCCCGATAAATGGACACATCAAAAGGGTCGAGCGCGTCGCCTACCCATACTTCGGCGGTCACCGGGCTGGTAGCTTCATTGATGGCGTCGAGCGCAATGTGTGAGTGGGCATCAATGATGCCCGGCATAACGTACATGCCCGTAGCATCCACGATTTCCACGCCCGCAGGTGCCGGAATGCTCTTGCCCACGCGGGTGATTTTGCCTTTTTCTACCAGCACGTCGGTGTTTTCGAGCGTACCTTTGGTAATGGTTAGTACCGTACCATTTTTAATGAGCATACTGCCCGTTTTCGGCTGCGCCAACAGTGCGGTAGCGCCGAACAATAGGGTGAGAAGCAAAGCGTATTTATTCATAATTGCATTTAATTTGAATTTGAAAAAAGAAAGATACCGGATTAGTTTTTGCCCGGATTGCGCGAGCCTTCCACCCGGAAAGTGCCAAACTGCCCAACCGAAACGGTGCCCTCCATGTTGTTACCGTCAATTAGCAATTCGTAGTCTAATACCAGCGACTGCCCGCCCATGTTGATGTTGGCCGAAAACGTCAGCGCATTGCCCTTGATTTCCGCATTGCTGATGGGGGTCTCCTGATTTGTTTGCGAATTGGAAATCGTACCGCTGAGGCTGCCGTTGCTGTCCACTATTTCTAAGCGCCCCTCGGTGGTTTGCCCTGGCACATTGATGGTGTAGCTCCAGATGCCGGCTGGTTTGGCATTGGCGTTGGGGTCGCCTGCTTTACGTGTAACGACCTCGTATTCAAACAATTGACCTTCAATCATGACATAGCGCACATTCGACTTTTCGGCGAAGTAAGGCTTGTCGGTAATGACTAAATTGGCGAGTTTACCTTTTTCTACAGTGCCCATCACATTGGCTACGCCGAGCATTTTGGCCGGAGTGGTAGTGAGCGCAGCTAAGGCCGTATTTTCGCTCAGCCCATTGGCAATCATCTTGCGCAAGTTGGACTGCACATCGGTGCTTTTTACAGTCATAGCCGAAAAGGCAAATTCGATACCCGCTTTTTCAAACACACCAGACTGGGCGAGGTACCGCTGCAATTCTTCGGCGCTGCGTTTTTCTAGTATTTCCATCTCCTGCTCGGTGATGGACTTTTCCTTTTTCGCAGCATCCTTGTCGCCTTCTTTCTTTTCGGGTTGTTTTTTTTCTTTTGGCAAATCCAGCGCCACCAAAACCGGGATGTTTTTTGATTTAAGTACATTCGCTACTTCCCAGCCCTGCTTTACGTTGGTCAGTACCATTGGAAATTTCAATTCGTCCTGCAAAGTGAGCGCCCGATGAATGGATTTCAAATCGCTGGCGGCAAAAAACACTGGCATTTTTTTATCAATCACTGGGTAAAAAGCTTGCAGGCTGCGGTCATAATTGGGGCGTGCCATTCCTGTCGGATTTTTGGCGTACATGGCCTCGTGGGCTTTGGCTTGCTCGGCACGTTTGTACAGTTCGCGCCATTTTGACATAACGGCAATGACCGTGGACGGATAGACACGTCCGGCGCCTGCGAGCTGACTGAAAAGTGCGGTTTCGTTGCGCATTACCATCGCGTCGGCGGAGCTGCCTTTGAGCAAAACGACCGCGCCCGTGCCCGGCAGCATGTTGCCACGCGGCACTACGTGAGCAGCCGTGAAGCCTGCTTTGCGCATCTCTTCGATGGATTTGTCATCCGCTTTGAGTTGGTCTTTTACCTGTTGTTCAGGAGTGATGCCGGACTGTTCGTTGGTGGGGTTGCTGCGGTTTACCTGTTGTGCCTGTTGGGGGCGCGGTGCTTGTCCGCGTTGGGCCTGCGTGTTGTCGGGGCGGGGCACACCAGTGTGCGACAGCCCATCAATGAAGCCAGCATAGACATACATAGAATCTGCGGCGATGACCCGCGCACCGACGGGTATTTTCACCTCTTTGCCTACGGCAAGGATAAGCCCATCCTTGATGACGATGGTTCCTTTTTCAATTACTTGCCCTGGTTTTTGCACAATATTGGCATTGGTAAGTGCCAAAGTACGGGTAACCGGTGACACCAATGATTCCTGAGCGTGCAGCCATCCTGCGGTCATCATCAGTAGTGCCACTTTGCATAATAGTGAGTAGTACTTCATTTTGTGATTTGATTAGTGAAAGAAGTTTGTTCAGGCGTCGGCCCGAGACCTGGTTAATAAAAAACAGTTGTCAGATAGTTTTTTTCAAGCCAACAGCTGTTCGCAAAAACAAAATTAGGAAATTCGGCGAAAAACCCGAATGAAAAACCTTGCCAAGGGCGCTGCGGCCACATTGCTTGTAAGACATTTTATAATTCACCTTTTTTTCAATCGGGAAAAGTTTTTTGAACAGCGAGAAATCAATATTTTACCGCACAAAAGCATTATCGGTCTGCCACATTGGCGGCCAGTGCTCTAAAATTGGTTTGTAATCGCATGGCTAAAAAACAGACAAAAGCCGGAAAAACGCCTCCAGTGCCCGCTGCGCCGCGCTCGGTTAGTCCGCTTCCATTGGGCACTCCCGGATGGGTACTGCACGAGCGGCTGCACGCTTGGGTGGTTTTTGTGCTGGGAGCGCTGCTTTATGCCAATACGCTGGGGCACGATTTTGCACAAGACGACGCCATTGTCATCACCGACAATATGTTCACAACGCAAGGCGCGACGGGCATTCCTGGCATTTTACAATACGATACTTTTTACGGCTTTTTCAAAGAAGCAGGCAAAGCCAACTTAGTAGCGGGCGGGCGTTACCGGCCCTTTACGCTGATCTTGTTTGCCATAGAATATCAGTTTTTTGGGCAAAACGCTTTCATCGGGCATTTGGTGAATGCCGTGCTCTATGGGCTGACCGGCGCGGTGCTGTACTGGCTGCTGTTGCAACTCATCCGACCGAAACAAGATCCTGTGCAAGCCTATTTTATTGCCATTGCGGCAAGCCTACTTTTTGTGGCGCATCCGGTGCATACCGAAGCGGTGGCCAACATCAAAGGCCGCGACGAGATTGTAGCTTTACTGGGCAGCCTCGGTGCACTGTATTTTTCGTTGCGAGCGTATTTCAATCGAAACAATCGCGGCAGTTTTATTGCCGGCGGAATTTTTATTGCTGCACTGCTGTCCAAAGAAAATGCCATTACATTTGTTGCTATCGTACCCTTGACGTACTGGTTTTTTACCAAAGCTACCGCCCGCCAGATTGCCCGTCAGACCCTGCCTTTTATTATTGCAGCGGTTGTATTTCTGGTGTTGCGCACCTCCATAATCGGAACGGGCACCGGTACCCTGCCCACAGAGTTGATGAACAATCCTTTTCTGAAATGGGAAAACGGGCAGTATGTACCTTTTACTACCGCTGAGCGTTTGGCCACTGTGACCTTTACATTAGGCAAATACCTGCAATTGTTGGTGTTTCCGCACCCATTGACGCACGACTACTACCCGCGGCACATTGATTTGATGACTTTTGGCGACTGGCGGGTGCTGCTGAGTTTGCTGGCTTACATAGCGCTTGGTGTTTATGCCCTGCTGGGGCTGCGCCGCAAAGACCCTGTGGCCTATGGCATTTGGTTTTATTTGCTGACACTTTCAATTGTATCCAACATCGTTTTTCCGATAGGCACGAATATGGCCGAGCGCTTGCTGTTCATGCCTTCGGCAGGTTTTTGTATGGTAATGGCAATCTTGCTTTTTCGCTTGACTTTTAGGAAAAAAATAACGAGTTTTGGACAATTATACCCGGGGTGGATAGTGTTATTACTTATAACCGGGTTTTTCAGTTGGAAAACCATTACACGAAACCCCGCGTGGCAAGATAATTTCACCCTTTTTACAACCGATATCAACACCTCGCCCAATAGCGCCAAATTGCGCAATGCCATCGGCGGCGAATTAATTGCACAGGCTGTCAAGGAGCAAAACGAGCAACGCAAAAACGCTATACTTACCGAGGCAACAGGACATTTGCAAGAGGCTGTCCGAATACATCCAACGTACAAAAACGCGTGCCTGTTGCTGGGCAACGCCTGGCATTATTTGCAACGATACGACGATGCCGCCACTTGGTACCGGCAAGCGCTGACGCTCGACCCCGGCTATCAGGATGCGTACAACAACCTGTATATCACGCTGCAACAGGCCGGTCGCTACTACGGCGAGCAGCGCGGCGATTTGCCCAAAGCTATTGCCTATCTGCAGCAAGCGTATCAGATGCGCTCGGATGATTACGAAACCCTGCGGCTGCTTGGGGTGGCCTATGGCATCAGTGGTGATTCGCAACAAGCGATTACCTATTTTGCTAAAGGCGTAGAATTGAACCCTGGCAGCGCGGATGCTTGGTTTGACCTCGGTAGTGCTTGGCACAACGCTGGCAACCCAGGCCAAGGCAACGAATACATTCAAAAAGCAATAGAATTAGAGCCTGGAATTTTACAAAGACGGCAATAAAGTACATTAAAATCATGACTAAGACGACCATGCACCCGGTTTTACAGCAAAGCAGCCGACTGCTGTACGCTATTTTCGCACTGCTGCTGATGCTAAGCACTCAGAAGTGTATCCCGCAAGATAGTGCCACGCGAGGTAGCGCTGCCGAGCAACGTTGGGTGGACTCATTGTACAATACCATGACCGAAGACGAGCGCCTCGGGCAGTTGTTTATGATTCGAGCGCATTCCGACAAAGGGCCCGAGCATATCGCACAGGTAGAAAAACTCATCCGAACCTATCACGTCGGGAGTTTGTGCTTTTTTCAAGGTACGCCGGAGAAGCAGGTAGAATTGGTCAATCAATATCAGGCGCTGAGCAAAGTACCACTCATGGTAGCCATTGACGGCGAATGGGGGCTGGGTATGCGCATGCGCGAAACCACCATCAGTTTTCCACGGCAGCTCACACTCGGCGCTATTCAGAACAATCAGCTGGTGTACGACATGGGCGTGGAGATTGCCCGCCAGCTCAGGCGCACCGGCATCACCGTCAACTTTGCCCCCGTGGTGGATGTCAATAACAATCGCCAAAATCCAGTTATCAATACCCGCTCTTTCGGTGAAAACCGCGAAAATGTAGCCGCCAAGGGCTTCGCCTACATGCAGGGAATGCAAGATAATGGCGTGCTGGCTTGCGCCAAACATTTCCCTGGGCACGGCGATACCGATGTAGATTCGCACTTAGATTTACCGGTGATCAATCACAGCTTAGAGCGCTTAGATAGCATCGAGCTAATGCCCTTTCGGGTGCTGGCGCAAAAAGGCGTGGGGAGCATGATGGTGGCGCACTTGCACGTACCGACGCTCGACCGGCGGCCCAATCGGCCGACTACGCTGTCGCGCAATACTGTAACTACTTTGCTACAGGAAAAAATAGGCTTTGCTGGGTTGGTTTTCACGGATGCATTAGAAATGAAAGGCGTAACCAAGCACTTTCGCAGCGGGCAGGTAGAAGCGGAAGCACTCGTGGCGGGCAACGACGTATTGGTACTGCCGGAAGATATGGAGGCCGCTGTCCGCGAAATCAGAAAATACATGGCCGATGGCCGCCTTAGCAAGGCTCAAGTAGAAGCCAGTGTGAAAAAAGTGCTACTCGCCAAGTATCGCCTCGGGCTGACCGACTACACCCCGCTGCCGGTGGACAGTGTACGCGAGGATTTGAACAACCGCGAGGCCTTCGCGCTCAAACGCAAGCTTTATGAAAATGCGCTGACATTAGTGCGCAATGACGATAATTTGCTGCCGTTCAATAGGTTAGATAATAAAATTGCTTCGCTTGCCATTGGTGCTACCGCCAAAACACCTTTTCAAAGCCAAATGGACGCCTACGCGAAAATTGAGCATTTTCAAAGTGGCAAGGAAGTGGCAGGCAATTTGTTTAATCAATTGAAAAACAAAGATATAGTAATTATAAGTTTGCACGATATGAGTGCTTTTGCCAATCGGGAATACGGCATTGCGAAAAGCGCCCGCGACCTGATTGCCAATCTGAATAAAGAGACGAAAGTAGTGCTGGTGGTGTTTGGCACGCCTTATAGCCTGACGTATTTTGATGCTTTGGACCATGTACTGACCGCCTACGAAGAAGACCCTATGGCGCAAGAAGCAGCCGCCCAAGCACTGTTCGGGCTCATTCCGGTGCAGGGCAAGCTACCAGTTACGGCTTCCGCCAAAAGTCCTTATGGAGCAGGCATTATGATTGAAAAACCCGTACGCATGGGCTACGCCGACCCGCAGCAAATGGGGCTGAATCCGGAAACGCTGGCACAAATTGATGAAATTGCCTTAGAGGCAATTGCTGCTAAAGCGACGCCAGGCTGCGTGGTGCTGGTAGCCAAAGATGGGCAAATCGTGTATGAAAAAGCCTTTGGGCACCATACCTATTCTGGCAATCAGCCGGTGCAAACGACCGACCTGTACGACTTGGCGTCTATTACTAAAATTGCAGCTACTACACTGGCTGTGATGAAATTATATAGTGAAGGAAAAATTGATATTGATAAATCATTAGGCTTTTATGTACCCGAATTGCGCGGCACCAATAAGGCGCATCTTTCCATCCGCGATGTGATGACGCATCGGGCCGGGCTGCTGAGTTGGATTCCTTTTTATAAACGAACGGTGGTGCGGTCGCGCCGTGGGTATATGCCCTCTACTTCGTACTATCGGAAAGTGAAGGACAGCCGCTACGGCATTCCGGTCACCGAGAAGCTCTTCATGCGCAATGACTATGCGAAAACGATGTGGAAGCAAATTTACGATTCGCGCCTGCACCCGAATAAGACGTATCGCTACAGCGATCTGGGCTTTTATCTGATGGCAAAAGTAGTGGAGCAGGTCAGCGGGCTACCATTGGATGAATATGTGCAGCAGGAGCTTTACGCGCCGCTCGGCTTACAAACAGCTACTTACAATCCTTGGAAAGAATTCAAACCAGAGCGAATCACCCCAACCGAGGAGGACAATTATTTTCGCAATCAGCGGGTGCGCGGCTACGTGCACGATATGGGCGCGGCCATGCTGGGCGGCGTGAGTGGTCATGCTGGGTTGTTTTCCAATGCCGGTGACCTGGCAGTGCTGATGCAAATGCTTTTGCAATATGGCAACTATGGCAGCTACCAATACATTGACTCCAGTACAGTGCGCATCTTCACGCGCCGCGAGCCGATGAGCACGCGCACCGGCATCGGCTTTGACCTATTTAAAACCAATCCGAATATGAAGCGCGGTATGCCAGAACAGGCCTCCGGCCGTACCTATGGGCACATTGGCTTTACTGGTACCGCTACTTGGGTGGATCCTGTGAACAACATCGTGTACGTGTTTTTAGCCAATCGCACTTATCCTTCCAAAGACAATTATAAAATCAATCGCCTTGGTATTCGTTCTCGCATAATGGCGGTGGTATATGACGCGATGGGCGACCACGTAAAGCCCGACGAGCCAGAAACAGAATTTCAAGCTACCGATCGTATAGAAACAAAGCCACTACCGGAGTCCTTGTCTTCCAATCAGTTATCGAGCCCTGGGGGTAATGTCAATTGAATTTTCGGCGGCTTTTCAGCCACGAATTTGCGCTATTTCCGCTTCGCTAAGTTGATAGCTTTTGATAAAATGGCGCGTAGTTGGGCGAAATTTTAAAAACAGTAGCAAACCAATCGCTACAAAAACCAAGTAAAACTGGTTGCTTTCTCGCAGGGCAATGACGATGGCAAATACATTTGCCGCTTCCAATAGAAGGAGGCGGATTAGGCTGGTCTGACGATAGTGTGCAGCCTTTTCGGGCAGCCCTTGCCAGATAGCGCCCTGTGCCTTGCGTTGGCTGTCCATCAGATACGTGACGCCGACGGCACTCAACAAAAAAACCAATACCAAGATGCCATTGGTGCTCAGCGAAAAGGGCAGAAGCGGCTGCGAGGTATTGTGCACCAGCACCACTGTAGGCTCATTGCTTTGATGCAAAATGAAAGGCAAAGCGCCGATGCAGAGCAAGAGTTGAATTAACAGTAGCGTGTTGAAGGTCGTATTTAGTTGCTTAAAAGATTGTTTCATTAAGTCGCGTTTTTTTATGATAGAAACAGTCGGTATGTTTTGTAGTTCGCTAACCCTCTCAAGCCCTTTTCTGCATCAGGCCGCTGTTTTCCGGGTAGCAAATTGCCATAAAATGAGCGCCAGCGCAGCGAAAGCCGCCAGCCCAAGCAAATCGCCAGCCGTACCTATGCTTTCGCCTATTCCGGTGTTGAGTCGGCTCATCAGCGAAATGGCCCTGCCATCAGCTCCGGTGCCAATGGTAGTACCTAATAGTACGGCTATTAAGATGCCTGTAACCGCGCCGCCAGCAATCAATCCTGAACTAAATAACGCTCCAGGCCCGATTTCTGATTCCGCTTCGTCCGATTTCTTTTTTCGGTCCACAAACCATTTTACCAATCCGCCTACAAAGATAGGGGTAGTAGTGGACAAAGGCAAGTAGGCACCCACTGCAAATGCCAGCGAACTGACGCCGCACAATTCGACGACCGCAGCCAGCGCCATACCCGTGATGACCAAACCCCAAGGTAGGTTCTGGCTCAACAGCCCCTTGATAACCGTAGCCATCAGGGTGGCCTGTGGGGCCGGTAGCGGGTTGGGGTGCTCGGCCGTAGCTTCGCCAATGCCAATCGTTCTTTCCAACAATAGTAGCGTAAAGCCAATGACAATAGCTGCAAAAATAACGCCAATGAACTCGCCGATTTGTTGTTTGAAAGGTGTACCGCCTACGATGTAGCCCGTTTTCAAATCCTGCGAAGTAGCACCCGCATTAGCCGCAGCGATACAAACAATAGAACCGACCACCAATGCAATGGGTTGATAATACTCGCCCGTCCAGCCGATGCCCAGAAAAATGAGCGAGGTAGCCATCAGTGTAGCAATGGTCATACCCGATACTGGATTGGAAGAGGTACCAATCAAACCAACGATGCGCGAAGACACCGTGACAAAGAAAAAACCAAATATAATGACCAAAATTGCCGAAAAAAGGTTGGTTGGTACGTTGGGCAGCATTGTCATCAGTAGCACTAAGGCCACACTGCCAGCCAAGGTATAAACCAGCGGAATATCTTTCTCGGTACGGCTCTGCGCTGCCTTGGCACCATTGCGGCTGGCGCGTATTTCCTGAAAAGAATCGCGGAAAGCGCCTATAATAGTTGGTAGGGTTTTGATGAGCGTCATCACGCCGCCGAAGGTCACGGCACCCGCCCCGATGTAGCGGATGTAGCGGTTCCAGATTTGTCCTGGAGACATTTCGGATATCAGCAGTTCGGGTTCTGGCGCGAGCGGCCCGGTCAGACTTGCCCCAATGATGGTAATAAGCGGTATCAATGCTAACCACGACAATACGCCACCGGCCACCATCACGCCAGAAATGCGCGGACCGATGATGTAACCAACGCCAAGAAGTTCGGGCGTGATTTCGCCGTTGATAGTGCCATTGGGCAAAGCCGTGTTTTTACCAAACATAATGGTCGGCACTTCTTTCCATAATCCCAGAATGGACATCAGCAATTTATACAAAAAGGCAATCCCCAGTCCATAATACACCATCCGTGCCAGATTGCCACCCTTTTCACCCGCTATAAGCACATCGGCGCAAGCGGTACCCTCCGGATAGGGCAGGTTGCCGTGCTCTTTTACAATCAGCGACCGCCGCAAGGGAATCATAAACAACACGCCAAGCATACCACCAATTAGCGCCAGCACAAAAATTTGAAAATACTGAAAATATTCGCGGCCACCTGCCATGAAGAGCAGCGCCGGAATGGTAAACACCACACCTGCGGCCACCGATTCGCCCGCAGAACCAATTGTTTGCACAATATTACTTTCGAGAATGGTTGCTTTGCCAAAGCGTTTGAAAATGGAAATTGCCAAAACTGCAATCGGAATGGAGGCACTCACGGTAAGACCTACCTTCAGGCCAAGGTAAACCGTCGCTGCGCCAAAGAGTATGCCAAAGAAAGAACCCAAAATGATAGCCTTTGGAGTAAACTCAGGCATCAGATCCTTCGCCGCAATGTAGGGCTGAAAAGCCTTGTTTTTGTTGGTTTCCATATCTAATCCGGATTTCAATAAAATTTAGGACGTGTGTTTATTCGCGGTTCGCTATTCGCGGTTCGCTGCTCGCCCCTTCCTCACTTCATCTCGCCAATCCATTTTTTGGTCAGCGGGCTTACTAATAAGAAAATGATACCGGCACCGACGCTAATCAGGACTACCGACATGAATAAATCGGGCATTTGTTGTACATTTTCTTCGTCAAAATTGCCAGCAAACAGCCCCGCAATCAAATTGCCTAATGCCGCCCCTACAAACCAGATGCCCATCATCTGCCCGACGTAGCGCTTGGGCGAAAGCTTGGTCGTAGCACTCAATCCTACCGGGCTCAGCGTCAATTCGCCGATGGAATGTAAAAAATAGGTAAGTACCAACCAGAACATGCCCACCTTGTCGCCAGTAGTCACAATGCGAGCAGCAAAGACCATAACAAAAAAGCCAAGCCCCAGCAGAATGAGACCGATACCGAACTTGAGCGGCGTGGAAGGGTTCATATTGCGCGTAGCTAAGCGTACCCAAAGTGCACCAATGACCGGCGCAAAAATTACAATCATCACTGGATTGACGCTCTGTAGCCAGCCAGCCGGTAGCTCCCAGCCAAAGAGCACCCGATTGGTATGATCCCGAGCAAAAAGATTGAGCGAGGAGCCTGCCTGTTCAAAGCCCGACCAGAAAATAGCCGCTCCCACAAAGAGCAGAAAGATAATCGCCACGCGTTTCTTTTCTGGCAAGGTAAGCCCGCCAGCCAGGAGGATGTACGCAAAATACGACAGCGTGACCGCTACAATCAATACCCCCACCGATTGAGCAATGCCTGTGGCCGTAGTTATATTAATGACATTTGTCATTTGTAAAATGGCTAATAAGCCTACTACGCCGAGCGCAAAGATGATGCTGATGCCGCGATTGCTCTTGGGTACCAGCCCGCCGAGCAATTCGTCCGGCTCTTTGGCTTTAGGTACAATGCCGATATTGCCAAGCTGATGTTGAGTGAGCCGATATTGAATCAATCCGATGAGCATCCCGACCGCAGCCATCCCGAAGCCGAGGTGCCAGTTTACTTTTTCCGCTAATAATGGTACAATGATTTGCCCCAGAATAGAGCCGAGATTGATACCCATATAAAATACAGAGAAACCGGCGTCGCGTCGAGCGCCACCTTCCGGATACAAATCGCCGACAATGGTGCTGATGTTGGGTTTCAATAAGCCAGTACCCATTGCCACGAAAGCCAGCCCCAGAAAGAAAATAGATGGGCTGCCCGGAATAGCCAGAATCAAGTGACCAATCATGATGCAAATGCCGCCGTACCAGATTGCCTTGCGCTGCCCGAAAATATTGTCCGCCAGCCAGCCACCCGGCAACGTGAGCAGATATACGCCGGCAGTGTATAAACCATATACTGCGCCAGCGGTAGCGGTGTCAAGCCCCAGTCCTTCGCGGGCCGTTTCGGTTGTCATGAAAAGAATGAGAATGGCCCGCATACCATAGTAGCTGAAGCGCTCCCACATTTCCGTGAAAAAGAGGGTGGAAAGCCCGCCCGGATGACCAAAAAAGCCCGTTTGTTTTGACATTATAACCTGATTGTAGCTGTTTTTTGAATGTAATAGTTTGGTCTGAAACGCTAAAAATAGAGCATTTTGCTTTATTTTCTTTGAAAGAGGATATATTATTTTGCCAAACGCGCGCTATTGTGGTGCCCCATGCTTTAAACGGATTATCAATAGGTAGATAATAGACAATAGACTGTAGATGCCAGATGCCAGATTTTTAGATGCCAGATTTTAGGACGAGACACTGTTCGCTGTTTGCTGTTCGCTGTTTGCTATTTGCTGTTCGCTGTTCGCTGTTCGCTGTTTGCTGTTTGCTGTTCGCTGTTCGCTGTTTGCTATTCGCTATTTGCTGTTCGCTGTACAGTCAGGAGGCGTTATATCCTCAACCCCTCTCAACCTTTCTCAACCTTTACACCTTTCTCAACCTTTACACCTTTCTCAACCTTTACACCTTTCTAAACCTTTACACCTTTCTCAACCTTTCTCAACCCAACTTGCCCTATTCCCCTAAAAATAACGATGTTCCATTACTTACTCACCGCATTTTAAAAACATGAATCTTGCCGGGGTCTTTGCCCTTACCTTCATTGGAGATGTAAAGTACGCCGTTGCGGTCGAAGCAGATGCCTTCTGGCTGGCGGTGAATCTTTTTTTGCAGTTTGATAAAATGCGCGATGCTACCATCCGGGTTTATTATCAGCATAGATTTGCCAACCGAAGAAAGGATATAAAGCTGCCCGGTATGCGGATGAATGGCGATGCCCGAAGGCGCGAACCCAAACTCCTCGGCATCTTCGGTGAAGCGCGCTAAGAGTTTTTCGTTGGTGAGCAAAGGATTCGACTGGCGCAGAAAGTCGGCCACTTCTTCTAATCGGATGACATAAGCGGGTTCTGGCTCTAATTGCTTGGTAGCCAAATTGAATGCATAGATGGCCCGGGCTTGCTCTAATTCCTCCTGATTGCCGGCATTGGCTTTGCACGCTAATAGCAAGCGATGGTGTGCGGCATCGTAGGCAAGTCCTTCCACATCATTTTCTGCCGTGAGGAAAAAATTATACTTTTCCACTTCGCCGTCGTACCGTCCATTATTGGACGCGAGATGGTAGATAGTGCCGGTACTTTTTACTATAAAAATATCCTCGTCCACTACGGCGATGCCTTCATAGTCCCCGTCTTTCCAGAAGGAAATCTGGCGCGTCACGGCTCCGGTTTTTTTGTCTATAAAAAAGACAATTCCGTTTTCGTCTTGCACCGCTACGAGGTGGGTATCGTTGGGCAGGAGCGCCAGCCCCGATATTTCGAGCAGTACTTCGGGCAGGACGAAGGTTTTCTCTGGAAAATCGAGGTTGTAACGGAAGCTGTTTTGTGCAACCGGTAAAGTACAAAAAGACTGACAAGCCAGTAGCAGCCAAAATATCATTCTTGTTCGGGTGCAGGCATTAGGCATTGACCGATTGATTTTTTCTGAATACAAAATACAGCCCAATCAATACAAAGGGTACACTTAGCAGTTGCCCGGTACTCATAATGTTGCCAAAAGCACTTTCAAAGCCCCCCTGGCTTTCCTTGAAGTATTCCCAGAGGATGCGAAATCCGAAAATTAGCACCAGAAACAGTCCAAAAATAAAACCGGGCTGCTTGCGTTTGTCGGTGCGCCAATAAATCCAATATAACAGCACAAAGCTGGCTAAATAGCTAAGCGCTTCGTACAATTGTACCGGATGGCGGGGGATGTTATCTTCTCTTACAAAAATGAATGCCCAAGAAACTTCGGTAGGTTTACCGAGAATTTCAGAATTCATCAAATTGCCAAGCCGAATGAAACACCCGGCCAAAGCAGTAGGCACCACTACTTTATCCAATATCCAGAGCATGGGCTTTTTGGATACATTGCGAGAGAACAACCAGAGCGCTATAATAATGCCGATGGCACCGCCATGACTGGCAAGGCCGCCCCGCCACACCATCGGAATTTCGGAGAGGTGCTGCGAGTAGTAGGGCCAATCGTAGAAAAATACATGCCCCAGCCGCGCACCTACGACTGCACCCACCACAATATAAATGAAGGCTTTGTCGAGCCAGGCTTCGGGAGCTTTCTCAGCCATAAACATCCGGCGTACAATGTACAAACCGGCCAGAAAACCAGCAGCAAAAAACACTCCGTACCAACGGATGGTGACTGGGCCGATGCTGGCGATTTCAGGCGAAGCATTCCAAGTGATGTAACCGAGGAGCAATTGCATAGAATAGAATTGAGCGTGAAACGAGATAGCTTCGGCAATAAAAAACGGCGCGATAGCACCTTGCCAAAGGCATTAGCAAGATTTAAGGCCGAAGTTCAGCAGAAATTTATTGACGGGCGAAGTTTTTTACAAAATATTTTCACCAGCGGGATACTTTTTTTCTGATTGCTCAACAAAAACGCTCTCCAATGGTCAGAAATTGCCTCCAACCTTAGTCGTCGCGGCGGCGCCAGAGCAAGAGCGCAGGGCCAGCCATAAAGGTCGTAACAAGCTGCGCAGCACTGTGGCGGCTGCTTGGCACGGGCAGGTATTTGCAGTAGAGGGTATCGCTTGTAGCACGTGCTACGGCATGGGCGGCAAAAACGGTCGGTGGCAAAGCAATAGCCAGAGCAGGGCAATTCCCGGATGCAATATTGGCATCGGAAACTACCCCTTTCTGTGCTTCACTAAGGTTTAGCTGCCTCATAGCTTGTGTGGGCAATTTGGTCGGTTGCGCCACAGGTCGTGCAGTAGCGGCAGGCCGGAATGGTCTGGGGTTAAGGCCATGTTGCTCATAATGCGCTGCTACATAAGCTACTGCGATAAAAGTAGGAATGTATCTTTGGGTCTGCCGGGGCAGATGTTGCTCAATCTCCCAGTAATCAGTACTACCGCCCAAGCGGATCGCTTTTTGCACATTGCCGGGGCCGCAGTTGTAGGCAGCCAGTGCCAGCAGCCAGTCGCCAAATTGTGCGTGCAAATCGGACAGCAGGCGCGCGGCTGCTTTCGTAGAGCGGACGGGGTCGAGGCGCTCGTCTTCGGTTTCGGTTATTTTCAATTGATAGGCCTGAGCTGTACCTTCCATGAATTGCCACAGCCCTCTGGCTCCAGCTGATGAAGTGGCTTGCACGCGCAGGCGCGACTCCACGAGCGGGACGTATTTTAGGGCTTCGGGCAACTGGCGAGCAGCCAGCGTACGCTCAAAAATCGGAAAATAGAATTCGGCGCGCCCCAGTGTGATTTCCGCATCGCGCCGCCCCAGCGTAAGGTGCTCGTCAATCATCCTGCGGATGGTGCCATGATGGCGTTCGGGCACATCGCCGGTCAGATGCGGCAAATGATGGAGCAGGGCTACTTCCAGCGCGGCGTCAGATATCACTTTATGAATAGTGTTGGAGTGTGCGAGCGTAGTACCAATGACTATTACACACACGCAGGGCACCAATAACCATGAGTGTCTCATAGTATCATGAGTTTTAGGGCTTAGTAATATGCACGCGGAGTTATTTACAACGCTGCGTACAGAATGTCATCATTATGATAATGGAAAAAAGAAAGGTAGGTAGAATAGATTCTCAAAGGCAATTACAAAAGTAATATAAATTATTCCTTTCACCAAACTTCACAAAACATTTACGTGTTTTTTATTTCATAGACAAAATTTTTATCTACAATAGTGAAATATTGAATGGTTTTTAAACTGATTATAAACGAGTTACAAAGACTAAAATAAAGTATAAAACAAAGTCTTTTATAAAGAAAATTTGTACCCGCATGAGCTGCTTGCCAGCTGTTACCAAATTATATGGTAAGGCTACTAAAAAAACAAATGCCGCACCTCTGTGTCGAGAGAAATGCGGCATTGCTAATCGTGTTGTAAAAGTGTCTTTATGCGCGCTTGGACAGTATTTGATTAGGCAGGAATACAATCAACTCCTGATTGACAAATACCTCCGGTTCGCTCAGTCCGTTCCATTTCATAATGTCTTCTACTGAGCATTGGAAAAGGCTCGCTAATTTTTCGATCCGGTCGCCTTTGGCTACTACATAGGTGCTCTTGAACATATTGGAAGGCACGCTGCCCACATTGGCAATAGCCTTTCCGGCAAGAAAATCCTTGAAAACAGCCACCGAATTGGCGGGCAGAATCAGGAAATTTCCTTTGTCGTTTTTCGGAACCACCTTGCGGATGTATCCCGGATTGAGCAGTTCGATAGTTGCGGGTGGCAGGCCACAGGCCGAGGCAATCTCCTGAAACGTGAGGGTGTGATACACTTTGAGCACTCTGGTTTCGCGCAGATTGAGCGCCGAATAAGTGGGGCGGAGGTTATGCTGATCATAATAATGCACCACATAGGCCGCAGCCACAAAAGCAGGTACGTAGCGCTGAGTTTGCGCGGGCAGGTATTGCTCCAATTTCCAATAGTCGCGGCTATTGGCGGCTCTTATGGCTTGTTGTACGCGGCCGGGGCCACAGTTGTACGCAGCCAGTACCAAGCGCCAGTCCTTGAATTCCTTGTACAGTTCTGCCAGCATTTCCACTGCTGCTTCCGTAGAGCGGTAGGGATCGAGGCGTTCGTCCACGTTGCCGTTAATTTTCAGTCCATACTGTTTTGCCGTCGAATACATCAGTTGCCATAGGCCGGCGGCACCCACCGGCGACTTGGCCGTAGGGTTTAGCCCCGATTCCACGATGGGCAGGTACATGAGTTCTTTCGGGAGTCCTCTGATTGTCAGGTAGTGTTCAAAAATCGGGAAGTACATAAGCGAGCGGCCCAGGATGCTCTGGGTTTGCTTGTAGCCGGTAGCAACATAGTCCTTGATGTAATAACGCACCTTGGCGTTGTACCGGACCTCGAAAGGGAGCGGAATACGCTCCAACCTTTCTTGAATTACCCCTTCATTAATAGTGCTCCATCGGTTACCGGGATTTTCTTCCGATGCGCTGAGGGGTAGCGCTTGTGTTTGGTTGGGTGCAACGAGGTAGAAAGCTACCAGCGCGGCAACCAATGTCCATGGGAATTTCATTAAATGTGTTTTAATAAAAAAATAGCGGAGTTAATAACTCCTTCGTCTTTTTGACGTATGTGTGATATGTTCAGTATGTAAATAATGTAAAACGTTATTTCATTATATCATGTAATGAATATGGGTAGGAATGTTTTAGGAGTTTCTCTTTTTTTAATCATGTTGGCTGCAAAGATAAGGGCTTATTCCGGTGGAGTCAATCTTTTTGCCTGAAAAGTTATCCACATTGGCGTGCGTAAAGTGTTCATCTTGTTGGGAATATGTCTGTCGGAATAATATTCGTGTAATGTTTTTGCCGCTTAACAATATACTTTATGCCAAAAGTATTTTTATAACGTTATATTTACGATATATAATTTGGCGTGAAATTTGTGCCTTTTTTTGACCTTTTTTTGACAATTGTTGTTGCTTTTTTGACGTATTTATCGAAAATTAGTCACTTGTGGTGCCCAAAAAATCTTATTCGGAGCTATCAATCACCTTCAATCAATTACTTTATATGCAAATAAAAATTCTTGCTTTTGGCATTGCTAAAGAGATTGTCGGCGGGAGCACTGCGGTCATTGCGCTGCCTGAAGCACCAACGGTAGAAAATTTACGCGGCGTGCTGGCGGGGCAATATCCTGCATTAGAACAATTGGCTTCGCTGGCGATTGCTGTTAACGGAACGTACGCTACTGACGACCAGTGCCTACAGCCAAACGATGAGGTAGTGCTGATTCCGCCGGTAAGTGGTGGCTAATGCTTGTTGTCACCTTGATAATGACTATAATGATAGACATTCAACTAACTGACCAACCATTGCAACCGCAGCAATGCACCGACTTTGTGCTGAAAGCGGGCGCAGGAGCCATCAATGTATTCATCGGCACGGTGCGCGACCATACGCAGGGGCGCCGAGTGGTACGGCTCGAATACGAAGCTTACGAACCTATGGCCATAGCCGAAATGCGCAAGATGGCCGAAGCCACTATGCAACGCTTTCCGGTACAATGTATTGCTATACACCATCGGGTGGGCACCTTGCACATTGGTGATGTCGCAGTGGTTATAGCGGTGTCAACACCACATCGAGCCGAAGCTTTTGAGGCGTGTCGCTACGCCATTGATACCCTGAAACAGACCGTGCCCATCTGGAAAAAGGAAATTTTCGAGGATGGGGAAGTGTGGGTGGCAGCGCATCCGTGAATGGATATTGCTTGTTACTTAGTCAGCGAGCAAAGATTGCAACTGCATGGCTAAGCCCATATCACCTTTGATTTTGATTTTGCCGCCCATGACGGCCATCATGGCGTTGAGTTCGCCTTTGCGCAAGGCCTCCAGTGTTTCTATTTTAGTAATAATCGTACAATCGGCATCCTTGTCCTCATTGGATACCACGGCCTGCTCGCCGGTCATATCAATCAATACCACGCCTTCATCAAAAGACAGTTTCATGGTTTTGCCGGTGGAGGGCACCTTGTGCGCGTGATCGTCAAACATTTTGGTAATTTCTGCAAGCGTCATCGGGAATTTTTTTGCGGCAAGATAAGGCTTTATTGCTAAAATCCGGCAGAAAAAAGAGCAGGCGTACCCGGTCAGCATGTGCCAGACACGCCCGCTGCGTGGGGATTGGTTATTTTTAATTAAAACCGTAATGGTACGTCGCCTTGGCGCCGCTGCGATCGGTCACTGCCCAGAACACATGGTCCGAAAGTTTGGGCAATTGCAATTGGAAAATCCAGTTTTCACGGGTGCTTTCGCCATCGTGCGGCGGGCTGAAGTCGAGTTCGTCTTCGTTGGTTGGTATCTCCAAGGGGAGCAGGCGCAGTTTGCCGCCGTTGTTCAGGTAGTGGTGCAATTTGTCGAGCAGGGCCTCGTTCCAAGCCGCCTCCGAGTCAAAATTTTCGCGGCGAATGTCGTGCACATTTACAATCAACTCACGCGGGTTTTCACCGTCCATGTCTTCGTACAGGAAGCTACGCAGAGTAGCCTGTAGCGCTTGTTCGAGCGAGACGGTAGCGCCCTCTAATGCGCCCTGAATGCGGGCTTCATCCTCGTCAATGTCCACCGCCAGCCCTGGCAGCAAAAATTCACCCTCTACCATTTCTACCATAAGTTTCAAATCGAAAGATTCGTCAGACGGGAATTGCTCGTCGAACCAGCGTTTTGCGGCTTTAGTGAGGTTGTAATTCTGGCGGATATAATGCAGCGTGGCTACTTCGGTAGGTGTAATGCCCCAGCCGTCTTCTGCCAATTTTACAATGGCTCGCATATCGGCTTCAGAGATGCGCCCATCACCTGTGCCCGACTTGAAACCGAGGGCATCTTGCAAAAGTTGGCGGTCGTAGCGCACCCCGTCAATGACCTGATAAAAGCTGGTTGGTTCTGGTTCCGGCGGAAAACGCTCATCAAACCAGCGCGCAGCGGCGTCGGTGAGGTTGTAGTTTTTGCGAATGTAATACAAGGTAGCTAATTCTACCGGAGTTTTGCCGCGGCCATCCATGGCCAATTGCACGATTTCCTGTATGTCGGCTTCGGAGATGCGCCCATCGCCTTGTCCGGATTTGAAAGTCATGGCGTCTTCTAAGAGTTGGCGGTCGTAGCGTACTCCATCAATGATTTGATAGTAGCTGGTAGGGGTGCGTTCGGGCGGGTACTGCTCGTCGAACCAGCGTGCGGCTGCGGCCGTCAGGTTGAAGGTGCGACGAATGTAGCGTAGGGTTGCCATTTCGATGGCGGTGATGTTTTCACCATCCTTTGCTAATTTTACAATAGCCTGCATGTCAGCTACAGAAATGCGACCATCGCCTTGCCCGGATTTGAGTCCGCGTGCGTCTTCGAGTAGTTGCCGGTCGTACCGGACGCCGTTGATAGAGATGTAATACATGTTTTTGGATTTTTGAAAGGAAATAAAATATCTTGCGAGCAAAGGTCAACAGACCAATGTCACTTCCTGTTATAGCATTATAATGATGTAAATTGCCCGTGCAAGCAAAATAAGGAAAGCAATGTTAACTGTTTATTAAATCTGCTTTACAGGCTGTTTTTTTACAAAAAATGATTGACACAAACGCTATTCGCCAAGATTTTCCGATTTTTTCTGGGCAGCAGTTAGTGTATTTAGATAACGCCGCCACTACCCAGAAGCCTGCGTCCGTGATTCGGGCAGTTCATGATTTTTATACTGCAAAAAATGCAACCGTCCGGCGCAGTGTTTATCCGCTGGCGGCATCGGCTACGCAAGCCTACGAGCAAGTACGCACTGAGGTACAGCACTTTATCGGCGCAGTGAGTCCGCGCGAAATCATTTTTACCAGCGGCGTTACCGAAGGTATTAATCTGGTAGCCCAGTCTTTTTTAGCCCCCCGGCTGAAGCCCGGCGACGAAGTGCTCGTCTCTATGATGGAACACCACGCCAATCTAATACCCTGGCAGCAGCTTTGCCGACAGTGCGGAGCGCATTTGCGGGTTATCCCTATCAATGAACAGGGCGAACTGCGCATGGATTTGTTGCCCGAATTGCTCAATGCACGTACCCGAATGCTGGCAATTGCACAGGTGTCCAATTCATTGGGTACTATCAATCCGATAGCGGCTATCGTGCAATTGGCGCGGCGATACAAAGTACCCGTTTTAGTGGATGCAGCGCAAAGCGTCGCGCATTATCCTTTGGATGTGCAGGCGCTGGATTGCGATTTTTTAGTGTTTTCGGGGCACAAAATGTTTGCACCTTCGGGAGTGGGCATATTATATGGCAAGGCAGCCCATTTAGCGCAAATGCCCCCTTGGCAGACGGGCGGTGAAATGATTCAA
Organism: uncultured Saprospiraceae bacterium; assembly: GCA_937872385.1. GTDB lineage: Bacteria > Bacteroidota > Bacteroidia > Chitinophagales > Saprospiraceae > JADJNW01. The sequence goes on from CALMSO010000056.1 coordinate 43,076, forward strand.
TCGGTGACCTTAGAAACGGCTCGATTTGCTGAGCCGCCGGCGCGCTTCGAAGCGGGTACGCCCAATGTGGAAGGTGCCATCGGGCTGGGTGCAGCCATTAATTATCTCAATGCGCTGGATCGAAAGGCCGTAGCTGCGCACCTCGAAGCTTTGCGCCTGCACGCCACAGAGCGACTATTGGCAATAGCGGGAATACGCATCATCGGTACGGCTGCCCAGAAAACGGCGATTGTATCTTTTACCATGGCGGGCATTCATCCGCACGACGCGGCTACTTTCCTCGGGGAGGCGGGCATCGCCTTGCGCGCTGGGCATCATTGTACCCAGCCGCTAATGGATTTTTTTCAGATTCCGGGCACGCTAAGGGCCTCGTTTACCATTTACAATACAATAGAAGAAATTGATTATCTGATAGAAACGATTGGGGCAGCCCGGCGTTTCTTTTCTTGAATTGAGGGACCTGAGGTTGCTCGATTAGTAAAAAAGTTGTGCATAACGAACCAACTATGGCAGCAAGAGACCTGAAGAGCTTGTACAAAGAAGTCATTCTGCGGCACGACCGGGAGCCGTTTCACTATCAGAAAATGGAGGCGGCCGACTTCGTGATTGAAGCGTACAACCCCTTATGCGGCGACCAGTTTCAGTTGTTCTTGTTTATAGAAAACGAGGCCGTAAAGCAGGCATTTTTTCACGGCTATGGTTGCGCTATTTCAAAGGCAGCTACGTCGGTATTGGTAAAAAAACTGACGGGTATGTCTTTGGCCAAGATTCGGCAATTGGTAGCGACTTATCAGGGCGTAGTGAGGACGGGGCAGGCAACAGACGACGCGGAGCTGGCGGCATTCGCAGGTGCGCAGCAGTTTCCGGAGCGGATGGATTGCGCGTTGTTGACTTGGGCGGCCCTCGACGATTTTTTGCAACAAGCAAATAGTTAAATGAAGCGCCACTGGCGTGTTCGGAGCGGTTGTTTTTGACAAAAATCATCGCTTTAGCGGGTTTTTATCACTTTACACATAGCCATTTCTACCGATTTTAGCGTTATGAATAATAAAGCCATGAAACGGACGCTATTCATTACCGTATTTGTACTGGCGCTCGGCAGTGTGTCGCTTGTGGCGCAGACCCGAAGCGGCGGTTATGTCAGTCCAGTGCTGGAAGTGAGCGAATTAGAGGGCAATGTAGCCTTTGGCGCAGGCGTAGAGCTGGGCGTAGTGCAGCGGCGCTGGCACTTGGGGCTGTATGGAGTGCGCACCGCCAAGGCTCTGCGGCCAGGCGAGCGCGCTGGCGAGTTGTACCATTTGCAGTTGATGACCGGGGGCATCTCGGCGGCGTATTTGCATCCAATAGCAGAAAACATAGCCCTGAGCGGAGGCATCAGAACGGCGGGTGGCGTCATAGAGCGCGAGTGGTTGCTATCGGTTGATAATAATGGCACGGAGCGTACTAACGTTTGGCTGCTGACCCCTGAGGCGGGGCTGTCGGTATCGTTGAGCAATCGGTTACAAATCGGCTACACCGGCGGCTGGCGCTGGGCTGGCTATTTGGAGTCTATGCCGGGCATTGCCCGAAAAGACCTGCATTCGTTTACCAATACCTTGACGATAAAGATCGGCTGGTTGGGCAGTTTCAAGCGGTAAGATTTTGATAATGAATTTTTTACAAAAAACACACACCATGAAAACCCTGTTGACATTTAGCATAGCATCTGTTCTCCTACTGACCAACTTTGTTTGCCAGCCTTTGGACATCCGCAAAGGTATGGTGCAATTTGACCAAGCTTTTCTACCGGTGCTGATGCACACGCGCCAGGGGGATATGAATGAAGCCAAGAAAGCCGTATTTTATCTTGATTTTCAATGGCAAAGGCTGCGCAACCAGTATGAATTTTCGCACACAGAGCACGAGTGGCGGGAGGCTTTTCGCCAAATCAACGAGCACCTCGGTAAGGCTTATCAGGCTATTGATGCCAACCAGCCAGCGCTTGCTCTTTGGCAGTTGGAGTCCGTCCGACAAGAATGGACGAACCTGCGGACGCGCTACCGCATAGATTATTACTTGGATTATCTGTACGATTTTCAGGAAGCAGCCGACTTGCTGACCGAAACGGCAACCGACGAAATGCTCTGCCTACAAGCTTGGGAAGACCTCGAAAAAATGGCCGCTGAAACCGCCGCCGCTTGGCAGGAAGTGCGCTACTACCCTTTAGATGCGGATTTGTATGAATTAGACGCCGACAAAATAGAGTTGCTCCGTGCGCGTATGCAAACCGTTGCGGCAGTATTGCAAAATATGGAAAAAGCTATAGAAACCGCCGATCGCGCGCAGGTAGCCGCTGTTTGTACTCGCTTGCAGCCGGCATTTCTAAAGGTGTTGTGGGTATTTGGCAACGACAATGCCTCCACTACTTACTACGCCCGAAACCGAGCGCACATGCCTGATTATCATTCGTTGATTCAAAACTAACGCTTATGAACCCGGAAAGATCTGTTCGAGAAATCATGACTACCCGTTTGGTCACCGTGTCGCCCGAAACAGGCGCAAACGAAGTATTGAACATCTTTAAAAACAACGACTTTCACCACATTCCGGTAACGGAAAAAGGCGGTGTGCTTACCGGCATTATCAGTAAGGAAGACTTTTTCAAGGTGTCCTACTTGCTGTCGCAACAAACAACCGGCCGCACCTGGACGGAAAAGCATTACCAAACGATGGAAGCCAGAGATTTTATGACGCAATACCCCGTAGTGCTCGACCCCGAAGATACCATCGGGCTGGCAGCCGATATTTTTCTGGCCAACAAATTTCACGCCTTGCCAGTGGTAGAAGAGCAGCAGTTGCTCGGCATGGTCACTACCCACGATTTGCTCAAATACAGTTTCAATTCCAATTTTGTGGGCGACAAATCAGCCGATGACCGCTTTTTTGTAGCGGAAAATACGGACAACGATGACAACGAATTGTTTTGATTATAAAAACAAAACGCCATGGACAAAAGAACGCCCGTGAGCGCCATTATGACGGTGGATGTAATCACCGTGGCGCCCGATGATACAATGGATAAAGTGCAGGTCATCTTCCGCGACCACGAAATTCATCATATTCCGGTGACGGAGAATGGCAAGGTAGTAGGCATTATTAGCGAATCGGACTACCTACGGCTGCAAAATTCCTTTTCGCTTTTTAAAACTAAAAGTAGCGAGGATTACAACGATGCACTGATGCGCTCGCTGCTGGTAAAGGAAGTGATGACCAAACAAGTTGCCAAACTCCGCCCCGACGATACCGTGGCCTTAGCCGCAGGCTTCTTTCGGGAAAACCTCTTCCGCGCCTTGCCCATCGTGGAGCCAAACGGCAAACTGGCAGGCATCGTGACTACCTACGACCTGCTGAACTTTGCTTTCAGAGATTGAGATAAATATGCCCGTGAAGTCGCTGTGCAATGGTATCTTTGCAATTTGCCGATAGGATTTATCTTTGCAAAAGGTGCTGTGCCTGATTTTTCAATCCGCAATTTATCCATCCATTATGTCAGAACAGGAAACGCCAAAACGTACGGAAATAAAGGAATTGGGCGAATTTGGACTCATCGAGCGCCTGATGCAGCCCGCCCGCTTGCACAATGCCTCCACGCTCAAAGGTGCCGGCGACGACGCCGCAGTGATAGATCATGGGGCTTACCTCACGGTGGTCAGCACGGATTTGCTCATCGAAGGTATTCATTTCGATCTTGTTTATACACCACTCAAGCATTTAGGCTACAAGGCTGTCGTTGTTAATCTCTCGGATATTTATGCGATGAACGCCACGCCCCGCCAGATTACGGTAGCGATTGCTATTTCCAATCGGTTTTCGGTAGAAGCGGTCGAAGAATTGTACGCCGGGATGCATGCTGCTTGCAATTATTATGGAGTAGATTTTGTAGGCGGCGACACCTCGGCTTCTAATAAAGGCCTGATAATCAGTGTGACAGCGCTGGGGCAGGGCGAAAAAGAACGATTGAGCTATCGCAATGGCGCGAAAAAAGGTGACTTGATCTGCATCACCGGCAACGTGGGGGCAGCCTATCTGGGTTTGCAAATCTTAGAGCGCGAAAAACAGCTTTTTCTGGATAATCCGCAAATACAACCCGACCTCGACGAGCAAGCCTACCTCATAGGCCGCCAGCTAAAGCCCGAAGCGCGCAAGGATGTCATTGAAATGTTTGCCAAAAACGACCTCGTACCCACCGCTATGATTGACATTTCGGATGGCGTGGCCTCTGATTTGATGCATCTCTGCCGGCAGTCGGGCGTGGGCGCTTTTCTCGAAGAGAGCGGTATCCCCATCCATCCGGATGCACAAGTGCAGGCGATAAAATTCAGGCTTGACCCCGTGACCTGCGCGCTGAGCGGAGGCGAAGATTATGAACTTTTATTCACGATTGACCCTGCGGAGGTAGATAAAATCCGTTTTCTGCCCGATATTTATATTGCTGGCGAAATTGTAGATGCGCAAGATGGCGTCAAGTTACACACCAAAGGCGGCAATATACATGATATCACCGCCCAGGGCTGGGTGCATTTTTGAATGCAAGTATTAGCTATCGGCTGGTAGGTATCGGAATCTGGTTTGTCTTATCCAATTTACGGTTTTGCCGTGCTGCCCGGTCGAGCAGATTTTTTTTGCGTGGCTCAAGTTCCGTTAGCATTTTTTGATAATAAGCCATTTGCGCTGCTTGGTCAGCAGTCATTTTTCCCATCCAGTTGGACACATTGCCATAAAGCCCGCGTGTGCGGTCGAGCAGTTCGCCATACATTTTGTCCAATTCATTGGCTTCTACAATCAGCGCTGCATCCAGCGTTACTTTTCCACCCACCAACTTGCCCAATTGATAATGAATCGGGCGTACCACTTTAAGTTCTTGCAGCACCGCTTCGTACAGCTTTCCCAACTCGAAGAGCGTCTCCGTCCAGGCGCGGCGGTCTTCGATGCCCATATGCAGGCGCGGGTCGTCTTGCACTAAGAAAGTTTGTTCGTAGGTCTGCCCATTGACGGTAAGCCGGGCGGTGTAAAGGCCGGGCATAGCTAAAGGGCCTTCTGGGCCAGGGCGCCTGCTGCCGGTGGTATTGTCGGCATCTGGAATGTTGAGCGCTGCCAAGCGCGCGTGGCGCCCATCCCAAATGATGCGATTGATACCTGCGGTGGTATCCGGGTTGAGTTGTCGGACGAGGGTATTTTCCGAATTATAAATAGCGAGCGAAATATTAGCGGCAGGCCTTGCTGCTTGCAAATAATAGTCAATAATGGCTCCGGCCGGAGGGTTTTCGCCTCGGAAAATCATATCGCCCGTGTGGCCGCCTTCGCGGGTGTAGCGAATGAGTCGGGTATTGGCAATTGTAAACAAATGCGCTGATTGAGCAAGAATGGTCGGCGTCAGTTCTTGCAAAGCATTGACCTTGTCGAGTATCCAGATGCCGCGTCCGTGCGTGCCCAGTACGAGGTCGTTGTCGCGCGGATGAATCAGCAGGTCGTTGAAAGGCTGGGTCGGCATATTATTTTTCAATTCTACCCACTGGCGGCCGCCGTTGATGGAGATGAACAGCCCCAGCTCGGTGCCGAGGTAGAGCAAATCGGGGTTGCGTGGGTCTTCGCGCAGGGTGCGCACTACGCGGTTGGGCGGCAAATCTCCGGTGATGGCGGTCCAAGTTTGCCCAAAATCAGTAGTTTTATACAAATAGTTAGCGAAATCGTCGTTGCGATAATTGTTAATTGCAGCATAAGCCGTACCCGCATTGAAGCGCGACACTTCGAGGGTGTTAATCCAGGTGGACGGTGGCAGCCCGGGCAGCCGGTTGCTTACATTGAGCCAGCTTTGGCCGCCATTGGTGGAAACCTGCAGCTGGCCATCATCAGTACCGACGTAGAGCACTCCGGTTTGCAATGGCGATTCTGCAATAGCGGTTAGGGTCGGATAGTACGGGATTCCGTCGTCTAAAGATGCCGTAGAGGCAGTGGCGCGCGTATCCATGATGGTCAGCTCCCGACGATTGACGCTGGTAGTCAGATTGCCCAGCGCCGTCCAGGAGTCGCCGCCGTCGGTGCTTTTCCAGAGTACGTTGGTGCCGGCATAGAGGGTGTTGGCATCGTGCGGCGAGATGCAGAAAGGCGCGTCCCAGTTGGCAGGAGCCATGGCATTGCCGAGTTCGGGTTCGGGCAGGCCGGGCCCCCAGGCGTCCCAGTTGCGGCGAGCAGAGATGTGCCCTTTGGGGTCGCCGGGGCGGATGTCACGCCGTTGGCCGGTGCGCAAGTCTAACCGCGAGAGGCCGAGGTATTGCGATTCGGTGTAAAGGGTATGTTCATCTTTCGGATGGATGAGATTGAGAAAGCCGTCGCCACCGCCGGTTTTTATCCAGTCATGATTCAGAATGCCTTCGCTGCGATAGGTAGCACTGGGGCCCATCCAACTGCCATTGTCTTGCAAGCCACCATATATATTATAAGGCTGCCGCATATCCGCGCTGATGCGGTAGAACTGGCTGAGGGGTAATGAGGCAACATAGAGCCAGGTTTTGGCGCGGTCGTAAGAAATGCCGAGGCCGCCGTCATCTGCTTTGAGGAGGTGTCGGGAATCCGCCGGATTTACCCAGACGAAGCGGTCGTCGCCATGCAAAGATTGCCGAGGCGAGGTGAAGGTTTTGCCACCGTCGTCCGAATAGCTGAAGCTGTTTTGCATGTAAATACGCTGGTCGTCGTTCGGGTCCACCAGAATCTGGCTGGCATACATCGGGCGCGGGTTCCAGTCGCTCATGTGAGCCCAGGTGGCACCCTTATCTTCGGAGCGATACACGCCAGCTTTGCGCTCATTGTAAGCGGTAGAGGCATTGTATTGAAAGCCTTGCTCTACACAAACATAGACGATGTCAGGGTTTTTGCGATAAATCGAAATGCCAATGCGGCCTTTGTCGCCGTCGGGCAAGCCATTGGTCAGCAATGTCCAGGTGTTGCCGCCATCATCACTTTTATAGAGGCCGCTGCCTGGCCCGCCACCATGAAAACCAAAGGGAGTGCGCCGCCGCTGATAGCTAGCAGCGTATAGCACATCAGGATTTGAGGGATCCATGGCTACATCCACCACGCCGGTATCTTCATTGATATACAAAATGCGGCTCCAGGTATTGCCGCCATCGGTACTTTTGTACAGCCCACGTTCGGGGTTGGGGCCCCACAAGCGGCCCATGGCTGCTACATAGACTGTATTGGTATCCGCGGGATGCAGCACAATCCGCCCGATGTGAGCAGACGCTGGCAGCCCTTTATTGACCCAGGTTTTGCCGCCGTCCATGGATTTATAAATGCCGTCGCCCCAGGAGGAGCTTTGGCGATTGGCGCGCTCGCCCGTGCCTACCCAGACGAATTTCGGGTGCGCAGGATGCACCGCAATAGCTCCTACGGAATGTGTGGATTCCTTTTCAAAAACGGGAGTGAAAGTCACGCCGTTGTTAGTGGTTTTCCAAACGCCACCAGTAGCCGAGGCCACATAAAAAGTATAGGCATTGCGCTCTTCTACGGCAATATCTACAATGCGGCCGCTCATGGTAGCTGGGCCGATGGTGCGGAGTTTTAGTCCGGAAAGAGTGTTGGTAGTCAGTTGCTGGGCTTGTACACAAAGGCAGCCAAAGACAAACAGCAGCGGGAGGTAAAAGTGTTTTTGCATGCGTATGGACTTAGGTGTTGGCAAATGGATTGAATATCAGTATTTTACAATGCAATGTACAATAGCCGTTTGTCGGTAGTCAATACTCAACGGCAGATGCTGGAGCCGTTTTTTGCGCATTGGCGTAGCGAATCAGGAAGTACCCAACCACACTGCAAAGCAGAGAGGCCGCCAGCACGCCGAGTTTGGCCTGTAGAATGTATTTATCTTCTGTGAATGCCAGCCCGGTAATAAATAGAGACATGGTGAAACCAATGGCCGTAAGTATGCCTGCCCCCAGCAGGTGAATATTGTTCATACCGGCGGGCAGTGTGGCCCATTTCAGCCGAATCAGAATATAAGATACGAGCACCACGCCAACCAACTTGCCAACTACCAGCCCCAAGAAAATACCAATAGCCACTGGGCTGGTCAATTGATCGAGTGCATCGCTTTCGAGCGTGACGCCCGCATTGCTCAAGGCAAAAATCGGCATAATAACAAAACCTACCAATGGATGCATCCCATGTTCTAATTTTTGCAACGGCGTCAGTGCTTGCCGTGAAACACGCTTCACATTATCAAGAATCGTAAACTGCTCCTTGGTCACCATCGCAGCGGGATGCGGTTTGGCTGCTTGAAATTTTTCTAAAAAATGCTTCAATTGCTGGCTATAATAGGTCGCCGATACTTTGACGCTGGCCGGAATGGTAAAAGCAGCCAGTACCGCTGCAATTGTAGCGTGCACACCCGACAGCAGAAACGCCAGCCATAAGCCGCCAATGCCAATAATGCCGTAGAAAACCGTACTACGAATGCCAATTCGGTTGGCAGTTAGCAGCACCGCCATGAAGCCCGCACCAACTAATAAACTGGTAAAATTAATTTCCGACGTATAGAAAAACGCAATAATGAGCACCGCGCCAATATCATCGGCGATAGCTAATGCTGTCAGGAAAACCTTCAGCGTTATCGGCACTTTGTCGCCAAAAAGATAGAGCACGCCCAGCACAAAGGCAATATCCGTAGCCATAGGCACGCCCCAGCCGTTGGAGGCTTCTCCCGATCCGTTGAAAAGTAGATAAATCAGTGCCGGAAAGACCATGCCGCCCACAGCCGCAGCAAGTGGTAGCACCGCATTGCGCGGATTGCTCAACTCGCCAGCTATAATTTCCCTTTTCAGCTCCAAACCTACTACAAAAAAGAAAACGGCCATCAGCCCGTCGTTGATCCAGTAGTGCAGGCTTTTGTTGATCAGAAAATCGCCAAAACCAATCGAAAACTTGGTCTCCCAAAAATGGTGATATGCCTCCGCCCAGGGCGAGTTGGCCAAAATCATGGCGATGAGCGCCGACGAAAATAACACAATACCACTCATGGTACTGTTGTTGATGAAGCGCCGCATGGGGTCAATGATCCACTTGTCAGCCGGTTCTATTCTCATGGTTCTATTGTTGGAAAATAAATTATTTTATAATAAATTGATTATCAATTACTTGTAAAAATAACTGAGCAGCACTACGACATTATACTTATGGACAGTGGCTCTTGTGCCGTTAAGATAGGACGTATTTTTCTTTTGACCAATATCAGTCGCTTATTCCTGTAGGCAAATTGCAAGGCACTCAAAGGTACTGCGAAAAAATGTTAAAATGTGGTTGAAAAGTTGCAGGTTTTTACAAATTGAGTAATTTTGCTACTCAATGATAGAAGCACTTATATCCTCGAAAACGCGCATTAAGTTGTTGCTCAAGTTTTTTTTGAACAGCAACGCCACTGCCTATCTTCGCGGCTTAGAAAGCGAATTTGGGGAGTCGTCCAATGCCATTCGATTGGAGTTAAATCGCTTCGAGGAAGCCGGAATGATAGAGTCCCGGATGGATGGTAATAAAAAAATCTTCCAGGCTAATACCCAACACCCGTTGTTCAAAGAGTTGCACAATATTCTACTCAAATACGTGGGGTTGGACCAGATCATTGAAACCGTCATTGAGCGCCTTGGCGAAGTACAGAAAGTGTTCCTCGTGGGCGATTTTTCTAAGGGCTTAGACAGCAAAATCATTGACCTGATTTTCATCGGTGATGTAGATAAAGGCTACCTCTTGCAATTGGTGGACAAAGCCGAGGGGCTGATTCATCGCAAAATTCGCTACTTGATTTATAGCGAAGCCGAAGCCACCGCCATTGACTGGGCTAAATACAATCCACAGCCGCTGCTATTGTGGTCGAGGGATTGAGGTTGAGAACAGGTTGAATGGGGTGATAGGACAACAAGGAGAACCGTGCAACCATGAAACATTGGAACAGTCGAACAATGACGCAATAGTTCTGTGGCGGTCTATCGTCTAAAATCTAAGGTAATTGTCCGGCATTTGAAAATATGATGTACGATATAACCATTATTGGCGCGGGCATCGTCGGGTTAGCAACGGCTTACCAACTGCTGGCACAACAGCCAGATTTGAAAATTTGCATTATAGAAAAGGAAGCCGGGCCAGCGCAGCACCAGACCGGGCACAACAGTGGCGTGATTCATTCGGGCATTTATTATCCGCCCGGTGGTACGCGTGCGCTGCATTGCCAACGCGGGTATCGCCTGCTACTGGAGTTCGCGCAAATGCATGACATTCCGCACGACATCTGCGGGAAGGTGATTGTAGCCACCAACGAAGCCGAAAATGCACGCTTGGATACGATTCTCGAACGTGGCTTCGCCAATGGCATGACGGGCATCCGTCGAATCAGCCGGGAGGAGCTATTAGAAAAAGAGCCGCACGCTACCGGTGGCATCGCCGCAATTTGGGTGCCGCAAGCAGGCATTATCCATTATCGGACAGTAGCCGAAAAATATCTTGACATTGTACAATCGCAAGGCGCAACGGCGCATTTTCAAGCGAAAGTACAGCAAATAAAAATCCAGGAGCGCGAGTTGGTAGTGGTGGCTGACAAAGTAGAAGCCATTACTCGTTTGGTTATCAACTGCGCTGGATTGTATTCTGACAAGGTAGCTGCCTTGAGTGCGCCGCCACGGGGCATTCAGATTTTGCCTTTCCGAGGCGAGTATTATAACCTGAAACCGGAACGGCAGTATTTGGTGCGCAATTTGATTTATCCGACGCCCAATCCGAACTTCCCGTTTCTGGGGGTGCATTTCACCCGTATGATTCAGGGCGGCATTGAGGCAGGGCCCAATGCAGTGCTGGCTTTCCGGCGCGAAGGCTACCACCGGAGCGATTTTCATGCGCAGGAGCTGCTAGAAACCCTGGCTTTTTCCGGCTTTCGCCGAATTGTACGTAAATACTGGCGCGACGGGCTGGCCGAATTGAAACGCTCGTATTTTAAAAGCGCCTTTGTGCAAAGTTTGCAAACGCTTGTACCTGATATTCGAGCCGAAGATTTGACGCCGGGCGGTGCTGGTGTGCGGGCTATGGCTTGCGATGCAACAGGCAATTTGATAGACGATTTTTTGATCTTTGAAGATGACAGGGTTATCAATGTTTGTAATGCCCCTTCGCCAGCAGCGACGGCTTCATTGGCAATTGGGGAAACGATAGCAGGGAAAGCGAGGATAAGGTTGAGGAGGTTTAAAAGTTGAAGGGTTGAGGAGGTTGAGAAGGTTTAAAAGTTTAGAGGGTTGAGGGGGTTGAGGAGGTTTAAAAGTTGAAGGGTTGAGAGGGTTTAAAAGTTTAGAGGGTTGAGGGGGTTGAGGAGGTTTAAAAGTTGAAGGGTTGAGAGGTTGAGAGGTTGAGCGGGTTAGCGAAAAGCGAAAAGCGAACAGCCAACCGCCAACCGCATTATACCGTACCAAAAGATATGGAAAAAACGACTGTACAAATTCAAATGGTGGACCTCAAGACGCAGTACCGGCGGCTGAAGGCGGAGATTGATGCCGGTATTCAAGAGGTGTTAGACACGGCGGCGTTTATTAACGGGCCGAAGGTGCAGCAATTTCAGCAGCAATTTGAGGCTTACCTTAATGTAAAGCACGTAATTCCTTGCGCCAATGGCACCGATGCCTTGCAAATAGCCATGATGGCGCTCGACCTTGAACCCGGCGATGAGGTCATTGTACCGGCGTTCACTTACGTGGCTACGGCTGAAGTGATTGCGCTGCTGCGCCTGCGCCCGGTTATGGTAGATGTGGACTCCGACACCTTCAATCTTACGGCCGATATCATCGAAGCGGCTATCACGCCGCGCACCAAAGCCATTGTGCCGGTGAACCTCTTCGGGCAAAGCTGCGACATGGAGCCAATTATGGCTTTGGCCAATAAGCACAAACTTTGGGTAATCGAGGACAACGCACAAGCTATCGGCGCAGATTATACCTTCAGCGATGGGCACACTATGAAAACTGGCGCAATTGGTCATATCGGCTGCACGTCGTTTTATCCATCCAAAAACCTCGGCGCTTATGGCGACGGCGGCGCGCTCTATACTAATGACGACGAATTAGCCAACAAGTGCCGCATGATTGCGAATCATGGTCAAACCAAACGCTACTATCACGGTCTGGTGGGTTGCAATTCGCGCCTCGATGCCATGCAGGCCGTTGTGCTGAGCGCCAAGCTACCACACCTCGACGAATACGCGGCGGCCCGCCAAGCAGCAGCCGCACACTACGACCAGGCTTTTCAGGGTATGCTTGGATTGCAAATTCCTAAACGGCAACACAATTCCACGCACGTTTTTCACCAATACACCCTCATCGTTAAAAACGGACAGCGCGACGCATTACAAGCGTATTTGCAGGAGCACAGCATCCCGACGATGATTTACTACCCCGTACCATTGTATGCGCAGGAAGCTTTTAGCAATAGTATGGCCAACCAGTTTGACACCCTTCCGAATACGGAAATGCTTTGCCAGTCGGTCATTTCACTGCCCATGCACACCGAACTCGATACCAAGCAACTGACATACATCAGCGAAACCGTACAAACATTCTTTAGTAAACCATAAGTATCCCAATATCCCAATATCCCAACAAGAGACTACTTTACAGGCTGTTTTGATTCATCAAAAAACGAAACAGTGTACCAAGACTTAATTGACAAAAAGAAAAAAATTTCCGTGATTGGGCTTGGCTACGTCGGGCTGCCTTTAGCGCTGTTGTTTGCCAAAAGATTCAGCGTCATTGGTTTCGACATCAACGAGCAGCGCATCGAACTGATGAAGCAGGGCATTGACCCCTCGCGCGAGTTGGAGCCAGAGGCTTTTCACGGTGCTGATATTACCTTCACCGCCAATCCTGCCGATTTACAGGGCGCGCATTTCCACGTAGTGGCCGTACCTACGCCTATTGACGAGCATAAAAACCCCGATTTGCGGCCCGTGCTTAGCGCTTCGCGCACCGTGGGCAAGGCTCTGAAAAAAGGCGATTACGTCGTTTTTGAATCTACGGTCTATCCTGGCTGCACCGAAGAAGACTGCCTACCCATTCTGGAAGAACTTTCAAAGCTGCAATTGGGCGCTGATTTCAAAATTGGCTACTCACCGGAACGCATCAATCCTGGCGACAAGGAGCACACCGTCGAAAAAATTCTGAAAGTAGTGTCTGGCAGCGATACCGACGCCCTTGAGGAAATTGCCAAAATATATGGCACGGTGATTGAAGCAGGCGTTTACAAGGCAGCATCTATCAAAGTAGCTGAAGCGGCTAAGGTGATTGAAAATACCCAGCGCGACCTCAATATTTCCTTGATGAACGAGTTGTCCATCATCTTCGACCGGATGGGCATTGACACCAAAGAAGTGCTGGAAGCTGCTGGCACCAAATGGAATTTTCTGAAATTTTCGCCGGGCCTCGTGGGCGGGCACTGCATTGGCGTGGACCCGTACTATTTGGTGCATAAGTCGAAAGAAATCGGCTACGACCCGCAGGTCATTCTTAGCGGCCGCCGCATCAATGACGGGATGCCGGCCTTCATCGCCAAGCGATTGGTGCAAATGCTCATTCAATTAGGCAAAAATCCGCGCCAAGCAAAAGTTTTGGTGATGGGCATTACCTTCAAAGAAAATGTGGCCGATATTCGCAATTCAAAAGTGGCAGATCTGGTACGCGAGCTGATGGATTTTTCTATTCACGTACACATCACCGATCCGCACGCCTCACCCAACGAAGTGGCGCACGAGTACAAACTGACCCTCATGGACAGTATTTCCGACAATTACGACGCGGTCATCGTCGCCGTCAATCACAACGAATACAAGGCTCTCACGCTTGATTATTTCAAATCACTGATGAATGGCGCGCCCATTTTGTTAGATTTGAAGGGTTTGTATGAAAAACCGAACGAACCAAACGGACTGATTTACTGGCGATTATAATGGACTGATTTTTGGGTTATCAAATGCTATTTAAACCATGAAACCGGAAACGCATAAAAACCTGCATCAATTAGACGAGCACGAAGCGCGCTGGTTTGCTGTTTATACCCGATTCAAGCGGGAAAAATTGGTACTGCGCCAATTGCAGGAGCGCGGCATCGAAGCGTACTTGCCTCTGCAATCGTTCACGCGGCGCTATACGCGCAAGGTGCGGCAGGTAGAGCTTCCGCTTATCAGTTGCTATATTTTTACTAAAATCACCCAGCCGCAGTACGTGCCGGTGCTCGAAACGCCAGACGTAGTCAATTTTGTTAAATGTGCCAAACAACTCATCGCCATTCCGGAAACGGAAATGGACATCATGCGGCGCGTGGTGGGCGAGGGGCAAGAAATAGACGTGCAACTCGGCGCTTATCAGCCCGGCGACGAAGTGGAAATCATTGGTGGCAACCTCACGGGGCTGCGGGGCTGGCTGATAGAAACCGCCAACGGTAAGAACTTTGTGCTTGAGTTAGAAAATCTTGGCTATTCTCTGCGGATGTCGGTCAATCCGGCGCTCTTGCGCAAAACGGGTCGGCGCGCGGCCGCGGAGCCAGTAGCGCAGCGGCAGGCCATAGGCTGGGGGATTGGGTAGGGGCTGAGGAGGTTTAAGGGTTTAGGAGGGTTAGAAGGTTGAGAAGGTTGAGGAGGTTTAAGGGTTTAGGAGGTTTAGAAGGGTTGGATTTTGTTATAAAAACTTGGTATTACTTTACAACGACATTGGTTTTTCTTTTCTGGAAAGTGGTTGCGACTTTTCAGCGGCGAAGCCGTTTTTGGGGGAATAGGGGAATGGGACAAATAGGGGAATAGGATAAATGGGGGAATAGGATAAATGGGGAATAGATGAGGTATAAGTTTTCATTTGAAAGATTGCGGGTTTGGGAAGATGCTATGGTATTAGTGAAAATGGTCTATGAACTTACGGCTGTTTTTCCTAAGGAAGAGCTTTATCTTTATGGCTTGACGAACCAATTGAGGAGGGCCGCAGTATCTGTACCTTCCAATCTCGCGGAAGGGCATTCCAAAAAATCATCCAAGGAGCAAATGCGTTACATCGAAATCGCCTTTGGAAGCCTGATGGAGGCACAATGCCAGATTCAGATTGCACAGCGTTTACAGTACGTTTCGGAAGACGCTACTACGCCCATTATGGAATCCATTGCAGCTATCGCCAGACAACTCAACGCTTTACGCAATAGTCAGGCAAACAAAACGGAAGAACCCGAAGTACCCTACACCCCATCCCCCAATTCCCCCATTCCCTTATCCCCCTCCAACCCCTTCATCCACCCCACCGCCCTCGCCGACCCCGGCGCAACGATCGGCAGCGGTACCAAAATCTGGCATTTTTGTCATGTGATGGCCGGGGCAGTCATTGGGGAAAATTGTAGCCTCGGGCAGAATGTTTTTGTAGCCAATGGCGTGGTGCTCGGCAATAATGTAAAGGTGCAAAATAATGTTTCGATATACGAAGGGGTGATCTGCGAAGAGGATGTATTTTTAGGACCTTCGATGGTGTTTACCAATGTGATGAACCCGCGTAGCGCCGTCAATCGAAAGAGCGAATACCAACAAACCCTTGTGGGCCGCGGCGCAACCATCGGAGCCAATGCCACCATCGTCTGTGGTCTTCACATAGGTGCGTATGCCTTCATTGGTGCGGGGGCAGTAGTGACTAAAACCATACCCCCTTATGCGCTGGTGGTGGGCAACCCCGCCCGACAAATCGGCTGGATGAGCGAACACGGCGAACGCCTGCATTTTGACGAAAAAAACGAAGCCACCTGCCCTGGTAGCGGCGAGCAGTATTGCTTGGCGGATGGTGTCGTTGTCAAAGTAATCCATCAACCCAAATAATTCACATCACTATGAAAAACTGTACTTTGGCACTTTTAGTTGCACTACTGCTGCTCAGTGCTGCTTGCCGCCAATCCGACAACAAGGCACCCGCTACTACCGACGACACCGTTGAGCTTAGCCTCATTCCCTACCGCGACGGCGACCTCTGGGGCTTTGCGAAACCCAATGGTAGCGTGGTCGTAAGGCCCCAATACGAAAGCGCCTATCTACTTGATGATGGCTACGGCCGTTTTTACAGCGGCGACAAAACTGGCATCATCTCCCCAGAGGGCAAGGTGTTGCTGGAAACAACGGATTACATGTACATCGGAGCATTCGAAAATGGATTAGCCTCATTTGTAACCAAAGCAGGACGCAACGGATATCTCAATGCGCAAGGGGAAGTGGTCATCGCGCCCGTTTACGACGAAGCCTACCCATTCCAGCGTGATTTTGCCATTGTACGCAAGGGCAGCGAGTATTTGCTCATACGACCCGACGGCTCGCTCATCCAGTCGGTAGGCGAGCGCATTCCCATACAAATGGAGTCCTTCCTGATGTCGGATGTAGAGCGCCTACAAGCAGATCCCGATTTCATCATTGTGCAACAGCCCAAAACCTACCTCAACGGTTTGATAGACAAAAAGGGCACGACACTTATCGAGCCGATTTACGAAAGTCTTTCCCAGCCGGTGGGCGGCATCTTAGTGGCACAAATGGCCAATAAATCCGGGCTAATCCGCACCGATGGCAGCGCTATTACACCCCGCGAATTCGACTACATCTATCGGGTAGGAGCCGACCGTTTTATTGTACAAAAAGGGGGTGACAAATCTGGCGTTATTGACGAAAAAGGGAAAGTCGTTATTCCGATTGAATATTCGAGCCTCATCGAGGGGCCCAACGATACTTATTTAGCTTATCGCAATGAAAGCGCCGGTTTAATTGACAAAAACGGACAAATTGTACTACCTTTTGAATACAGTGTGCTCAATAATCGCCTCGACTACTTCGTCGCTACCAATCGGGATATGCGCACGGGAGTCATCAATAGGCGCAACGAGGTATTGTTGTCTTTTGAATATGACATGGTGGAAATTTTGCAAGCCGATCGGTTTTTGGTAGAAAAAAATGGCAAGCGCGGCATCGTCAATGCCCGACAACAAGCCCTGCTACCTATCGAATACGATGTTACTTATCTCGGTGGCGATTCGCACGAATACATGGAAGGCCTTGACCGGCCGCACCATTGCCTATTGCTGTACAAAGACGGGCAGGGCACCCTTTTCAATGTTGATGGCAAACCATTGTCCGACAAAAAATGGCTCTACTGCGGCTACCCCGATCGCTTCGGGCTGGTAGTAGCCACCGATGCCAATGGCCGCGAAAACTATATTGGCCCGGATGGCCGCATCTACGCCAAAGACGCACCGCTCAAAAAAGTGACCGTCAGCAATGTGCAGGCACTCAGCCAAGCGATTGGCAACGACACCGAAATCACCCTCGAAGATGGGCAATACGACCTCGGAGCAGTGACCGACACCACAAAGTTTGTCAGCATTTTCGGATTTGAAGGCGCGCCCGATCGCAGCATCATCATCCACGACGTGCGCAATCTGCACATCAAAGCGCGCAACGCTGGCAAGGCACAACTTATCACACCCCACGCTTTTGTACCGGTGCTAAGCATCGAAAATAGCTATAATATATCGCTTACTGGGCTGAGTGTCGGGCACGAGGTAGCGCCTGGTCTTTGCGAAGGCGCCGTACTGACCACCCGCAGTGTGCAATACCTACTGGTGGACAACTGCGACCTCTACGGCAGCGGCACTCTGGGGCTGGAAGCCTACGACACGGGCAGTCTGATGCTGCACAATACAGTGGTGCGCGAGTGTACCGCCGGCATTTTGGCTTTAGAAAATTGCTACAATGCACTCGTTGACAATTGTACGCTACGGGACAATGAAGGAGATCATATGGTGAAAATGATGAATTCGTGGAAAATTACTTTTCGCAAAACACAGTTTACGAATAATCAGACCCCAACCGAATACGGGCCTTACGAATTTTTCAAATTGCAAGCAGATTACGAAAGAGTGGCTTTGCAAGATTGCACCTTTACGAATTGCACCGCCGATTATTTTGCCACGTTCAGTAATTCGCTGGAAGAGACCAACGTCAATCGCAAGGGATTGCAAGTGACCCAAAGCCTGTGGCGACAAGTAGTACAATAAAAAACTTCGCCCTGATTGGTCTGGCCGGCTACGTGGCACCGCGTCATTTGCGAGCTATCCGTGACACGGGCCACCGCTTGGTAGCGGCTTTGGACAAACACGACAACGCGGGCATTCTCGATAGTTATTTTCCGGCAGCGGATTTTTTTACTGAATTTGAACGCTTCGACCGGCACCTCGAAAAACTGCGTCGGGCGGGCCAAGCTATTGATTATCTGATAGTTTGCTCGCCCAATTATCTGCACGATGCCCACATACGTTTCGGTTTGCGCATCGGTGCTAATGTCGTTTGCGAAAAGCCATTGGTGCTCAATCCTTGGAATGTGGATGCCCTGCGCGACATTGAGATGGAAACCGGCCGAAAAATTTACACCATTTTGCAACTGCGCCTGCATCCGGCTATTATTGAACTACAAAAACGCATCGCTGCGGCCCCGCCGCACACCGTACACGACGTGGATTTGACCTACATCACCGCACGGGGCAGTTGGTACTACGCCAGTTGGAAAGGCGACCCGGAAAAATCAGGCGGCATTGCTACCAATATTGGTATTCATTTTTTTGATATGCTTACTTGGGTCTTCGGTGCAGTGCAGGAAAACATCGTACACGTACATACGCACGATCGCGCGGCTGGCTATTTACACTTGGACAAAGCCCGCGTGCGTTGGTTTTTGAGTATCAATGCCGATACCCTACCCGACGAAGCCAAGGCCCGAGGTGCCCGCACCTTCCGCAGCATCACAGTGGACGGCTCGGAAATCGAATTCAGCGAAGGCTTCACCGATTTGCACACCCTGAGTTATCAGTCCATTTTGGCTGGTCAGGGCTTCGGTTTGTCGGATGCAGCTACTTCTATTCAAATGGTACAACAAATCCGGGAAATGCAGCCAGCGGGTTTGCAGGGTGCGTATCATCCATTGGCCGCCTTGCCTTTGGTGCCACACCCTTTCCGGTCCGGCTCCGTAAAATCATAATCAATGAGTACACCTGAAATCAAGGAATCTGCTGAGAAAGAAATAGCATACCGCACCGAGTCGCACCTGCGCAGTGTTATCAAGGGCATTACCTGGCGTATCGTCGGCACTTTGGATACCATGCTTTTGTCTTGGCTTTTTACAGGTAGCCTTAGAATAGCAGCGGCCATTGGCGGCACAGAGGTGATTACCAAAATCGGACTTTACTACCTGCACGAGCGCGCCTGGCAGATGGCCCCGCGTGGCACCATTAGGAGTTGGCTTAAATCTCGCAAGCGATGAAAACACAAGCGCATATTTTTCCGGTTTTCACTGAAATTTTACAACGCACCGATCGGGAGCGCTTTCTACAACAGCACAGCAAGGTGGTCTGGCTCACCGGCTTGTCTGGCTCCGGCAAAACGACCATTGCCAAGCATTTGGAGCGCAAACTCTTCGAGCAGGGCTTTTTTGCTCAGATATTAGATGGCGACAATATTCGCAGCGGCATCAACAGCAATCTTGGTTTCAGCCTCGAAGACCGCCAGGAAAACATTCGCCGGATCGCCGAAATTGCAAAACTCTACCTCAATAGCGGTGTCATTGTGCTGGCCAGTTTTATCAGTCCGACCGCCGAAATACGCGACTTAGCCCGCAGCATCATTGGTGCCGAAGATTTTATTGAAATCTTTGTCAATACGCCGCTTCAAATTTGCGAACAACGCGACACCAAAGGACTGTATACCAAAGCCCGGCGCGGCCTCATCCAGGATTTTTCGGGGGTCAATTCGCCTTACGAATCGCCAGCAGCTCCGGCCCTGGAAATCAAAACCGATCAGATGAGCATTGAGCAAGCTGTGGATTGTATTTATACCCACCTCGAAGCCCATATTACAATAACGAACCGCGAATAGCAAACCGCGAACCGCGAACAACAACGACATGAATTACCACTTGAACCACCTGCGCGAACTCGAAGCCGAATCCATTTTTGTTATCCGGGAGGTGGCTGCGCAATTTGAAAATCCCGTCATTCTGTTTTCCGGGGGCAAGGATTCTATTTTACTAACTTGGTTGGCTAAAAAAGCCTTTCATCCGGCGCGTATTCCCTTCCCGATTATGCACATAGATACCGGACACAACTTCCCCGAAACCATTGCCTACCGCGACGCTTGGGTGCAGGAGCTTGGCGTCAAATTAGTGGTGGCCTCTGTGCAAGAAGCCATTGACCAAGGGATGGTACAGGAAGAAAAAGGCTACAATGCCAGTCGCAACGGGCTACAAACGGCGGCTTTGCTGCACGCCATTGAAAAACACAAATTCGATGTAGCCCTCGGCGGTGGCCGCCGCGACGAGGAAAAAGCCCGTGCTAAGGAGCGCTTTTTTTCACACCGCGATGAATTCGGGCAATGGGACCCCAAAAACCAGCGCCCAGAGCTTTGGAATCTGTTCAATGGTAAAAAGCATATCGGCGAGCATTTTCGGGTGTTTCCTATTAGCAATTGGACAGAGTTAGACGTCTGGCAATACCTCGCCTCCGAGCAGGTGTCGCTGCCCAATCTTTACTTTTCGCATCGGCGGCTTTGTTTCCAACGCGATGGCGTGATCATGGCCATGTCTGACTTTATAAACCTCAAACCCCATGAACAAACCTTGGAAATGATAGTGCGGTTTCGCACCATCGGCGATATGACCTGCACCGGCGCGGTGTTGTCTAATGCTGCCAATCTGGATGATGTCATTGCCGAGGTAGCCACCTCTCGTATCACCGAGCGCGGCGGCCGCTCCGATGACAAACGCTCCGAAACTTCCATGGAAGACCGCAAAAAACAGGGCTATTTTTAATCAACCAGCTGCGAATCGCAACAATATGCATCAGATAATCGAAAAATTTACCAAGCAAAAAACCGACGCCGACCTCCTGCGCTTCACCACGGCCGGTAGCGTGGACGATGGCAAAAGCACCCTCATTGGCCGCCTTTTGTACGATAGCAAAGCGATTTTTGAAGATCAACTCGACGCCGTGCGCGCTGCTACCGAACGCCGGGGCGAGGAAGGTATTAATCTGGCGCTGCTCACCGACGGGCTAAGAGCCGAGCGCGAACAGGGCATCACGATTGATGTAGCCTATCGTTATTTTGCTACCCCCAAACGCAAATTTATCATCGCCGATACTCCAGGGCATATCCAATACACCCGCAATATGGTCACCGGCGCTTCTACTGCCAATGTCGCCCTGATTTTAATAGATGCTCGACACGGCGTAGTGGAGCAAACCCGCCGCCACGCTATTATCGCTTCGCTCCTGCAAATTCCGCATCTCGTGGTGTGCATCAACAAAATGGATTTGGTGGAATACAGCGAAGCTACTTACGAAACCATCAAGGACGAATTTTACCATTTTTGTTCTAAATTAGACATCAAGGATGTACATTTCATCCCAATTTCGGCGCTCAATGGCGACAATGTGGTCGAAAAATCGGAGCAGATGCTTTGGTATGGAGGCACTACGCTGATGTATTATCTCGAAAATGTACATATTGGCAGCGACCATAATCTGATTGATTGCCGTTTTCCGGTGCAATACGTGATTCGCCCCAACACCGACGCTTTCCACGATTATCGCGGCTACGCCGGCCGCATTGCCGGGGGTGTTTTCAAAAAAGGAGATACCGTGATGGTCATGCCTTCCGGATTTACTTCTAAAATACGCCAAATCAATACCTTTGAGGGGGAAATTGAGGAAGCTTTTCCGCCCATGTCGGTGACACTGCTCCTCGAAGACGACTTAGATATTAGCCGGGGCGATATGCTGGTGCGCGAAAACAACGTGCCCGAATCGGCGCAGGATGTGGATGTGATGCTTTGCTGGTTTAATGAAAAGCCCTTGCTGCCCTCCAAAAAGTACTTAGTGTTGCACACTTCCCGCGAGGTGCGCTGCATGATCAAAGACATTCGTTATAAGCTCGATATCAATACCTTGCATCGAAATTTGGAAGACCGCGAAATTCGTATGAACGACATCGCCCGGGTACAAATGCGCACCACGCAACCCCTGTTTTGCGATCCTTATCGGCGCAACCGCATCACCGGCAGCATTATATTAGTGGACGAAGGCACCCACGAAACGGTAGCTGCTGGAATGATTATTTAAATAAGGATCCGGGCATAATATATTTTTAATATAAATTTGTTTCAAAATCCTGATTATCAATTGCTTAAAAATAATCCAATTAACTAAAAATAATGCCCCATTACTTATCAAGCATGCTCAACCGGTTGATTATCGCCCGTAAAATCAATAAACCAACAAACCAACAAACTTCATGAAAAAAATCCTCGTCACCGGCGCAGCGGGCTTTATCGGCTTTCACTTGGTCAATCGCTTGGTAGCGCGGGGCGACGCCGTGGTCGGGTTAGATATAATCAATGATTATTACGATCCTAAACTGAAATACGACCGCTTAGAGCACGCCGGCATCCGTACCCTCTGCATTGATTATGACACCTTGGTGAACAGCGAGCAGCACCCCAATTATCGCTTTACCAAAATCGCCCTCGAAGACCGCGAAGCCATCGAACGCCTCTTTGAGCAGGAACAATTTGATGCGGTATGCCACCTCGCGGCGCAGGCCGGCGTGCGCTACAGCTTAGTGAATCCACGCGCCTATATTGACAGCAATATCGTCGGTTTTATCAACATCCTCGAAGCTTGTCGGCAGCAGCAAGTGGGGCATTTGGCTTATGCCAGCAGCAGCAGCGTCTATGGTTTGAATGAAAAAATGCCCTTCGCTACGTCCGATAATGTAGATCACCCCGTGTCGCTTTATGCCGCCAGCAAAAAAAGCAACGAACTCATGGCGCACACCTACAGCCATTTGTTTGGACTGCCTACCACCGGGCTGCGTTTTTTTACGGTGTATGGCCCCTGGGGCCGCCCCGATATGGCGCTGTTTTTGTTTACCAAAGCCATCCTCGCTGGCGAGCCGATTCAAGTGTTCAATTATGGAAAAATGATCCGCGATTTCACTTACGTGGACGACATCATCGAGGGCGTAGTGCGCGTCATTGACCATCCGCCTGCTGGCAATCCCAACTGGAATCCGCAGCAACCCGACCCCGCTACGTCCAAAGCGCCTTACAAAGTGTATAATATTGGCAATCAGAATCCGGTACAACTCATGGATTTCATCGAAGCCATTGAACAAGCGCTTGGCAGAACCGCCCACAAGGAAATGCTGCCCATCCAACCCGGCGACGTGGCCGCCACCTATGCCGATGTGCACGACTTGGTGGAAGACCTCGGCTACAAACCCGCCACACCCGTGCGCACAGGGATTGAGCGGTTTATAGAATGGTATCGAAATTATTATGTGGGTGCAGGGTTTTAGGTGTAGGGTATAATTTTGATTTCAACTTAAAATGCCGTGCTTATTGGTTTTTTAGAATTTATAAAATCGTAAATCTTATAAGGTGTAAGAAAAATGGGCGATTTCAGAAAATTGGTGGTGTGGCGGAGGGCAAAAGAAATAGCAGTTGAAATGTACAAGCTTACGGATGAAGGGATTTTTTCCAAGGATTTTGGGTTTAAAGATCAATTGAGAAGGGCTGCGGTTTGTTCAGATTTTGCAAATCTCGAAGATTTACAAAATCTCATCCACTTATTTGACCCGACACTCAAAATTGAACTTTCTTTCTTACATACGCTGTTTGTATTAAAAAAATAGGTCGCAAAAATGATTGATTATCAACAATATATTACCATAGAATCCGGTAAGCGCAGCGGGCAACCCTGCATTCGGGGCTTGTGCGCATTACAGTTTACGATATCCTGAGTTATCTGGCTGCGGGAATGACGCTGGAGGAGATTCTCGAAGACTTTCCACAACTCAACCGTGAGGACATCTTTGCTGCTTTGGCTTATGCCGCGAATGCCGAAAAAAACAGATTAGTGCTTGCCGGAAGGGCAAGGTAGCGCGTATGTTTTTGATAGACAATAATTTATCGTCCAAAATCTCTGCTCAAATTGCCGATTTTTATCACCTTTTGAACAAATATGGGCATCCGCCCAAAGTACGCTGGATACGAGTCGGGAATGTTACAACCAATCAAATTATTGCACTATTGCGCGATAATAATGCATTGATACAGGACTTTCTCTTATCTTCGCCCGCAGGAATATTAGAATTACATTAAGGCTCAATGCTATCCTTTTTCAAAAAGAAAGACCCTTCCATCCTTGATTTTTCTGGCTTCGGTGTGGATATTCATTCGCACCTGATACCAGGTATTGACGATGGCGCCGATACCGTAGAAACCTCGGTACACCTGATCCGCCAGTTGCAGGCACTCGGCTACCGGCATCTCATTACTACGCCGCATATCATGTCGGATTTGTATCCGAATACCCGCGAAGATATTCTCGGTGGGCTGGCTATCTTGCAGCAAGCTATACAAAACGCTGGGCTGGACATCACGATTGATGCCGCCGCCGAATACTACATGGACGAACACTTTGAGGCCATCGTAAGAGACAACAATATGCTCACCCTGCCGGGCAATCGGGTGCTGGTGGAAATGTCATTCGTCACCGCACCACCTAATTTGTATCACAATATTTTTCGACTGCAAACCAAAGGTTACAAACCTGTACTGGCACATCCGGAGCGGTATCTGTTTTTGAAAAAAGATTTCAGTCAGTACCAGCGCCTGAAGGAATACGGCTGCGAATTTCAGCTCAACCTGCTCTCGCTCACTGGCTACTACGGTGCGCCCGTACGCGAGCTGGCACTCAAGCTACTGAAAGCCAAACTCATTGATTTTGTAGGTACTGATTTGCACCACGAACGCCATATCGAGCGCTTGCAACAGCTATTGCAGGATAAAAGTGCCCTGCGCTTGCTGGCCGATTACGAATTTGCCAATGCTACCTTGCTGGAGACTCCCGATGCCACCAATGCTTCTTGAATGATGTCGAGATTTTGCGTACCTTGCGGTAAAAGTTTCAAGCGATGATTACCGATTTTCAACAACTCGATCTGGGTAAAACCTATACCTACGCCGACTACCTCACTTGGCAGTTTGCTGAGCGGGTGGAATTGATTCGAGGGAAGATTTTCAAAATGTCGCCAGCGCCCAATGTGCGGCACCAGCGAATATCGAGGATTATATCCTTGAATATTGGAGCATATTTATCAGAGAAACCCTGTGAAATGTTCACTGCCCCCTTCGATGTGCGCCTGCCGCTGCCGCCGAAAAAAGTGAAGGGCGATAAAATAGACACCGTGGTGCAGCCGGATATTGTCGTCATTTGTGATCCTGCGAAACTCGACGAGCGGGGCTGCATTGGTGCGCCGGACATTGTTGTCGAAATCCTATCGCCGGGCAATACCCGCCGGGAAATGAAAGATAAGCTCGAACTCTACCAAAACGCTGGTGTGCCCGAATACTGGGTAGTGGACCCCGAACACGAGTTCATCATTGTTTATACCCCCAATGAAGCCGGGCAATACATTGGCAGTGTGCCCTACACCGAAGGCATGGCATTACAAACGCCCATTCTGCCAGAATTTGCATTGGATATCAATAGGGTATTTGCGCAACCGAATTTCAATCGGACATAATTTGCATTGTGGATACTTTTCTGTAAAGCAAAATATTGATTATCAAATTTTTATAATACAAAAAGCCAAGCCATCCGTCACCATTTCAGCCATCAATCACCTGCCATGAATAATCATCTGCTACGTACGGCAGCGCACGGTCTGCTGCTTTGCCTGTTGCTGTCGAGCTTGAGCAGTTGCGTAACGCACCAGCAATTACTCAATTTTCAGGGCGAAGAACTACCCCTCAACCAACCGGAAGACATTCTGAACGCCGTCAACTTGCGCATCCAGCCCGAAGACCTCCTGCGCATCACCGTGCACAGCTACGACGAAGAAGCGGCTGCGCCTTTCAATATAGAAGGAACCGAGCAAGGCGGCGGCAATCGTATGATGATGGGCGGCGGTGGCCAAAACTCTCAGGGGCTGGAGCTTTTCATGGGCTACTTTGTAGATCGGGAGGGCATGATTGATTTTCCGGTGCTGGGGCGGGTGCCGGTAGCCGGGCTTACCCTCGAAGAAGCCAAATTCAAACTGCTGGATATGTTGCAAACCTACCTCAAGGATGCCGTAGTGAATATGCGTTTTCTCAATTTTAAAGTGACGGTGCTGGGCGAGGTCAATTTGCCGGGTACCGTGCGCCTGACCAACAAGCGCGTGACGGTGCTCGAAGCCCTCGGTATGGCTGGCGACCTGACGCCCTATGCCAACCGGGCCAACATCCTCATTATCCGAGAGCATGAGGGCAAACGCGTTTACGAACGACTCAACCTGCAAGACAACAGCGTCTTTGTGTCGCCCTATTTCTACCTGATGCAAAACGACGTGGTATATATAGAGCCGCTACGGGCCCGCACCGCTACCACCGCCGATTTGTTTCAACGCATCATCGCTTACACCTCTGCTGGCTTGTCCGTGCTGACTTTGGTACTCACTTTGTCGTCCAGAAGATGAACCGCTAACCGCCAACAATGGAAAAAGAAACATACTACGCACCCAACGAACCTGCCGAAACCGGTATTGACATCCGGGAAATTCTATTTGCCTTTTTGCGCAATTGGTATTGGTTTGTCATCGGATTGATAGTAGTCCTTACCTTTGCCTGGCTGTACCTGCGCTATACCGTCACGGTGTATGGCGTGCGGGGCAGCTTGCTGATACAAAGCGATGCCACCAAACCCTCGATTACCGAAGAAGCTATTTTGGCGGACCTCGGCTTCCGTTCCGGCTCGGATGTAGGCAACGAAATACAGGTGCTCAAGTCGCGCAGCCTGATGCGCCGCGTAGTGGACTCGCTGGGCATTCATATTACCTATACCTTAGAAGGACGCATCAAAAACACGGAAGTATATAAAGATACGCCCATTGAAATAGAACAGATTGACAGCCTGAAAAAAACCTACGGCGTCACCATGCGCATTCGCCCTACACGGGAAGGCAGCTTCGTAGCCTATGCTGAAAATGGCGATACCCTGAGCGGGCATTTTGGCATTCCATTTCAATATGGCGGCGGTACTTGGCTCCTGCATTCCAAAGGATCTTTTGCCGAAGACGTGCCCCTGCGTATCCAGATTGGCAACCCAGAAGGGGTAGCCCGCAAATACGCCGGTAAGCTCAACATCCGCTCGGTGACCACCACCAATGTGCTCAATCTATTGCTCGACGACCCGGTGCCGGCCAAAGCCATTGATATTATCAATATGCTGGTGCAAGTGTATAACCGCAGTATTCTAGAAGACAAACTGCTGTCCGGACAAAATACCCTTGAATTCATCGGCGAGCGGCTGCAATTTATCACCGAAGAATTGTACAATGTAGAGCGCAATGTAGAATCCTACAAACGCCTGCAAGACATCCCAGTGGAGCTTTCGTCTCGGGCCTCCGATTACCTATCAGAACTGAGCGTACAAGACGCTGCGCTCATGGATATGGACCTGCGCCTGTCGTTGCTCCGCGATATTGAAAAAAACATTGACAATCCGGAAAACCAGTTCAAACCCCTGCCCGTTACTTCCGAAGTGCTATCGGGTACGCTCGCTACTTTCGTTACCGAATACAATCGCTTGGTATTAGAGCGCGAGCGCATCCTCTCCGCAGCTACCCCCAATAACCCCGCGGCCCAACTGCTCATAGCCCAGATAGCTACCCTGCGCAGCAATATCTCAGACGGGGTGCGCACCATGCGGGGGGAGTTAGAAAGCAGACGCCAGCAGATACAACAACGCCAGCGCCCGATTGAATCGAAAATACAATCTATCCCTACTAAAGAGCGCGAGCTACTCCAGATTATGCGCGAGCAAAAAATCAAGGAGGCGCTGTTTATCTTTTTGTTTGAAAAACGCGAGGAAACCCTCATCTCCTTAGCCGCGCAAATATCCAATTCTAAAATTATTGATCCGCCCATCAATACGGGACCCGTATCGCCGGTGAAAACGCAGATCTACTTCTTAGCCCTGCTCGTTGGCTTGGCCCTGCCCGGCGGCATCATTCTACTGCGCAACCGCCTCGACAATAAAATCTATTCTGAGCGCGACATCAGCAGCCAGACGCCTACGCCCTTCATCGGCATCATCGGGCAGCCCCGGGGCGAGGAAAAACTCGTCGTGCGGCGCGGTAGTCGCTCTTCCATTGCGGAAGCCTTTCGCCTCCTGCGCACCAACTTGCAATTTATCGCTACCGGCGAACCCCAACTGCGCATACTCATTACCTCTGGCGTGAGTGGGGAAGGCAAAACCTTCGTGACGGCCAACCTCGGCGCTACCATTGCCCTGTCGGGCAAAAAAACCATCGCCGTAGGGCTTGATCTGCGCAAACCCAAACTATCGGGCTACCTCATGGCAACTCCACCCGCTATCGGCGTGACCAATTACTTAGTGGGCGAAGCAACCATCGAAGACATCATCGTACCTACCGGTATAGACAATTATTTCCTGATTGGCAGTGGGCCCATCCCGCCCAATCCCGCTGAATTGCTCATCGGCGAGCGGATGGACCAGCTCATGGCTTACTTGCAAGCCCATTTCGATGTCATCCTGATAGACAGTGCCCCGGTGGGCCTCGTCACCGACGCGCTGCTGCTGAAAGACTACGTCAATACCACTGTTTTTGTAACCCGCTTTGCCAAAACCGTCAAAGGGGCCCTACGCATTATTGACGGTATTTACCATGAGCAAAAACTACCCCGCCCCAGCATTCTGCTCAATGGGGTCAAAGCTTCTCGCGGGTATGGGTATGGTTATGGCTACGGGTATGGCTACGGCTACGGGTATGGCTACGGGTATTATGAAGAAGATGGGAAGAAGAGGAAATAGGGGAATAGGGCAAATAGGGCGAATAGGGGAATAGGGAGAATAGGACAAATAGGGGGAATAGGGCAAATAGGGAGAATAGGGAGAATGGGGCAAATAGGGAGAATAGGGCAAATAGGGGAATAGGGAGAATAGGACAAATAGGGTGAATAGGGTTTAGAAAAGTTGAAGGGTTGAGAAGTTGAAAGGTTTAGAAAGGTTGAGGATATAACGCCTACTGACTGTGCAGCGAACAGCAAACACCGAACAGCAAACAGCAAACACCGAACAGCAAACAGCAAACACCGAACAGCAAACAGCAAACAGCAAACAGCAAACAGCGAACAGCAAACAGCGAACAGCAAACAGCAAACAGCGAACAGCAAACAGCGAACAGCAAATAGCGAAAAGCAAACAGCGAAAAGCGAACAGCGAACAGCAAATAGCGAAAAGCAAACAGTGTCCCGTCCTAAAATCTGGCATCTAACATCTATTGTCTATCATCTAAAATCTACCTATTCGCGGTTCACCGATAGCCAAAAAACAGTTAAGCGTAAGGCTAAAGCGTTTGGTAGTTTGTGATAAAAAGAATACATTGAGAGATAAAAAGATACGATGACGAGTGTATATAAACTAAAATTAGCGGATTTGAATGAAGCATTTTTGCAGGAGCTGAAGCGCCAGTTCGCTAATGCCGAAGTGGAAGTATATGTCAATACGCCGCGGGCATGGACCCAGCCGGAAGAAGATTGGTTCTGGAGCATTATTGCATTATTAGATTGGGATAAAGAAGGCGATGACGACGCGGTATTGGCTCCGGCGGTGGCTCAGTTGGCGGTGTTGCCCATTCGCTCCATTTTGCTGTTTGCCGATATTTTATCAGAAAAACTATATAAGTTAGATGCGCAGGTTTTTGCCGAAAACATGGGCGCGTACAGCTTCCGAGAAGGCTATTACTTTTCCGTGGATGATTTTTTATATGCGCGTTGTTGCGTAATAGCTAACGGACGGGTTGCTTATGAAAACGTACTGGAAGACCCCACCCAAATGCCAGAAGAAAAAACCTTCGAATCCTTACTCCGCTTAGCTGCGGAAGCCTACCGAATCAAAACAGGGCAGCCGATGGCGTATGTGCCTGCGTATAATATAGAGACCTTTTCCAACGAAGAAGGCTGGGCGAATACTGAGCAGGTGTGAAGCGGATGGGGAGAAATTACCACGGCAATAGCCGCAAGAATGAAAAACCACATCATTTATACGAAATCTTCGATGATGTTGACCAAAGTACCTTTAAATATGGCATTAGTGCCGACCCTATAGATGAAGATGGACTCTCCGAGCGCATTCGAACTCAGCTTTTTCTGTTTAATATAATCGCGGGCATGACACGGTTCTTTGCCAAAATTTTGCTGCGAAATATTCCCGGACGAATCAAAGCACTGGAAATAGAAGATAGCTACATTAAAAAACACGAAGAAGCTTTCGGACGTCGCCCGCCAGGTAATCCGGAGCGTATAAAAAGGAAAAAGAATGGAGATGGTGGATAAAAAATATAGACACCCCATTACCTAACTGCGAATCGCCAAAACCAAGCTACAAAGTCATTGAAGAAGATGGGAGGAAAGGTTGAGAAGTTGAAAGGTTGAGGAGTTGAGACCGCATCTATCGTCTATTATCTAAAATCTGGCATCTAAAATCTACCTATTCGCGGTTAAAAAAAGGTTGAGGGGGAATGTAAAATCCAACGGAAAGCCCTCTTTCAAAACCTTGCTACAGTCCAAAAGAGGGCTTATTTGTACGCGGGGTTACCTTATATTATACAATAGCATTTACATCGGACGAGCTGACATTTGATGCGGGCGTATCTTCCATTTCGGCTTCGGTGCTGCCCTGAGAACCTTGCCCTTCAAAGCGGACCTTCAGCTTAGCGTGGGCGCTATCCATGCCGGGCATACCAGCGTCGGCGGCAACTTTGGTCAGCTTGTACAGTGTCAGACTGGTTTGATAGGCTTCCGAGCCAGCCATAATCTGGGTGTCGCGCACCCGCTCGTACAATTGTTCCAAAGGCAAGAGGATTTCGTTGAGTTGCTGAAACAGAACATAGTCTTTTTCCAATTCTTCGAACGTAAGGTAATACGGCAGTACGGTAGGGTTTTCTCGCGCTACGTCGAGGGCATCAGCCACGAATAGCTTGTTGGAGCGGCTCATCTTTGCCAACTTCCTGCGCTCTTCAATGGTCAGACCCAATAAAAAAGGCATCCGGTAGCCAATTTCCTGAATCGCTTGTTTGACAGCCGAAAAGTCTTCTGGAGTAAGACTGGCACTGATACGGTTGTTACCAAGGTTTTTCATATTGTGTAAATTTTAAAATTAAAAAATAGGTTAACATCCTTTTGACGAATATATCTCTGAAAAGTCACACTTTAGCAGAACTTTTTTTATTGCAAAATACCCAATCCGCAACCGAAATTATCCCCGCGACGGGGCGCATAACACTGGGTTTAATCAACTGTTTCTTTTTCAGTACTTTATGATGTGTTTTTTGGGGCATGGGTGATGGGTCATGGGTCATAGGTGATGGGTGATGGGTCATAGGTGATGGGTGTCTAAAATCTATTATCTAATGTCCATTATCTATTATCTGGCATCTATTGTCTAATATCTATTATCTATTGTCTTAACATAACTGGGGGTATCCCAGATACAAGTGGCACTATACTTTGCACCCCCCCTCACTATACTCCAAGTATAACTGGGGGTATCCCAAAGACAAGCAGCACTATACTTTGTACCCCCCCTCACTATGCTCCAAGTATAACTGGGGGTATCCCAAAGACAAGCAGCACTATACTTTGTACCCCCCCTCACTATACTCCAAGTATAACTGGGGGTATCCCAGATACAAGTGGCACTATTCTTTGCACCCCCCCTCACTATACTCCAAGTATAACTGGGGGTATCCTAAAGACAAGCAGCACTATACTTTGCACCCCCCTCGGTTATATGCAGCCAATAACTAAGTTAATATCGGAAGGGGGGTAAGTTTGGTTTTACGAACTATGAAGCACACAACAAAAGCAATCCTACATGCGTGAGATCTGGCGGGAACTACTGCGGCTGCGCCCTTACTTTAGCCGCAAGGACAAGATGGGCTATCTTACCCTGCTATTTCTGATGCTGCTGGGGGCCCTATTAGATGTAATCGGCATTGGCGCCGTGCCCGCTTTCGTAGCGGTATTGGCCGTGCCGGAGGCGGTCATGCAATACGAATGGATTGCCGATTGGTTTGAGTACTGGGGGCTGCGGCCCGGGCCGAGGTTAGTCACCTACGGGGCTATTACTTTACTACTCATTTACATCCTGAAAAATGCCTTTCTATTTCAGGTGTACCAATACCAATACAAATTGGTAGAACAGCAGCGGGTGCAATTAGCCGACCGGCTCTTCCGGGCTTATATGTACGCCCCGTATCAGTTTATACTCAACCGCAACACCGCCGAGCTGTTGCGCAATACCAATGCTGAAACCAATTTGATTGTTCAGGGGGTGATTATTCCGCTGCTGACTACCATCATGGGTGTACTGATGACCCTGTTTACAATGGTCTTACTGATTGTAGCTACTCCAGTCATTGCCCTGCTGGGGGTCGTTTTGCTGGGAGGCGGGAGCGCCCTGTTTCTGCGCGTGGTCAGAAAGAAATTAGATCATTACGGCAAGATTGCCAAAAAAGAGCGCCGGGAGGTAGTGCAGGCGGTCAATCAAGGGCTGGGCGCTTTGGCCGAGGCGCGCATTCTGGGGCGAGAAGAACACTTCCGGGCACGACTGAAGGTCAGCCTGTCCAACTTTGCAAGGGTGACGCGACTTCAGCAGGTCATCAACCAATCTTCGCCCTATATCATGGAAACCATAGCGGTGGGGGGATTGCTGCTGGCCGTAGTAGGACTGATACTGACCGGCCAAGAAATAGCCAATATCCTGCCCGTACTGGCTTTGTTTGGGGCAGCTACCGTACGCCTGAAAGCCACACTTGGCAAGGTGGTAGGCGGTATTAGCCAGATGCAGTTTAGTGTGCCCGCCATCAGCTCGGTAGTAGATGACTTAGAAACACTCGAACCAGCCATTCGGCAGCGGCAAAGCCGGAAAAACCACCACGAGCCACTGCCCTTTCAGCAAAGCATAGAAATACAGGGGGTTTCCTACACCTACCAAAATGCCGATACGCCCGCCCTGCGCGACATATCCATCACTATTCCCAAAGGTACCTCCGTTGGCTTGGTGGGCGCTACAGGCTCGGGCAAATCCACTTTAGTCAGTATTATACTCGGTTTGCTAGAACCCGATAGCGGGCAGATACTGGTGGATGGACAGGATATCAGCCTTAATCTGCGTGGCTGGCTAAATCGGGTGGGCTACATACCACAATTTATCTACTTGACCGATGATACCATCGCCCGCAATATTGCATTGGGCGTTGCCGATGCGGATATGGATTACGAGCGGGTCTGGTCGGCGCTGCGTGCAGCACAACTAACGGAATACGTCCATGGATTATCCAAAGGCATTCACACCATTGTGGGCGAGCGCGGCGTACGTATGTCGGGTGGGCAGCGCCAGCGGGTAGGTATTGCCCGTGCCCTGTACCACAACCCTGATGTGATCATCATGGACGAAGCCACCTCTGCTTTAGATAACCAAACCGAAAGCTTGGTGATGGAGGCCTTAGACAACCTAAAAGCAGGACGCACCTTTATTATGATTGCCCACCGGCTGAGTACGGTGCAGCAGTGCGATCAGTTGTATTTTTTGGAGCAGGGAGAGGTTAAGGCGAGCGGGACGTATGAGGAGTTGGCAAAAGAGAGTGAAGCTTTTAAAAACATGGCTGAGTTTTATCCTTCTCGGTAGCTGCTGAGGTTTTATTAATATTAACAAAGTAATTAGCCGTTATAGACATGATAGCAGTCATTATTCAGGCTCGACTTGGTTCATCCAGATTACCGCAAAAGATGGGTAAATTATTCTACCAAAGTGAGACATTGCTGGGCGTTTTGTTAGAGCGACTTAATGAGGCAGCTATAGGCCTGCCTATCATTTTAGCAACATCTGCGAATGAACAGGATAAACTGTTAGTTACTATTGCCGATAGCAAAGGGATTCAGTGGTTTCAGGGGGATGAAGCCAACGTACTTGCTCGGTTTATTGAGGCCGCAGCGGTTTACAGCGTAAAAAAAATCATACGGATTTGTGCTGATAATCCATTTATGGATATAGCTGGATTGAAAATACTAATTGAAGAAACGGATAACAGCGATTACGATTATATCAGTTTTGCTTATAATGATATACCGGTCATAAAGACACACTTTGGGTTTTGGGGTGAGGCAGTAAAACTGTCTGCTTTAAAAAGAGTAGATCAATTAACGAATGTAAAGCCCTATTTAGAGCACGTTACCAAGTACATTTATGAACACCCAGAATTGTTTTCTATAAAGTGGCTGGACCTTCCGAGTGAGATTACACAAAGAAAAGACATCCGGCTGACCGTAGATACCGCAGAAGATTTTCAGATAGCACAAGAAATTTTTGAGGCTATTTATACGCGTAATGAGCATTTTTCTATCGGGGATGTGCTCGAATATTTGGATACGCATCCAGCCTATTTGGCGCAAATGAAAGAACAAATCACCTTAAATGAAAAATAAAATGAGCACCTATATTATCGGAGAAATTGGACAAAACCATAATGGCTCGGTTGAAATAGCCAAAGCCATAATTGATATTGCGGCTATCGAACCAGAAATAGCTGGAACGTCTGATACGCATTTGAAACCCTTAGATGCAGTAAAGCTTACCAAAAGGGACCTGAAAGAAGAAATGACCGAATCACAGATGAATCGTCCTTATAATGGACGTAATTCTTTCGGAAAAACATATGGCGAGCACAGGGCCTACCTCGAATTGTCCGATGAAGAACACTTCGAATTATATAAACATGCGAAGGAAGTAGGACTGGATTTTGTTGAAACGCTCTGCTCCGTAGGATGCCTATCCATTTTCAAGTATTTTGAGCCAGATAAACTTAAGGTGGCATCTAGAGATTTAACGAACATTCCTTTATTAGCAGCATTAGCCGAAACCAAGAAGCCTATTATTCTTTCTACCGGCATGGGGGGCAAAGAAGAGCTGGATGAAGCACTTGAGATAATAACAAAATACCACTCGGATATTACAATTTTACACTGCCTTTCCCAGTATCCTGCCGAGCCTCAAAATATTAACCTGAATACCATTAAGTATTTGAAAAAAGCATACGGGCAATATACAATAGGATATTCTGACCATTCTATCGGTATTGCTATTCCTATGGCGGCCGTAGCGATGGGAGCAGAAGTAATTGAGAAGCATATTACATTGGACAGGCGGATGCGTGGCAGCGACCAAAGAGGCTCTCTTGGTATTGACGGGTTAAATCGAATGGTGAGAGATATAAGAAACTTAGAAATAGCCTTAGGCACGGAGGATATTTTTATCTCCGACGCCTCAAAAGATGCCAGTGCCAAACTACAGCGCTCTATTGCTACTAAAAGAGACATGAAAAAAGGGGAGATAATCAGGGAAGAAGACATCCACCTGCTAAGCCCCGGTGACGGCTTCCTCTGGAAGGAAAAAGACAAATTAATAGGAAAAAAGCTATTCCGGGATATGCCCGGAAATGAAATTATTTATCCAGAAAATATAGCCAATGATTAATATAAAGCTATTCATTACCGATATTGACGGCGTCTGGACAGATGGTGGGATGTATTACGACCAAACCGGGAACGAATGGAAAAAATTTAATACGGCGGATAGTGCCGGTGTGCTTTTTTTAAGGCAGCTTGGCATTCCTACTGCCATCATTACCGGGGAGGATACGGAAATTGTGCGGCGGCGAGCAGAAAAACTAAAAATCCCTTATCTCTATCAAGGCATTAAGGATAAACTAAGTGTGGCTCAAGGACTTTGCGAAAAGCTTGCCATTTCCTTGGAAAATGTAGCCTACATTGGCGATGATATTGGCGATATGCTATTATTGAAGCAAGTAGGACTGAGTGCTTGCCCTCAAAATGCCCCGGACTATATCAAAGCGCTTGTGCAATGGGTCATTCCTGTGCGAGGGGGCGATGGAGCATTTAGGGCTTTTGTAGAGGAATATCTTGAGCGTGTAGGCAAACTTGAAGAAGTATTAAAAAGCATATGAAGCCTGAAAAAATAGTCGGAAATATTCTTGACCAATACCAGTTTCCGCCAAGACGCATATTATTTTTGCATACGAGAATCAAACCTTTGTTTCAATTACTAAATGGGGTTTGGTCTTATCAGGAGCTATCAGATTTTATTATTGAATATCTTGAAGCAAGATACCAACCCCTGACCATAATGTTTCCGGTCTATACCTACGCATTTACCAAAACAGGTATCTATCATCGTATTTTTTCCAAATCGGAAGTAGGGCGTTTTGCAGAAGAACAAAGGTTGAAACAAATTTATTATCGAACGCCTAATCCTGTTTTTAGCGTCCTGGATACGCAAGGGGTACTTCGGAATATATCACATATCAATCATTTAACAGCAACCGGCAAAAATTCTCTGTTTACATTTTTACAAAAAGAAGATGCGATCATTGTCAATTTATCTTTGGACGTCATCCGCCCTATGCAACTGCATTACTACGAGGAGTTATTTCAGGTAGATTACCGGTTTTCCAAATCATTTGATGGGGTTATATATCACGACGAAAAGAATTTCGAACATGTATCATTTGATTATTATGTCCGGAAGTTGGACCGCCCTACCGAATGGAACCGCGAAAAAATTAAAAATGATCTCTTGAAAGCGGATGTTTGGAACTTATTTGAGTACGAAGGGCTTGAATTTGGCTGGATGAATTCTTCTGATTTGTTTGAATATGTTGCAAATCGAATGAATAACAACTCTAAGTATTTGATAGATTAACTTTATGATATAGTATTTGATAAAGTCAGACTGTTAGGATATATGTATGTGTAATCATAGGTTATGTAATAAAATACCATATAACACCTTTGTCCTAAAAAGTAGATTATTTCATTTAAAAGCCTTGTACAATAATCATGAGTGATATCTATATTCATATTGGTCTTTATAAGACAGGCACCTCAAACCTTCAAAATAATTTGTTTGTCAATATCCCTAATATACATTACACCAGGCTTACAGGGAGCCTTTTAATGCACATAAAGAAACCAATAATCTTTGATAAGCTTTTAATAAGCAATGAAAGTTTTACTGGATTCCCTTGGTCAGAAGGTAGTATGTACTGGAATAAGCAATATGAAATTGCCATTCGGAATATTTCAATACTGTTTCCTACTGCAAAAATAATTATAGGCTTTAGAGATCATACCTCTATGATTCTATCCTTGTATAAGCAATATTTACAGCTTGGTGGGACAAAAAATTTAGATAACTTTTTTAACTTTAGCAATAAAGGTATTTTACTAATAGAAGATTTGTTTTATGAGGACAGAGTTACTTTTTTACAAAAACATTTTGCGCCTGAAAATATTTTTATTTATACTCAGAACGATTTACAAAGCAATTTTTATCAATCAATCACTTGTCTTGAAAAATTTATGAATGTATCTTTATTAGAATATTATTCTAAAGATAAAAGCAATACAAATGTGGGTGTTAATAAAATACCTGCAAGAATATTAAGGCAATTGAATATCATAAATAAATTTTTAGTACATTTTTATCTCCCAAGTCTAAATAATCGCTTTTTCAAATCATTGGGTATTACGCCAAGGCAGCTCTGTCAAGGGGTATTGAGTAATTTTTTTAAAGAAAAACTTGATTTTACGGAAGATAAAAAAAAGCAAATAAAAGAACTCTACCTCACAGATTGGCAGTTTGTACAAAAAGAAAAATCAACATAGCCCGAACTTAAGTCTTGGAACAGAAATTAGAATATTATTTTAATCGCCTTTTTCCGCTTAACAGAAGCTTGACCGGCGACGCGAATCGGCAAACGCTAAATATCCTTTCGGAATTAGTTGATCTAAAGATTCATGAAGTTCCTTCCGGTACGGAATGCTATGATTGGGTCATCCCACCAGAATGGAATGCAATGGAAGCCTGGATAAAAGATGAGGATGGCAATGAAGTAGTTAATTTTCGCAATCATAATCTTCATCTCATGGGGTATTCTACTCCTGTGGATGCCTGGTTGGATTTCGAACAGCTTAAAACAAGAATTCACACGCTACCAGATCATCCCGACTGGATACCCTATATCGCATCTTATTATCATCGAGATTGGGGATTTTGCATGACTCATATACAGTTCTTGGAGCTAAATACTCAGAAGAAATATCACGTTTATATTGATGCTACCCTTGATGAGCGAGGTAGTATGACGTATGCCGATGTCGTTTTACCCGGTCGGCTCGATAAGGAAATCTTATTCACTACCTATATTTGCCATCCTTCTATGGCGAATAATGAGTTGTCAGGCCCATTGGTGCAGTCCATGCTTTACAGGAAAATAAAAGCAATTCCGGATAGAAAATTTACGTATCGGTTTGTCTTCGCCCCGGAAACAATTGGCACAATATATTATCTGTCTCAGTATGGGAATTATTTTAAAGAAAAATTGGCTGCGGGTTTGGTCTTGACTTGCATTGGCGACGACGGAAAATTTCACTACAAGTGCACCAGAAATGGTCATACACTGACCGATCGGGCAATGACTACCTTACTGGAAAATGAAGAACTTTCTTACAATATCCTGCCATTT
The DNA here is from genome assembly GCA_937872385.1 of uncultured Saprospiraceae bacterium. Classification (GTDB taxonomy): domain Bacteria; phylum Bacteroidota; class Bacteroidia; order Chitinophagales; family Saprospiraceae; genus JADJNW01. The sequence goes on from CALMSO010000056.1 coordinate 81,852, forward strand.
GTGCCCATGGGTTCTGATGAGCGGCAGTATAACTCTCCGGGGTTTCAGTTGCCGGTGGGCACATTTATGAGAACGCCCTTTGGCAGGTACCTGGAATATCATACCTCTGCCGATAATAAAGCATTCATCTCCTTCGAGGCAATGGCGGAGAGCGTAGAAGTGCTTTTTTCGTGGGTGCAATTAATAGAAAGGAATGAATATTATCGAAACACTTTACCTTATGGAGAGCCTATGTTGGGTAAAAGAGGACTTTATCCGACCAAGGTATCGAATGCAGAACGATCCGCTCAGCTTAAAGCGATGATGTGGATGTTGAACCTTGCAGATGGGGAAAATGATTTGATTGAAATTTTGAAGAGAGGAAATATCAATACAAAGGTTGCACTTGAAATGATAACTCAATTACTATCCAAAAAAATTCTGACAATCCATGAAAAAAAAGTGTAAGCTTCGTAAACTCCATTGGGTGAAATTGTACATCTACCCAGTTCTTGCACAATTGGCTTATCATTTAGGAGTTCCCTTCATTAATTTAGGACATTCGTTTTTGGATAAATATACTTTAATTGCTCAAAGTAAAATCATTGGAAGAACGTTAAAAAAAGTAAGTTATAAAAAAAGTAAAGAGGTTTACTTTCTTACGATGCTAGGGGGACACGTTCACAACCTATCAGTTGAAATGGTCTTAGCTTGGGGGTTGAAGGATAAAGGATATAAACCTGTTTTTATTATAGATGATGCGACTTATCCTATTGCAGAAGATAAGTTCTACGGATTGGAAAGTAGCTGGAATCGTTCCAGTTGCCATAACTACATTTTTGGTAAAAAAATGATATTAAACGCAGGTTTTGAGCTAAAAACTGTTTCAGAAATTATTGACATTGATAAAGCGTATGATTTAGCAGAATATGAAGATTTAATTTTTGCTACGCTTTGTAAACATTATAAATCGGGGGTAATTGATGAAAGTTTCGCTGATCTTGCTGTAAAAACAAAAATGGTTGAAACAGCAGTTAATTACTCTATTCAGATTGGTGAATATCTTGTTCAGCAAAGGCCCGCGTTTGTTGTGATGAGCCATGGTATATACTCGACGTGGGGACCACAATACAATATACTCAGGGGAAATGGAATTGATGTATTGATTTATTCAAAGGGTAAAGAAAAAGGAACCCAAAGATTTAACTGGAATCAAACTACTTGGAACATAGATAGATTGTGGGCAGAGTACTCAACTAAAGACCTGACAACAGAAGAAGAAAATAAGATAAATAGTTATATAGAAGACAGGATAGAACAAAAAAACGAGAATATAAAATTTAATCTGGGTGGTTTGGAAGAAAAAGAGAATTTGTCAAGAAAACTGGGCATAGACCTTTCTAAAAAAATCTATATCATATTTACTAATAACCTTTGGGATGCCGCCAGCGTCAACAAAGACATTGCTTTTAGTAGCCAAGTGGAGTGGGTGTTTGAGACGATTGAGTGGTTTCGACGGTATCCTGAAAAGCAATTGATAATAAGAATCCATCCTGCCGAATATATAAGAGGAACCAATGTGCCTTTTAAAAGCATCATAACAGAAAAATTCAGAGACAATTTGCCATCCAACGTGAAAATAATTGACCCTGCTTTTGAAGTCAATAGTTGGAGTCTGATAGATTTAGCCGATGTAGGGCTGGTGTACACTACCACTGTTGGTTTTGAACTACCGCTTCGCGGTAAACCTTCGTTGGTTTTGGGCAATACCCATTATAGAGGTAAAGGTTTTACGATAGATATTGAGTCAAAAGAAGCATATTTTCAGCTTTTATCGGAGGGCTCAATGATGCTTGATGTTAATCAGGCAGAAAGATTAGCAAAGAAGTATTGTTTTTTACTGTTTAAAAAATACCCAGTTCCTTTTCAAGTGTTTAATGAACGGAAATGGACTGATGTAAATTCTTTTAGTTTCAACTCTGGTAAAGATTTGAACAACAAAGACTATTTTGAGGAATTGATACGTAGAATTGTGTCAAAAACAAGTATAGAAGTTTAATCTTTCATATCATGAAAAGAATAGTAGTCAGTTGTGCCCCAGCAGGTACAGGGAGGGGTAGTAATTTAGGAATGAATACCGTTGATTATGCTATGCATAACATCGTACAACAGTCAGGCTTATCCGATAAAGTTGAATTATATCGCCCCTGGCCTTCATATGTTCCTGACAAGAATGGGAATTTTCCAGAATATTTTCCACGAGATATTTTTCCCATGAAGTTTAATTATTCATATGCACAAGTGGGGGGGGAGAATAAAAAAGACGCTTTAATATATTGGGGAGATTTCCAACATGGTAAAGATTATCACCTTCAATCGTCTAAGCGCCTTGGGTCAATACTCAGTATGCAAGGCATTAAAGAAACAGCAGAAAATTGTTTAGATTTAACTAGAAAATATTTTTTACTCCAAGATAACTTTGAGGAAAAATCACTTCCCTTCAAAATTGGGATATATGGCGGGACACTATTCCAAAATAACATTAAAGATTATCTCCAGAAGAGCTATATTGAAAATTTAAAGTGGTTATATAATAGTGCTGCATTCGTTAAAGTAAGAGATGTTTATTCTGCAAATATGGTTAACTATCTAAGAGATAATTATGAAAATAACTATTTAGGGGTGGATGCGGCATTGTTAAATAAAAAAGAGGAATTACTAGCATTACCAAAATTGTCACCACAAGAATTTGAATCTTATCAGGGGGCAATAGGTATATATTTTGGCAGGAGTACGAAAAGTTTTCCGACCCAATCCACTGTACGGTTTATTAATGAACTTTCTATGAAAATGAACACAAACATTGTAAATATTCCATGGGGGTATTTCAGTAGTGGGTTATTTTCTTTTTCTATGGGCAGGTTTAGCGAGTTTTTAATAAGGAATTATACAACTTTTAAAAATGTAGAGTTTACCCCCGGAGATATTCTTGAAGGAATGAGCCAGCTTCAATTAATTATTACAGATACTTATCACGTAGTGATTAATGCTATTGTGCTGGGTATCCCCGCAATTTGTATATATGAACCAAGTCCACTTGATTTAAGAAACGCCAATATGGGCTATGCCCAAAGTTGGAGAGACAAAAGAGTATTATTTTATTTGGCTAATAATCTTAGCGATTATCTTGTGGCTTCAACTTCCATTACCGATAAAAAATATAGAGCTTTAAAAGTTAACCATATATTGTCGATACTTCAAGAACAAAACCATAATATTGCAGCATATCAAAATTTATTAAAAACTGCTCAATTGCATAGAGAAAAGATAGGTTCTTTTTTAAATAGCATATAGTAAAATATATTATAAATGCGGAAAATAGCTCGAAACGTATATGTAAGCATATTAAAAACATCCTCTGCCTTATACGACTACATCTTCCGCGAATGGATTATGTATATACCTTCCCACAGGATACGACTATTCTTTATAAAAAGAAAACTTGCTGCACTTGGAAAACATACCTATTTCTTAATGGGCGTAGAGATTCGAGTGGGTAAAAATATCTTTATAGGTTCGCATTGTGCCATCAATAAGAAGGTCCTTTTGGATGGTCGAGGAGGTAAACTAACTATTGGGAACAATGTGGATATCGGTCAGGAAACGAACATCTGGACATTGGAGCATGATGTGCATGATGATTATCACAGGGCTGTCGGAGGCGAAGTGGTTATTGAAGATTATGTTTGGATTGCCTCTAGGGTTACCATTCTGCCGGGGGTAAGGATTGGAAAGGGCGCTGTGATTGCAACCAATAGCGTAGTTACCAAAAACGTGCCGCCTATGGCGATTGTGGCGGGTGTTCCGGCTCGACAAATCGGTGTAAGGAAGAGTAAGCTGCTTTATAATTTAAAGTATAAACCATTGTTTAGATAACTTCCATGCGCATACTAATTGTATCCGATACCAATCTTATTAACCCCTTCACCAAAGAGCTACAAGGTCTTATCAGTGGATTCGGCGAGGTGAGAGTTGATAAAGAACAGTTTTGGCAAAAAAGTAATACGTATGATGTTTTACTTTTTCAATGGCCGGAAGAATTATTTCACAACTGGAATGAGCCATCTACGGAGGAATTGAACCATCTAAAAGCGGTATTGAACTGGTGGAGACCCAGAGCTAAGTTGGTTATTATTCGGCACAATTACCATCCACATTACAGGGATAGTGCCAACTATGCTCAATTGTACGATATAGTCTATGCTCATATGGATGGCGTTATACACATGGGAAACCATAGCAAAGATGAATATCAAAGTCGCTATCAGGCAATAGCTCTAAGCCAGAAGCATGCGGTTATTCCACATCTATTATTCACTTCTTTTCCAGATCAAACCAATCAAATAGAGGCTAGAAAAAAATTGGGCATTCCGACCACTTCTTTCATTGTACTAATTTTTGGCGCATTGCGTCACAAGGAAGAGATTCATTTTGCCTTTAAAAATTTCCGAAGGCTGCGCATTAAAAACAAATACCTTTTAATTGCAAAAATGCCATTGAAAAAATACCGAGGTGCTCGATATATTCATCCGATTATAAAAATGGCTTATGTACTCATACCGCGCACAAAGCTATTTTTTAACTTCCAGCCGGACGATAGGGTGCAATATTTTTTTCACGCGGCAGATGTGGTGCTCATTCCTCGAAGAGCGCCGCTGAATTCAGGCAATGTGCCTTTAGGATTTGCTTTTGGAAAGGTTGTAATTGGCCCTAAAAAAGGGAATGTAGGCGAAATATTAGAAGAAACAGGGAATCCGACCTTTGATTTTGATGACAACGAAAGCGTAAAACGAGCAGTGGAAATTGGAAAAACCTTAGTTGAAAATAATAAAGGAGAGGATAATTTAGTTTTTGCCACAAATTACTGGGGACATCAAAATATAAGTTTAAAATTTCAAGACTTTCTAAAAGAGATAGTAGGGTCATGATTATTTCGATTATAATACCTTGCTACAATGTAGAGGCGTACATAGAGGAGTGTTTAGACTCGGTACGTGCCCAAACCTACCCTCACCTCGAAGTCATCTGCGTGGATAATAACTCTACGGATGATACGTATCAAACGATTGAATCTTACAAGAAAAAGCATGTTGATTTCCCCATTACGCTGCTAAAAGAGCCAAAACCGGGCGCTTCGGCAGCGCGAAATGCCGGACTGCGAATCGCAACTGGCGAGTGGATTCAATTTCTGGATGCGGATGATCTGTTGGAACTTGAAAAGATTGAACATCAGAAAGGCTTAATAGATGAAAATAGAAAGGCTGTTCTTGTTATAGGAGCATATTGCAAAAAATACTTGGATCAAAAGCATAAATTGGTATATCCTGAAATAGATGATCCCTACAAGTCAATCTTTGGTACAAAGATGGGGATAACTAGCTCTAATCTTTGGAGTAAGGCTCAGCTATTAGAAATAAAGGGATGGCATGAAGGCATAGGAAGCAGCCAAGAATATGAACTGATGTTCCGTTTGATTCAAATTAATAGTTGTGTTATTTTAGACAATACGCCATTGACTATTGTGAGAGAAAGAGAAAAAGGTCAAATAACAAAGTCTGATCCTGATAAAGTATGGACTCAGTATTTGCAGTTGAGAGTAGGTATTATGTCATATTTGCGCTCAGCGAAACCATCATATTGGGATGAAGAAAGTCAATGGTATTACCAGAAACTTGCATTGCAAATTTCGACATACGCCAAATATAATCTCTCTAATTCAAACCAATATCATGAACGATATATTCCTAGAGGAAATAAATTGCAGCCTTCGAAGGAAAGGTCACCTTTCTTTATATTTATATACAATTTATTGGGATACAGAACGGCTAATTTATTAAGACACATAAAGTATAAAGCATCACTAAATGCATTTAAGTTTATTCAGCAAAAGCTCAAGTAGATAGCGATGAGAATACTTTATTACTCTCCGCATCCCCAGATAACGTTTGATGACCAATCTGGTGCCGGTACACATATCCGGGAAATGATCAAAGCTTTTGAGCAAGCTGGACACGAAGTATATCCATTAATAATGGGAAATAGGGTTACCCCCCCTAATTCTAAAGGGAATGAAGAAGTCAAAATAGCTGGATTTAAAGGTATTGGTAAAAAAATCCTCCCCCGTAGTATTTGGGAAACGATTAAAGATATCAATCTTATTAGAACTGACCAATCGTTTGAAGATAAAATTGTTCAAGCTATTGATGAATTTAAACCTGATTTCATATACGAAAGAGCCAATTTTTTACAAATCTCCGGTGTAAAAAAAGCCAGAGAGAGAAATGTTCCACATGTTCTTGAAATGAATGGACCTTACCTGGTAGAGGAACCAATAAGAAGAAATTATAAATTGTTACTTCAAAGAGCAGCCTGGAAGCGTGAGAATGCTCAATTAAACTGGTCAACAAAAATTGCGGTCGTCTCGCAAGGATTAATAGAATATTTTCAAGCGAGGCATAAAGGTCTTCCAGCAGAGAAGTTTCTTTTTACGCCTAACGGAATAAATCCGGAAGACATTAAAGTGGATTCAACTAAAGTTGAGCAACTAAAGTTGAAATATTCTTTACAGGATAAATTTGTTATTGGTTTTACAGGCTCTTTTGCTCATTATCAACGAGTTGATATTTTAGTACAAGCATTTGCAGAATTGAAGCAGGAGTATCCAAACATTAAGCTACTATTGGTCGGCTCAGGAGCTAGTATGGATACCATCCAAGCATTGGTCAAAAGATTAGCTATTCAGGATGATGTTGTATTTACTGGTAAAGTACCGCATGAAGATATTTATAATTATGTAGAAATCATGAATGTTGCAGTATTACCTGACAATATGTGGTATGGTTCTCCGACAAAAATCTTTGAATATGGGGCACTAGGAAAGACAATCATTGCACCTGATAATACTACGATGCGAGGAATTATCCAACATGGAAAGGAAGGGTGGTTAACTTCTCCGAGTGTTGATTCTATGGTCGCTGCATTAAAATTCTTGATCAATGATGAAAAACGGAGGATGGCAATGGGGAACATTTTTCAACAAAAGATATTAAAGGAATATAATTGGATGAAAAATGTTGAGAAGATTGTTAAATCTATTTAAGTTTTTGGCTTATGTGCGGCATCACCGGTATCATCGGCTTAGAAACTGCAGCAGGTAAGGAAGGCATTAGCCACATGCTGCAAGCGCTGGCGCATCGCGGTCCGGATGATAGTGGGGTGTTTGCGGATGAGCGGGTGGCGCTGGGGCACCAGCGCTTGAGTATATTGGATTTGTCGGCGCAGGGGCATCAGCCCATGCACAGCGCGGATGGGCGGTATGTCATCACTTACAATGGGGAGTTGTACAATTTCCAGGCCTTGCGCGCGGAGTTGGAGCAGCACGGCTATACCTTCCGCTCGTCCACCGATACCGAGGTGATGCTCTATGCCTACGATGCCTGGGGCGCGGCTTGTATCGAGCGGTTCAATGGGATGTTTGCCTTCGCACTCTACGACCAGCAGGCAGGGAGCATCCTCATTGCGCGGGATCGGTTGGGTATCAAGCCTTTGTATTACGCTACCACGGCGGAAGGTGTATTCCTATTTGCCTCTGAAGTGCGGTCTATATTAGCATCGGGATTGGTAAAGCCCCATTTGAATGCGCATGCTTTATCCGCCTATTTGCGGTATCAGTCGGTGCCACCGCCGGAGACCTTAGTGGCCGGTGTCCGTTTGTTAGAGCCAGGCACTTATCTATTAGTCAAAGACGGCCAAGTCGAGCAGCAGCGCTACTGGCAAGCTTGGCAGGGCGAAGCGATATCATCAGATACCCACCCCGAACAAAAGGTTCGCGCGCTATTAGAAGCGGCGGTGCAGCGTCGGCTCATCAGTGATGTGCCGCTGGGGGCTTTTTTATCGGGGGGCATTGATTCGTCGCTGATTGTTGGTATCATGTCGGCGGGGAGTACGCAGCCGGTGCAGACATTTACGGTCGCCTTCGATGATGCGCGCTTTGAAGATGGGCGCTACGCGGCGATGGTCGCTAAGCATTTCAAGACCCATCATACGGAAGTTCTATTACAAACTGATGATGTGCTGGCGCAGGTACCCGAAGCAGTTGCCGCGCAGGATCATCCCTCTGGCGATGGCATTAACACCTATGTGGTTTCCAAAGCGGCCAAAGCGAGTGGACTCACCGTCGTGTTGTCGGGTTTGGGCGGGGATGAGTTGTTTGCCGGTTATGCCGGATTTAAACGGTTATACCAGCAACAACAATGGCAAGCTGCCTGGAAAATGATACCAGAGGCGGTACGTACTTTTGCCGCTAAGGCAATCAGTCAGCAGACTGCCGCTATCGGGGTGCAGAAGATTGCGCAGATGCTACAAACCGACGGGACATTGGCATCGGTTTACCCCCTGACGCGCCAGTTTTACGCGCCGGATCAAGTAGTGCAGTTATTGAGGCAGGCGCCCAATGGATACGACCCCTACCATTCGCTATTGCGGGATGAGTTGAAAGGGAAGCCAGCGCAGCGGATTATTTCGCAAATATCCTACGCAGAGCTTAGCACTTATATGCACGATGTGCTGCTGCGCGACACCGACCAGATGTCTATGGCCCATGCGCTCGAAGTGCGGGTGCCGTTTCTCGATTACACTTTGGTAGAATATGTGATGCAATTATCGGATCAGCAGAAATTCAACCAGCAGCAGCAGAAATCTTTATTGGTAAATGCGTTCGCTGGGCTGTTGCCGGCGGAAGTATTGCATCGCCCCAAGCAGGGCTTCATTATGCCCTTTGCGGATTGGATGCGGGGGCCTTTGCGGGCGTTTTGTGCACATCATTTAGCTGTATTAGCCGATCAACCTGCTTTTCGGGAGGAAACCATTCAGCGTTTTTGGCAGGATTTTCTACAAGGTTCCAAAGCGATTTCCTGGTCGCGTTTGTGGCTGTTAGTGGCGCTGGGCGCTTGGGTGGAGCGGAATGGGATTAGGTTTGAATGAATTGATGCGGGGTAGAGATTTGCCAAATTTTGAAAATTTGGTAAATCTGGCTAGCATTTATCCAGCATGAAAAAATATTCACTAAATTTGAAAGACTTAGCAAATAGGAACTTAGCAAACCTGAAAGTATTGATTCATTCGTAGAAAAAGCGTATCATTGAGAAGAATAAGTTAATGGGACATTGCTATTTGTTAATTGGAAAGGTTTTTACATTTTTGATAACCAATGGTTTGTATTGCGAGAAGCAAGTAGCGAAAAGCACTATCATGTGATGATGACCAAAGAAGAAGTTCTGGATATATTGAAAGCATCAAAGCCGCTATTGAATGAGCAATTCAATATTGCGGAAGTGGGGTTATTTGGTAGCTACTCGACGGGGGAAAACAATCCTGAAAGCGATATTGACATCCTTTATATCCTGGAAGATGGAAGTAAACTTGGTATTCAGGATATGTATGAATTAGAAGAATTCATAAAAGAAGTATTGCAAGTTGATAAAATTGATCTGGTCAACAAAAAGTATCTCAATCCCATTATCGAATTAGAAATCGAGGATTCTTTAGTCTATGTATGACAAGAAAAATATCGCCTATGTCTTAACATCTCTTGAAGCTGTAGAAAAGATATTTATCTACACGAAAGATATAAATAGTGCAGAAGCATTTTTGAAGGCTAATGATCAATTAAATTTTAATGCTTGTCAAACACTGTTAATGGTAATTGGAGAAGAGACTAAAAAAATTGAGAGCGGTTTAAAAGATCAATTCAAGGAAATTCCCTGGAAGCAAATTGCCGGTTTAAGAAATAGAATTGCTCACGATTATAGGAGTTTAAATCCAGATATATCATTTGATATCATCGAAAATTATCTACCTGATTTGAGGCGTTGTCTCATCGAGATGGTTTCATTGATTGACTACCCAAAAGAAAAATTAGCCAAGGTTGTCAATACGGAATATTACAAGCACTTGAAGTATTTGATTGATGGGTAAAACAGGCTCGATACAATCCTGTATATTTTCCCAAATTAGGAAAATGCCCGCTAACCCCGAGGTCTAGCAAAACCTAAAAAAACTATCTTGCGAATTGCCCTCTTAACCGACGGACTCTTCCCTTACAAAATAGGCGGGATGCAAAAGCATTCGCTGCTATTGGCTAAGTATCTGGCTCGGCAAGGCGTGGCGGTGGATCTGTACTTTGCCTGCGAACAACCCATTGCGGAATTGCAGCCTGCACCGAATGAATTGTTGACGGCGGATGAGAAAGCGTACTTGCAATTAAAGCCCATTCTGCGCCCCAAAGTGCGCTATTTTCCGGGGCATTACGTATGGCAATCGTATTTGATTTCTAAGCACATTTGGGCGCATTTGCAACAGTCTGCACCGGTTGATTTTATCTATGCACAGGGGTTTACGGGTTGGTATTTTGTTAGAAAAAGCGCGAACCCAAACATACCCATTGGCGTGCATCCGCATGGCTTGGAAATGTATCAGCCGACGATTTCGCTGAAAGCCAAAGCCCAGCAATGGGTGCTGCGCATGGCCATGAATTATAATTTGCGACAAGCGGATGTGGTATTTGCATTGGGCGAGGGATTGTATCCTATTTTGAATAATATGGGCATTCCCAAACCGAAAATATTGCTTTCGCCGAATGGAATAGCAGCGGATTGGTTGGTAGAACAACCCCACAAAAGCACGTTAGCGAGGCGGTTTTTGTTTATCGGACGGTACGAATTGCGGAAGGGCATTGCGGAGTTAAATACCGTTTTGCAAAAGTTGCTGGCGGATGAATTGAATTTCACCTTTGATTTTGTCGGACCGATTCCTGTGGAAAAGCAAGTTGCCCATCCCAACATTACATATTGGGGGACGATCAAAGCAGAAGCGAGGGTAAAAGAAATTTTGAGTAATTGTGATGTATTGGTGCTGCCCAGTCATTCCGAAGGCATGCCGACGGTAATCTTAGAGGCGATGGCATCGGGTTTAGCGATTTTAGCCACCGATGTAGGTACGGTGCGCTCGATGGTGTGTGATGATAATGGCTGGCTGATTCCGGCAAAGTCCGAGGAAGCGCTCGAAAACGCTATGCGCGAAATTATCCATTGTGATGAGGAGGCAATGATGGCAAAGCAGCAGGCGAGTTTACGAAAGCTGAAAGCGAACTTCCTCTGGGAAAAAGTAGCCGAAACAACGCGCTCGGAAATCGTTCGCTTTTTGAAAAACGAAACGCCAAAATTTACAGCCACGCTTTGAAAACGGCGAAACTACGCATAGCTTTTCTCGCCCCTGAATTAGCTGGCTACACCGCGGCCTGCCAGCGTCGGTTCAAGGAAAAATACGGTGTGGAGCTATTGGTCGTGCACTGGCCGGTAGCGCGTAATGCCCCTTTCCGCGAGCAGATTTTTGCGCACATTGATCATCGTTACGATAAGTCTATCCTCACGGGTACTCAATTAATTCAATTGCTGGAAGACTTTGCCCCGCAGGCGATGCTCATCAGCGGCTGGATGGATAAGGACTACCTGCGGGCAGCGCGGCATATGCGCAAAGCGGGTGTGCCGGTGTTGTCGGGCTGCGATACGCAATGGACGGGTAGCCTTCGGCAACGCGTAGGTAGCTGGATTGCGCCCTGGTATTTGCACCGTGCGATTGATGTGCTATGGGTGACGGGCGAACGCCAACGGCAGCTTGCCTGGCGCTTGGGCTATCGGGGGGAGCGCTGCTGGAGCGGTTATTATGCTTGCGATTGGGAAAGTTTTGCCATACAAAGCCCCCGGCAGTTGGCAGCGGCTACACCGGCATTTTTGTACGTTGGGCGCTTGATACAGCGCAAGGGCATTGATACCTTAATCGCGGCTTATCAGCAATATCGCCAAGCGGTGGAGCAGCCCTGGGCATTGTGGGTGGCCGGTACGGGTCAAGAAGCGCATTTATTAGAAGGGGTTGAAGGGGTAAAAGCATTGGGTTTTGTACAACCCGCAGCATTGCCCAAACTATTTCAGCAGGTGAGCGCATTTGTGTTGCCCAGCCGGGTAGAACCCTGGGGCGTGGTGCTGCAGGAAGCAGCAGCGGCGGGTCTGCCATTGATTTGCTCGGATGTAAGTGGGGCGGCGGTGCATTTGCTGACCGATCATTACAATGGCTATTGGTTTGAAACGGGCAATGCAGCAGCATTGGCAAATTGTATGCAACGCATGACCGCCCTATCGGAAGATGCTTGGGCACAAATGAGCCAGCACAGTTTTGCATTATCGAAACAATTCACCCCCGAACTTTGGGCGGATACCCTTATCCAGGGATTGGATAAATTTCCTAAGACGAATCGCAAACCGCAAATCGCGAACGGCGAACAAGCAGATTTTAGATAATAGATGACAGACTTTAGATACCAGATGCCAGATTTTAGGACGGAACAAACCCCTCAACCCCTCAACTTTTTTTGAACCGCGAATAGCAAACGGCAAATAGCGAATATTGAAAATCCTCCACGTCATTCCCGGTTTGAAAAATGCTTCGGGCCCTACGCAGGCAGCCTTGAATTTGGCGGGCTATGCCGCCGCCGACGGTCATGAGGTAGCCCTGGCGTATGTTTCTGGGCGAGGCACTGACCCTGAGGCCGCATTGCCCGAAGGGGTGGAAATATTGGCTTTTCCGTATCAATTTTCTATCAAATGGGCTTTTTCATTCGCATTATATCGCTATTTAAAACGCCACATCCAGCAGTTTGATATTGTCCATATACATGGGGTTTGGTTGTTTCCCAATATCGCGGTAGCGCTCAATGCCGGCAAGGTACCCTACATCGTTCGTCCGGCGGGTTCTTTGGATCCCAAACCCTTGAAAATGAAAGGTTTCAAAAAGCGCTTGTATTTAAATCTCATTGAGCGGCGTTTGATCAATCGGGCCGCAGCCCTGCACGCTGTTTCTGATAATGAGGCGCAAAACTTGTCCGCATTAGGTTTTCAAACAGCTATAGTTACCATTCCAAATGGTATTGCTACGGTTGGAGCAAATGCCACGGAGGATCGAATGGGCTTGCGAGCGGAGTTGAATCTTCCTGCGGAGCACAAGCTATTGCTTTTTGTAGGGCGTATTCATCCGATTAAGAATTTAGAATTTCTGGGGCGCGTTTTTCGGGATTTGATAAAAAATACGGACGAACCATGCAGGTTGGTCATTGCCGGGCCCGACCGGCACGAGTATGGACATAAACTCAAGCAATATTATCAGGAACTGGGGATTGGCGATAGGGTATATTTTCCGGGGGAAGTAGCTGGTTTACAAAAGGATAGCTTGTACCGGGCTTGCGATGTATTCGTTTTACCTTCACTGACGGAGAATTTCGGATTTGTAGTTATTGAGGCGCTGGCGGCAGGATTGCCGGTGGTGGTCAGCGATACCACGCCGTGGATGGCAGTAAATGAAGCGAATGCCGGTTATTGTCTGCCTTTAGTGGAGGCGGTTTTTGTGGAAAAAATTAAAAAAATGATCACGCAGCCCGAAGACATAGGGCGCAAGCGCTTGGGGGCTTTGCAATTTGCCAAAGCGTTTGCCTGGGAAAATATTAATCGCCGTATGATAGACTGGTATCAGCACATTATAGCAAAGGCTTGAAAGGATTACAACTTCAGCGGGGTACACTATTAGTATTGGCAGGCATTGTGGTGGCGAGCTACTTGTTTGCAGCAGTGACGCCACTCATTTATGGGCTATTGGCGCTTCATGCGCTGCGCGGGCCGAAGCAGGCGATTGAGGCTTTATCCATTATGTTTGTAATGCTGATGGGCAATGCTGCGGTGATTGCTGGTGGTGCCAAGAGCTTGCGCTGGTTTGTATTAGTTGCTGGTTTTCTGGGGGTTATGTTGTCGTCTGCTAAACAGGGGCAGGCTACCAGCCCGATTATTGCCTACATCTGGATTTTTTTCCTGATAATGCTTCCGGTTTCTTTGGCAATCAGCCAGATGCCCTCTATTTCGGCGTTTAAGTTAATTTCTTTTTTTATGGGTACTTGCACCGTTTTTTACGGTTTTCGGAAGACGGGGCATTTAAAGGAATACTGGAAAAACTGGTTTACAACGATTTTTACTTTTCTGGTCATCGGCAGTTTTTTGGTATTACCCCTGGGGGCAGGGTATGTGCGCTCGGCGGGGTTTCAGGGCTTATTCAATCACCCGCAAACGCTGGGGCCAGTGGGGGCTATTATAGCAGTATGGTTTATCGGTATTTATGTCTTCTCACGGGAGAAAAAAGACCTTATCTTTCTGTTACTCGGTGGTGCGAGCGTGGTGCTCATCTTTTTTTCCTTAGCACGGATTGGCTTGGCTATGATCGCGGGCGGCTTCCTATTGGCATATTTAGTTTTTATAGGTAGTGGCAAGGTGGTGCGTATCCCGCCGGCGGGCAGGAACATTATTATCGCTTCTTCTATGTTGTTTATAACGGCGCTGGTGTATAATGCTGAAGGCATTATTAATTATTTCATTGATTTTTTTCAGAAAAGTGCCGATAGCACGGAGGTAGCTGATGTAGTGTATGAATCCAGGGGTTTTTTGATCGAAGCCTCTATGCAAAATTTTTATAAATTTCCGGTGCTGGGCATCGGGTTTGGTGTGCCGACGGATTATGAAAGTGGCTTTAGTAATATAGAGACGTTTATGGGCATCCCAACGGGGGCTTCTATTGAGAAAGGTTTTATGCCCAGTGCTATATTGGAAGAAACGGGTTTGGTTGGGGCCATATTGACCTTATTGCTAATTATTGCATTGATTAGGGTGGTCAATCGGTACAGCCAGTTTCATTTGCTTTGGCTGCTGATGACAGTTTTTCTGATCAATGTTGGTGAAGCGGTTCTGTTTTCCTTTGGTGGTCTGGGGCTGTTTGCTTGGCTAATGATCGGATTTTGTTACAACCAATCTTTACATTATACTCCACGAATTAGAAAAATACCTTCCCATGAAAATCCTCTCCATCGTCGGGGCGCGCCCCAATTTCATGAAAGTGGCGCCGCTGCACCGGGCGTTTCTGGCGCATCCCGCACTCGACTCTAAGATTGTGCACACGGGGCAGCATTACGACGCGAAGATGAGCGACGTGTTTTTTAATCAGTTGGAGCTACCGGAGCCGCATTATTATCTCGGTATCGGCGGGGGTACGCATACGCAGCAGACGGCGCGCATTATGCTGGCTTTCGAGGAGGTGCTGGCGCAGGAAAAACCCGATTGGGTGCTGGTGGTCGGCGATGTGAATTCGACGATTGCCTGTGCATTGGTAGCTGCCAAAATGAATGTGCCCATCGCGCACGTGGAGGCGGGGCTGCGCAGTGGCGATCGCGCCATGCCCGAAGAAATCAACCGGGTGCTCACCGATAGTATCTCGGACCAGCTCTTCGTCACGGAAATGGCGGGTATGATCAACTTAGCCAAAGAGGGTATCTCTGATGAGAAAATCCATTTCGTAGGCAATGTAATGATTGATTCATTGGTGCATTATCGCGCCAAAGCAGCGGAACTTGAATTGAAAGCTATTTTTGGCAATACGCAATACGCCGCGAACCGCGAACCGCGAACCGCGAAAAGCTATGCTTTAATCACCATGCACCGCCCCTCCAATGTGGACAACGAAGCGGGCTTGCGCCATATCCTTCAGATTATCCGCGATACGGCGGCGCAGCGTCCGGTGGTTTTTGCCATTCATCCGCGCACGGAAAATAACTTTAAGAAATTTGGTTTGTACGAGGAGTTGGAGGCTATTGCAGATTTACTACTATTGCCGCCCCAAGGCTATTTGGAATTTCTCAAACTGATGGACAATGCGGCGCTTATTATCACCGATTCCGGCGGCATTCAGGAGGAGACGACCTATCTGCAAGTGCCTTGCTTGACCTTCCGCGACAGCACCGAGCGCCCCTCAACGGTAGAACTCGGCACGAATATTCTGATGCAAGACCTCAATCCGGAAAGCGTGCACGCACAAGTGCAAAAAATTCTGAACGGCGAAGCCAAAAAAGGCATCATTCCGCCCCTGTGGGATGGCCGGGCAGCGGAGAGGATTGCGGATATATTGGCGGTTCGCAATTCGCATTTGGCTGTTCGCCACGCGTAAAGACTATCAGTTGGCTATTGGCTGTTCGCTTTTCGCTTTTCGCAAACTGCAAACGGCGAACCGCGAATCGCCAACCACAAACCGCGAATCGCCAACCACAAACCGCGAAAAGCGAAAAACAATGAGAAACTTCCGCGAATACGAAATCTGGCACATCGGGATGGGTTTAGTTACATCTGTTTATCAATGTTCAAAAGTACTACCCACCGAAGAAAGATATGGTTTACAAAGCCAGATCAGAAGAAGTGCAGTGTCCATGCCATCCAATATTGCCGAAGGTTGTAGTCGGAATAGTGATATAGAATTCGCACGTTTCTTAGAGATTGCCTTAGGCTCTGCTTTTGAATTGGAGACACAGTTGCTGGCGGCTCAAAGTATTCAATATCTTTCCGAAGCTGATGTAAAGGATATTTTTGAAGAACTCAATAAATTCCAACGAAAAACAAACGCGCTCTTGTCTCGCTTGAGAAGCTAGCCAACCCCGAATCGCCAACTGCAAACCGCGAAAAGCAAACCGCGAAAAGCAAACTGCCAACCGCGAATCGCCAACTTCATGAAACAAATCATCCAAGATTTAAAATCCGGAGAAACCATCCTCGAGGAAGTGCCGGCACCGCAGGTGCGGCGGGGTTGTGTATTGATCAAAACGCACCGGTCCTTGGTGTCCTTGGGCACGGAGCGGATGCTGGTGGAATTTGGTAAAGCCAACTGGATTGACAAGGCGCGGCAGCAGCCGGATAAGGTGAAGCAGGTGCTGGAAAAAGTTAAGACCGATGGGCTACGACCAACAGTCGATGCCGTGCTGCGCAAGCTGGGCGAGCCGCTGCCGTTGGGCTATTGCAATGCCGGCGAGGTGCTTGCCGTAGGCGAAGGGGTAACGGAATTTCAAATCGGTGACCGGGTGGTCTCCAATGGGCAGCACGCGGAGGTGGTGTGTGTACCGAAAAATCTAGTGGCGAAAATTCCCGACGGCGTTTCTTACGAAGAAGCGAGTTTCACGGTGATAGGTGCGATTGCGCTGCAAGGCATTCGTTTGGTGAATCCGACCTTTGGCGAGACAATTGTCGTTACTGGCTTGGGCTTGATTGGTTTGATGGCGACGCAATTGCTACTGGCAAATGGTTGTAATGTGATTGGCTTGGATTTCGACCAGCAAAAAGTAGATTTGGCCAAAAGCTGGGGCGTGCAGGCGTTCAACGTAGCGGATGGTACGAATCCGGTGCACTTAGTGGAGAAATTGACGCAGGGCGTCGGCGCGGACGGCGTGGTGATTACCGCTTCTACGAAGAGCAACGAGGTGATTGCGCAAGCAGCACGCATGAGTCGTAAGCGGGGGCGCATCGTGCTGGTGGGCGTGATCGGACTGGATTTGCAGCGGGCGGATTTTTACGAAAAAGAACTAACCTTTCAGGTGTCCTGCTCTTATGGGCCGGGGCGCTACGATACGAATTACGAAGACAAAGGACAGGATTATCCCATTGGTTTTGTGCGCTGGACGGAACAACGAAATTTTGCAGCCATTTTGCAAGCCATTGCCAGCCGGCGTTTGCAGGTAGAACCGCTCATTACCGAACAGGTAGAATTAGCGAATTACAACCAAATTTATGGCAACATCGGCAAGTCGAATGCCATCGCGTCCATCCTGCACTATCCGGCGGCGGACACGGTGCAGCAGTCGGTGGTGAAAATTTCCGAGCGAAAAGCCAGCCAAAGCAAGGGCGTACTGGGCATTATCGGGGCGGGGAATTTCACGGCTTCAACTATTCTGCCCAATTTGCGGAAGCTCAAAGCCGACGTCAAAAGCATTGCCAGTGCGCGTGGCTTGTCGGGTACAATTTTGGCAAAGAAATTCGACATCAGCGTTTCAACCACGGATTATAAAACCTTGCTGACGGATGACGAAATTGATACCGTGCTTATCACTACCCGCCACGACCAGCACGCGGCGCAGGTAACGGAAGCCTTGCAAGCCGGGAAAAATGTGTTTGTGGAAAAACCGCTGGCGCTTACCCGACAGGAACTGACAGTAATTGAAACGGCTTTTATCGAAAGTAATCAAAGTTTGTTAGTCGGCTTCAACCGGCGATTTTCGCCATTCAGTCAGGATGTGAAGCAGCAATTAGGCGGCGGCGATACGCCCATCAATGTAATTGCAACGATGAACGCGGGCTTCATTCCTGCGGATCACTGGACGCAGGATATGCAAACGGGCGGCGGTCGCATCATCGGCGAGGCCTGTCATCTGATTGATTTGATTTCTTATTTTACAGGCAGCGAAGTGGAATCGGTGGTGATGAATGCGCTCGGTCCGAATGCAGCGGAGCATACCGATAATGCCAGTATTTTGCTGCGTTACCGCAATGGCTCGCAGGGCGTGATCAATTATTTTGCCAATGGCAGTAAGGCTTATCCGAAGGAACGAGTGGAAATTTACAGCCAGAATCGCACGGCGGTGCTGGATAATTTCCGGCGGGTGAAATATTATGGCTTCCGCAAATCGGGTAAATCCGGCACGCAAGATAAGGGGCATTTCAACCAGTTCCAGGCCTGGCTGACGCAGGTGCAGCAAGGCGGCGATCCGGTCATTCCGTTCGCGTCGCTACTCAATACCTCAAAAGCGGCGATCGCGGCGGTCGAATCTCTGCAACAAGGCACCTGGGTGCATGTGGACTAAGTTCAGCCTTTACTTTCACACGCTGCGCCACCTCAGGTGGCAGCAAATTTGGTACCGACTCTGGTACGCTTCGCGCAAGCGCCTGTTTCCGACGCGCTTACCGCAAATTTCGGCACCTGCCCCGGCAAAGCTACAGTTTCAACCTTCCCTCGGCATACCGATGCCGATTTTTCAAGCGCCACTTACCTTTACTTTTCTGCATCAAACGCATACTTTTGATCCGAAAATTGATTGGAATTTTCATCATTTTGGCAAATTATGGACGTATAATCTTACTTATTTTGAATTTCTAAATCAGGAAGATATTAGCCGCGAGCAAGGGCTGGCGCTGGTGCATGATTTTATTCGACAACTGCCCAACATCCGCGATGGGCTGGAGCCTTTCCCCACTTCGCTGCGCATTATATTCTGGACGCGCTTTTTATTACAACATGATGTTCAAGATGTAGACATTAATCGGATATTATATCAGCAATTACATTTTTTACATAAAAACTTAGAATATCATTTACTCGGAAACCATTTATTGGAAAATGCATTTGCTTTACTATTCGGTGCGGTTTATTTTAATGATGATAAAATTTTGCGTAAAGCAAAAAAGCTACTTCGGGCGCAACTCGATGAGCAAATTCTACCCGATGGCGCGCACTTCGAACGCAGCCCGATGTATCATCAATTGATGTTGTATCGCTTATTGGATTGTGTGAATATTGTACAAAATAATTCCACTTCAGCCGCTGATCTATTGCCATTTTTGCAGCAAAAAGCGTCCGTTATGCTGGGTTGGCTAAAGCAAATGACGCTTCGGAATGGCGCTATTCCCTTGGTGAATGATAGTGCGCAAGGCATTGCCCCGACGAGCCAGGCGCTATTCGAGTATGCCGAGCGTTTGGGTTTGAAAAAAGCAGACACCGCGCTGGGCGCGAGCGGTTATCGGCGGTTTGCTAATGCGCAGTATGAGCTAATCGTGGATGCGGGCGACATCGGCCCCGACTATATTCCTGGGCACGCGCATTGCGATACGCTGAGTTTTGTGTTGCATATTGGCGATACGCCTTTCATCGTCGATACCGGCACTTCGACCTACGAAGCCAGCGCCCGGCGAAAACTGGAACGCGCCACCGCAGCGCATAATACGGTGCAAATTGGCGATGTGGAACAATCCGAAGTGTGGGGGGCGTTTCGCGTGGCGCGGCGCGCGAGGGCAAGTATTTTAAACGAAACCGAAAGTAGCATCACGGCAACGCACGATGGCTACCGACGCAGCGGCGGGCAGCACGTACGTATTTTTCGATATGAAAATGAGACGATTACGATTGAAGATAAAGTAGCATTTAACAAAGAGAAATTACCGGCGAAAGCGTATTTGCATTTCCATCCCGATGTAAAAATTGAGGTTCAGGATCAACGAGTGTTGACGGAATCAGCGGTTCTGGAATTTGAAAATGCTTTAAAAATCGAAATAGCCACCTATTTTTACGCCCCGGAATTCAACAAAACCATGCCGGCGACGGTGCTGACGATTTGGTTTGAAGAAAATTTGAAAACGCAGATTCGCTGTTCGCCACTCGCTATTCGCGAACAGCAAATAGCAAATAGCAAACCGCGAACCGCAAACAAAAATGAAAATCCTCTTCCTCACCGATAATTTCCCGCCCGAAGTGAATGCGCCGGCGTCGCGCACGTTTGAGCATTGCGCAGCCTGGGTACAGGCGGGAGCCGAAGTAACGGTGATTACCTGTGCGCCCAATTTTCCGGAAGGGAAGGTGTTCGAGGGCTACAAAAATCGCTGGTATCAGGAGGAAGAAATAGCGGGTATTCGGGTGATTCGGGTATGGAGTTACATTACGGCGAATGCGGGCTTTGTCAGGCGCATTGCGGATTACCTGAGTTTTGCATTCACCGCAACCTGGGCCAGCCTTTGGGTGGAAGCCGATGTTATCGTGGCCACTTCGCCGCAGTTTTTTACGGCCGTGGGCGGTTCGTGGGCTTCTTTTTGGAAACGCAAACCCTGGATTATGGAAGTGCGGGATTTGTGGCCGGAGTCCATCCGGGCGGTGAACGCTATGGAGGATAGCAAGGCGCTGGACTGGTTGGAAAAATGGGAGTTGGCTCTGTATCGAAGCGCGCGCCGCGTAGTGGTAGTGACGGACTCCTTCCGAGAAAATATTGCTGAACGAGGCATTCCGGTTACAAAAATTTCGGTCGTCAAGAACGGAGTGCACTTACATCAGTACCAGCCGGTATCCAAAGATGCGGAGCTGCTGCAAACACTGGGGCTGGAAGGCAAATTTGTTGTCGGCTACATCGGTACGCACGGCATGGCGCATCAACTCGATTTTATTCTAGCCTGTGCCCGCGAAGCGGAGGAGAACGTACATTTTCTGTTTGTTGGCGGCGGTGCAGAGAAGGAGCGGTTGTTGCAATTAAAAGATGATTGGAACCTGACCAACGTCACCATGTTGCCGCCGGTACCGAAAAGCGAAGTGAAACGTTACATCAGCGTATCGGATGTGGCGCTGGTGCCGCTGAAAAAGTCGGACACGTTTAAAACGGTCATTCCATCGAAAATTTTTGAGAATGCGGCTATGGGCAAGCCCATTTTGCTGGGCGTGGAGGGGGAGTCGCAGGCGATTATCGAAAATTATCAGGCAGGTGTTTGTTTCGAACCGGAGAACAAGGGCGATTTTCTGGAAAAATTGACGGCGATGTCAAAGGATGAGAAGTTATACCAGGCTTGTCAGGAAGGCTGCACGCGGCTGGCACAAGATTTTGATCGGGAGAAATTAGCGGGGGATATGTTGGCGGTGATTCGGGAGGTAGTTAAAAATTAGCAGTTCGCTGTTCGCCGTTTGTTTTTTGCATCTATAATTTTTCGTAAAGCGAATGGCAAACAGCCAATAGCCAACAGCGAGCCGCGAAACGCGAATAGCGAGCCGCGAAACGCAAATAGCAAACCGCGAGCCGCGAAAAGCGAAACGCGAGCTATGTATCAAAAACATTTCAAACGCTTCTTCGACCTTGCCATCGCTGCGGTGGCAATTTTTGTTTTATTGCCTTTGTTCGTGGTGATTGTAATTCTACTGGCGTTCACTGGCGAGGGGGAGGTGTTTTATTTTCAAAAGCGCATTGGTTATCAAAAACGTTATTTCCAAATGTGGAAATTTGCGACCATGCTGAAGGAAAGCCCTAATCTTCCCGGTGGCTACCTGACGGTGCGCGATGATCCGCGGGTGACGCGCGTCGGGTATTGGCTGCGCAAAACCAAGCTCAACGAACTGCCGCAACTCATCAACGTGCTGCTTGGCGATATGAGTCTGGTGGGGCCGCGCCCATTAGTGGATGAGACCTTCGAGGCGTATAATGCGCAAGAACAGCAAATGGTGAGCAGCCTAAAGCCCGGTGTTACCGGCATCGGTTCCATCGTTTTTCGGGACGAGGAGAAGTTGTTGGCAAATACAAATATGCCGCCCCGGGAATTTTATTTTCAGCACATTGCACCTTATAAAGCGGCACTCGAAGCCTGGTATGCCCGCCACATTTCTTTCCGAACCGATTGTCTGTTACTTTTTCTTACCATCTGGACGATTTTTTTCTCAAACAGCAACTGGCACTTCAAAATCTTCAAATCGCTGCCGACCCTACCCAAATCGCTCGACCAATAACTACCTACCTGTCTGCTTTTTTCATCAATTTCATCCTTGCGGAGGCTCCGTTTTTGTAGTATCTTTGCAAATATGGAATTCAAATCCGGATTTGCATGAAAAACGGTCTAGATTTAGCAAATCTTTGAGATTTACGAAATTATCCTGTCCGCCATTCCAACACATTCCTCAAAATGCTGGACTTTAATCTGCCCGATTTCATCGCCCAACACGTCACCGGACGTTCCGTGAGTCTCTTCCAGGCAGACCTGGCGGCAAATCACACCCTGCTGCAAAGCCGCATTGACGGGCGCTCGGTCTTAGTCATTGGCGGCGCGGGCACGATTGGGGTCTCATTTATTAAAGCATTATTACAATTTAAGCCCCGGAAATTATATGTTGTTGATATGAATGAAAACGGGCTGACCGAACTCACGCGCGACCTGCGGAGTTCTTTGGGTTTAAACATTCCTGGCGATTATAAAACGTACCCAATCAACTTTGGGGATATGGTATTTGCAAAACTCTTACAAAACGAAGGTCCGTTTGACATCATCGCCAATTTTGCCGCCCATAAGCACGTACGCAGCGAGAAAGATCATTACTCGATTGAAGCGATGATTGAAAACAATGTGCTACGCACCAAGCATCTGATTGATTTGCTGTTAAAAAATCCGCCGCAGCATTTTTTTTGCGTTTCTACCGACAAGGCTGCAAACCCCGTGAATGTAATGGGCGCGAGCAAAAAGCTGATGGAGGAGGTGCTATTGGCTTACGCCGAAAAATTGCCGATTTCCACGGCGCGCTTTGCGAATGTGGCTTTTTCCAATGGGAGCCTGCTGGACGGTTTTTTGCAACGCCTGATGAAGCGCCAGCCGCTTTCCGCGCCGCTGGACGTGAAGCGCTACTTCGTGTCGCCGCAGGAATCCGGCGAACTGTGCCTGCTGGCCTGCCTGCTCGGCGAGCCGGGTGATATTTTCTTCCCGAAATTAGCGGCCACGCAAATGAAAACCTTTGCCGATATCGGCACGGCGCTGCTGCGCGAATTGGGCTATGAACCCGATTTTTGCGATTCGGAACAAGAAGCAAAGGAGAAAAGTAGGCAGTTAGAAGATGTCAGATACCAGATGCCAGATGCCAGACCAAAGTATCCAGTCTATTATTTTGAATCGGACACTTCTGGCGAAAAGCCTTTTGAAGAATTTTATATTGCTACGGAAATAGTTGATTTCGAGCGTTTTATGACGATAGGCATCATAAGGGGTAAACCTATTTACGACCTTCCCACCATCGGAAAAATCTTTGAAAAGTTGGAAAAGCTATTCCAAAATCAGCTCACCGATAAGCCATCCATCATTGCCTTACTCACCGAATTCATTCCTAATTTTCAGCACCTCGAAACCGGCCGAAACCTCGACCAGCGCATGTGACGCGCGCGCTGGTGTGTGCACGGCCCTATGCCGCAGCGCTCAAGCCGGATATTCTACAAAATTGCGCGGCGTTTCGTACAGCCGTACCTGCAATTCGTACGCTTCGTCGAGGCGCGCGCGCAGCCGCTGCCAGATGATGTAGCAAATATGCTCGGCCGTAGGATTCAAGTCTCGAAACTCCTCCACATCAAGATTCAGGTTTTTATGATCAAAGCGCTCCTCTACTTCCTCCCGGATGAGGTCTTTCAAATGCCCCAAATCAATCAGGTAGCCCGTTTCGGGGTCCACCTCGCCCGTTACTTTTACTTCTAATTCATAATTGTGCCCGTGATAATTCGGATTGTTGCACAGCCCGAATACGGCGCGGTTTTTTTCATCCGACCAAGCGGGATTGTGCAGTCGGTGTGCCGCATTGAAGTGTGCCCGTCGGAAAGCAGAAATTCTCATAGCCCGTTTTTTCAAGCCAAACACAGAAACACATTGGAAAGTTGCGGATACTGGCAGTGCCGATTAATGCAGCACTTGCGTTTGTATTTTTAGCATCCTGGCAGGGGCGAAAAATTTCAAGTACATAGAGATTCGCATAATATTATTATGGTAAAAAAGCAGGGTTCAAATTTTTTCAACAATATCCTTACGCAAGTCGTATTGATTTCAATTACATATAAATATTTTACGAAAATAAATATTTGTCGAAATATCCTAAAATATTTGTTTTTTTGCCTAAAAGCCCTCAACTTTGAAGTCCGGGCATATTTCCGAATAATAAGTTGGGGATGCCAAAGATAATTTGGCTCAAAATTAGTTAGCTGATTGCAAGTTGCAATTGTAAAGTGCAACAATCTCGCAACACCAGTATTCTGCCGTTGCTAAAAAAGCATTCCTGCAAGATAAGTCCTTGTGCCGGGTATGCCCAATGTAGTGTACAAGCGACAAAATAAAAGCCAACACACCCGTTTCGGGCCGTTCGTAATCATGTTTCGGTGCAGCGTCGCAAAAGTTCGATGCCATCACTTCGGCAGTGCCATGTGGCATAGTTGAATGTAGAAATGGCTACCCTTTTCTAAAAGCAACAGGGAGAAACGCATCCGTATGCACCATAAGCAAAAAACACAAGAGCTAATTGAGTAAGGTAAAATATCAAAAAACAGCAGCAACATGTTATTCAAAACCATTATTTCGGGGCGGCTCGAATTTGGCAATGCCAAGAGCTACGGCAAGGTCATCCGGATGTACGAGCAGCGGGTAGAAAATTTCTACCGCACGGCGGAACTCTTGGTGAAAGGCGAAGAAATTTTTGATGAGGCATCTTTCACGCTTCACATTCCGCGCATGGTGACGCAGGCGCACGACAAAAGCTGGCAAAACACGATGGATTTGCTGGAGTACGTGGCGCAGTTTGCCGTTGCCGGCGATTTGCAAGCCTGGATGACCGACCAGGGTAAGGTATTAAAACATCAGGTCATAGAGCCATCGAGCGATAAGGCAGCCGTGCAGGCTTACTTGAAAGGGCGCGAATTGATTGAAGCAGCGGGCCAAGAGAAAGAGGCGCGTCGCATCCTGAGCGAAGCCATCGAGAAGTACGAGCGCCACGCATTGGCTTATGAACGCCGAGGCTATGTCAACTTTTTGCTAAAAAACTATGCCGATGCGGTGTATGATTATAGCAAAAGTATTGATATTAATCCGAATAACCCAGAGCCGTATTTCGGGCGGGCAGTTGTGAAAATGTTGGAGGAAGACCTGAAAGGGGCTATTGCAGATTTAGACCAAGCGATTAAACGCTCGATTCCGCTGCAGCCCATCTACTGGAAAGCACGCCGCATGAAAGGGGAATGCCATCTGCGCCTCGAAGACGCTGCCAGCGCTATCAATGAGTTGAAACTTTTCACGGCCAGAAACTTCAACCGGGAAGATTCCAACTACAAGTGGCGTCAAAAAGCATGGTTTAACTACGGCAAGGCACTCGCTGCTTCCGGTAAGTATTCTGATGCGGTACAAGCTTTCGATCAGGCAATGCACATACAGGATGCCGCACGAGCCGTGCCTGAGTCAGAGCTGATACAACACAAAGAAGTGGCCCTGCAAAAAGTGTCGGGCGCGCGCGCTACAGCCTAAGCCATATTTACATGGTGCAAAAATGCCGGAAAATCCCGCCGCTGCTGTCGGGTTTCTCCGGTATTTTTGATTTGAGCAGTGCCATTCCTCGATCATTTCTGAGGGCTTAGGCCATTTCCGCTTCTCGTGCTTTCAGTTTTTCGGCGTTTTCCGCCATTTGCAAGGCTTCAAAAATCGACTCCAGATTGCCGGCTACCACCGTATCGAGGTTATAATTTTTGGCATCGCCTTCTAATCGGTGGTCGGTTACGCGATTTTGGGGGTAGTTATAAGTGCGAATTTTTTCCGAGCGGTCGCCGCTGCCCACCAAAGATTTGCGTTTGGCCGCAATTTCCGAAAAGTGCTGCTGCTGTTGGGCTTCATAAATACGCTGGTACAGTTTTTGCAAAGCAATTTCCTTGTTTTGGTGCTGCGAACGACCGTCTTGGCTCTCCGACACCACGCCCGTAGGCAAGTGCGTGATTCGAATGGCAGATTCGGTTTTGTTGACGTGCTGCCCGCCTGCGCCGCTGGCCCGAAAGGTGTCTATTTTCAAATCGGACTTATTGATGTTCACATCTTCCATTTCTAATTTCGGCATAACCACCACCGTAGCTGCCGAGGTGTGCACGCGCCCCTGCGATTCGGTTTTGGGTACACGCTGCACGCGGTGCGCCCCCGATTCAAACTTGAGCTTGCCATACACATTTTCGCCGCGTATCTCCAGCACCAATTTGTTATAACCGCCAACGGTTCCTTCGTTCACTTCCAGAATATCTACCTGCCAGCCCTGCTCGTCGAAGTAGCGGCTGTACATTCGGTAAAGATCGCCAGCAAAGAGACTGGCTTCATCGCCACCGGTACCAGAGCGGATTTCCACAATCACGTCTTTGGCGTCGTCGGGGTCTTTGGGCATGAGGAGGGTTTTGAGTTGCTCTTCCAATGCTGCCTTACGAGGTTCTAGCTCCTCCAGTTCCAGATGGGCCATTTCGCGCATCTCCGGGTCGGAGTCCTTGAGCAACTGCCGCGAGTTGTCCATATTAGCCAATACAAGCCGGTATTCCGCTGCGACGGTTACAATCTCTTTGAGTTCTTTGTATTCGCGGCTTACTTTGCGATAGCGATCCATGTCGGCTATCACGGCGGGGTCGGCCATTTGTTCTTCTAAATGGCGATAACGGTCTTCTATTGCAATTAACTTGTCGAGCATATTGAGAATGGTTAACTTTTTCTATGGTAATAATGAAACCGGGTACAAAGGTGAGTAGAGCACTGCATTGCAACGCTAACGGAAAAAATGGGTGCCAAAGTAGGATGCAATCATGATTTTTGAAAATTCGCACAAAATTAGCGGTTTACGCTTGAAAGCAAAACATTCTGACCGGAATTAAAGTTTGCCGGGGGGGGTCAGGTGACCATCCGAACTACCGAAGGGCTTCTATCAGTTCACTGAGCATCATGGCGGTAGCGCCCCAGACGATTTTATCTTGCACCGCAAAATAGGGCACATTGCGTAGGGTAATGTTTGGGGTAATGCGCAAATCGGTGCTGCGCAACGCCTCCGGCTGCTGGAAAACGCGAAAAGGCACTTCCAAAATGGCGCGTACTTCTTCTATCTGCGGCGAAAAATTGGGCGTATAATTGGTAAAACCGACATAGGGATTCACCTGAAAATTGCTCACCGGAATGTACAGTTCCGTCAAGGCACCGAGCACTTCCACCCGGCTGGCGTCCACGCCTACTTCCTCTTCCGCTTCGCGCAGGGCAGTGTCTTGTAGGGAGGCATCGCCTGCTTCGTATTTTCCACCAGGGAGACCGATTTGCCCGCCGTGGCGATCATTTGGGTTGGAGCTTTCCCGCTCGATGAGTACGATGTGCCAGTCGTCCGCTTTAAGGTAGAAAAGTGCCAATACGGCTGCCTGCCGCACATCGTCGGGCGGGGTAGGTGCATGATGCCGACTGACGTGCGCGAGCTTGTATTGCGCCTCAGCTCCGGGCAGAGGCTGGCGCAAGCGATCGGCTATTTTGTTGATAAAATCGTCCATACGTGATGGAAAACAGTGATTTCCGGCGATAAGTTGTTAGCCGAGTGGTTTGTTTTTACAAAAAGGCGACTGGTCGAGTTGCCCTGAGGGTGTTTTTAGCAGGATGATTAGCTAAAAGTGATTACACCCCGGCGCACCGAATATCCGGCCCGACGGGGTGCATTTTTTCTTCAATTCCAAAGGACGGTTTTAGTTGTCCTCTTTATTCGATACTTGTAGGTACTTTTCCAAAGCCATCGTCATGCTGGGCGCGTCGGGCACCGGCGCTTTGATGTTGGCGGTTAGGCCGCGTTCATGCACGGCGTGGGTGGTGCTATTGCCAAAAACAGCAATCCGGGTTTCGTTTTGTTTGAAATCCGGGAAATTTTCGTACAGCGAGGTGATGTCGAGCGGGCTGAAAAACACCAGTACATCGTAGGTCACATCGCTCAGGTCGCTGAGGTCGGAGGCTACGGTTTGGTACATCATAGCGTCCTGGTAGTTGTAGCCGTTTTCTTCGAGGTAGGAAGTTACTTCCTTGGCCCCCAGATTGGAGCAAGGGAGTAGAAATTTCTCGTTTTTGTGCTTTTTCAGAGCAGCGGCGAGGTCTTCGATCTTCTTTTTACCTGCAAAAACCTTGCGTTTGCGATACACAATGAACTTTTGCAAATAGTTGGCAATATTTTCCGACAGGCAAAAATATTTGGTATCCGGCGACATTTTGATGCGCATTTCTTCGCATAGGCGAAAGAAGTGGTCCACTGCATTGCGGCTGGTGAGAATGACTGCAGGGTACTGGTCAGGATAAACGCGCTGTTTGCGAAAGTCCTTGGCCAATACAGGTTCTACATGAATGAACGGGCGCCAGTCTATTTGCAAGCCGTATTTTTCTTCCAGATCGTAGTAAGGTGATCGTTCCGGTTTGGGCTGCGTGACTAAGATGGTTTTTACCTTCTTGTAGGTCTCCGCTTGCACTTTTCCATTAACTGCCATCAAGTGAAAGTTTTGGTTTTAAATACCCTTCAGGATTAAATTTGGTTCAAAACAAATTTGACCAAAACCATGACGGGTGCGATTTCGACACTGCAAATATACAACAAAAAGTGAAATAGATGAAAAGTAGTGAACCGGTTGGCGATGAAAATACTGCGAAAATAGCGAAATAAATACACTAATACTGTAGCTCCAAGGGCTAAATAAACAATTTGTGGAGCAATGGACTCCGGGCCATAGGCCAAAAGAATATTCACCGGGGTGAGCATGATGCCGATGATAATGCCGAAGGTCATAATCAGAAAATTGTACAGCCGCATTTCTTTTTCTAAAGGGAAAAGTGCGCCGAGGAACGTAAGCATCAGATGCTTTACTGCCATTAGAACAGCGAGCGCCCCTATGCAGTAGCCCCATTGCAAAAACAGCCCGCCGGGTAAGGATAGGTCATAAAATCGCAGCAAAAAAAAAGTAAATAAACCGCCATTGAGAAAAAACAAGCTATACAACAGCAAGAACGGCAAAGGCCCTACGGCTTCGCGGTCTCGATACACCTGATTCATCATGGTGTCGTTGATGAAAGCTTGGTAGCTCCGCTGAAAAAAGCCGCGCAAGACGGTCATGAGCAAGGTAAGTAGGAGGCAAATGCCCACAATGGACAAAAAACGAAAGCGTTGCCAGGCATCGGCGTCGCTGAGCGTAGGGCGGGGTGGAACGGGCTTCGATTTGGCGGCCGCTGCGGGGCGGGCTGCAGCCGAAGGCGCAACAAGATCAAAAGGATGCTCGGAGGCTGCGGCCGAGGTCGTCGCACTGTCAGTAGTGGGGCGGAGGCGCGGCGTTAGTTCAAAGGGATTGTGGGAGGGCTGGGCGGCGCAGGTGAGCGTCACTGCTGTGAATACCGTTATTATTGCTAAAAAACGTGCCGTATTACGCAAAATTAATCAGGTATTTTGAATTGACACCTCGCCAAATGTACCATCTTCGTGGGCGCATTCCGGAGGCTTGGTTTTATTATTACCAATAAGATTGCCGCAAATTTACGGAAATGATTTGTCATTCTGGCTGAAAAATTATTTTACCACAACAAAAATCATTGTTAATGAGGTGTTAAGCATTTGTATAATGCCGGAAAAGGGATAAAATTTGTAATTGTAAAGTAAAAAAACGCTTAATTAACAGTTGTTGGCTAAGAAGAACAAGACCAGCGTCAAAGGGTCAAACGTATTATGAAAAGCAGCACAATTACAAGAGTGGTTTTTCTGGGAGCGGCAGCCATTATTGGTATCATTGCTCTGCAAACCTACTGGGTGCTGAGTACTTGGAACATCAACGAAGAAGAATTCAACCAGAAAGCACACCTGGCGCTATACAATGTAGCGCGCTCTCTGTCAGAGCTAAGTGGTACGGCCTTGCCCACGCGCAATGTCATCCGGCAACGGACTTCCAATTATTACGTAGTAAATATCGCTGACGAAATTGACACCCACAATTTAGAATATTTTCTGCAACGCGAAATGGAGGCCTTAGCCCTGCATATAGACTTTGAATACGCTGTTTTTGACTGTCATACCGACGAAATGGTGTATGGCAATTATTGCAGCTATACGCCCGAACGCAAAAAGGACATTGCTTACAGCCAGTTTCCTAAGTATAGCGAATTTACTTACTATTTTGGTGTAAAATTTCCGACGCGCTCCGGTTATTTATTTAGCAAAATGCAATTGTCCATTGTACTGTCGCTTATTTTATTAGTCACAGTAGTCTTTTTTGCCTATTCTATGTTCGTTATTTTGCGTCAGAAGCAGCTTTCGGAAATGCAAAAGGATTTTATCAACAATATGACGCACGAGTTCAAAACCCCGATTTCTTCTATCAAAATCTCTACGGATATGTTCTTGCGCCATCCGCTGATTCAGTCCGACGCGCGCCTTCGGCAGTATGCCTCCATTATCAGCGAGCAGAATTTGCGGCTCAACAATCAGGTAGAAAGCGTGCTGCAGCTTGCCCTCATTGAACGTGGCAATGTCGCATTGAACCTCGAACCCGTGGCCTTGCACGAACTGTTGGAAGAGGCAGTGGCTTCCGTCCGAATGCCTGTAGAAGAGCAAGGCGGGCAGATTCGTACGAATTTTGCACCTGAATCGCTTGTAATCCATGCCGACCGGCTGCACTTGTCCAACATCGTGCACAGTTTGCTCGATAATGCCATAAAATACTGCCGAGCCGCACCCGACATTACCCTGCGCACCACCCGCGAGCCACACCAGATATGCCTGACCATCGCTGACCGGGGCATCGGCATACCGCCAGCGCACCAGGCGCGCATTTTTGAAAAATTCTATCGGGTGCCGACGGGCAATGTGCACAATGTGAAAGGTTTTGGGCTGGGGTTGTTTTACGTAAGAAGCATCTGCCGCAAACACGGCTGGCGCCTGCGCTTAGATAGCGCCGAAGGTCGGGGCACGGACGTGCAAGTGTGCATACCAACCTGAGAGACAATGAGTTTATCTGAAAATGGGCAAGTTGAATAGAACTGCGAAAAGCGAATAATATGAGCAAAAAGCCACACTTACTGTACGTAGAAGACGACGAAACGCTAAGCTTTGTGACCCGCGACAATCTCGAATTGCAAGGCTATCATATTACCCATTGCTTTGATGGGCAGCAGGCTTTGCATACTTTGCAAGACGCGCAATTCGACCTTTGCCTCCTCGATGTGATGCTGCCTGAAATGGACGGCTTTACGCTGGCGCGTGAAATCCGCAAAACCGACCGCGATATTCCCATTCTTTTTCTTACTGCCAAATCGCTGAAGGAAGACCGCCTCGAAGGCTTAAAACTCGGTGCCGATGATTATATCACCAAGCCTTTCAGCATCGAAGAACTAATGTTGAAAATTGAAATTTTTCTGCGCCGCAGCAAGGTCAACTTCGCAGAGCCGCCCGCGCTATTGCGCATTGGTAGCTACACATTTGACTACACCAACCTCACACTCGTTAGTGCCGGTACCCCCAAGCGCCTCACGCAAAAAGAAGCTGATCTGCTCCGCTTTTTGGCTATCAATCGCAACCAAGTAGTGAAACGCTCTGAAATTCTGGAACAAATCTGGGGAGAAGACGATTACTTCCTCGGCCGTAGCCTTGATGTGTTCATTTCTCGCTTGCGCAAATACCTCAGCGAAGACGCCCGCCTCCGCATTGAAAACATTCACGGAGTAGGGTTCTGCCTGCACGTGCAGGAGTGAAGTTATTGGTTGATAAACATATTTACCAACCAATATTTGCCGATTTAAAAAAAATGCTTAGCTTCATTGGGAAAACCAACGATATCTCAGCACCTATGGACTTCCACCGGATTTTTGACATCCTGCCTTATCAGCAGCAACGATTTCCTTACAACGCGGCTGCCTTATCCATTCGACAGGGTGAGGGCTGGCAGAGTTATGATACTGCTGACTGTTTGCGAGAAACCGATCGAGTCAGTGCTGGGCTATTGCGCCTCGGCATACAATCTGGCGATAAAGTAGCTATCATTGCGCATAGCGGTAGCCCGCGCTGGAATTTTTTTGACTTAGGGGCACAACAAATTGGCGCGGTGGTAGTGCCCTTGCACGCTACTTCCAGTTTTCGAGAGGTGGAGTACATCCTGCGCGAAGCAGGAGTGCGGGTTTGTGTGACGGCGGATGCCACGCTTTATGAGCGTATTTTGGTCGTGCGGCCCAATATACCATCGCTGGAGCATCTTTTTTGCATGGAAAAAACCTTCGACCGAGCTACCTGGGACGAACTTGTATGTGAACCTGATGAAACAGCCCTACAGGAGATTGCCGCCCGCAAAGCCGCCATTGCTCCTGAAAGTTTAGCAACCATTATCTACACCTCCGGCACTACCGGCGACCCCAAAGGCGTCATGCTTTCGCACCACAATATTGTCAGTAATGTAAAATCGGTTATCTCGCTTATTCCAGTAAATTATGAATGTCGAGTGTTCAGTTTTTTGCCCCTGAGCCACATCTTTGAGCGCATGGTCGTTTACACCTATATGGCCGCAGGCACCGATGTATATTATCCGGCAAGCCGGGAGGCAGTCCTCGACGATTTGCGCGCGGCCCGTCCGCATTATTTCACAGCAGTGCCCAAAGTGCTGGAGCGCGTTTATCAAACTATCCTCGAAGAAACCGACAAACGGCCGCGCTTAGTGCGGCGGCTGGTGCGTTGGGCTATTCGCCTCGGCGAAAAATACAATGAAACCAAGCGTATTCCATTGCCTGGTTATTGGTTTTCGCATTTAATTGCTGATCTGTTGGTTTATCGGCTTTGGCGGCGGCAGTTGGGTGGCTCGGTGGAAGGGATTGCCGTAGGTGCGGCAGCACTTCAGCCTAAGTTGGGGCGGCTATTTTCGGCGGCGGGCATTCGCATTCGGGAAGGATATGGACTCACCGAGACCTCGCCGGTAGTGGCTTTCAATCGTTTTGAGCCGGGGGGCGTGCGCTTCGGCACGGTGGGCATACCAGTGCCCGGGGTGATGGTAAAAATTGACCAACCAAACGAAAACGGCGAAGGGGAGATTTTGGTGCAGGGGCCCAACGTGATGCTGGGCTATTATAAAAAGCCGGATGAAACGGCGGCTGTGCTAAGTCCGGAGGGCTGGTTGCATACGGGTGATGTGGGCAAATTCGTACACAAGCGTTTTTTGTGCATTACCGACCGGCAAAAGGATATTTTTAAAACGACCTCCGGGATGTACGTAGCCCCACAGTTGGTAGAGCAGCAACTGCGATCCAGTATGTTTATCGAGCAATGTATTGTAGCGGGTTTCAACCAATCCTATGTAGCTGCACTTGTGGTGCCCGATTTTAATCGCTTGCAGCAATGGTGCAAAGAGCATAAGGTGCACTGGACGGCCCCACAATACATGGTGCTCAACCCTAAAGTGCTGAAAAAAATGGAGCAAGAAATAGAAGTAGTCAATGAAAGACTTGCCAGCCACCAGCGGGTGCGCCGTTTTCATCTGCTGCACCAAGACTGGTCGGAAGAATCCGGAGAACTAACGCCCACCTTGAAGGCCAAACGGGTATATATTCTACAAAAATACCGCAAGGAAGTGGAGGCCATGTATGATTGACGCTGTTCGCGGTTTGCTATTCGTGGTTCGCTATTCGCGGTTCGCTATTTGAATAAATTGTTAAAAATCAAGGTTTTGGTTTTCTGGCGCATGCTTGTTTTAGCAGCAAATAGCGCAACTGAAATGTATTCGTATTTGCCGTTGTACCTTTCGACTATTTGCTGTAGGTCATGAAATTAGCTTGGCAAATCGGCAAAATTGCGATTATAAATCCATACCACTAAAATGATAAACAAGAACAGTGCGAGGAAAAAATACAACATAAAACGTCCTTTGCTCCCTCTGTTTGTAATGTCTGCCATAGTTTGAAAAATTGGAATTGTGAATAGTTAACTTATTTGCAAGAATGTCGCGCTTCTGGTTGGTAATTGCCTCGGCGCTGCCGCAAAGATAAAAAACCCCGCATTTATAAAAACAAACAGGCTGCGGTTTTTCACACACAGCCTGGCTCGTTTGTCTGTTTTTCGCTCTGTCGTTAGTAAAAAGTAAAGCGATTATCCTTTATTTTGGCATCTTTACGCATAGCTTGCATCAATTGCATGGGTACTTGCATACGAGTGGACATAGCCATCGAGGATTTGTTCAGCGAAACATCCACGGCCTGTGGGGCCGGCGTTTTGCTGATAACGTTGATTTTGTAAACTCCGGCATTGCCAACAATTGGCTTAGAGCCAGTGCCTTCTGCCAGTGAAAGCGCTTCCGCAATGACTTTCGGCTCGCTGCCCACATTGGGTACCGATGGCGTAGCAAAAGTGATATTTTGCGCAGTGTCTATTGTCGTGCCGAACTCGGTGGCCAGCGCCGGTAGGGCTTTCCCCTGCATGCGGGCAGCGATTAGTTCACCCTTTTTCTTGTTGATTACCTGCTGCTCTATGTCTGCCTTAATCAGGTCAACGGAAGGAATGCCCGGCTTCTGAACGTGTTGCAAGGCAACGACCAAATAAGCGCTGTTGAACAATTCTACTTGATCTTGGATGGCATAAACATCCGCCGAAACGGCTCCCTTTTGGGCTTCAAAAGCCCAGCGTACAATGTCGCGGCCGGCCTGTCCAGCATTGAAAGCACCGACCGTAAAGTCATTGCGCCGCAGCAAGGCCGAAGTTTCTATATTCAAATCAGGATTTGCCTTGACGGCCGCCTCAAACTTGTCGAGGGTTCGGTTGAGACTGGCCAGCTCGAGGGCTTGCTCATAAGCGTCGTTTTGGGTATCTTGGCTTGGCACAATGGTTTGCGACAAATACGCCAGCTTTACACCGCTATCATTATTGATAAACTTCCGACCAGTCACTTCTACGAGGTGCACACCAAATTCCGTTGCAACGGTATATAATTTACCTGGCTCGGCTTGATAAAAAATCAGGTCGTTGAAGGTTTTTACCATTTGGCCCGGCGCAGCAAAGCCGAGGTCGCCACCTTTAGTACGGGTATCATCGGAGCCAAAGTAGCTCGCCAGCGAATCGAAAGAATGCGTGCCCGCTTCAATCAGCCCCTTGAGGCTATCCACGCGGCTTTGGGCAGTGAAGTACGACATCTGGTCGAAGGCTTGCACCAAAATGTGGCGTGAGCGCACCGAGTCGGGCAGTACTTTTCGGTCAAGTACTTTTACGGCTTGATACGTATTGCCATCTAAGTATGGACCATAAACGGTGCCTACAGGCAGTTTGAAAACCGTGTCGGCAATGGCATCGCTCAAAGCATCTTTTTTGAAATAAGTGACGTCGTAGAAACCAAAGTTGCGCTCTACGAAAAGGGAATCCTCGTCGGTACTTTCAAAATCTGGGACCAAGTCGGCAATCTGCTGCCGGATGGCGGCCGAATCCGCGGCCGTGGGGAATACGTCTATCATCACATAGCGCAGGCGGCGGGTTTCTTCCTTGAGGCGGAAACGCTCGGCGTTTTCTTTCAAAAAAGCTTCGTAATCCTTGTCTTCCAGCGCTACTTCGGAGTTATCAATTTCGTCGAAGGGCACACGCACATACTCAAAGCTGACGCGCTCATTTTGCTCCCGGAAACCCATTTCGGCCATCCAAGTAGGCGTATAAATAGCTTTGGACACCATA
Source organism: uncultured Saprospiraceae bacterium (assembly GCA_937872385.1). Lineage (GTDB taxonomy): Bacteria > Bacteroidota > Bacteroidia > Chitinophagales > Saprospiraceae > JADJNW01. The sequence continues at coordinate 118,020 of CALMSO010000056.1, forward strand.
CCCGCCAGCTTGCCTTGCAGGCGATCCTTGATGATTTCCTTTTCCTGGTGCGCCCAGTAAGCGCGCAGCATCGGGTCGGTGAGTTGATTGGTTTCGATAGCGGTTTTGAATTCATTGAGGCGCTGGCGATTGACCTGCCCTGTTGACTGGTCAACAAAACGCTGGCGGATAACCGGGCTGAGGTTAACACCGAATTGCAAGTCGAGCAGCTCGGTTTTGCTTACGCCAAGCCCTAATTTTTCGGCTTCTTCTTTCACAATTGCCTCTTCCACGTAGTAGTCCCACAGTACATTGCGGCGGGCATACACGTCGCGGCTGGCCCCCTGAAACAGTACAGATTCGATGACGTTGTCCGTCGTAGCGAAGTTGTTCCAGTCAATTTTATTGCCATTTACTTTGCCAATGGTGGTTTGCATACCACCCATCATCTGCTGTCCGGAAGTCATATCTTGCAAGATAAAACCGCCTAAGCCGAGTGCAATGAGCACCACGACTATCCACATACTCTTCCGAATTTTTCCGATTAAAGCCATTCTAATACCTTTTTTATTTGATGTTGAGCTTGGTCAGCTTATCCGACGCGAAGCTGCTCCAATGCGTACTACTGTAATTTTGTTTTTATATAGCCCTGATAATCAAAGTAATGTGGCTGAAATAGCAGCACAATACTTTTCTGCTCAAAAAAGCCCTGCAAAGGTAAATGCTTTAAGGGATAAATTCCAAATTTTCTGGATACTTTGACGTTGATTTTCAGTCATTCAAAAAGCGAACAAACGAAAACGTGTGCAAAGCGAAGACGGTGCAACCGGCCGCAGCGGGCGGGCCAAAAAAAACATTGCCGGTAAGGCACAAAAGGCGATACCGGCAATATGGGTCCGAAACCTGAGGCGCGCGCGGCTTAGTTTTCGGCTCGGCTCAATTGGCCCAACTGGCGCAAGTGGGCTACGTGCGAAGCCACCGCAAAGCGCGTACGGGCGTGCTCGATGTAAGGAATGCCATATTCGGCGCAGGCCTGCTTGATGATTTTGCTGATGGCCGGATAGTGAATATGCGAAATATTCGGAAACAGGTGGTGCTCGATTTGATAATTTAAGCCACCCACGAGCCAAGTAATGATCTTGTTTTTGGGGGCAAAATTGGCGGTGGTTTTCAGTTGGTGAATGGCCCACTCGTCTTCAATTTGATTGACAGGCTGCACGGCCGCCGGAAACTGCGTCTCTTCTACGGTATGTGCCAATTGGAACACGAGGCTCAATACAAGGCCCGTGAACATGCCGTAAATCAGAAAACCAACCAACCAGGGCAGGAAACCGACCATATAAATTGGTACTATTAAGAAAAGAGAAATATGTATCAGCTTGAATGCCCAGAAAGTGATATGATCCTTGAGGTGCATATTTTTCAGGGGCATATTGCCTACCTTGCGAGTGAAATATTTTTCATAATCGGTAAAAAATATCCAGTAAAGGTACAGCATGGCATAGGCCGCCCAGAAATAGAGATGCTGATAGCGGTGTATGCTGTAAAACTTTTGCGATTCGCACAGGCGCAAGAAAGGGCGGGCGTCAATGTCGTCGTCCACGCCATCAATATTGGTAAAAGTATGGTGCACTACATTGTGCTTGGTTTTCCACATGAATACATTGGCGCCGAGGAAATTGAGCGAAAGCCCCGCCAGTTCGTTTACCCATTTGTACTTGCTGAAGCTGCCGTGCGCGCCGTCGTGCATTACGTTGAAACCAATGGCCGCCGTGAGGCCGCCCAATACGATGCATTCGATGATGGCAAACCAGTAAGCGGGTGTGAAAAACACTAAATGCGTGTAGATGAGAATGAAACTAACCACCAGAATGATGGCTTTAAGAAACAATTCGTAGTTGCCGGTTTTGGCTTTGCCTACCTCTACAAAGTAAGCATTGATGCGGTGTCTCAGCTCGGCGTGAAACGAGTTGGCCTGAGATAAAAACTTTGGTGCTGTCATTGTCAAAAAAGCAGTTTAAAAAGTTGAAACAATTGGAAAAATAATACGCAAACGTAAATAAGTACCCGGGCATCGTTATTTTTAGCAAAAAATCATGAAACGCTGATTATCAAGGGATAAAATTGAGGTGCCAGATCTTGGATTTGAGATAATAGACAATAGAAGTTAGATGCGCTGTCAACCTTTAAACTTCTCAACCTTTAAACCCCATACATCCTATCTCCCTATTCAACCTATCCCCCTTTAAACCTTTTTTAAACCCCGTCCTAAATAACAATTCACCAATAACATTAACAAAATCCCAGTACTTAATCGCTACCACTGCTCATTGCAAAAAAACGGATGGCCAATGCTTGGCGTCATCTAAAGATGCAGCTCCAAAGTTCGGTTGGTGCAGGGTCTTTACCCTGGCTGGTGTCACCCGATTTTCATGCCTTATTCAGGACTACATAGCGAAATTGTCGTAAAGGTAACACTTAACGCGGAAAATCAGTCTATTGATGGCAGAAACATATACGAGCCAAACGCGGCAAGCCAAGCCCCCTACGGATATTAGCTTGAGAGATGTGACGTAAATTTTACAAAACTATATTCGGCGTTATTTAGTTGGGGGGCATCAGTAGCCTGCCGGCAAATTGACCAACGAGCGATTATTCGCAAAATCATACAAAGTACTGCGGCGCAGGTCGTAATAAGCCATCCAGAAACTCTGCAGGGCACTGACATAATTGCGGCGGGCGGCTTCTTGCTCTTGCACGGCAATGTTCAGTTCTACAATACCAATTTTGCCAATGTAATACCGATTGCGGGTCATCTCCTGCCGGCGGCGTGATACCTCGTAAGCCCGCAGCGCCCGCTGCACTTGGTCGCGCACCAAATCGAACTGCTGCACCTTCAGCAATACATTGCGCTCGAAATTGACGCGCTCTTGCGACACATTCATGCGCTCCAGATCAAGGTTTGACTTGGCTACCTCGCGTTGGGCCCGCGTCTTGCCCCAGTCGGCAATGGGTACCTGTAGCCCCAGCGTGACTTGTTCCTGGTTTAATGGACTTTCGTAAGCATTGCCGAGGGTGCCAGCGGTTTGCGACAAACCGAAGCTGGCAAATAGGTTCATCTGGGTACCGGTCTCGCCCTTGGCGCGGGCTACGTTGCGCTCGGCCTCGCGCAGGCGTCGCTCTAAGGAGATAATCTGACTGCGGTTTTGCAAGGCGTACTGTAAAGCTTGCTCGGCATTGATCACGAAATCGGGGATCTCAGTGGGGGGTATCATTTCAAAGCGAACGCCGCGCTGAATACCCAAAAAAATGCGCAACTCTTCGGTGCTCGACTGCTGGTTGAGGGTGGCTTGAGCTAAGGCATTTTCGGCATTAGCTACGCTGAGTTCTATTTGCAACAGCTCAGTTTCGGCTATTTTTCCAACTTCAAAACGACCCTTGGAAATTTCGTACAAGGTGTCGGCATTGGCTTTTTCTTGCCGGGCGGCCTCTAAATTGAGCTGAGCAATGAGCACCTCGAAAAACAGTTGCGAAGCGCGATAGGCGGCTTCCTCCATATCTTCCGAAAAGCCGCGTTTGGCTTCCTGATAGCGCAGGGGCTCCACTTCTCGATTCCATTTCAGGGCATTGAAGCCAAACAAAGGCTGCACAAAACCAATCGAAATCGGGGTAGAAAGATAGGAAATTGAGCCGGGGTTATTGTCGGTTGGGAATACATCGAGCCGTCCGAGGCGCGTATTGACAAATACTGTACCGCCAGTCAGCGGAATGTCTTGCTGCAAAGACAAACCCACCTGCGTATTCATGAGCGAGCGCTGGATGAAGGCTTCGCTACCGTCGGGCAGTATAATGGAGTTGATAGAGCGATTGAGATTGGGTAGCGTAGCGTTCAGCCCGATGAGCGGCCGATAGTCCGACAGGAAAGTCTGGTACGACCAATAGCGATTGCTCAGGCGGGTTTTGGCTAATTGCACTTCTGGCGCATCGCTTTGAGCTATCTGCACTACTTGTTCTAAGGTCAGTTGGTAGGTGTCGGGTTCTTGAGCGAGTGCTGTTGCCATGACCAAACAACCCAGCAGACTCAGGAGTAGGTATTTTTTTTTCATACGGCAGTATTTGTAAATCAGACAGTTTTGGTAGTCAAAACTCGTTTGTTTTGCAGTTTTAATATTGAAAATTATTTGTTTTAAACAATTGATTGTCAGTATTTTAGGCAAATTTGATACATAAAACACTCATGTGAATGGCAAGAATTGTACAAAATTCCGAAGTGTCATCATTCTACCCGCAGTGCCTTGATCGGATCTTGCCGGGCGGCCTTACGCGCCGGAAAAATGCCAAAGATCAGCCCAACCGAAGCCGCTACGCCGAATGCCAGTATAACCGACCAAGCGGATACCACGGCTGGTATTTCAAATGAATTGGTGATGATGCGCGCGGCCACCACCCCCAACACTACACCGAGCAAGCCACCGAGCAAACTGATAAAGACCGCTTCGAAGAGAAACTGCTGCACAATATCGCCCTGCTGCGCACCGAGAGAGCGCCGCACCCCGATTTCCTTGATGCGCTCCAGCACCGAGGCCAGCATGATGTTCATAATGCCAATGCCGCCCACCAATAGCGAAATGCCGGCAATGGCCGCCAGCACTAAATTGAAGGTTTCCTGGGTTTTTTGCTGCTCTTCGAGCAATAGCTCCGGCACTTCTATTTCAAAATCAACCACATCCCGATGGCGGCGCTTGAGCAAGCGGGCGGTCACATCGGCCGTGGCGCGGAGGTATTGGGAATCGCTCACGCGCACCACAACCCGGTCTATCTGGTGGTAGTTGTTGTCTTTTTTTTGTTCATTTCGACTGAAGCCCTGGCGCAGGTCGGCTTTGCTTACGGTAGCCCGGTTTTTGAAGCGGAGCAACGCAGTGGTCACAGGCACGTACAGATCGTCGTTGTAATCGCGGATGCCTAAGTTTTGCAAGCTTTCGCGGCTGGCTTGTCGTTTTTCCAGCACCCCAACGATGGTCAGCCAAGTGTTGCCGGCTTTGATTTGCTGCCCGACGGGCGATTCATTTGGAAAAAAACGGGTTTGGATGTTTTTACCAATGATACAAACCGGGCGGCCACCGGCCAGGTGTTCGGAATGAAAGAACTGCCCCTGCCCAAGGCGTAGGTTATTGAGTTCAAAAAAAGCATTGGTCACGCCGATGCAGCGTCCTTTTTCGAGGCGGGCTGATTGTATGAGGTTTGTGTTGAGCACAATTTCCGGGCTGATGCGCTCTATGCCAGGGAGTACATTTTCCAAAGCGGTAAGGTCTTCGAGCGTAAGCCCCGGCGACCACGGGCGCTTGTTTTTTTCATTGTTGCCGCTGCTATTAGAGCCAGTGGACTGCTCTTGCTCGGCGTTGGGGTCGGGTACGACCGCCCGAATGACGATGCTGTTGGTGCCAATGAGTTTCATTCGGTCTAGAATGGACTGCCTGGCGCCCGCGCCAATAGCCAGCATAGCAATAACAGCGGCCACGCCAAACAGGATGCCCAAACCCGTAAGGAAAGCCCTCAGCCGATTGGCCAAGACGGCTTCCATGGCTAACAGAAAGTTGAAAAATATTCGTTGCATGCGCTTGAGAAGTTGACCGTTATCCTTAAAAAACGTGCAGAAATGATGGCGCTCGTCAATTGATGATGATGAATCCGCCGCCGCCGCCTTCGTCGCTGCGTAGGTTTTCGTCGGGTATTTTCCGGCTGCGGGCCAGGGCATCGGCTTCCCTTTGTTTGCGGGCTGCTTCCTGTTGTTTGCGGATGGTTTCCTTCACTTCGGCAGGCAAGGGCGAGAAGGGTAACTTGCTCGCATCTTTGGGTACGGTGAGCAATATTTCATCGTTGGCAGCGAGTCCATGTGCAATGATAATTTCGTCGGCGTTGCTTTCGCCCGTTATCACTTCCTGTCGGATGATTTTACCATCCTGTTTTTTATACACAAAAGAAACACTGTCGCTCTGAAGGGCTTCGATAGGAATAAACACTACATCCGGATACACATAGGTAACGATTTCATTGCTGGTGGTCATGGCCGGGCGCATCACCGAATCGGTTTCGTTGAGTTGAATGAGCACCTCGAAGACCTTGGCGTCGTAGTCTTTCAATTGTTCGCCAATATTAGCTACCTGAATAACGGTGCCCGTGTAGTCATTGTCAGGAAAAGCGTCAATTTTTATTTTAACATCCTGCCCTTTGCGCACGCGGCTGATGTCCACTTCATTGACATAGGTTTTGGATACCATGTCCGAGAGGTCGGGTAATTCGGCCACAATTGGATCCCAAGCTTGCACCTGAGAGCCGGGTCCGATCTTGCCATTCCAGCTACGCGCATAAATGACCATTCCAGCCTTGGGTGCCATGACGGTGAATTCGCCAGAAAGCTCGGCGAGGCGATTGTAGCGCTCCTGGTTTTGGCGCAGTAAAGCATTGATTTCAGAAATGCGCGCGTCGGATTTTTCCTTGGTCAGTTGCAATTTTTGCAAAAGCTGCTGGTAGTCGCGGTCGGTGCGCTCTAAGTCGAGTTTGGCTTGCTGAATCACACTGGGCGGCTCGTATTTGCTTTGCTCAAGCTGGAGTTCTTTCTCCTTGCGCTGAAACTGAAGATTGACCAACTGGTCGCGCAGCCCGCGCATTTCAATGGCGGTATCTATTTTGGCTTGTTCTAATTGCGTCAGGATTTTATCAATTTCGGTTTGGGCGTCTCGCATTTTGGTGGTAAGTTCGGTTTTGTCGAGTGAGGCTACATAATTGCCTTCACTTACCAGAGTGCCTTCGGGCACCATGTCGGTAATGTTGGTTTGCCAGATGCCCACGGTACGCATACCTTGCGGTCCCCTGATTTTTTCGGAACGTTTGGCTTGCAATTCGCCGGTAGCGGTCACTTTTACTTTAAATTCGCCCTGGCGGACGGTGACGCTAAGCTCGGCAGTTTCGCCCGCGCTTTGGGTAGGGCGTAGCCATCGCCAAGCAACGATGGATAAAATCAGAACAACTGCTGCGATGCCGAATGTTTTCAAATTCATAGCAAAAGGGGTTTTGGTGGTGTAAAACGACATGACAATTTCAAAACGCTAAATGTTAGAATAGTGACAAAATAAGGACCAATTTTAACACCATAAAGATGCAAAAACCTGACTAATAGTTGCATGAAGTAGCTAAAAAAACAGTTATAATTTTTTAACAGCAGCGGGCATCCGACCGGCACCGGCCGTTCGTAGATTGGTTTTACGTATAATGCGCATATAGAGCGAACCCCGAAGGGGTGAAAAATTTGTAGCTAAATTGATAATCAATATTTTTGAACCACATCGGGGTGATATATCATACGGGTACGGTGTCACCCCGTTGGGGTTCCAATCGGTTTTTTATACCCTTTACAATTATACCATCCCTACGGGATTATTTTTCACATAGACTTACTATTTTAATGGTTTCAACCCAATATTCGGATTGAATAGATTGGAAAAAAATGAAAGTGAGTATTATCATCCCGGTTCTGAATGAAGCGGACAACATCGCGCGGCTGCTACGGCGCCTGCAAGAGGGCGGCGGAGGGCACATTGCCGAATTGCTGGTAGTGGATGGCGGCAGCACCGACGATACCGTGTCGCTGGCGAAGTTGGCTGGCGCACAGGTGTTGCAATCACCCCGCTGTGGGCGTGCGGTGCAGATGAATTTTGGTGCACACCATGCCACCGGTGCGGTGCTCTACTTTGTGCATGGCGATACGCTGCCACCGCTTAGCTATATGACGGATGTGCTGACAGCCGTGCAGGAAGGGTATCCCATCGGCGGCTTTCGATTTCGGTTTGAATCCTCGAACCCCTTGCTGCGCTTGAATTCTTTTATGACGCGTTTCGACTTTTTGTGGTGCCGGGGCGGCGACCAGTCGCTGTTTGTGACCCGCCCGCTGTTCGACGAATTGGAGGGCTATCACGAAAAATACTGCATCATGGAAGAGTACGATTTTATGATTCGGGCCCGGCAGCAGCATCCTTTCAAAATTATTCAAAAAGATACCCTGATTTCGGCGCGCAAGTATCGAGAGAACGGCTATTTTCGAGTACAAATCGCCAACCTTATCGTTTTCAGAATGTTCCGTAAAGGGCGCGAGCCACAGGAAATATTGGCTACCTATCGCAAACTTCTCAACTGGCGCTAACCAGAAAAAGCCCGACCGCCTGCTCGGTCTTTCTTTTCTCTAAAAACCGACGTACCTTACGGGCTGTTTTTCATGCGAAATCAACGAAAGCTATGCAGCGCAGCAGAAAAATATTGAACGACCCGGTCTATGGCTTTCTCAACATACCCGGCGGCCTCATTTTCGACCTCATCGAGCATCCGTATTTTCAGCGCCTGCGCCGCATCAAACAGACCAGCCTCACGCATTATGTCTATCCGGGCGCCTTGCACACGCGCTTTCACCATGCGCTGGGGGCTTTTCATCTTACCCGGCAGGCCATCGAAGTATTGCGCAGTAAGGATACTGATATTTCTGAGGCCGAGGCCGAAGCCCTCAGTATCGCCATTTTGCTGCACGATATAGGGCATGGGCCATTTTCGCATACCCTTGAGCATACGCTCATTCAGGTGCACCACGAGGAGTTGTCGGTGCTGTTTATGCAAAAACTCAACGACGAGATGGGCGGGCGGCTTAGCTTAGCAATCCAGATTTTTTTAGACGAATATCCGAAAAAATTTCTGCACCAGTTGGTTTCTGGCCAGTTGGATATGGACCGGATGGACTACCTCAACCGCGACAGCTTCTTCACGGGCGTGCACGAGGGCGTGATTGGCTACGATCGCATTATAAAAATGCTGGCCGTGCAAGACGGGGAATTAGTGGTAGAAGAAAAAGGCATCTATTCCGTGGAGAAGTTTCTCATCGCTCGCCGCCTGATGTACTGGCAGGTGTATTTGCACAAAACCGTGCTGGCCGCCGAGCAAATGTTGGTGCAAACCTTGCGCCGCGCCCGCGACTTGGTGCAGCAGGGGCAGGACCTGCGCGCCTCCGACAGCCTGCTGTTTTTTTTGTATCGAACCTGCACCGCTGCTGATTTTATCGTCGAGCGCGATCTCTTGTTAGAGCGTTTTGCTGAGTTAGATGATTACGACATCATGTCGGCGCTCAAAAGCTGGATGCACGCCTCCGATCCGCTGCTGGCCTATCTTTCCCGTTGTTTGATACATCGGCGGCTGTTCCGGTTGGAGCTGCGCAACGAGCCTTTCGAGCCGGAATACATCCGTTATGTGTGCGAGCAGGTGGAGGCCACAGGCACCTTTGCACCCGAAATGACCGACTACCTCGTTTTTCATGGACGGGAGACCAACAGTGCCTACAGCACTTCCAAGGATGAAATCAAAATATTGCACAAGGACGGGCGCGTGCTGCCCATGTCGGCTACGGCAGATTATGGGATTCAGTCAAAAATTGTCACGAAATATTATCTTTGCTATCCGAAAGCAGGCATAATTGGCTGAATAAAAAAGTTGCCATTATACGACAAATGACGTTTTCTGGCCGCAAATATGCGCTTTTTTGCATTACTTTTGAACAATTCAAGCGTTTAACAACAAGTCAGAGAAATAAGGGACGTTATCAACATTATAAAACGAAAAGAACCATCGGCTTGATGCATCAAGAATATCAATTTATGGCAGAATTCAACCTGCCTGAAGACCTCTCCGAAGAGTTCTTCGAATTGCTTCCTTACCAGGAAACAGTGATCAATAAGTACCTCGCCCAAGGCAAGCTCGTCAATTATGCTTTGTCGCTCGACAATGCCCGGATGTGGGCTATCTTCAGCGCCAACTCCGAAGTGGAGGTGCTCGAAATGCTGCGCGAATTTCCACTTACCCGTTTCATGGAGGTGCACATCAGCCTGCTCAGCAGCTACACCACCCTGAGCGTGGCCGCCCCAAATTTTTCGCTCAATTAGCGGCTTCGCTGTGCGTAGGCACCTGACTGACAAAAATCAATCCTTCGGCTAATTAAAATCATCTGCCATACCCGGCACGAGGCATTATTTTGTCAGCTCATCAAAACCAACTTGCGCTATGTTTCTCATCAACTGGTTTCAGGCTAATTTGCTGATGTTTTTCACCACATTAGTGCTGCTCGGCATTCCGGTCGTCATTGCGATTATTATTTTTTCGCAAAAAACGAAAAAAACCGACCAGGAATCTGGGCTGGAATAATACGATTTTTTCTTTTGTAAAACATTGAAAAACAGCATTTTGAAAATAAATAAGTACGCCATTTCCAATTGAAAAGGGCACAATACCCTTTGCCGTAGCTACGGCAGTTTTGCGCTTTTATTCAGCTTTTAAAAACCTTGCCTTCTGAGCGGTTTTTTTGATGAAAATCATCAGGCAAAGTGATGCGTATCACAATAAGCGACCTCAAAATTATTTTTCTTTGCCAATGTAAAACAGCATATTATTTTGAATAATCGAGGTTGAACTTTTGTTTTCATCTGAATAAAAAAGCGTTATGAATCAGCAACACCATCAAATTGTCATCATCGGGGCCGGCACAGCGGGCATCACGGTAGCCGCGCAGCTATTGCGAAAAAACAAAAACTTAGACATCGCGCTGATAGACCCGGCCGATCGGCATTACTATCAGGCAGCCTGGACGCTAGTAGGCGGCGGCACTTACAATTTTGCCGATACCGAGCGCAGCATGCGCAGCGTAATACCGCGTGGCACCACTTGGATCCAAGATTTTGTAGAAAACATTGACGCAGACAATAACACCGTTGTCACCCGCGACGGCTCAGCCATTACCTACGACTATCTCGTGGCCTGCCCCGGCGTGCAAATGAATATAGACGAGCTGCCCGGCCTGCGGCAGGCTTTGCAAAGCGACAGTGTTTGTAGCAATTATACCGACCCCGACCACACTTGGCAGGTGCTGCAAAATTTTAAGGGGGGCAACGCCATTTTTACCCAGCCGGCTACGCCCATCAAGTGCGGAGGTGCGCCGCAAAAAATTATGTACCTCGCGGAGGAATATTTTCGCCGCAGTGGAGTGCGTGAGCAAACCAACATTGCCTTCATCACTCCGGGATCGGTTATTTTCGGCACAGAGCCTTTCAAGCAGACCCTGATGGAGATTGTGGACAAAAAGCAGATTCAGTTGCGTTTTTTTCATAAAATAACCCGTATTGACCCGGAGCATAAAATGGTGTACTACTCCATTATGGCCCACGCCGATGAGCCGGAGAAGCTTTACCATCGCAAAGAAAACTTAGGCGAGCAAGTGCTTTCGCCAACCGAGGTGGCCATTCCGTACGATATGTTGCACTTAGCACCGCCGCAGTCGGCCCCAGATTTTATCCGCCGCTCCAAGCTGGCGTATGCCGATGGACCCAATCAGGGCTGGATCAATGTAGATATCAACACCTTACAGCACAAGGTTTATCCCAATGTATTTGCCCTCGGCGATGCGGCGGCTCTGCCCACTGCTAAAACTGGTGCGGCCATTCGGAAACAGGCGCCAGTGCTGGTCGAAAACCTCCTGTATGTAATGAGCGGCCAGAGCGACTTGAAAGCGGGTTATCAAGGATATTCTTCCTGCCCAATTGTGACAGGCTATGGCAAGATGTTGCTCGCAGAATTTGATTATACCAATGAGCGCGACAGCGACCCGATCATCTCGACTTTTGTCAATACCGCTAAGGAACAATACAGCATGTGGCTGCTGAAAAAATACGGACTGCCTTTCATGTATTGGAATCTGATGCTGAAAGGAAGAGCCTGAAGTAAATGATGCGAAGAACGAGGTACGGGTCGGCGAGCTACTCTGCCTCGTTTTGCATATTAGTTTGCAAATAAAACTGACGAGCCACCCCCAATGGACGCAGATTGCTCTTGCGTTTGAACTGGTGCTTTTCCATCCGGCGGATGATGTCATCAAGTGTAGCCACGGCATTTACAATGAAAGGGCCTTTGTTCAGCATTACGCATTCGGCGCGGGCGGCCATGGCGGCGTCGGTGATTTCGGCACGGGAGGCATTGCCTTTTTTGGCTAATTTTTCTAGCACCTGCGTTGCCCAGATACCTGGCGTGTGGGCTGCTTCACAGATCCAGAGAATTTCTTCTTGCACTTCTGCAATGCGCTCAAAACCAATCTCTACGGCCAAATCGCCCCGGGCAATCATCACCCCGATTTTGGGGCTTCGCATGGCAGTCATCAGTAGCATGGGCAGGTTTTCAAAGGCGTCTTTGGTTTCTATTTTTAGAATGATACCGATGTCCTCTCGGTTGAGTTGTTTCAGCTCTGCTTGCAAATCTGCCACATCGGCTGGATGGCGCACAAAAGAATAGCCGACAATATCGGCGTGCGCCGCAATAAAGGGCAGATGCGTCCGGTCGGCTGCGGTCAACGAAGGCAGGGTCAGTCGGGTGTCGGGCAGGTTGATGCCTTTTCCGGCGCGGAGTTTGCTGCCTTGCGGAGCAGCTTGCGTGATTTTTACCTCAATGCCATCGGCTTGTACGGATATGATTTGCCCACCAATTTTACCATCATCAAAATAAATACGATGCCCCGGCTGGCTGTCGCCAAAAATTTCCGGCAAGGTGACCAATACCTGCGGTAGTGCGTGTTTGTCCTTGGTCGTTGGTGCTACAGGTACCAATTGCAGGGAGTCGCCAGGGAAAAGCCGAAGGTGCTGTTTTTTACCAATGGCTGGAAAAACTGCTTCGGTACGCAGCTTGGGCCCAGATAAATCCATGTAAATCAGGCAGTGTTTGCTAATGGTTTCTTGGCCCCTCCGGATGTTGCTAATCATGCGTTGCCAGTCCTCCTCCGAGTCGTGGCTGGTATTGATGCGGGCAATGTCCATACCTGCCAGCAGCAAGCCGTGTATCATTTCGTAATCTTCGGCAGCCTCAGATGGCATCGTGACCATAATGCGGGAACCCTCGCCACGGTGGTGTTGCCCCAGCAGTTGCAGGGCATTGTCGCGCAGGCATTGCCGGCTGGTTTTATAATCGAGCGGCGAGCGAAAATCGGGATACAAATCATCGGCAGCCACGCCGGTCAGCATCCTGAGCAAGCGAAGAATTTTGAGCAAATTACTCAGGGTATAACCTTCGGAATGCCCCAGCGAAGAAATACTAAGCGAGGACAATTCTCCTTGCAACTCGCGCAAATCAAGTGTGCGTAAGGTGAGGTAGTGCAATAAATTGCGTGCGCTTTCGCGGTGCTGTGGGTGTACTTCGTTGAGTAGGGGGGCTTTGTCGGCTTCCTCGGTGCGCAGGCGCTCCACGATGCGTTGCACTGCCTCGATTAATACATTGATATCTGTGAAATCCATAGATGCGCAGCTTTTGGCTTGTGCACAATGTACATGCGATTGTAGGGATTTCAAATGACATTCATCAATCAGGAGGATGCTATTTGAGGGAGCGTAGCAACGGAAGCCTATCCGAGATGAAAGCCCGGCAGCAGCAAATCGTGGTACTCAGGATGGCGTTTCATGTAGCCTGCCATGTAAGGGCACAGCGGCATGATTTTTAGTTGTTGCTCTTTGGCCCAAGCAAAGGCATGCCGGGCCAGCAATGAGGCCAATCCTCGACCTTCAAGGGGCCGAGCCACTTCGGTATGGGTGAAAATGATGCGCTCGTTGTTGATAATCATGTATTCAGCAACAGCAAAATGACCGTCTATTTCAATTTCAAAACGGCGCTTGTCGGAGTTGTTGCTCACGGTGGATTCGGAGTGCATAAGGGATTTTTTAGAAAGTAAACCGCGCCTGCGCGAGAAAAGTTGGATGAGGCTCAACGAGCAGCCTGTTTTATTCTAATACTTCTACTACAATGGTTTTGGAATACAGTTCGATATTGGAAGTGACGTTGATATCGTTGCCTTCTACTTTGTTGCGCTGTTTTTTTACAAGGTAGAAATAATTTTTGCCAGGCACTACTTCTTGTAGAAAAGAGGCGGGCACTTCCAGTTGTGTCACATCGCGCGGGCCCCTGAACTCGGCTACACCAGAGTGATTTTCCTCGCTAGTGAATAGCAGCACGATACTTTCGCCATTCTGTAGCGGCTCGCTGTCCACGCGAAGCAGCATTCCGCGCGAGCGGCTGATGTCGCCCAAAGGAGCAAAATCAATAATCGGCGACATGACAATGCGGTGTTCGCGCTGTTTGCGCTGGCGATCGGTATAGCGAAACACAAAAGAGCCGTCGTAGCTGCCCGTGCCGTTGAAAACATACCGCATAGTGCGGTTTTCGATCTGGCGCGGCTGCATTTTATAGCGCTGAAACGTAACTTCATTAGGAAAAGTGACCGACTGTGCAGTAGCCATGTCATCGCCTTCGTAGAAAGAGGCATGGGCCTTGATTTGTCTTTCTGTTTCCAAAAAACGCACAAATAGGTCGGCGAAAAGGCGCTCGCTTGATTTTTGTTCAGACTGGCAGCCGATTAAAAAAAGCACCGTTAATAGATAAAAGCAGTATTTCATGGGTGTTGTCAGCATTATTTGGTAATAAAAGATTGGTTTATTCCTGCAATTTGGGCCCGTAGCTCAGGTCGCCGGCATCGCCCAGCCCTGGCACAATGTACGATTTGGCGGTTAGTTCTTCATCTAAGGCGCCCATCCAGATGTAAGCCTCCGGAAACAAGCGCCGGATGTAGTCCACGCCGTAAGTAGAAGCAATAGCCGTTACAAAATGAACGGACTCCGGTTGTCCATATCGGAGCATGGCCTCGGCCGCCAGCGCCATAGAAGCACCAGTAGCCAGCATGGGGTCAATAATTACAAGTACTTTGCCCTCAATGTCGGGGCAGGAGACATATTCTACGTTGATTTCGAACGTACCGTCTTTATGGTGTTTGCGATAAGCAGAAATGAAGGCATTGTCAGCATCGTCAAAATAGTGCAGCATCCCCTGGTGCATAGGCAAACCAGCCCGAAGGATAGTCGCCAGCACCAAATTTTGTATCGGCTCGGCGCTGTCGGCAATGCCCAGCGGCGTTTCTACTTCGGTCGGTTGATACTGCAGTTTTTTACTCAATTCATAGGCCATCACCTCGCCTAAGCGCTCTAAGTTGCGCCGAAAGCGCATCCGGTCTTTCTGGATTTGGGTGCTGCGTAGTTCGGTAATGAACCGATTAGCTATCGAATGTTGCTCGCTCAAGTTGAATATCATGGATGGTATTACTTTTCTGCTGCCAAAATTAGGAAAAAAAGTGATTCGGAAAGATTTACGGGGTGGCTATTCGCAAAATTGCGGCGTATGCAGCGCGCCAGGGGCCCCAGTTGTGCCACTCCGAAAAGGAGCTATTGTGCCAGATGATGGAAAAAGTGCCGTCAACCGCCCGCGTGGCTACCACCAATTGCCGAACGTTTTCTATTGCCGCTTCTGGCGATAGTTGCAAATAATCGCGCAAGGTGACGTCCATTGCCTGAAAAGGATGAATCATCAGTGAGGTAAGTTGCTCTTGCTCAATATCATACCAAGGATACGGCGTAGCCATGCTGGCCCGAAAACCCGTTTGGCTGGCGTAGCCCATCGTATAATCGGCGGTGATACCTGCGGCTATCAGGGCGCGATAGGTATCCGGAAACCGAAGCCGAAGAAAATGCTGGCGGCTGCGCGTTGCTGGCTCGTGGGTGATGGCTGCGAGGCGCCGTATTTCGCGGCGGATTGCTTCGGGCTGGCTGTTGGACTGATAGGAAGGATGGATGCCCGTTGGAAATTGTTGATGCAGGTTGTGAATGAGGCTGCGTAAGGCCGGTTGCCGGTGCGAAATATTTTTATCGAAAGGGCCGTAGTTGCCCAATAGAAAAAAAAAGATGGGCTGCAAAGAGCGTTCCTCGTGCAATTGCCGTATATAATGGAAAGTGAAAAAAGGGTCTTCTTGCCGTCCGGTGAGTACCCGCCAACGGTTGGCTGCTGTTTTGAATTTTCCGGTAGCGCATTCTAAAAAACCTGCGGCCAACTGCCTGCGCCAGCCCTTGTGCTTGTAAGCCCAGGCCATATCTACGTCGAAGGTAGGCTGAAAGCGGTAAGCCAGCGTGGGGGGGCGCCAGCGCGGATAGCGCATTTGCAATAGTGTGCGTAGCTGAAGTGCCCATTCGTTGATGAGCGGGCGTTGCAAAAAGGCATACCGATGCGCCAAGCTGGCTTGGGCCGGGAAGCGTCCGTGCGCATCGCGCTCGGCGGGCAAATACTCCTCGTAGCGGGTAGCGAGATAAAAGGCAAGTGCTGGCAAGTCAAAAGGCAAGTCGGCTGCTTCATAATCAAGTTGAAAGAAAGCAGGCAAACCGTACATCTCAAACGGCTCGGTCATTTGTGGTCGGATGCCCGACGCTAAGAGCAAATTTCCGCGTGGCACGAAAACTTCTGTGGCGTCTGTCCGTTGTTGACTGTAATTAATTTTGCAGTAGTCGGTGGCAGCCAAGTAGGCGGTACGGTCGGCGGTCAGCTCAAAATCTAGCCCCAAGGCATGGCGCAGCAGCACATCCCAAGCGTATTGCACCCTCGGCGTGGGCATCGGTGTGTAAACAAGCAGTCGCATTGGCAGGATATTTGACAAAAATGCAAAACAAAGATGAAGAAATTTGGCAAAACGGGTATTTATCCTGTTTATTTTTTAAATTTATACCAAATTGCCATACCGGAGCAACCATTACTATGTAACCGTTTGTTATGATAATAATTATTCATCCCGATGAGGGCTAATTCTCAATAATATGGGCAGGATTCTACTTATCGCCGCGCTGTGGCCCTTGCTGATGCCGTTGGTGTCGGGTCAAGAAGTACTTGTGCCGGGGCAAAATTATTATGAAGAACGTAAAGGCATCGTCTATAATCAGGAGTTTGCTGTCAATTTCAAATTATTGACCAATGGATACTCGCTGGGAGTGGATATTGGTCGCTTGCAAACCTACTACCTCACGCGCTTTTGGAGCTTTGAAATTGGCGAGCTGAAGCACAACAAGGAGTACCGGCAGAGCTTCGATTTTCGCTCGCCAGCCACCAATCGCATTTCGCGGGCTTTTGTTTTTGGCAAACAAAACAATTTCATCCCCTTGCGCATCGGTTTTGGCGAAAAGCGTTACCTCTCGGAAAAAGCGCGCCAGCGCGGCGTAGCCGTTGGGCTGAGCTATGCGGCGGGCCCTTCATTGGGCTTTCTCAAACCGTATTATTTAGATTTGCTTCGCTTTCCGGATGCTGGCAGCGGCGATCCCTTCGTGCGTAGCGAGCGTTATTCAGAGGAAAATGCGGTTCATTTCCTCAATTCTACCATTATTTACGGCTCATCTGGTTTTGTGAAAGGCTTTGATGAGGTTTCCATTTTGCCGGGTGCGCACGCCAAGTTTGCCGTCCATTTTGACTGGGGGGCCTTCGACGAGTTTGTGAAAGCGCTGGATGCTGGCATTATGGTAGATTTTTACTTTCGAGACGTTCCGATTATGGTGGATTCGCCCCGCGTGCCCAACAGCGAAAACTCCCCGATTTTTATCAATTTTTATATAAATTTGCAACTCGGCAAGCGCTGGTGAGAAGCAAAAGGGTTGAGCTTATCTGGCATATTGAACTTTTTGCCATGCCGTATTGTCTGATTATCTCAAAGGAAAATATTCATGCTGGAATTACCAATAGTAGAACATCCGCAAACACGCAAAAAACGTCCGGACTGGCTGCGCGTCAAGCTACCGATTGGCGAGGAATTTAAGAAAGTACGCGCCTTGGTGGACGAATACAAGCTGCATACCATCTGCCAAAGCGGCAACTGCCCCAATATGGGCGAATGCTGGGGCGCAGGTACGGCTACATTTATGATTCTGGGCAATACCTGTACGCGCTCTTGCTCTTTTTGTGCTGTAAAAACCGGACGCCCCAACGAATACGACGAAGATGAGCCGCGCCGCGTGGCCGAAGCCATCAAGCTGATGCAGGTCAAACATGCAGTGATTACCTCTGTCAATCGGGATGAACTCAAAGACCGGGGTGCCGAAATCTGGTACCAGACCATTCGCGCAGTGAAAACGCTATCGCCTGAAACAACTATCGAAACCCTCATCCCCGATGTGAAAGCCAACTGGGAAGCCTTAGAGCGCATGATTAGCGCTGGGCAGGAAGTGGTGTCGCACAATATGGAAACCGTGCCAAGCCTTTACCGCAAGGTGCGCCCGCAAGCAAAATACGAGCGTAGTCTGGAGCAGATCAAACGCACCAAAGCCTATGGCAAACGCACCAAATCTGGTATCATGGTCGGATTAGGGGAAACTCCGGAGGAAGTATTTCAAATCATGGATGACTTGTTGGCGCACGATTGCGATGTGCTCACCATCGGGCAGTACCTGCAACCTACCAAAATGCACCTCGAAGTAGCGGAGTTTGTACATCCCGACACTTTCGCTATGTACAAAGAAGTGGGCTTAGGCAAGGGCTTCCGCTACGTGGAGAGCGGTCCCTTAGTGCGATCTTCCTACCACGCCGAGCGCCATTTGTAATTGATTGATAACGAGTTTTTAAAAAAAACAGCCAGTATCGGTACTGATATTGGCTGTTTTCGTAGAAAAAGGTGGTCCCACTTGGGCTCGAACCAAGGACCCTCTGATTATGAGTCAGATGCTCTAACCGACTGAGCTATGGGACCAGAAGGGCGCTGCTGCGCAAATGCGTGTGCAAAATTACGCATAAAGCCGACACGACGCAAGTGCCTTCCAAAATTATTTCCCGTTTATTTGCTGGTTGCAGGATTCAAATGTACATCCATTTGCGGGAAAGGGATGCTAATGCCATGAGCATCGAAAGCTTTCTTAACGTGCTCGTGCATGTAGAAATAGGTCACCCAGTAGTCTTCACTTTTACAAAACGGACGCGACGCGAGGTTGATTGAACTATTGCCCCAGGGCCCTACTACTACACCAGCCGTTGGCTCTTTCAGAATGTAGGGGCATTCATTTGCTACTTGCAAAATAATTTCGCGGGCTTTGTCAATCGAGTCTCGGTAGCTGATGCCAAAGGTCAGTTCCACCCCAATGATACCCTGCCCGGAAATATTGGTAATGACATTGTTCGTCACTACGCCGTTGGGCACGATAATGCGCTTGTTGTCAAGGGTTTTTAGCACTGTATTGAATACCTGAATTTCTTCTACCGTGCCAGTTTGACCGCCGCCGATACTTACCAAATCGCTCACTTTGTAGGGTTTGAAAATCAGAATGAGTACCCCGCTGGCAAAATGCCCCAGACTACCTTGCAAAGCCAAACCAATGGCTAATGTCAGAGCACTGAAAATGGCGATAAAGGAGGTAGTCTCTATGCCAAACATACTCGCCACGCTCAGCAGCAGCAGTATTTTCAAGCCCACATTGATAATCGAAGCCAAAAACGGCGTGATGCTTTGGTCGAGTTTGTTGCGCTCCATGCTGCGGCGCGCCAGAGCAGTGATGCGCCCGATTATCCAAAAGCCAATTAATAAGGTGAGCAATGCACCAGCCACTTTGGGCGCATAGGCCGTGACAAGGCGACTCAGCTCTTCCAGATTGAAAAAGTTTTCCATTGTCGAAAGGTGTTTATTTGTAAAATGAAAAAATATATTGGTTCAGCCATACAAAAGTAGAAAAAGACACACCTATGACAGTCGAATAACTTAGCTTTGGCAAAAAAAAACGGTACCCCGTAGAAACAGGATACCGCCGAAACTATAAACAAACAAAAAACATTAGCGATTTTAAGATGATGGTGAAACAACAATTGGCAAAAAGGGTTTAAATTTTAAAAAAAAAATTGCATTTGTAACTATTGGGCATGAAAAAACGAGACTCCGACACTCCGTGGTGGCTATATGCATTGCTGTTGGGCGGCTTACTGCTGCTGTCTATGCGTTTTTTAGTGGCATTGCGCTTTTTGCTTATTCCGCTGCTGGCAATAGCGGCCGTAGCGACTTTGGGCTACTTGGTCTGGAAATATTTTCATAACAAACGTCAGGAAAAAGCCTTTCGGGAAAGTGTAGAAGGGATTATTGCGACCAATCAGGAGCACTGCCAGCAGCAAATTGCCTATTATACGGCACAAATGGAGGATATTGAAGCGAGTATCCGAGAGTTGGAGGACAAACTGAACCCCGGGCCAGCGCTGTCGGCGCACATTATAGCCGAAACGCAGCAACTTATCAGCAGCTTTCAGGCGGAATGGAAACTGCAAGCCTCCAAGCGGGCTTTTTTTGAGACCTGTAGCCGCAAATTAGAACAACTACTACAGCAACACCACCTACGGCAAGAGCTGGATGCCAAGAAAGAAAAACTCAAGTCTATGCAAGAACGCAACTACGACGACTTGGCCAGCATGGAGGAGCTCCGCACCAATGTAGAAATGGAAGCGCTTCAGTTGGATACCATAGAAAATTTGTCGCAACGCATTTTGCAAAGCAGCTCCTACAACGATGCCGAGCGGCTGCGCGCCGAACTCAACGAAATGACCCGTTCATTGGACGAATTGTAATGCGTCTGCTGCTGTTCGCTTACTTACTTTGCCTTTTTTATAAAATCATCGAGCGTTTGCTGTTGGTAATGGCCGCCGCCAATCCATTGCAATTCCTTGATAAAGTTGTCGGCAGTTTTGAAGCCCGGAGAAATCGTGATACGATCCTGATTTTCATCCAAATACACATACGAAGGATAGCCAAGCCGCCCGTCGAGTAGCGAATAAGCCAGCTCGTGTACGCCGCGTCGGCCCGCGTTGATGAACTGGAAAGTATGGTCGCGGTATTGCACTGCTTCCTTTTGCTCGGCATCAAATTTCACGGCGTAGAAATGCGCATTGATATACTGCACCACCGCGGGGTCTTTGAAAGTAGTGGCGTCCATTTTCTTGCACCAGCCGCACCAGTCGGTGTAGAGGTCCACGAAGATTTTTTTGGGCTTTTTGTCGGCCTGTTGGATGGCTTCATCCCAGCTAAGCCAGGTGATTTCGTCATTTGCAGTGGCGGTAGTGGTGGCTGCCGCATTGGCATTGGGCACCATGAAAGCATACACAGCTATGGCCGCTATGGCCAGCGCGCTGGCGAGCAATATCTTTTTCATCGCTTGAGTTTTTTTGTATATCAAAAAATACATTCAAATATACATCCAAAAACATTACCACTTTCTGAAAAGGTGCGGGCTTTAATGTATTTTTAACATCGGATGTCCGCCGCAGGACGTTGCGCACGTTCCAAAAAATGACGCTGACTGATAAAATAACGTTTCAGTAACAGGCTCCGACGAACCTTTGGCGTTTCAGGGATGTCCTTTTTGCAGGTTTGCACACGAAAAATGGTTGATTATTCCATTTTTTTTTGAATTATTGCACAAAAATTAAAAAAACCATGTTGAAAAAATCAGTATTTGTACTCGTCATAGCCGCCCTGACCGCCTGCGACGCGGCTACGCTGCAACAATTAGGCTCGGCCGTAGGCGCCGGCGCATTGAGCGAGACCGACATTGCCTCCGGTTTGAAAGAGGCGCTAACCAATGGCATCGGCAAGGGTGCTGACCAGCTTTCGGCTGTAAACGGGTACTTTGAAAGCCCCTATAAAATACTGCTGCCGCCAGAAGCGCGCCAAATTACGAATCGGTTACAAAATATTCCCGGCTTTTCGGAAGTAGAAAAGGAAATCTTGCAACGCATCAATCGGGGTGCCGAAGACGCCGCCAAAAAAGCCAAACCTATTTTTGTAAATGCCATCCGGCAGATGACTTTTGCCGATGCTACCAACATTCTAATGGGCGCTGACGACGCGGCCACGCAGTACCTCGGCCGCACCACCCGCGACGCGCTCTACGCGGAGTTTAATCCGGTGATTATCGAATCACTTGACAAATTCAATGCGCGCCAGTACTGGTCGGACGCTGTGAGTGCCTACAACCGCATTCCATTGGTAGAAAAAGCCAACCCTAGCCTCGACGATTATGTTACATCTTCGGCGCTTGATGGGCTGTTTGCTATGGTAGCCAAGGAAGAACTCAACATTCGCAAAAACGTGAACGCTCGCACCAGCGATTTGCTGCGCAGGGTGTTTGCTCGGCAGGACAATAAATAATACGGATGGCAATGGAATTTGCTGTTGGCGGTTTGCAATTCGCTGTTTGCAATTCGCGGTTCGCAATTTGCGGGTTATAATTTGCTATTGAAAGTGATATTATTTACGAAAGTAATTTTTACAATAATGGATATTACAGTACAGGAACTCAAGGAAAAAATGGACAAGGGCGCATCTTTTGTCCTCATTGATGTGCGCGAGCCGCACGAGCACGAAGATTTCAATGTTGGTGGTCATTTGATTCCGCTGGGGGATATTCCAATGAAAATGTACGATTTGGAAGACCATCAGGAAGCCGAAGTGATTGTTTATTGTCGCTCGGGCCGCCGTAGCGCTACGGCACAGGCCTTCATGCGGGAGGCAGGCTTCAAAAATGTGCGGAACCTCGAAGGTGGTATGTTGGCTTGGGAGGAGCAATTCGGACGTTGAAACAAACGCTTACTTCCGGTGCAGTGAGGTGAAGAGCACCCCGATAATCACTAAAAGGGTACCTAACCATTGTAGCCAGCCAAACTGCTCGCCGAGAAAGAAGTAAGCCATGATAATGGTGGCTACCGGCGATACGCTGCTGATAATAGCCGTATTGCCGGGGCCAATCACGCGCAAACCCTCCGCCACGAGGAAGGACGGCAGCACTGTAGAAAATACTGCCATCACGGCAATCAATCCGTACAATTCTGCTGGAAAATGCCACAAGCGCCACTGCTGCACTACGCCGTGATGCGCCAAAATAGCCACACTGGCAGCCGTCATTGCTAAGGAAGTAAAGCGCCAAGTGCCAAAACGCTGGATGATATTGCCTCCGCCAATCAGATAAAAAGCAAAAATCAGCGCGCTCAGAAAGACATAAGCCGTACCGAGCCACAAATTTGTATTAGCGCCTCGCAGCAGGTTTTCTGCAAAAGCAGCAGCAATGCCAGCATACGTAAGCACCAGCGCCAGCCCCTGAGCAGGCGTGATGCGCTTTTGGTATAGCAAAAAAGACAAGATGAGCACCAGCGTTGGGTAAATGAACAAAATGAGCCGCTCTAAGCCCGCCGAGATGTAGCGTAGCCCCATAAAATCGAACAGGCTGGCAAAATAATACCCCAGCAGCCCCAGTCCAGCAATTTGCCAAAAATCGCGCAATCTCAGGGGCGTCTGACCACTTCGGCTCCCATGCCGATTGGCCCGCCAAGCAATTATCAAAAAAAACGGCAATGAAAAAAGCATCCGTAGGGCCAACATAGAGACCGCATCTATCTCGTAGCGATAGGCCATTTTCACCAGTATCGCCTTAGCGGCAAAGCAGATGGCACTCACAAAAACGAGCAACGAAGCAATAGCTTGTGCCCTGTTAGTCAGAGATATACTGATGGTACGCATTGGATGGCTACAACCGAACTTTGAACCGGCGGCTCGTTCAGCAAATGACACAATTTTTTACAATTCTTAAAACATGCTTAGCAATAACAGGCACAGCCACAGGATGGTTGGCCAAAGCGGTTGTAGGCATCTCATAAAGGGGGTCAGAAGCTGAATCCTGCCTTGTTCCAGACGTAAAGCCGTGCATTCGGATAGTCAATTACCACCTTGCGCCAAGCAAAGGCATCAATACCAATCAAGCCATCTATTCGAATACAACGACCAGCAGGTGCCCTGAAATCGGTAAAAGCTACGCCCGGCGATTGAATGCTCAGCCGATTTTGCAAAGTCAATTGTCGAAATACCCAATAATCGGCTTCGGTACTGCCAGCCGAAGTGCCCGCCAGGCGGATTTTTTGCTGCCGCAAAGCTAAGCTACGTGCTTGTTTTTGCCAGCTTTTGTCCACTGCATTGAGCGTAGCGCCGGAGTCAAGCCCCAAGTAGAGTTTTTGTTTCAGACCGATATCCGCTTCCAGCACCGGCAAATGACCGCAAAGCTGAAAGTCGAAAGCGTAGTCGGGGTTTTCCAGTGGCAGGGTCTCATTGTTGCTGGCTACCAGCATAATAAGCTGATCCACATAGTCAATGTGTACCTGGTACTCCTTCACAATATTATAGCCAATCAGCCCCAGTATCGGGTAGCCCAATTGCGCTTCCATGGCCGTCAAATCAGCTATCGGGCACAACATTTGCTGCCGCCGGATGCCCCCCCATTCGAAAGTAGCCACTTGGGTAGTGCGCGTGGTTTCACCATTCGATAGAATATTGCTAAAGGTGCCATTGGCTGAAGTAATTTTCTTTTCAGGGAAGTGTGCCTGATTGAGCGTCAGATGCGAGGCACCGGTGTCAAACAGGAACAAGCCCTTTTTGCCCTCCACCGAAGCCTCGGTAAGCATCAGACGTTTGGAAATGCCGAAATCTACTACAATGACATTTTCAGTGAAGATTTCAGTCGTTACGGGTGTAAAAATTGTCCAACCTGATAACAACAGGCTGGACAACAACAAGACGGGTGATTTCATGTTGTTTTCATTTTGGTAAAAAAGAGTCGGGATAAAAAAGTGTTTTTGGGGTGTTTGTCTTTCGGGGCAAAATATATACAGAATAAGAGACGGAGGTATTTTACAAATAGTTGCAGCCATTCGTCGTGTAAAAAAGTCGCTTCGTCGAACGAATAGCCTCAACAGGGCCATTTTACGCAGAACTTTTTGGCAAAAAAGGGTGTTTATAATAGCAAAAGAGTATTGTACGCTTTGTGCAATACCTTGCATTCATCTGTTTGCTCCCAGAAATTATTTCTGCTGCATTCTTCGGATGTGTATGGAAGCTGCCTAACTCTCGGTCACACTACCATGCGATAAGGACGAACACGACAAAATGGATTTTCTCACTACAGGATTATTTCGCGCACTGTTTTTTTACGATATGTAATTCTCTGGTTTGTCAGAAATTGCATTCCCCTTTCCCTTTCGGAAGTATAGCTGCTGCGCCAAATGGCACTGTCTCAAAATACCTTAATTATGGTTTCAGATGGCATACTCACCACCGAAAAAGACCAAAGGTGGATTCAAACAATGATTGACAAAATAGTCAAACCGCGCGGTTATAGCGATATAAAAGCCAACTTGGAAGGCTACGAGCCGCCCGCCCGCCTAAGCCGACGCGAGGAAGAGGACGAAGCCTATGTACCTGACGCTACGGCTGTTTCGTATGGTCGGAAAATGTATTTTGAACTGGCGGTAAAAACCGACCGGGAGCGCGAAGTAGTATCGAAGTGGAAACTGATGAGCCGCTTGGCTAGCGCTAAAGCAGGCAAGTTTTTTCTGATAGCACCGCGCGGGCATGTTGCATTTGCACAGCGATTGGTAAAATTGTACGATATTTCTGCTGAAGTTATTCGTATCTAATAATAAAAAGCGGTATCTTTGCGGTCGCAAATTTTAATTTTTCAAATTTTCAAACAAAATTGCCTATGCTAATTGTAGAAGTAAAAGACAATGAAGGAATTGACAAAGCGCTGAAACGCTACAAGCGCAAGTACCAGAAAGCGCAAGTCATTCAGGAGCTGCGCCGTCGCCAGCATTTCACCAAACCATCGGTGAAGCGTCGGAATGAAGTCCTAAAAGCACAGTACAAGCAACAGAAACAACAGGAGGAAGGCGAAGTATGAGCTTGAGGCGCCTTTTCGGGGCGCGCATGCTTCGCTGTGGCCGTTGACTTAATTTCAGCAGCTGCTGCTCCTTTTCATTTCTTTCTTTTCCGTACTACCGATTGTATGCTCTCTGTCAAAAGACCTGATGCCCGTCCGTATTGATATTTGGTTGGTACAAGCCGGTTATTTCGAGTCCCGCGAGAAGGCCCGCATAGCGCTGGAAGAAGGCGTCGTGTCGGTCAATGGTAGCGTAGTGTACAAAGCTGCCTCAAAAGTGGTCGGCACCGACCGAATCGAAGTGCAAGGCACATCCTTGCCTTACGTGAGCCGGGGCGGTTTGAAACTCGAAAAGGCAATTCGTACCTTTCAGCTCGATTTTACGGACAAAATGGTGCTTGACATCGGCGCTTCTACCGGTGGCTTCACCGACTGCGCCCTGCAACACGGTGCGGCGCGCGTATTCGCCATTGATGTCGGCTCGGAGCAATTACACCCTTCCTTGCGCAACCACCCCCAAGTACAATGGTGGGAACAACTCGACATCCGCAGCTTACATCCCGAACATCTCGGTGTGCCGGTAGATATTATCCTCGTGGACCTCTCCTTTATCAGCTTGCAAGCGGTTTTTCCATTGTTCGCGCAATTTTTGCAACCGCATGGCGCGCTTATCACCCTCATCAAACCTCAATTTGAACTCGAAGAGCGGGTGCGGCTGAAAAAAGGCATCGTCAAGGACGAAAAAACGCGGCAGCAAATACTCGACAAAATCATGGACGCAGCCCAAGCGCAGGGCTTTCAATTGCAAAACCTCACCGCTACCGACGCTGACCCCCGTTTGAAAAACGTCGAATTTCTCGCCTACTGGACCCGATTTGCCTCCATGCCCCTATCCGAAAAGGTACCTGCATAACATTGTACGCGCCAAGGCGTTTTGCTATGGTGAAAACTTTCCAAACGGCACGGTTCAAAATGCATCTGGCGTTACTGTTATTGCCAGTCTGGTGCGGCGTATTGGCGCAATCCAGCCAAAACGAGCCGTCGGCGCAAGTAAAGCTGCGCATCTTGCCATTGGATGCCGAGGCCGATTGGCTACAAAAACAGACCCATTTTAAAACCGTCCATCCAGATTCCTCAGCCATATGGGCAGAATTGCAACAGGTGCTGCGCCAATTGCATAGCCGTGCCTACATCGAAGCCTCGGTGGATACGCTCACCCGTGTAGGCGATACGTATGTGGCCTTGCTGCACCTCGGACCGCTATATACTTGGACGCATTTGCAAAATGGCAATGTGCCAGAACCCTTGCTACAACAAGCTGGCTGGCGTCGAAAAGGCTACGAAAAGCGCCCGTTAGAACCTTTACAATTGCAACATTTACAGGACAATTTGCTGGCTGCCGCCGAAAACAATGGTTACCCTTTTGCGCAGGTATGGTTAGATAGTTTGCAAATGGCAGAAGGGCAGGTATCGGCTCGGCTGATGCTGGATCGGGGGCGTTTTGTGCGTGTCGAACGACTTGCGTTGAGCGGCGAACTCACTATTGCGGAAAGCTATCTGAGCAATTATTTGGGGCTTCGGCCGGGCACGCCCTACAATCGGGCGCAGTTGTTGCGTGCGCGTCGGAGACTGCGAGAACTGCCATTTGCCAATCTGGCACAAGACCCAACCGTGCAATTTACGGAAGAAGGTGCGGTGGTAGAGCTGACATTGGACAAGCGCCGGGCGAGCCGGTTTGATTTCTTGATTGGCGTACTGCCGAATAGCGCGCAAGTCGGGCGAATGCTTGTCACTGGATCTTTCACCGGCGAAATGTACAACCAGTTTGGGCGCGGAGAGCGGATTTACGCCGAGTTTGAAGCCTTGCGTCCGCAAACCCAACAACTCGACCTGCAATTCAACTATCCTTATCTGTTGGGCTTGCCCTTTGGCGTGGACGCAAAATTCAATTTGTACAAACGCGATTCAACCTATCTCGACGTGGAAAGCGACTTTGGGCTGCAATACCTGCTGGAAGGCGGCAACTATTTCAAGGTATTCTGGAATAATCGCAGCTCCAATCTGCTGAATGTGGATTCCACCCTGCTCGCTGGCCAGCGTCTGCCGCCCACACTTGATGTGCGTTATGGCAATTTCGGATTGGCCTACGTTTTTCAAAATTTAGACTATCGCTTCAATCCTCGTCGTGGCTGGAGCTTAGCCCTGCGTGGCGCAGCCGGCGTGAAGCAAATACGACGCAACAACCGCCTCGAAGCCCTCGAAAATGAGAATTTTTACGATTCGTTGACGCTGCGCAGCCTCCAATACCGTATGAGTGTGCGCGCCGAGCGGTTTTTCCCGGTTTTCAATCGCGCCACGGTAAAATTAGGTCTGCAAGGTGCTTACATCCTCTCCGACGAGCCGGTATATCTCAACGAGCAGTTTCGTATCGGCGGCAACCGGTTGCTGCGTGGCTTTGACGAAGAACTGATTTTTGCGACCCGCTACACCGTAGCCACGCTTGAGTACCGCTTGCTTATTGGGCAGAACTCCTACCTCTATACATTTGGCGACTACGCCTACGTAGAAGACCACACCGCCACCCGCCGGGATCGCTTCTTCCCTTTTGGTTTTGGCGCGGGCATCACCTTCGAAACCAAAGCCGGGCTATTCGGGCTGAGCGTGGCCGCCGGTGCCCGCCAAGGCGAAGCCATTGATTTCAGTGCGCCGAAGGTACATTTCGGGTATGTGAGTTTGTTTTGAGAATGGTAGGCTGAAAAATTTTTCTGGTGGATACAATTCCGGGGTGATAGCTTCGTTTGTAGTTTGCACCAAAAGCCAAAAGTCATGCCATACCCCTTGCTGGTCTTATTCGGATTGCTTACCTTTTCAATGACTGCACAAGACTGCGAAGCATTAGCGCAGAGATTCGCCAAACTACAGATCGCGGAGGAAAAAATAACCAAACTTTATGACACAGGGCATTTTCTGGAAGGAATTGACCTAGCGCGACAGTTGAAAGATTTATCCGAAACATACGAATACAAAGACGGGATTTTGGGTGGGAACAGCTTGATGGTACGCGGTTATGTGCAGTTATTAGCCTACGACTCTGCTATGTGGTACGCACGCGAGGGGATGGTGTTTTCGGCTCGGCATACCAATGATATCAGCCCGATTGCTGATATCATCGCCCGATTTGCTTATGGAATCACGCTGGAAGAAACCGGACGCTACCGGGAAGCTCTGACCGTTTTGGAACCCTTACCGGAAAGACTTCAGGCAACGGAACTTTTCAATACCGATTATTGGGATGCGCCTTGTATGCAACGTGCCATAGCCGCGGCTAAGTTGGTACTCAAAACACAAGTTAGACCAATGGCGCTGGGGCATATTTATACTTACATCGCCGATGCGCATAATAATTTGCAAAATATAGAGCAAGCTATTGCATACAATATACAAGCGGCCGCGCACTACCGCAAAGGCCGGAGCCCAATAGATGAAGCCAATGCGTGGATCAATGCGGGAAGTGCCGCGCAGGCATTAGCTTTACAAACGGAAATGGATACGCTATCGTATGAAACATACTATCGAACTGCCCTGAAGCTCCTGCGGCCATTGCCCAATACGGCTTTACAGCAAGGCATGGTGCATCATTTTCTTGCCGGCAGCTATGCTTTTGGGAGTACCCCCCAATTGGTAGCCTTGAGTCATATTGATTCTGCCCTGTTATTCATAACACAGGCCGATGCCGCACAGGTATTCTCTGCAATGCGCCTGACGAAACCACAACTGACCGCGCTCTACCAAACCGAAAAAGCATCTTTACTGTCGCGGCTGGACCGCAAAGAAGAGAGTGCACATCTGGCCCAACTGGCCGGAGCGACCATCACAGAAGCACTTGAACAAACGCCGGAACTGGCCCAAACCATGCTACCCACTGCAATCTATGCCTTACTGGCTGGAGTAAGCATTCGAAATAACAAACCGGTGGACGCCAAGAAATATTTTGAACAGGGCTGGGCTACGGTATATCCCGACACTCCGGTAGAAAAAATGCTCGAAACAGGACCTCTTCGTTTGCCACCAAACGACGGTTTAATGGTTCGAATGTTGCTTTATATCCGAGGCAAAATTGCCGAACAAGCCTACACCCTGCATCCGACACAAGACCTCACGCTGTTGGTTAAGGCTTTGGCTTACTATGAAACTTCCATTGCCTGGCATAATGATAAGCGCAACGCTTTTACCCGCGCCGGTATAAGCCCGTTATTGCAAGAAACCAATATTGCGGGGCTGACTGCCCAGTATGCCTCCCTTTACAAAGATGCTTTCATGGCGGCGCATTTGTTGTACGAAGCAACCCACAATCCGGCTTATATTGAAAAAGCATACACCATCGCCGAGAAAAATAGGTCGTACATACTTCGTAAAAGCCTGCGAGACTTGCGCCAAGTCCGCGATGTGCCAGAAGTGCTATTAGCAAAAGAAACGGCACTGCGCGATTCTATTTTGTATCTGAAAACCCGAATAGAGCAGCCCGACGAAGCCTTTGATGATAATCAGCGATTGATTGAGGTGTGGAAAGCAGTGGAAAATCATTTTACAGAAGTGCAGACCATGTATCCGGAATATTATGGTTTGGCGTACCAAGACGAGATCGCGCCGCTATCTGTAGTACAGGCAGTGGGCACCAACGATACCACTGCTATACTGTCCTATTTTTATTATTCAGATACCATTTTAATTATAACATTGTTGCGAGCTGCGAACGACCCTGTTATGATTCCGGTACGGGCAGCGCCCATCCAAAGGCGTATAGAACAACTGATGCAAGCTATTTCCAAAATGGACTCTAATAGCGACCCGGCAGCCGCAAAGCTTTATTTACAAAATGCAGAAAGCCTTTATAATTTGCTGATCCGACCTGTACAAGCCCGTTTAAGTGGCATTCAGCGTTTGGTGATCATACCCGATGGGCCACTGCACCGCCTGAACTTTGAATTGTTACTTGATACCACTGCAATGGGATCGAACACCCAGCGCTTTCAGCAAAGTCAACCGCTTCCTTATCTGCTTCGGCAGTATGCGGTCAGCTATATTCCTTCTTTTAGCGTTTTGTTAGAAACAGGTAATTTGCAAAGTGATACCAACAAACCACACCTTCGCTACGGGGGCTTCGAACCGGATTATCAAGGTTGGAAACTGCCCTCATTTTATGAAGTAGAAACGGTTCAGAATCGGTATTTTCGACAAAACGCGGAGGTCTGGCGTACACAGCGCGCCACTAAAACCGCTTTCAAGGATGCGGTGGCTCAATATTCGTTTGATTTATTGCATTTTAGTGGACATTCTGAGTTAGATGCCGCTCGCCCCTTGAACAATCGGTTGTTATTCACGCATCAGGCCGCCGGTCGGGATGATTTGCAAATCCTGACGCTGGGCGAATTGTACAATATGCGCATCAATGCACGTATAGCTATTTTAGCCAGCTGTGACTCCGGCAACAGCCGTTTTGCGCAGCCTGGTGAAGGCTTGCTGAGCTTGTCGCGCGGGTTTGCTTTCGCGGGTTGTCCAAGTATGATTATTAGCCAATGGGCGGTTTATAGTCCTGCCAGTAGCGAAATCATGGATTACTTTTTTCAAAACTTGAACCGAGGAGAGCCGGTAGATGTGGCCTTGCAAAAAGCGAAGCTCGCTTATCTTGATCATGCGAATCGAGGTAGTGAAGAGGTAGTGCCTTGGTTTTGGGGGGCATATATTGCCTGGGGTAAAATGCCTTCAATTGGCAGACAATAGCCGGAGTAAGGCTTGCGCCGTGCCTTTTTGATAAGTAGCTCCTTCCTGAGTAGCAATCAATTGCAAAAGAGGGAGCGCCTCGCTGGTCTGCCCTTGCCGCAATAGCGCCGAAGCCTTGAACCAGCGCGCCCGCTGCGTAAAGAAAGCGGAAGATGAGTTTAGCAGTGCATCAAACTGGACGATGGCTTGTGCGTAGTCCGGTGGCTGCTGATAATACCAAGCCAGCCCCAGCGCCAGCCGCGCCGTGTCGTTGTCGGATAGTACCTGGTCTATTTGTGGCCCGAGCAGCGCGATGACTTGTGGGTAATTGCCTGCGCTATAGGCGTCGAACCATGGCTGCGAAGGGGCGTCGTTACTGCCTCGGGTAGCGGGTAGCTGTAGTCTGCGGCGATCGGCGTCGTCGAGCAGGGCGATGATGAGCGAATCTTTGCCAGATGTACGCGGCGAATCTTTTTGGGGCTTCGGAAGTGTGGCATTTCTGCGCTGCTGGGCGGTATCAGAAGGTGGGGTGTTGGTTTTAACAATAGGTTGGTCCTCATTTTCTATCGGATCGGTCGGTTCTTCGGGTGGGCGCGGCTGCTGCCACCAGAGCGTTCCGCCGCCAATAAGTAAAACCAACACGGCGACCAGCGACCAGCGAAACACCTGCCGCCGCTTAGCCCGGCGCTCCCGGCTGCGTTGTGCGGCTTTGTCTAAGTCTTCGCGCAGGCGCAGCCGTCTGACGGATTGCAAAAACTGCTGCGCTATTTTTTCTTCTTGCACTTTGGCTTGCAAATCGGCGTCTGTTGCCAATCGGTTCTCGAAGACTGCCTTTTCAGGTGCTTCCATTTTGCCGGCAAGGTAGCATTCAATGGTATAATCTAATTGCAGGGTTTGCACTTCGGCGGCCAACGCGGCGTCTTCCTGCATGGCTTGCTCCAACCAGGCCCGGTCTTCCGCCGAAATATTCCCCCGGACGTACCCTCCGATGATATGGTCTTTATTTTTTTCCATCCTTCCTGTTGTACCCTTCTTTTTGCAAAATTTCCTTCAGTTTTTGCTTGCATCTGTTACGCGTGACGTACAAGGTATTGGCGCTGGCATAGCCCAAGCGCTCGGCTAATTCCTCTATACTTTCTTCCTCATCTTGCACCTCCAGCAATACGTTCCGGCAATGCGGCGGCAGTTGATCCAAAATCTGCTCTACTATCTCCCGTTCTTCTTTTTCCAAAAGTAGCTGAGCTGGCGTATCGTCATCCTGTTTGATTTCCTCACGTGGCAATGGTGCTGCATTTTTTTCGTGCCGTTTTATCTCGTTTAACGCCGTATTTGTTACAATTCCAAGAAAATAATTCAACAACGAACGCTGTATGTCCTTTCCAGCTTGTATTTTTTCGATCAAACTCAACAAAGCAGCGCTGGCAATTTCTTCGGCCTCGTTTTGGCTCACCCGATGGTTTTTCAATAGGTAGCCGATGGCTTTACTACGGAATTTTTCGTACAAATGCGTCAGTGCCGCTTCATAATGCAGGTGCTCCGCTCCGCCCCGGATGGCTTCTATCAGTTTTTTGTCACTAAAACCCAAGAACGGAAATCTCATACGAGCGATTGATTTGCCTGCTGTTGCAAAAAACAACATTTTTTGAAAAAAAGTGCTTTTCCGAGTTAAGATTTTGCCCTCCTAAAATACTACCCAACAGATGCTGGCAGGGAACTGCAGCGTGACGGATTGCTTGCGTACGCCTTTGGGTGTGCCTTGGAGCCGCCATGCCTTGCCACATCGGGGGAGGTATGCTGAAAAACCCCGCCCCCTGGCGCCTCGGAGCAAAAGAGAGTAGGAGTCATTCTAACTCATTTGCAACATGAAACCGAAGCTTTTTGAAAACGCCAGCCAATGGCTGCGCCAACTCAACCACAGCCTGCGCGTGGGCGCCTTGATGGCCATTGCCACCGTGAGCCAGTGCAACTATGTGTCCACCTCTCAGTCGGGTTCGGGCGAGGTAACCTGCTGCGAGCCGGTAGAAAACATTGAGGACTGCCCCTGCATCGTCATTGTTGATGTAGGCGAGGGCTAAGAAAACTTGCGAAAGAGCGTATCGTGCCTGTGCGGTGCGCTCTATTTTTCCTTTGGCCAAGGCATTTTATTTTCTATGACATCTAATAGCCACTGCCGGCATACCACCGGCTGCTCGGTTTGGGCTTTGTCAAGCAACTTGGTTTTGACCTCAGCCGATAATTTGTGCTGCTGCAAGTAATGATATATCTCGCCGGCTATCGTCAGGAAATTGAGATAACTGTTTTTTCGATGCGCGTCAAGTTGAAGCGCATCATAATCCATGTATTTGCGAAAAGCCTCTTTGGCGTACAAAAAGTGCTCACCGCAGCTCCAGTCTTGCAGATATTTCATCAAGTACATCCGAATCAGCACCGTTCGGGCCCGAATGGCGTAGCGAAATTCTGAGCGAATCAATGCTTCATAGGTATTGACGATTTTGCCATTGCGCAACTGGTAGTCTTCAGGGTTGGCGGCTTCTTCTGGTTTTAACAACTGATGAATTTCGGCGTACTTGCCTTCGTGTAGCCACACGTAGCAGCGAGCGAGGCACTTAGCCTTTTCTCTTTTGTCATCCGGCAGCAATGCCGCATAGCGATTGATGAAATCGTGGGCAAAGTCGAACGCATGATTGGTAGCCGAAAACGTAGCGATATTCAGGAATATATCATCGGGCAGGACCCCATTGAGCAGGAAAAAATTTCTGGACGACTGCTGGTGCTCGCCCAAGGCCACCCGAAACCATTCTACGATGCGAAACGGCAGCGGATGTTGGTTATTAA
Source organism: uncultured Saprospiraceae bacterium (assembly GCA_937872385.1). Taxonomy (GTDB): domain Bacteria; phylum Bacteroidota; class Bacteroidia; order Chitinophagales; family Saprospiraceae; genus JADJNW01. Next base: position 152,234 of record CALMSO010000056.1, read on the forward strand.
GTGTAGAGTGAAAATAGAGATTAATGATCATTTTGATAATGCCCTGATTTTCTTTTTCACTCAGGCGCTCCAAGTTGGCGAGGTAAAAATCCTCGAAACGAGTGATTTTTGCTGGAGAGATATCCTCTTGCAAAAAAGTGATAATATCTATATAAACGTGAATAAGCGGATCGGTATCGTAATGCTTCATCGCCATTTGCCGCACAGGCGGCGCGAGCGTGTTCGTCTTGTCCCGGTTCTGAAAAATGCGACCAGCGACCAATGAATCGGCTATGTGGCGCAGTTTCAAGGCAAGGTAATGCCGGTCGAGATACACATCAGCCAGCCGCGAATGCTCGGATTGGGACTGGAAGCGCTCAGCGGTTTGGTAAGAATAGCGCTCGCGGTGGAGCCAAGCAATTTGCCCGTAGGCGTCTGCGTCTGCTAAATGGACATCCGGTAGGTCTTCGCAGGCATTGCAAGCTTCTGCAAACAGCTCGTGGTTGGGGCGATGGCTCAGGGCCGCTACGGTGGTTCTGCGCTGCACGGCCGCATTGTCCTTCAGTTCGAGGTGCGCCACAAACTGCCGAATCAGGTCTTTCAGCTTCAGCAAATGTTCGTAAAGCTGATTGAACCGTACCTCCGCCTGTTTTTTTTTCGGGTATAATTGGTCGGCTATCTTTTGTGGGCGCCAGGCACCGTCTTTGCCATTTTTGAATTCCTTACTCAATTTTTCGTAAAGCGCAACCAGCTCCGGCGTCTGATTAAAAAACGGCGAATCCAGAAATTTACGTAGTTGAGTCAGCTCACTTTTGGAAAAAATAGCCAGCCAGCCAAAAATTTCCTGCCGAATTTTTTCTCCTTTTACTAAGGCCATGCGCTGTGGGTTTAAGTGTTGATTTACAGCTACTTAAATCTAATTTTTTTGAATTTGGGCATTTGGAAATGGGCAAAAAAAATCCTGTAACAGGACTTTTGTCTCCGAGCGGCTTTTTTTGAACTAAGTATTTTTGGGAATATGAATAGTGGATAGTTGCTGAAGTAGTGATACCAAAAAAACACAAAACGTATGCATCCTGTAGCCCTGCAATACACCACCATGAAAAATGAAAGCAATCGTATGACAGCTACGCTACGTTCAGCCCTGCTAAAGTACGTAGAAAACACCAAAAATGGTAGCTTGCCGACAAAAAAAGTGCAGGATATGCCGGAAAGCGACTTGCTTGCGGCCTTGCAGCACTTCGATTCGGGCACCGACTTTGCCTATGTGATAGACGTAGCGCAGTTGCAAATGTACGGACAATACAATATGGCAGAAGCGCTGGGATACGAGCCAGAAGCCCTGACCCTCGGCGGCCTGATCGAAGCCCTGCACCCCGACGAGCGCCAAATGCTGCACAAACTGAGCCGGCGCATGTTGGAATTTGTGCGGCGCTATCGTGTAGAGCCGGTTTTTTCGGTGGGGCATCGTATCCGCAAAGCCGATGGCAGCTACGTGCGCATCCTGAGACGGGTATATCCGCTACACATAGACGAGCGGCATCAGGTGCGGCTGTACGTATGCCTGTGTACCGACATCACCGCGCACGTCACTACCGACAAGATCACCCTCGACGTCACCCTGCCGCCCGCTGCACCTTGTACCCGGGCCGAAGCGTTGGGGTACTTCCGAGACATTCTGTCGGAAAAGCCTGTAAAATTTACCCCGCAAGAGCTGGCTGTCATCCGCGTATGGGTAGAAACCGACTCTGCCAAATTAGCTGCGGGTCGGCTTGGCATCACCGTGCGCACCGCCGAGACCCACCTGAAAAACGCCCGCAAAAAACTCGGCGTCCGGCGCACCCTCGATTTGGTTTTATACGCCAAAGAGCAAGGATTAGTTTGAAAAGTACGTAAAAATTGGTATTTTTTATAATAAAAAGTCATCATAACTTGCATCGTGTAAAATCATTACTTCCACGAGCCGATTCACTCCAACCCGATAGCAACTAAAAAACCCACGCACCCTACCGCGCACCGTTCGTAGTATGATATAATAGCGTAAAGCAGTTTTACACGACTACACAAAGCTAAGTGACGCTAACTTCATGAAGACTGCCCCCGGAAGTAGCCGCGAAAGGGCTTCCGGGAGTTTTTTTTGGGAGTAAATATCACTTTTAAAATTCAGGCAATGATAAAAATTGTTAAAGGCTGGTACGAAGGACTTATTTATCCATTTAAAGAACCCGATTGGAAAGAAAAGATGTGGCTTATTCCGCTTACGGGGTATTTGCTTACGCCTTTGTTTCAAATACTGGTGCTACGTGGTTGGCGTGTAGAGCTGGTTCGGAGAATTGGACTAAAGTTTGAGCGGATTCTTCCACCTGCTGATGTTCAGACCATTCTCAGATATGCTTTACACGGCATCAAGTTATATCTGATTACCGGTATTTATTTGATTATTCCTATTTTTCTTTTTCGACTTTTTGGAATTAATCCATTCCGGCAAATGATAGCCGAGATACTAAATATACTTGGGTATTTGTGGTATAATGATACGGGGCTACCATTAAGCACCCTCATCTGGAACTCTTTTTTGGCAATACTTTGGGAACTCTTCATTGAAAATATGTGGCTGGCATTTTATTATCCTTACTACCGGGCAGCGACGATCAGGTATGCCCTCACCGGCAAATTCAGAAAGTCACATTTGGCCTTTTTGCCCAATGTATTATTTGTAGTCAGAAACATCGGAATATTTCTGATGATGATGGTCAATCAGGTAATTGACAAGGTGATTATTTTTTTTGTCAACATTATAATTAGCATTGTATTCACACCTATTGTGGGGGCTGCTTTGGCGCCATTATTTCTGTTCTATGCCGACTTTTGGACTTCCGGTCATGAGTATGGTCAAATTGCTGCGAAGATGGTAAAACAGGAATATCCACATTTGCTAAGCGAGTATGATGATTTCGGCACGCTGGAAAGCGCTTATGTTTGATTCTATGAGAGTATAATCACAACAATAATAAAAATTTTCTAATCATGACCCAGAATAATAAAAATACTAACTCTTTCGGGAAGCTTAATATTACCAACAAAGTGATATCCTATGGCGGACAAACTTGGCCGCTAAGAAATATTACCAGAGTAGGGAAATATGAAATCACAAACCCCAATCCATACAACACAATGAGTATGCTGAAAACAGTGCTGGGTATTTTGTTGGGTGTTTTTCTTGCGGTAGCAGGGTATTCAATTGGCTATATCATATTCATAGCAGCAGGCATATATCTCTATTATAAATATTATAAAAACAGACAAAATATCCCTTTCTATGGCTTACGCATTGAAACATCTTCCGGAAGTGCTGAGTTATTTACTTCGCCTAATGAAAATTTCATAGACAAATTGGTCATCACCATTTCTGATGTCATCCATGCGGATGAGAAAATGGATTTGACCGTGAACATAGATCAAAGGACCATATACGATAACATCCATGATTCTACGATAGTACAGAATAGTGATGTGAGAGATTCATTCAATAAAAGTTAATGCTTTGACATGAAAGACATCAAAAAGTCAATAATTATACAAAACTCTTCCGTTGAAGGCTCTTTTAATAAGAATTCAGGAAAATCAGATGGGAAAGCCAACCACGAAGAGCCTGCAATTAACAGTGAGTTAAAAAAGCAGGTGTTGTCATTACTGGCTAAATCCCAAATAACGGAAGCAATTCAGCTACTGGAAACGCACAGCGCCACCCTCGGGAAAGATATCACGGAGGCGCTGATCAACCTGAGCGCGCGGCAGTTTCGCCTGGATAAGCAAATAGCGCTGAACACAATCTCTCATGATAATGCAGAAATGGAGCGTAATAAAATTATAAAAGCGATGGTGGAGATGGTGGATGGGTGAGGGTATGTTTTGTAGCTTAAGGTTACCAATTGAAACATTTGTTTTAACTTATGCAATATGTATCAAGATTCAATTCCATTGCTTGAGGTTAAAGATTTAAATTTTTGGTATTCAAATCCTTCTAAACCCATTTTAGACAATGTCAACTTGTCGATATATCAAGGTGACAGAATTGGAATTATTGGCGGGAATGGATCAGGTAAATCAACGCTTACTAAGTTATTACTTGGTATATATAGACCTAAAATCGGCACTATATCCATGTTTGGAAAAGTGGTATCATGGGGAGAACATTTTCCCAATATCGGTTATATTGGTGATCCGGGACATAATGCACAAGAACTGGGACTACCTACGGGATATACTATTCAACAGGTGATTGATACACTATGTGCACTTTATAATTCTCAAGAAGTTACAAGCCAATCGGAATTGCTCCTTTCCAACCTAGGGTTATCGGATATGAAATCAAGGCGAATCGCTAATCTTTCTACCGGGGAACGTAAGCGATTAATGGTTTGTCTGACCTTTCTTCGGATGCCTGATTTTATCATTCTTGATGAACCATTCGATGGGCTTGATGAATCTATCGTTGTCTATATCAAATCGGTATTAAGTGATGCCCTGCAGAACCAAGCACTTACTATCTTCTTTATTTCTCACAGTAAAATCGAAATAGATACGTTTACAAAAAAAGTTTATCGTTTAAAAGAAGGGGAACTTTTTTTCGAGCCTCAGCACTTTTTCTCAGGTGAATTAATCATTGACAGTAACAGTGCTATACAGTTTCACGAAAATACGGGACAGGTCATGGGACGCATGTTCAAAATACTTGAATCTGCAAAGAAAAATAATCGGATTGCACTACGTTTAGAATCCAGTAATGCTGTAATCCATGAATAATATCAAAAAAGGCTGGATCATATATAGGAATCACTTCCCATCGGTATATCAACACTGGACTGTTGCTGTCAGTATCCTTCTCATGCTACTGTTTACTTTTTTTACTTCTCTGGAAGCAGACAAAAGCATCATCTATTTTTTTTCTCTTCCTATTCTTGATACAATGGCTGACCGTGATTTTGCGTTTCAAGTGGTCTTTTTTGATTTTTTTACCGTAATATGGACTATTCTTTGTCTAGGGTTTGTGCCTGTAAAAATACTCTCACCCGTTGTGCAAAGTTACACTGTCAGCAATCTCCTTTGGCTAAAACTCGGTCCAACAAATCGTTATGATTTAACCCTCTACAGGGTAATGTTGGTGATTATTCCTGTATGTGTATTTGGAATTGTCAGCGTCCTTTGGGCTTTGCTATTTTCTGTAGTTCATCAGGTACCCTTTTTTGATATTATTTATCCGGTTTACTCATTGTTGGCATTTATTTTGTTTACCGGTAGCATAAGTCTTTGCATGTCAGGGAAACCCACAACCCCAATTGAGGTTCGATATGCTTATATTTTTGTGATATTAGTTATTCCAATATTACTTTTTCTGCTGAAAAGTAAAATGATTTATAAATTGAACGGGCGATATCCCTTTGTTTTTCCCTATCGTGCGGACAAATTAGGATTTGAAACATTGCCTGGTACAATTACAGCCATTGTGATTGGTGTGGCGCTAATACTCGTTATAATTGGGGGCAATTACATTCGTATTATTTCACAAAAACATCAAAACCAATGAATTCTTTTTTGCGTAAGCGATCGCTTATATTACTTTTTACTATGCTACTTGGTTTTTCAAGTTGCCATTTATTAACTGCGCGTGTCGCGCCTTTGGTTATTTCAACAGTAATTGTTATTGGGAAAGAGCTGAAACCTCATGTCATAGCTGCCTTTGTTGAGCAGGCGATTGATAAAGGCTTTCATTTTTTGTTCAAAAAAGCTGCTCAAAATACAGCTGATGCAGTAAGCGACAGCATTGTGCCAATTGACGGACAAGGATTATTCGGTCGAAAGGTTGATAATCCTCAATATAAAGTTATGGGTAACCATCAAAATGGGGAAATCAATCATACTATTTTTGTTGAAAAGGAATTGGTATTATTCCAAAGAAAAAATAAGTTTAGTAAATGGACATTAACTCCGGATTCCGAGTATTTAATTGCTGAACGTCTTGAAGTGGCAAGTGCCCAGGTCTCGTTGCATAAGTATGGATATAATCCTGGTAGTGTTGATGGAAAACTTGGCAAGAATACCGCTAGGGAAATAAGAAAATTCCAGAAGGCTAATTCTTTGCCAGTTACAGGTCAATTGGACGACGTGACGCGTGAATATTTATTAAGAAGACACTAACTCAATATTTATTATGAAAAATTTATTCAGAGTTTTGGGAATACTTTGCATTCTTTTTGCCATTATCTTTTTTCTGTACGGCAGTATGAAAACAGCTTCCGGCACTGAACAAGGTATGATCGAAGTTGAACAAGGAGACGGTATTGTCATGGTCGAAGAAAATACCGACCAGCAGTTTGCCCGATACGGATTCAATACAGCAGTTATACTTGGAGTCAGCGGGCTTTTGCTTTTGTTTCTGGGGCGAAATTCTAAAGAAAATTCTTAATTTCAATAGATTTGATATACACCAAAAATAATTACTGCATTACTGCAATGGTGCTCCAACTTGTAGCACAATAGCAATCATTGGAAGTTAGCCTTCGGAATACCAGCAGATAGCAGAATCTTTTCCGAAAAGTGCCGGTGCTTCCTGCCGATCTATTTATGATCGCTAGTGAAATGTGATGTGAGATTAATTAATATTCCCTGATATTGCAATAAGCAAAAAAATAATATTTTATCTTCCTGTTAAATCACTGATTTTAAGTACTCCTAAGCGCTGTGCCGCTGCTCGGCGCATCATCAGGGCGTAGGTGTTGTTGAAACCGAGGGGGGCGAGCCAGGTGATGTTGTATTGTTGTCGGAATGCTTCTGCGGTATAATCGTATAAGGCGGGGCCGTCGGCAATCAGGGTGTTTACAACGGCATCGGGTGGGGAAAGGATGACTAAAAAGCCGGTGCCGGTGTATTCTGGGTAGAGGTCTATGCTGCCTTCGCGCAGGGCGTCGAAGCAGATTTTGGTGCCGCCAAGACCGGTCTTGAGGTCGGTATCGAAGTCGGTGTAGCCGTTGATGAGTTGGGCAAAGAGCTGCGCCAGAATGTATTGCTCGGTGAAAATCTTGGAGCCAATCACTAATTTTCTACCCCCTTGCGAGCGGTCGGGCCGCCACAACCCCAAGCTTTCGAGAAAGCTGCGGGCCACGTCTTCGGGTTTCTCTTGACCGAAGTCCACGCGGTAGTTGAGGGCGGTCATGGTGGAGTCGCTGATTTTGCCGGCGAGCAGGTTGAGGGCTTCGCCGATTTCTGGATGGGCTTGTAGCAACTCCGAGCGGATAATTGGGGTGCAAAAATAGGGCGGAAAAGCGTTTTTGTCATCTTCGAGCACGGCAAGGTCATACGCCCGAATACGCCCGTCGGTGGAGTAGCCACTGATGAGATCTACATTGCCGGCCTGCACGGCACGGTACATCAGCGCGGAGCTGAGCACTACGGTACGCAATTGCAAACCGTAGGTTTTTACTAAAGCGGGATAGCCGTCGGGGCGTCCAACAAATTCTGGTTCAAATCCAGCGCTCAAACCATTGGACCACCATTGGGGTACAAAATACAACACTGCCAGCACTGGCAGCAGCATACCGATGCGCCAGGTACGGCGAAGCATACGCCGAAGCGGCATGCGTTGGAGCAGGGCAAGTAACTGGTCAAATACAATCGCCAGCAGCGCCGCGAGTAGCGCACCCGCCAGTATCATGTTGCTGTTGTTGAGAGCAATGCCACCAAAAATAAACTCGCCAAGACCACCCGCGCCAATGTACGCCGCCAGCGTGGCCACGCCTACATTAATCACCGTAGCAGTACGCAAACCCGCGAAAATAACGGGTAGCGCCAACGGCAATTCAACTTTGGTCAGTACCTGCCGGGGCGTCATGCCCATGCCAGTAGCCGCTTCTTTCACCGAGTCGTCCACGTTGTTGATGCCAGTGTAGGTGTTGCGCAAAATGGGCAACAGGGCATAGATAAACAGGGCAAAAATAGCGGGCTTGAGTCCAATGCCGAGTATCGGAATGAGAAAACCCAGCAGCGCAAGGCTCGGAATGGTCTGAAAAATGCCGGTAAGCCCCAGCACCGGGCCCGACCAGCGCGGGTGCCGCGTAATCCAGATGCCTGCGGGTACGGCTATAAGTGCCGCAAGGGCCAGCGAAAGACAGGTCAACCCGATGTGTTCGAGGGTTTGTTCGAGGAGTTCGCGCTGGTTGTCAAGCAAAAACTGGTGAAAAGGCATGTGTTGGTTTTTTCCGACCCAAACTTAAAGAGAATTTAACGTAGTCTTAATTTTCAATTCATGTTGCTGGAGCATCTTTGAGCTATCAAAATGTTGATTTCTTGCTGTCATCTTCTCTTACGATGCAAATCTTTCCTGCAATCTAAAGTCGCTTTCCTGCCAGTCTGATGTTATCTCCGATATCAGGCTGGCATTTTTTTAAATAGGCTGTACCGCAAAACCGAGCTGCTCGAGGTCCTCCCAAAAATCAGGGTAGGATTTAACGACTACTTCCGGTTCTTCTATACGAATATCTCCCAACATCGCTAAGGGCGCAAAGGCCATTGCCATACGGTGGTCTTCGTAAGTAGCAAAGGTCGGTGCGTTTTTTACAACAGCCTGTCCTTCAATGGCGTAGAAGGCTTTGCCCGATTTTTGCGCAAAGCGCGGTGGCAGCGCAGCCAGCGACACACCAACTTTGGCTAATTCGTTTTTCAATGCGGCAATCCGGTCGGTTTCCTTAATGAGTAGCGTTTGTAAACCGGTAAAGACGCCATACACGCCCAGACCTGCACATACTATGGCGAGGGTTTGCGCCAGATCGGGGCATTCTAAGAAATCGTATTCGAAAGCAGGCGGCAGCGGCGCTTCTTTTTTGTACAAACGGATGCCGTGCTCGTTGTACTCGGTTTGTATGCCAAAGGCGGTCATCATGGTGGCTAACACGGCGTCGCCCTGCGCGCTCTCCCGAAACAAGCCATTAAGCTGTACATCAGGCGCTTCGGCTAATGCTGCCATGGCATAATAATACGATGCGGCCGACCAGTCGGCTTCCACAATGAATTCTCGGGGCGTGTAGTCTTGGGGTGCTATTTTGATGGTTTGCTCGTTCCATTGGCTTTGCACGCCGAAGTGCCGCATGAGCGCGAGGGTCATTTCGATGTAAGGGCGGGATACGATATTGCCTTCGAGTTGTAACTCTAACCCCTGTGGTAGCGTGGGTGCGAGCATGAGCAGCGCAGAGATGTATTGGCTGCTAGTATTGGCGGCAATGCTGAGGCGGCGGGTGCGGCCCATGTCTTTGGGGGTATTGATTTGCAAAGGAGGGTAGCCCTCCGCTTCGAGGTATTCGATGTCGGCACCAAGCTGGCGCAGCGCATCTACCAGCACGCCAATGGGTCGTTTTTTCATGCGCTCGGTACCTGTCAGTATCTGGGTGTCAGGTTGCATGGCGAGGTAGGCGGTCATAAACCGAAAGGTGGTACCGGCTGCTCCGGCGTCGCGTACGATTTTGTCGCTGGCGAGCAATTGCTGTAGCAATTCGGTATCTTTGGCATTCGCCAAGCGATGGATGGGGAAATTTTCGGCACAAAGGGCCCGGATGATGAGGGCGCGATTACTGATGCTTTTTGAGCCGGCAAGCGTGATTTCGCCATGTAGGCGGCGGTTGGACTTTTGTATTTGATACGTCATTTGCAAAGTACTATCAGTCATTTTTGCAAAGGTAAGCCATTGCTACCGATATGCAAGAGCTGGGGGGGATTTTGCCTGATGACTTTGCGCTATGCGGGTGCTTGGTGATATCAATCCACCAGATCGCTGTAATCCTCCGCCAGTTCTCTGGTCGTTTTTTCGCGGCGGCGGCGCCAGTTTTGCAAGTACTCGTCGTAGGTATCCGGCGTGGTGGCCGGGCTGTCGGCAGTAGGGCCAAAGGTGCGCACTACGTCGAGGCTTTGCCAGGCTTGCAATAGCTGCAGGAATTCCTGTTCTTTGACGGGGTTAATTTCTACGATGTATTTCATGCTTTATGAATCAGTTAATCAATGTTTTTAATAATAGGCAGCCGAGCGGTCTTGTATCAAAGGGCAATGGACTACCAGCTAAACTCCACGTGTTGCACCACATCGGGGTGCAGGCTTTTGGCTACGGGGCAAGTCAATGCGGTATTCTCAAGCACTGCTTTGTCCTTATCGCTATAATTATTGTCCGGCATCGCCAGCTTGACGTGCACTTCCGCAATACGGCGCGGGTCGGAGGCCATCACCTTGAGTACCTCGGCGGTGGCACCATCCATATTGATACCCAATTGGTTAGCCTTGATGCCCATTGTCGTAAGCATACAACTGGCTAAGGCCGTTGCCACTAAATCGGTCGGCGAGAAAGCTGCGCCCTTGCCGTGATTATCGGTGGGGGCATCGGTAATCACTACTTCGCCCGATTTCAGGTGCGTCATTCGGGTGCGCAAGCCCCCTTCGTATGTCAATGCAGCGGTCATGTTTGTTAGTTGGTTTTTTAACGTTTTGATAATCAATTTGTTGTAAAAAAGCTACTCTTCTTCATCTGCTGGGGCTGGCCCGAGCTCCTCAATTTCCTGGTTGCGCTGTCGGCGCATTTCTTCATCCGATTTTTCGTATGCCTTGATAATTTCTTTGACCAAACGGTGGCGCACCACGTCCTCCGCGTCGAGATAAACCGCTTCAATGCCATCCAAATGCCCCAGCAACTGTACGGAGCGGCGCAAGCCCGATTTCTGATAGCCCGGCAGGTCAATCTGCGACAAATCACCAGTGATAATGCACTTGGCTGAGGGTCCAAGGCGCGTCAGAAACATTTTAATCTGCATGGTGGTGCAGTTTTGGGCTTCGTCAAGGATGATGAACGCATTGTCGAGCGTCCGGCCCCGCATGAAGGCTAAGGGTGCAATTTCGATCACATTGGTGGTCATAAACTGCTGTAGCTTCTCGTGCGGAATCATGTCATCGAGTGCATCGTACAGCGGCCGCAGGTAGGGGTCAATTTTTTCTTTCAAATCGCCGGGCAAGAAGCCGAGATTTTCGCCAGCCTCCACCGCCGGGCGCGTGAGAATGATTTTTTTGACCCATTTGTTCTTCAAAGCGCGCACCGCGAGGGCTACGGCCGTGTAGGTTTTGCCTGTGCCAGCCGGACCGATAGCGAAAACAATATCGTTGCCTTCCGAGGCCTCGATGAGCTTTTTCTGGTTGCGCGTTTTGGCGCGAATCTGCTTGCCATCCGGCCCGAATACCAATGTTTTGTTGCTATCGCCATTGCCAATATGGGTATCGAAAGGATTGCTGCCTTTCAGCAAATCCTCGACCATTTGCACGGGCAATTTTTGATGCTCTCTGAGCAGACGCACCATCATTTCAAACTTGGACTTGGCGTTTTGCGTAGATTTTTTCTCTCCGGCCAGCTTCAGGCTGCTACCCCTCGAAGTAATGGTAAGCTCTGGAAAGGCTTTGCGCAACAGGTTGAGTTTCACGTTGTTTTCACCGTACAACTCAACGGGATCAATCCCCTCGACGGTCAGAATAATTTCACTCAATATACCTCCGGTTTGTTTTTAAGATACGCGGCTTTTGGCAGCGGCTGTGGTGTGTTAGCATCCGAATAAGATAGGATACCCACGATGACTACCCAAAGTCCTGTATCTTTGATTACTTTTGCACTCAAAGTTACTAAAAATATCCAATTGCACAGATGACAATTGTCACATTAATATCCGATTTTGGCTCCCACGATTATTATGCAGCTGCGCTCAAAGGGGCTATTTTGCAACGCAACCGCAACTTGCATTTAGTGGATATCACGCATAACATAAAAAATTACGATATAGTTCAGGCCGCTTTTCTTTTTAAAAATGCTTGGCATCATTTTCCGGAAGGTACTATTCACTTGCTGAGTATCAACGATTTCAGCCACGAGTCGCGCACTTTTTTAGCCATTCGCCACGCCGGGCATTACTTCGTCGGCCCCGACAATGGGCTGTTTTGGTTGGTATTTGGCACTATGCCAGATGAAGTATATGAACTGCCGCCGCTGCCGTCGGGCAATTTTCCTTTGACCCACCTCTACGCGCAGACCGTCGGGCACCTCAGCAGCCGCCAGAGTATTGCCAAAATTGGTACGCGCCGCCGCGACATGGTGCAGCGCATTGCCCTCCAGCCCGTCACCACCGCTACCCAGATACGCGGCTCAATTATTTATATTGATAACTACGACAACGCCATCGTCAATATCTCTCGAACCCTTTTCGAGCAAATCGGCGGTGGCCGCGCCTTTGCGCTTTATTTTAAACGCCACGACCCTATCCAGCGCCTTTGCAACCATTACTACGACGTGCCTGTTGGCGAAATCCTTTGCCGTTTCAATTCGGCTGACTGCCTCGAAATCGCCGTCAACATGGGGCGCGCCGCCACCTTGCTTGGCTTGAACGTGGAAGATGTGGTGCAAGTAGAATTCGGTGAGTAGTCCCGGTGGCTTCAGCCGCTGGCACAAAAAAATCCTTCAGCGGCGCAGCACTAAAGGATTTTGTTTCGGAGGTCGGGAGCGGATTCGAACCGCCGTAGGAGGTTTTGCAGACCTCTACCTAGCCACTCGGTCACCCGACCGTTTTTCGTTTGGAATGGCAAAGGTAAGATGTTTTTCTGAATAATGCCAGTTTCCGTTTTCGGAAAATTGTGTTTTTTTATCTCGGCGGCTACAATTACCGGGGTTGCTCCATGTGTACATCCAATTGTGGAAATGGTATGCTGATGCCGCGCTGGTCAAAGGTTTTCTTCACTTGCTCGTGCACATGGAAATTGGCGTCCCAGAAATCTTCGGTTTTCGTCCAAAAACGCACCCCCAGATTGACGGAGCTGTCGCCCAATTGTTTCACCATGATTTTATAGCCCTTGTCTTGCAAGGTGCCGGGGTAGTTGGTCACTATCTCTTCAAGTAGGGCTTTGGCATGGTCAACATCGTCGTGGTAGCTAATGCCAAACACTAAGTCCAATTGTTTTTCGTCGTGGTAATTGAGGTTTTCAATCGGGCCATTGAGCACCGCACTGTTGGGCAGTATGATGCGTCGGTTTTCTAAGTTGGTCAGGATGGTACTAAAAATCTGAATTTCACGCACCACGCCCACATACCCCTGCGCCGAGATGACGTCGCCCACGCGGTAGGGGCGAAAGAGCAGAATCAGCACGCCCGCCGCGAAATTGCTCAGGCTGCCCTGCAATGCCAAACCAATAGCAAAACCCGCCGCCGCCAGCACCGCCACAAAGGAAGTGGTTTCGATGCCCATAATACCCGCCGCACTAAATACCACCAACACTTTCAAACCCGTTTTAATCAAAGTGCGCAGAAAAGTGTGCAATTCCGGTGTGACGTTGTATTTTTCCATGCTTTTGGCTGCCAATTGTGCGATGCGACCCGCTATCCAGAAGCCGGCAATAAGTACCACAAGTGCACCTAAGACTCTGGGAGCGTATTCAATAGACATGGCGATAAATTGTTCTAAGTAGTTCATGTAGTTTTGTATATTCAGGTTAGAAAAATCGTTGATGTCAGTATAAAATGCTGTTTTTAGCACAAAGTACTCTATAAAAACAAGTAATATTTTGGCAAAAAGTTCAAAATACCTGAGCCAAGAAGCGGCTTTGAGCCGAATGCAACGCTACTGTGCCTACCAAGAGCGCTCGCATCAGGAGGTGCGTGGTAAGCTGCTCGATCTGGGGATGTATGGCGATGTGCTGGAGGAAATCATGGCGCAATTGGTTAGTGATAATTTTCTAAACGAGGAGCGCTACGCTAGGGCCTATGCGCGCGGTAAGTTTCGGATGAAACAGTGGGGGCGGCGGCGGATTGTGCAGGAGTTGAAGTTTCGGCAGGTTTCGGAGTATTGCATTCGCAAGGCGCTGGAAGAAATACCTCAAGTAGATTATCAGAAAACCCTATACGAAGTCGTTCGGAAAAGGCGCGAGAGCCTTTCGCCATCGGACAATGATTTTACCTTGCGGCAAAAAACGGCGCAGTATGTGATTGGTCGGGGCTTCGAGCCAGAGTTGGTTTGGCAGGCAGTGGAGGCGGTTTGGGCAGAATGAGTTGGGTGGTGGGTGATAGGACATGGGTGATGAGAAATTGATAAAAACGATATATCTTATGCTACAAAAACGACACGCTTTTTGGTTTACTTGTTGCTTCGCCCTGTGTTTGGCTTACGAAGGTGCTGCGCAGCCTCCGGCCGGGAGTTGGGGCATCGGCATTCAGTTTGGTTCGCCAAGTGGTTTGGCGGTCAAGCGCTACAATCCTGGCGCTATGTCTTTCGACGCTTTGTTGGCCTGGGATCTCGACGATTTCTTTTTCCTCAATATCCACGGGCTTTGGGAGCAACCTGCCGGCTCGCTCAGTCCGCTGCGGGTGTATTATGGCCCGGGTGCGTTTATCGGCTTTGTAGAACGGCGGCGGCCCTTCCGCGACGATACGGACCTGCGCCTCGGCATTAGTGGCACTTTGGGCTTGAATTATTACCTTGATCGCTTTGAAATCTATTTGCAACTCACGCCCCGGCTGCAATTAATCGAGCGCACAGACGGCAGCGTGGGCGGCGGTCTTGGCTTCCGTTTTTATTTGTAAAAAAAGAGACCCGAAGCAGCTTTCTGGACTGTTTCGGGCCTGTTTCGTTTATTGCAAGTTTACAATCTTTCCAAGCGATTGCCTAATTGGCTGCTGCCAATTCCGGTTCTGGTTGGGGCGTTTCTTCGCCCGGTATTTCGAGGTCGCGGCTCGAAGTTTTGCTGGAAAAGTAGGAATAAATCGCGGGAATAACGTACAACGTCAAAACGGTAGAAAAGACTAACCCGCCGATTACAGCAATACCCATCGAAACGCGGCTCTCTGAGCCTTCACCCAACGCCAGCGCAATGGGCAAGGTGCCCAGCACCGTGGAGAAGCTCGTCATGAGAATAGGTCGGAAGCGCGAAACTGCGGCATCTTTGATGGCATCCATGCGGCTCAGGCCGGCGTCTTTGCGTTGGTTGGCAAATTCTACAATGAGAATACCGTTTTTCGCTACCAAGCCAATGAGCATGATAATCCCGATTTGACTAAAAATATTGAGCGTCTGCGCGGTCATCCAAAGTGCCATTACCGCCCCGGCCAAGGCCAGCGGCACCGTAAACATGATAATGAGCGGATCTACGAAGCTTTCAAATTGCGCCGCCAGCACCAGATAAATCAAAATTAGCGCCAGCGCAAAAGCAAAAACAAGGCTGGATGAGCTTTCTTCAAAATCTTTGGAAGCGCCTTTGAGCGCGGTGTAATAGGTATCGTCGAGCACTTCGTCGGCAATTTCGCGCATAGCCTGGATGCCGTCGCCGATGGTTTTGCCAGGTGCCAAACCCGCCGAGACCGTAGCGGCCGAGAACCGATTGTAGCGATACAGCGCCGGCGGCGTAGATTCTTCTTCGAGCGATACTAAATTGTCCAATTGAACCATTTGTCCGTTGCGATTGCGCACGTAGAGCGCCCGCAAATCAAGGGGTTTGTTGCGGCTTTCGCGTTGTACTTGCCCAATTACTTGATACTGTTTGCCACCCATAATGAAATAGCCGAAGCGCTGGCCACTCAGCCCCAGTTGGAGCGTCTGTGCCACGTCAATCACCGATACGCCGAGGTCTTGCGCTTTTTGCCGATCAATATTAATTTGGATTTCCGGTTTGTTGAATTTTAAATCAAGATCTACTACACTAAATGCAGGGTTGGTCTCCGCTTTGTTGACAAATTCGGGCAATATTTTTTGCAAATCTTCAAGCTGAGGCGCCAGGATGACAAATTGTACAGGCAGGCCGCCGCGCCGGTCGCCAATGGAGGGTTCTTGATACAAAAAGGCCCGCGCACCCGTGAGCCGCGCTACTACCGGCGACAATTCATCCACAATTTGCTGTTGCGTGCGTTCGCGCTCGTTGCGTGGTTTCAGGATCATTACAAAACGACCCGAGTTGACCGAAGAGCCACCAAAGCCCGGTGAGGTAATAGCAATCAAGCCCTCCAGCTCCGGTACTGCCTCTCGGATGACGTCGGCGGATTCGTTCATATAGTTGTCCATGTACTCGTAGGTAGCGCCTTCCTGTGCTACTACGTTGCCTCGGAAGCGGCTGCGGTCTTCCAATGGTGCCAGTTCAGAAGACAACTGCGTGCCCATCCAATACACCATGCCGCCCGCTGCTATCATAATCAGAAAGGCCATCCAGCGCACACGCATGAAGCCCTCTAAAGTGCTGCGATAACCATTGGCGAGTGAGACAAAAAATGGCTCGGTCATTCGGTAGAACCAGGGCTGTTTGGCCCGGTTTTTCAATACGCGGGAGGCAATCATAGGCGTTAGCGAAAGCGCTACAAACGACGATATAATTACTGCACCGGCAATGACAATGCCAAACTCGCGGAACAAGCGCCCGGTCAATCCTTGCAGGAATACTACGGGCATAAACACTGCCGCCAGCGCTACCGTAGTGGCGATTACAGCAAAGAAAATCTCGTTGGCACCTTTCGCCGCTGCCTCAAGTGGGGTCATGCCGGCTTCTATCTTAGCGTAAATGTTTTCAACTACTACAATGGCGTCGTCCACCACCAAGCCAATAGCCAGCACAATGCCCAGCAAGGTGAGAATATTGATACTGAAATCCGAGATATACATTACAAAAAACGAGCCAATCAACGAAATCGGGATGGCTACCACCGGGATGACCGTAGTGCGCCAGTCGCGCAAGAAAAGGAAAATGACCAATACCACCAATCCAAAGGCGATGAAAATCGTATTTTGCACTTCCGCAATAGATGCCCGGATGTAGGTAGTTGTATCGAATCCGATGTCCACCTTCATATCTTCTGGGAGTTCCGGTTTGATTTGCTCTAAGCGGCGATACACTTCGGATGTGATGTCAATATGATTGGAGCCGGGCTGTGGCACAATGGCCGTACCCACCATCGGTATGCCGTCGCGGCGCAATAGGGAGCGGGTATTTTCTGGACCCAACTCGGCGTAGCCTACATCGCGGAAACGCACCAAACGACCACTTTCCTCCTTGACGATGAGTTGATTGAAATCTTCTGGGGTTTCGAGACGTCCCTGGGTACGCACCGTCAGCTCCATGGTGCTGCCTTCTACGCTGCCGGAGGGCAATTCGATATTTTCCCGTTGCAAGGCGTTTCTAATATCAAGCGGGGTGAGCTGATAGGCAGCTAATTTTTCTGGCTCTATCCACAGGCGCATGGAGTAGCGTTTTTGCCCCCAGATTTGAATATTGCTTACGCCATCAATGGTTTGCAGGCGCTCTTTGAATACATTTTCGGCAATGGAACTCAGCTCCAGCAGCGAGCGGTTGGTACTCTGCACATTGATAAACATGATGGGCGAGGAGTCGGCATCGGCCTTGGACACCACCGGCGGATCTACATCTGGCGGTAGCCGCCGAACTACCTGCGATACCTTGTCGCGCACGTCATTGGCCGCATCTTCGAGGCTCACGCTCAGGTTGAATTCTATGGTAATGCTGCTGCCGCCTTCCTGGCTCCGAGAGGTGATGGACCGAATACCCGCAATGCCATTTACCGCTTCTTCAATTGGCTCGGTGATCTGCGATTCGATGATATCGGCATTGGCCCCCACGTAGTTCGTAGAAACGGTGATAATGGGCGCATCTACGCTGGGATATTCGCGTACGCCAAGATAATTGATTGAAATAATACCGAATAGTACGATCACAATGGACATTACTGTGGCCAATACCGGTCTTTTGATACTCAAGGATGAAAGGCTCATAACAAGCTGTTTTTTAATAGCATTCTACAAACAAAAAAAATTGGACTATGTAACAACAGAGCGGTGCAGCCAGCAAACGACATATTTGATTTGAATAAATTTCATTTTTAAAAAACTGGTTATCAGCTTTTTGAATAAAATAAATTCAGCTACAAACCCCTTAGTTGTTTTTGGCCGCTTACCGCTAATGAGTGCTCAGCTACCGCCACCAATCACTTCGGTCAAGGATACATTCATGCCGCCTTGCAATTGCAACATACCCGTAATAATCAGCGTATCGCCTGCTTGCAATCCGCTCAATATCTGTATTTCTTCTTCCTGCCGGATGCCCGTTTCCACTTGCACCGACACGGCTTTGCCATCTCGATAAACAAATACCTTCCTACCACCCAGCTCTGGTATCACCGATTGGGTAGGCACCATGATGGCATTGTCGAAAAAGCGAAGGCTGACCTGCACATTGGCGAAAGCCCCCGGCAAAATCTGCCCCCCCGGATTGGGCGCTGAGGCCTTCAGGCGCAGGGTACGCGTGGTAGCGTCCACGTTAGGCTCTTTGGCAATCACCACTGCTTCGTAAGCTTTGCTCACGCCATCCAATTGGAAAGATACCCGCGTGCCTTTGTCGGCTACCCGCACATAGCGTTCGGGTACCGAAAACTCAACGTTGATTGGATTGACATTCACGAGGCTGACAATGGTCGTGCCTGGCCCAAGGTAACTCCCCTCGCTAACCTGACGCAAACCCAACAACCCGTCGAACGGCGCTCGTATCGTGCGTTTGTCAATTTGCACATCAATCAATGCCAGCTCAGCATCCACTTGGTCGGCTTCGGCCCGAGCGATTTCATACTCTTGCAAGCTGACCCCCTCTTTCCGATAAAGCCCTTGTAGCCGCTCGGCGATGCTACGGGTGAGCTGTTGCCGTACCACCAATCGGTCGCGCTGCGCCTTGAGTTCGTCCACGTCTAATTGTACCAGCGGGGCACCTCTTTTTACGAAGCTGCCTTCTTGGAAAAAGATTTTTGTAATTTTGCCCGGTACTTCGCTCGATACCATTACTACTTCGTTGGCGGTAGTGGAGCCATTGACCGAAATCGCGTCGCGTACAGCGCCCGATTGTATGAGCAAACCCTTAGCAGGAATGGTGCGTGCGCTGAGCATGGCGGTGGGCTTTGCTGCTGCTTGACTGGCTCCTGGCTCCGGATTTTTTTGGCTGAATATGCCGAGGCGATACAGAACAAGCCCGCCGCCCACAATTAGAACGGCTAAAAAAATAGATAGGATTCTGGTTCTTGATTTTTTCTTCACAACGATATTGTTGAATGAATTAGCAGTATGGAATTACGTCGGTTTTGCAATATGTAATTTTGTAAAGCATTGTTTTTCAGTATGCCAGCGCTATTGACGATTGGCTGGAACCAGCACCGAAACGCATTACAAGTTTAAACACTTGTTTGCTGATAAAGACAAGGCACAGCCGTAATTAAATCTTAAAGAATGGTTAAAGTTTTTTGCACCTCTCGGTACAACTGCCTTTATACGCCGTTTTAGACAAATTGCGTTTTACTTATAATCCGCTTTGGTAGTATTTTGTTGTAAAAAAAACACAACAGAATAGTATGAAAATCGGGAAAGACGCTTTCGTTGGCTCTTGCCTTATATTTGCTGGAATTTATGCCAAAACGGGCTGTAATAACTTGGTTATAGAAAAAAATTAGCAAATTTGTGCGCCCATTTTATAAGAATGAAGGGCATTGTGTTGTTAAGTAGTCGAGTAGCCTGTGCTTGTTGTTAGTAATGGCTAAGAGCAAAGTTCGCCAAACGAACCCGATTGACATCCGTATTCGGAAAAATACAGAACCTGTTTCAAATTGTACGAACCATATGCAACCAATTGACATTGAAGCGCTGAACAAACAAATTTATATTGACAGCGCCTTTGTAGAAAAACTGAATGAAGAAACCGCCAAAGTCATTGTCGGGCAAAAGCTGATGATTGAGCGCCTGATGATTGGCCTGCTCACACGCGGGCACGTTTTGCTGGAAGGGCTACCGGGCTTAGCCAAAACCCTCGCCATCAAAACCCTCGCCAATGCAGTGGACGCGCGATTCAGCCGTATCCAGTTTACACCCGATTTGCTGCCAGCCGATATTCTCGGCACGATGATTTATAACCCCAGCAAAAACGAATTTTCAGTGCGCAAGGGGCCGGTCTTCGCCAATTTTGTGCTCGCCGACGAGATCAACCGCGCCCCGGCTAAGGTGCAATCGGCGCTGCTGGAAGCCATGCAAGAACGCCAAGTGACCATTGGCAACGAGACTTTCAAATTGGAGGAGCCTTTTCTGGTGCTGGCCACCCAAAACCCCATCGAGCAGGAGGGTACTTATCCGCTACCCGAAGCCCAGGTAGATCGTTTCATGCTCAAGGTGAAAATTACCTACCCAGAGCAGTCGGAAGAGCGCGAAATCATTCGGCGCAACTTAGCGGGCGAGCCGTCCGAAAAAATGCCTGCCATTGTGCATCCCAGCGAAATCCTGCGCGCCCGCGGCTCGGTGCAGCGCATTTATATGGATGAAAAAATCGAGCAATACATTCTCGACATCGTTTTTGCTACCCGCAATCCGCAGCAATACGGCCTCAACGGCATGGAAATGCTCATCAACTACGGTGGCTCGCCGCGGGCCAGTATCGCATTGGCGCAAGCCTCCAAAGCCATTGCTTTCCTGCGGCGGCGGGGCTATGTAATTCCCGAAGATGTGCGCAATATTTGCCACGACGTGCTGCGACACCGTATCGGGCTGACCTATGAGGCAGAAGCCGAAAACATTACACAAGAAGATGTAATCAATCGTATTTTAGATACGGTGGAAGTGCCGTGATGCGAATGGTGAGCGAGCAAACCGCAAACTGCGAACGGCAAACCGCGAGCTACTAACTCAACGCGGCACTTCTATTTTTTCTATAATAGACTGAATGACGCTGCGGGTATCGGAGCCTTCCATTTCGCGCTCCGGGGTGAGAATGATGCGATGATTCAGCACCGGATAAGCCACGTACCGGATGTCGTCGGGGGTTACAAAATCGCGGCCCTGCAAGGCGGCCAAAGCTTTGGACATGCGCACAATCGCCATAGAAGCACGCGGGGAGGCACCGAGAAATAGGTCGCCGTTGTTGCGTGTGTCGTGCACGATGGCTGCGATATAATCGAGTAGCGTATCTTGAATAAAGACCTGCTCGGTCAGATTTTGACATTTGCGCACGTCTTCAGCACTGAAAACCGGCTGCACGTCTTCACGTTGCCGAATTTTAAAATCGCTGCGAAAACGGTACAGAATGGCTTTCTCTTCCTCTAAGCGAGGGTATTCCATATTTATTTTCACTAAAAAACGGTCGAGTTGCGCCTCTGGGAGCTTGTAAGTGCCCTCCTGCTCAATCGGATTTTGCGTAGCAATCACAAAAAACGGAAATTGCATCGGATAGGTGGCCCCATCCACCGTTACTTGATATTCCTCCATGACTTCAAATAGCGCCGCCTGCGTTTTGGCCGGAGCGCGATTGATTTCGTCAATTAGTACCAAATTGGAAAAAACCGGCCCCTGATTGAAAGAAAATTCGGAGGTTTTCATATTAAAAACGGTCGTACCCACCACGTCGCTCGGCATGAGATCAGGCGTGAACTGGATGCGCGAAAAACCGACTTGCATGGTTTTAGCTAATAGCTTGGCTAACAGTGTCTTGGCAATGCCCGGCACACCTTCCAGCAAAACGTGCCCTCCAGAAAAAATGGCGGCCAGCAGCAGATCAATGGTTGCTTCTTGCCCAACGATGACCTTTTGTAGCTCGGCTTTAATGGCGTCCACATTTTGCCGGATGTAGCTCAGGTCGAGGCTCGGCGGCAGTGCTTCGCTTTGCGGGGTATCGGGGGTCTGGTACTCGTCGTTTGAAAATTCTTCGTTCAGCATTCTTTGTTGTTTATCGCTAAAAACAGCATCTTGTGCGCAGGGTTATCACTTTTTTTACCATAACCTTGCCCGAAGCGCAGTTTTTTTGAAAAAAAATTGCAACTTTGATTGCAAGCAAAAGTAAGAAAAAAATGCAGTGCATCTTTTGCAAAATTATCAATAATGAGCTGCCGGTCAGCAAAGTTTATGAAGATGCCTATACGCTGGCCTTCATGGACATCCGCCCGGCGAATACCGGGCACCTGCTCATAGTGCCTAAGGCGCACCATGCCTTGCTACGGGAGATGCCTTTAGAGCTGGCGGATCACCTGTTTCAGGTTGCCATTCGGATAGAGCGAGCGCTGTGGCAAGCGGATATTCCGTGCGAGGGCACTAATTTGCTACAAAATAATGGCGCCGCAGCCTGGCAGGAGGTACATCATGTGCATGTGCACGTCATTCCGCGCTTGAGTGGCGACTATACCCGCATCCGGCTGTCGCTGGCACCCCTGAAACCCGCGCGCATCGAATTAGATGAAACTGCCCGACAAATTGAAGCAGCGCTGGGGCAGAGGATATGAGGTCAGCTTTTTTGAATCCGGACAAGTGCGTAAAATGAAACTTATAAGGCAATTTATATTGCATAAAACATTGATTAACAAAATTTTACAACTTAAAATAAAACTTGTTTATGCCATTTGTTTCCCAAGATATTATAGACGCGATTGTAGAGCGATTCGACAATGCCGAAGTTGCTTACGAGCAGGCAATTGAGCAATTTGAACAGACGCAGCCGATTTTGTTGAGCTATCTTTTTTCGGAAGAGTTTGAGGTATTTACCTCCGACGAAAGGGAGTTCACGCTGATGCTCGCTGTTATTATTTTCACTGCGGTGGCCGAGGTGCGTGAACCGCTGCCTCAAATTGACGAGACAGCCATTGCCAACGCTGAGGAGCAAAACTGGGCTAAATTGGAAGGTGTGAGCGCTCGGCATTTCAATGAGCGGATAGATGTGTTTTTTCAAGACTACCCGCAGGAAGAGCTGCTGGCTTTTGTAGAGGATGCATTAGCCGACGACGATGAAGACCCCATCGTGACTAAGGAAGCCCGCGAAGCTATTTTTATTACGCTAAAAACGGTAATTGATTGTTTGACAGCGGCTTAGGGTTTAAAAATAAACTGTATGAAACCAGAAGCGCCTTACTTGCGTTTGCAGGAAGACCTAAAAGCTTACCAGGCCCTGCTCAGTAAAGCAGCGGATACCATTCTGGATCAGGATGTGTCCAATTATCCGATTTTTGTGGTGCATCGGCACGATCTGGCATTGGGTATTTTGTTGGTAGCGCACGACGAGCCAACGCCCAAATGGTCGGTCAATGTTACTACGCTCGAAGAGTTGGCTACCAAGCGATTAGTTGCTATGGATAAAGTGGATAATTTTCGGCAGGTGTATAAAGACCCCCGCGCATATTTCTGCATTTTTGTTTGGAATGAATCCGACGCCAGTTTTGTGTTTTTGCCCCGAGCAGAAGATGCGGATTGAGCACTGGCTACCCGCTGGCTTTTAAAGGATGATAAAAGTTAAGTGCTATAAAATGCTGATAGAAAGTGATTAATAAATTAATAATTATTTGTATTTGCCTTTCGGGAGGCAATTACACCTAACCGATACCACATGAAAGTGCTAACCTGCGACGCCGAGCCGGTTTTGTTGGCGGCTATCGAATTTCGATTGCGTAAATACGGGTTGGAAATCATTCAGACCAAGCGCAAAGATGCCCACAAAGCCATTGAGCAGCATCGTCCGGATATGCTGATCATTGATACGGAAAGCAATCCTGCGGCCAGCTTGAAGCTTTTGCAAGAGGTGAAAACCAATGCGCGTAATGCTTTTCCGGTTATTATCGCCTCAGTGATAGAAGATGAGGAAGAACTCTGGGCAGCCTTGCGCGCCGGAGCCGAAGACTTTATCACCAAACCGTTTAAACCCATAGAATTGGTGCTGCGGGTACGCCGATTACTCAATGCCTTAGAATTAAAAAAGGTGGACGGCGGGATGGGGAAATAATAAGGACTTTAATAAAACCAGACGTGTGCTTGATGGCGGTTCGCCATTCGCCATTCGCAGTTCTACATGCTACATTTTATGTGCATATCGAGTAGCGCGGGAAGGTGGAAAATTTGTAGATGGCTGATTATCAGTGATTTTTCTGCGAAAGTGGTTGCTACTGATGTCATTGGGTAATGACCGGATGACTTCAAGGCCATCCGGTCATTAAGCGTTTATTGCGCCTGCAACACCTGACGATAGCGCGTCCGATCTTTGAGCAGGCTAATAGCCTCGCGCACTTCCTGGTCGTTGCGCAAGCCGATTTTAATTTTGCCTTTTTGATAGAAATAGCGCCCTACGATTTCCTTTTCGATCAAATCTACAAGCGTGGGCTGATACTCCATAAAGTCGCGTTTTTTGGCGGCAGCTACCTTGTTTTCTAAGGTTTTTATTTCCGCGTCAAGCGCAAAACCGTCTTTATCCGATTTCTCGCGGAGTTGTTTGAGCAGCTTCTCGCTTTCGGTTTCATAGCTAAAATTGCGGCTGCCAACGTAGGCAACAAAGTCGTCGAATTCCGTGAATTTGAAATCAACGGCGTTGGTCAGAGCCGGTTTTTTCAAGCAATACTGCGTGGCGTAGTCAAAAATAAGGTTTTGCTCAATGAGGCTGCGCACGATGGCATCATCGGCTGGGTGGTCCAGCAGGATATCGGGCTTCACGCCGCCGCCGTCCAATACGGTACGACCGTTGCGTGTTTTGAAAGGTGTGCGGCGGCTATCGGGAATGATGACCGGCTCGCCGTTGCGGTATTCTACACTTTGGATGCAGCGTCCGCTGGGAATGTAATACTTGGCAGTAGTAAGTTTCAGTTTGGAATTGTAGCCCACATCGCGGGTGTTTTGTACGAGACCCTTGCCATAAGAGCGCTGACCGAGCAATATGCCCCGATCATAATCTTGAATGACGCCGGAGACAATTTCTGAGGCCGAGGCCGAGCCTTTATCTATCAGTACGGCTAATGGTATGTCGGTATCTACGGGGGCGCCCATCGTTTTGAAAGCCTGATCCCATTCTTTCACCTTGCCTTTGGTGGTAGCTACCAACTCGCCACGCGGAATGAAGGTATTGGTCACATTGACCGCTTCATTGAGAAGACCGCCGCCGTTGCCACGCAAGTCGAGTATGACGCCTTTCAGGCCGGGGTTTTTCGTTTTCATTTCCTTGATGGCATTGGCTACATTGCGGCCAGCATCGCGGGTGAAGGTGGTGAGTGCTACGTAAGCGATATCATCGGCTACCATATCATAATGTGGTACATTGGGCACATCTACTTCGCTGCGGGTGAGCATAATGTCAAGCGTACCGGGCGTACCGGGGCGTTGTACGTTGAGCTTCACGACCGTACCTGGAAAGCCGCGCAGCACTTCATTCAGGGCTTCGACGGTTTTGTTGCGGGCGTCTTTGCCATCTATGGCGAGAATTTGGTCGCCTACCTTGAGTCCGGCTTTATCGGCGGGTTGACCTTCGTACAGCTCGGTGATGGTTACGTATTCGCCCATGAGGCGGCTCTGGGCGCCAATGCCATTGTAGCGGCCTTCGGTCAGAAAGCGATAGCCTTCAATGTCCGATTCGGAAATATAGTTGGTAAATGGATCGAGTGATTCTACCATAGCATCAATGCCGGTGCGCATTAGCTTGCCGGGGTCGAGGTCGTCCACGTAGTAAGTGTTCAGCTCCTTGTACAAATTAGCAAATATCTCGATATTTTTGGTAATTTCGAAGTACTTGTTGTTGTCTAATTGGAGGGTAGTGGCCAAGCTCAGCGCTACGATAACGGCGAGGATGGAGAGTTTGAATGGTCGCTTCATATTATTATTCATTTTTTTTGAAAGCGGGAAATTATAACAATAACACTATTTTTACAAAAAACAGCCGTTACGGGGGAATTATTGTCAAATTTCCCTGATTTTAACCAAAGATGCAAGTATTGTGCTACAATTATCAAGCCAAAAATTGTCGAAGGGTTTGTAAAAGCGCCTCCGGCTGGTCGGCGTGCACCCAGTGCCCGGCATTTTCGATAGTATGCAAGGTCGCTTTGGGGAAGCGGCTGCGGATGTCATTCCAGTCGGTATCGAGTATGTAATTTGATTTTGCGCCACGCACAAAAAGTGTTTCACTATCAAAGGTTTGCGCACCCTGTACCGCCGCGAGGATGTCCGCATAGTGCCGGTGGATGGCTTCAAAGTTCATCTTCCACTCAAAATCGCCCGCTGAGGTGCGCGAGAGGTTTTTCATCAGAAACAGAATGGTGCTGTCGGGTTCTTCGGGCAAGCGCTGCCGGAGGAAGGTTTCGGCCTCGCTGCGTTCCTTTATTTTGCTCAGATCTATTGCCAGCAAAGCATTCAGGATATGCGCGTGCCCACCGGCGTAAGCCTTCGGGGCGATGTCCACCACTACGAGTTTGTCCACCATATCGGGGTATTCGAGTGCGAATTGCATCGCAGTTTTGCCACCCATGGAGTGCCCCATAATGTGGGCTTTAAACATCCAATGGCTTTCCATAAAATAGTGCAGGTCAGCGGCCATAGCCGGATAGTCCATGTGGTCGTAATGCGGGGAGCGCCCGTGGTTGCGCTGGTCGAGGATATACACGGTGTAGCTGGCTGCTAATTGTTTGCCAATGGTTTGCCAATTGTCCAAAGTGCCGAACATACCGTGCAGGATGATGAGTGGGTCGCCCTGCCCGAAGGTTTTGTAGTTGAGTTCCGGATTCAAATGTGCTAATTTTTAATGCTGTTTACACAACGATTGGCACACGTAAAAAGTTTGCCTCAGGTCAATTGGCGCGCTTGCTGGAGCGGCCGTAGCCCTTGCCAGCTTCCTTCTTCTGCATAAGGCGCAAAACGGGCGAAGAGTTCTTCGCTGTACCAGCCTAATTCGCGGGTTTTTTTTACCACCTCGCTATGGTAGCGGCTTTGGTAGGCATAGGCTTTCATCAGGTGGGTGCTTTGCCATAGGCTGAAAGTAGCCTGCTGGATGAGCGGCAGTTCGCCCACTCCTACCGAAAAAACAAGCCCTTCGCGGCGCTCTACGGAGCGGCTTACCGGCGGTACAAACCTCCAGAAACGCCACAAATGCCGTGGATAAATCGTAGCGCGGGTGAGCACGCCCACTGGTTGCTCGTCATCAGCTTGGCCGCTGGCGCGGAAAGGCTCTACGCCGTCCCATTGCCCATGGGCCATCACGGCACGCATGAATAGCGTCCATTGCTCGGCGCTTTGAGTGCAATAGGTTTTGAAAAGTGGATGCGTATCGAAAAAATGACGGGCGTCGTGCTCGGTATCCCAAACAGCTAGCAAGCCATACACGCCCAGATTGGGTAGAACGCTGAAGCCGTTGCCGCTACCGCTGCCGAGCATTTTGCCAAATTGTAAACCCTGAATAGCGCGTAAAGCTTTGGGTGCCAGTCCCATCTGTCCGAAGGCCCACCAGCGCTGGCGCAGCCCTCGGTAGCGAAAAAAAGTGATGGTGACGATTTGTTGCGTAATCATGCAATGGGTAACAAACGAGGGGCGTTGCGGTTTATAACTCGCTATTCGCGGTTTGCTATTCGCTATTCGCCGCTCACCAGTTCACCCGCTCACCTGTTCACCTGTTCATAACATTTTAAACGCCAAAAAAATCGCAATAAACTGATTATCAATTGTGTAGATATTTTATCCAATAACAGCTAACAAATAACATGAATAAAATAACCAGGCCTCATCATAACTTATAGGCAACAATTTTATACCATAAAAGTAAGCGCGAAGGCTAATACCGAGGCGATGAGACCATACATAAAAATGGCATAACAAATGCGGAGGTACTGATACTTTTTGGCTAATACCACGCCGAGGTAGTAGAGGTCTTTGGTCATAGAGCTGTAGAGGAAGTCGCTGTCGCGGATCATTTCCATCATGCCCCAGTGAAAGTCTTCGAGCTCCATATTGTAAAAATTGCCGAAAAACAGCAGATTGGCGCGTTTTTGCTCAATATCGGCGCGGGTGAGCTTGTTTTTGGTCACCTTGGGTTGGGTAGCTAAAATGGCAAAAACCAGCGCGGCCAAGCAAACCGTCAGTAGCAGAATGGTGGGTGCCAGCAGGTAAGGGCTGGCGCTGAGGCGCGGCATGAGCGAAGTGACGACAATGGAGATGATAATGGCATTGACGCTGAGCATGATGTTGGCCTTGTTGTCGGCGATGGAGCTGAGGTTGATATGGGTGCGGTAGATATTGCGATACATAGTTTCCACGCCGCGGCCGAGGTCGAGTTCCTTGAGGGTCATCCCGCTTTTGTCGAGCGATTGTTGTATTTTTTTGAGTTTTTTCTCCTCCTTGCGCTCTTTTTTTTCGATATCTTCGATGAGGTCAACGGTATCAGGATTGATGCGCAGCTTGTGCTTGAGTAGTTGCCGGATGTGCTTTTGTTTACGTTTGTCGTAGAGTTCGTGCGCTACTTCTGTATAATAGCGGTGCGTGGTCATAAAGTCGAGTTCAAAATTGACCCATTCTTCCTCGGTCATAATGAGGTTTTTGGTGAGCAGGAGTTCCTGCCGCAGGCGAGTACAGTGCTCCCAATAGAGTTTGCTGCCGAGATGGCTCAGGTCGGCGTCGCAGAGTATTTTGGCCAGGAGATTGGGGGGCTCTGCATTGAGGCGAGTAGCTTGGATGCAGGCGAGCACCATTTGGATATCGGCTTCGGCGTAGCCCCGTTGTTGCATGAAGTGGCGAGCATGTTGGCCGCTGCGGTTTTCGTGTTCTTCGGCTCCTTCGGCATAGCCCATATCATGAAACCAAGCAGCTACGGTCAGTATTTCCAGCTCTTTTTCGGATAAATTGTAGCCTGCGGCAATTTGTTGGGCCGCCACCACTACTTCCACGACGTGCGGAAAGTTGTGAAACACATATTTTTCGGCAAAATGTTCCCGATAAAATGCCTCTACGTGTTGGCGGACGACGGTTGGCAGTTCGTTTTGCGTTTCTGTCATAGTATATTGTTCTGACCGGTGAATATACTGAAAAACCGAAGATTGCTGCAAAAGAACGTCTGGGAAAGCTGGGATATTGCCAAAAAAGAAAAGGCAGCACGCGCCGGTAAAGGGTACATACTGCCTATTTTAAATGATAACAGTCGGATGATGTCTTTTAGTCGAGGTGTTATAACGCACAATTCAGCATCCAATGTACGCCAAAACGATCGGTGAGCATTCCAAAACGCGCCCCCCAAAAGGTGTCCTGTAATTCCGTGGTGACCACGCCACCCTTAGACAGCTTATTAAAAATGGTTTCTTGATCCTGTACATTAGTCAGACTAATATTCAGTATTACATTCGAGCCCATCGTTACCGAATATTCGGGTGGGCAGTCGGAAGCCATCAGTAGCATATTGCCTACGCGGAGTTCGGCGTGCATAACCTGGTTTTTATAATCATCTGGCACTTCTTGCTGCGCCTCTGCAAATGTCTGGACAGACAATTCGCCGCCGAGGCAGTCGCGGTAAAACTGCATAGCATCTTTGCAAGTGCCGGTAAAGTTCAGATACGGATTGAGTCCAATCATAGTAGGATGATAATTTAAAAAGATGAAAAATCGGGTTTGTTTTAAAAAAAGAACCGTCATTGTTTCAGCGGATAGTACACACGCGTAAGCCATTTCGAGGTATCAGGCTCAGTGGTGGGGTCAGTAACGTACTCTTCCCACACTGGCTCACCGGCCTCCTGCCCATGCTCG
Source organism: uncultured Saprospiraceae bacterium (assembly GCA_937872385.1). GTDB lineage: Bacteria > Bacteroidota > Bacteroidia > Chitinophagales > Saprospiraceae > JADJNW01. The sequence continues at coordinate 181,801 of CALMSO010000056.1, forward strand.
CGGAGGTATTCATCCATAGCGTAGTGCGCCTCGGCAGTGCCGTCGTAGCTACCATAGTAGTCAATCACGAGCAGCCTGCCAGCAGGTATTTCTACGATGTCAAAGCCGGGTACGCTGGCTTTGGTAGCAATAGGTACGGCATGCGCCATGTCGGTTTTGCCATTGGCTTCGTCCCAGACAAAGAACAGGCCGCAGGGCATTCCGGTCATTTCGAGGCCTGCCTGCTGGGCCGCAGCGAATACTTTGGGCAGGTTTTGCTGGTAGCGCGCGCTGATTTCGGAAATAGTTACCGTTTCGCGCAAGGCGAGGAAATACTTTGTTGGAGCATCCATTACTTGAATGGCGTGACCCCGGTACTTTTTGTTGGTTTCAATCATGGTTTTAAGTTTGTTTAATCCTTTTTCATAATCTTTTCCTACCATTCCGGCGATGTCGAGAAACAAATTCATTACATTCATCGGGTAAGGGGTGGTGGTCGAAAATCCCCAGGTCATTTCGGTGCCTCCGGCCGCGTCGGCTAATGCCATAAAAGCCTCGGCTTCGCCCTGCCCTTTGAAGCGCAGGTGGGTTTCTACCCTTTCGTCAGGTACGATGGCGGTGATTTCCTGCTCGCCCACACCAACGTCTTTGTTGCCCGCCCATTTGTAAATGGAGCCAACCGTGCCGTCGGTTCCGACGATTTCGCTGGTCATATTTGGGTCGAGTTCATTCCAGGGAGACCAGGTCTGTTGTTGTGCATGGTATTGCAAGTAAGGGAACACAGTTGCACGGGGTGCGTTGATCACGATAGATTTTTCGGTAGCGACGGTACGCGGGGCGATGAGACCCAGTACGAGTACGAGGACGATGAGCATCGCCAGCACTACGCCAATGGTTTTAAGCGCTTTCATACGGATGGTTTTTGTTTGCTTATGAAAATGTTTTAAAATATTGCAAATATATGTTTTTTAAAACAAATTATTGTTTTTTAAAGTGTTTTTTTCTTTTTAACAGCTAGTGATTTTTGAAGTCAGACAAATTGAGCAATCCGAAAGGCAAGTCACAAAAATGATCGGGTGGCCAACTTTGGCGCGGATTTTGCAGATTAAAAGGTCAACGCAGCATACAATGCGCACCCTTTAGCCGTTTTTTAAAAAGCGGAGAATGTCGTGCAACTGCGCAATTATAGAAAAAAAATATATTTCAGCTATTTGATTTGAACATGGACAAGATTACCTTTGCAAAAGAGAAAAATTCCAACAGTAAACCCTCTGACGCTTTACCAACCTGCCCCCGATTTATCTGTTATACACCACAAGTTGTTTACCAGCCATTGAAAAGCAGCGCAGAAGCCCTTATCTTTGCTGTAATTTTCAAGGCAGAAGAGGCTATGTATATTCCAAAACCGATTATTAAAGCATTGATCCCATGACACAATTTTACCAAAAACTGTTGGCAAGGCGCATCCGGCCTATTTTGCTTTTTGCGTATGCTGCATTGCCGATGTGCTGCCTGTGGCCAAGCACTGGCGGATTCTTGTCTGCGCAAACCTTTCCCGTTGAGATTTCTAATCTGCCTGCCGGCAAAAGCATTACCATCACCTACAAAGTCACTGTAAACAAGCCATTAGAGCCGCGTACCACGCTGACTGTCAGCGACCAAGTATCGCTCATCGGTCAAGGTATTGGCACCATTCTAAGTGACGACCCGGATACGCCTGCCCCAAATGACCCGACCCAGACCGCTGTGGCCGGGTGCTCTATCTTGCGGGTGGAGGCCAGCGCGCCCGTTTGTGGCGGGAACAATCGCTACAGCGTAGATATTTCCGTTGTACAGGATGGCGACCCGCCCCTGACGGGCAATTTGGTGATAGAAGCGGCGGGCCAGCTCTTCATCACACCAGTAGAACCCGACGCAGCGCCCCAGCTTGTTATTATCACATTGCCTGCCAACGGGCAAATGGTGGATGTCACGGCCTATTATTCCGATTTACCTTCTTGCACTTTTGCCGCGCCGGCTTTGTTTCGGGCGCCAGCGGGCTGCGGGCGTATCAGTGCGCGGGTTTGGGAAGACATTAATGGTGATGGCATTCAAAACGACGGCCCCAACGGCATTCCCAACGTGCGGGTCATTTTACTAAGTTGTGCCGGACAGCCTTTAGATACAAGCTTAACCAATGCCTCCGGCCGGTACCTGTTCACCGAATTACCGCCGAATGATTATAAGCTGCGCTTCGATTTCAGTACGGCGGCGCCTGTTTTTGCCAATGTGGTAGCTACTTTGAAAAATGCAACCGTTGATACGCTGGATTCTAATATCAATCCGGGCACGAAAGAAACCGACTGCTTCTTCCTCGGTGCGGGCGAAGAAATACGCCACCAAGATGCTGGAGTGTACGTGCCTGCCCAAATCGGTAATTTGGCTTGGCGCGACCAGAACCGGAACCATATTTTTGATGCTGGCGATTTGCCCTTAGCTGGTGTACCTGTAAAACTCTACGCCTGCTCGGATACGCTGGGGCTTCATCCTTTGGCTACGCAAACGACAGGTGCCAACGGGATGTATCTGTTTACGGGGCTGGCTCCGGGGCGCTACAAGGTGCATTTCGGCTTTCCACCAACGGGCATTTATGAGCGCGTGACGCCCAATGTGGGCAATGATTTTACGGATAGTGATGCTGGGCCGGATGGCTTTACGGGTTGCTATACGGTACAATCGCGGCAGCAGGAGCTGAGCGTGGATGCCGGCTATACTTTTTGTCCGCCTGCTTCCTCCATGGTTTGTCGCAGCGGCGTCAACATCAATATGGGCGAAAGCTGTGAAGTGGAAGTAACGCCGGATATGCTGCTGACCACCTCGCCGCCGTGCCTTTCTACTTACGAAGTGCGCATCCGCGACAGCCAGGGCAGGAATATTGGCAATACCGTGACGAGCGCACAAGTGGGGCAAACTCTGCTGGCAACCGTTATTGACAAACAGTCGGGAGCGTCTTGCTCCGGCAATATTACTATTTTTGACCAGCGCCGCCCGACCATCGTCTGCCCACCCAATACCAACAAAGCTCGCTACGCCCAGCAGGTACAAATCATCAGCAGTACGCTGAGCCAAATCAACAATTCAGCGAACTTGTCCACGTTTAGTTGTTTCCAGCCGATTATCAACCCTGGCGGCGGCAATCATTTTTACGAATATTACCTTTTCACAGTTGACAGAGAGGACGTTTATACTTTTGAATTTTCATCCGATTTTGGTGCAGGAGCCGCCCTGCTTTACCTCGGCGAAAAAGACAACAACAGCTTTTTGTGCGAAGACTTGGTGGCGCAGAGCTATATCAGTTTTACGAATGGCGTATTTTTTACACAACTGAACCCCATCACGCGCATTACGATGCAACTGCAACCGGGGCAACCCTACACGCTGCTCACCACTTCGCGCGCGCCCGGAGCTACCGGGGCTTTTTTCTGGGCAGCTTACAGCGATGGTACCGGCCTGATCAACGGCATTCAACCCATTGCCACACAGGCGCAATACGATCTTATTTGCAATGATTTGAATCAAATACTCAACAATCCGCAGAGTCTGGCTTTCACCGGCACACCGGAGGTAATGGATAATTGTACCCGTCCGGTGACGAATATTACTTTCACGGATCAGCTAAGCCCTGGTAGTGATTGCACTGGCGCTATTATCACGCGTACTTTTACCGCTACCGATGCCTCCGGAAACTCCGCGCAATGCACCCAAGTTATCAGCGTGCGCAAGCCCACCTTAGCCGATGTCATCAATCCGCCGCTTAGCGTTTTTTTAGAATGCAACGACGACTTTGTGCTCGATATTAATGGCAATCCGCATCCGATGACTACGGGCTACCCTTTAGTGAAAACGGCTTTTGGCAATCAGCGTCTTTCGCCTGCCTATTGCAATATCAGTGCGACTTATATAGACCGGCCGCGCGCCACAGGCTGCTCGGATACCTACACCTTGCTACGTGAATGGACCATTCTCGACATTTGCAATATTGGCAGTATCGTTCGGTTCAATCAGTTCATTCGCGTGGGCGATAGCACTCCGCCTACCATTACCTGCCCCAGCACGGGCTTAGCCGGCGATACGCTCACCTTTTCTACGACGCCCTTTGCCTGTAGCGCTACCTTCGACGTGCCAGCACCGGGTATTGCTGATAATTGCTCCAGCTCCACTTTCAGAGCGGAGGTACTATCGGATACATTGGTGCCCATTTTTGATAATTTCGGTTTTGTGATTGATTTTGAATGGCAAGTTTTCGTCAGAGCTATGGTACAATCCACCGGCTCTCTGCGGGTGAGCAATATCCCCTTGGGCAATCATCGCCTGCGTTATACCGTGACCGATGCCTGCGGCAATAGCGCGGTGATAGAATGTCCATTCAAAGTGCTGGATCGGATAGAGCCGACGGTGGTTTGCAAAAGCACGCTTGCCGTTTCGCTGGGTGGCGAAGGGCTGGCGCGTATTTTTCCGAGCGATATAGACGAGGGTAGCCGCGATAATTGCGGCATTGACCGCATTCAGTTGCGGCGGCGTTACACCCGCGATTCCCTGACCTGCCAGCCATTGGCACAGCCTTATTTTTCAAACTGGGGACCTTTTATAGATATTACCTGCTGCGATGCAGATACAATAGTACTCGTAGAAATGCGCGTAGTGGACCTTTCGGGCAATGTCAATGAATGTTCCGTCAATGTGGAAGTGCGCGACTTGGTGCGCCCGTTTTGCGTAGCGCCGCCGCCGGTATCCATCCCTTGCACATCTCTACCCGCCAATTTCAATCCCAATGATACTACACAATTGCGCCAGTTGTTTGGTACGGCTACGGCCACCGACAATTGCTTTGCCGTATGGGAAGAATTGGCACCGACGGTCAGCTTTTCTGATTGCCGAATAGGCACTATCACAAGGCGTTTTCGTACCCGCGACCGCTCCGGCAACCTGTCGGTAAATACTTGTCAGCAGGTTATTACCATTACCAAAGTCAATCATTATACCATCAAATTTCCAAAAGATGCCGACGTGGAGTGCGGTGTACCTTCACCGGATACGCTGGTAGTCAATACCTTGGGGTGCGACCAACTCTCGGTCAGTGTATCGGATGTGCAGTTTTCAGCCATTGGCGACGAGTGCTACCGGATTTTCCGTACCTATCGGGTCATCAATTTTTGCGAATATGACGGCAGCTCCCAGCCTATTGTGATTGGCCGCGACGAAGATTGCGACAACAACCCCGGTGATGAAGATGTATGGGTGCTGCGCCGCCCAAATAATACTTTCATTGACAGAAACAATCTGGAAACCGACAACATACCGGCCGCTGGCCAACGCGGCTGCTCCCCCAACAACCCGCGCGGCTACTGGCGCACCAGTACTTCGTTGGGCTATTGGCAATACACCCAGGTGATTCGCGTGTTCGATCGGGTAGCGCCGGAGGTTATTTTTTCTGCGCCGACGCCTTTCTGCTCAGATAACGACGCTTGCAATGGCGTAGTGGCCGTGCCGTTTGTAGCGGCAGAAGTTTGCAATCCGGGAGCTACCACGGCCAGCGTAGCGGTTGATTTGAATAACAATGATACCATTGACGGTACGCTAACCTCCTTAGGTGGCACGCTGGCGGGGGCTTTTCCCAATTATGAAATACGCGGCACTTTCCCGGTTGGCAAACACGCTTTTGCCGTCACGGCGCGCGATGGCTGCAACAACGCCCGCACGGTGCGCATCCCCTTTGAAGTGGTGGATTGTAAAGCTCCGGCACCGACCTGCCGCAGCAGTATCACCGTCAATTTGCGCCCATTGAAACCTCCCCGCGATGCTAATGGCGATGGGCAGGAAGACCGGGGTTCCTTGGTACTGCGGCCCGCCGATTTGCTAAATGGCACTGCAACAGACTGCACGGGGCCGGTGCGTTATTCTATTAATAAAATGGGGGCTTTGCCCAACCGTTTGCTGGATAGCTTGGTGCTGGGATGTAGCGACGTAGGCACTACCATAGCCGTTGAAGTATATGCCTGGGACAGTGCGGCGAATCCTTACGCAGTGCAGCCCGATGGTACAGTAGGTGGCCCCAATTATAGCTCCTGTGTGGTAGCTGTGAATGTACAAGACGTCGAGTTTCTATCGTGTGTGCCGCCCAATCAGGGCCGCGTAGCGGGCATCATACAAACGGAAGACAGCCGCCCGGTAGAGGCCGTAGAAGTGTCATTGGGCGGGCAATTGGAGGCTACGACCCATACTTCGCTAACGGGCGATTACGCTTTCGCGGAACTGGCAGAGCGGCAGAATTATACCGTTGCGCCGCATTTAGATACGCACCATCAAAATGGTGTGAACACCGTTGATTTGATTATCATTACCAAACATATCCTTGGCGTGCAGCCTTTAGAGACGCCCTATCAGATTATTGCCGCCGATGTGAATAACTCCCGCAATGTTTCCATTCTCGATTTGATTGAAATGCGCAAACTCATTCTCGGTGTGGATCTGCAATTTCAGTCCAATACCAGTTGGCGCTTCGTGCCCAGTTCTTACATTTTTCCAGTGCAAACCAACCCCTGGTTTGAAACCTTTCCGGAAATCATCAATGTCAGAGACCTCAACGGTACCATGAGTACCGCCAATTTTGTGGCTATCAAAACCGGCGATGTAAACAACACAGCACTTACCGCTGCTCAGGCGATGCAGGTGGAACCGCGCAGCCGCGCTACCTTTGCCCTGCAAGTACAAGACCGCGACCTGCGTGCTGGCGAGCAATATACCATTGACTTTTACGCCGATATTTCGGAAGTGCAGGGCTACCAGTTTACGCTCCATTTCGATCCGCAGCGTTTGATTTTATTGGATGCGGAATACGGCCGCGCCAAAGCAGAGAACTTTGGCTGGCAGGCCCTGGAGCAGGGCTTGCTCACGACCAGTTGGCACGAGGTGCGCCGGCCCGACCCCGCAGCAGAGCAGTCGGTACGCCTATTTAGTGTAGTTTTTCAAGCGCAGCAATCAGGGCGCCTGAGCGATTGGTTGCGCATCGGTTCGCGGCCGACGCTTGCCGAAGCCTACGATTTTCAGGACGAGCCGCGCAATGTAGCTATTCGATACAATACCGGCCAGACGCAAAGCCCTGAATTCGCTTTATACCAGAATGTGCCCAATCCTTTTGCGCAAACGACCACGATCGGTTTTTATCTGCCGGAAGCAACCGATGCCCGCCTGACCATCTATGATGCCAACGGCCGGGCACTCAAGAGCATACGAGGTGATTATCCTGCTGGCGCGCACCAAATTATTATCAATCGAAACGAATTGCCCGGTAGTGGCGTGTTGTATTACACCCTCGAATCGGAAAAATATACAGCTACCCGAAAAATGATTGTACTCAACTAAATAAAAATACAACCGGCGGACATCCCGGAAACGCCCGTCCGGAAAGGGTGTCCGCCGTATTTTAACAATCGGTGCACTAAGTGTTTTGAAAAAAAATGCACCCTGCTATTGACCGTTCTGTTTTTTTTCGATACTTTTGTAGCAGCAAAAACTACAAGTGGTCAATCATATCATATCAGACCATTCTTATTACAACAGTTTCCTTCCCAAACATTAAGCACAACTACTATTCACAACCAAGTAATTATTTACTTCGTAACGGGAGTAATGTTATGCTACTTTTTTTAAAAAACCGTAACCCAGGTTTTTTTATAAGCGCAATTACACTTCAAGGCACAGAGACGACCTTAATTTTTTGAAAAGCAACGGATTATACCCGTTGGCTGCTTAATAATCTCGTAACTAACAAGTCGTAATTCTCATGAAAATGACCGGTCGCGGGCCCTTGGTCTGTGCAAACAGTTGGTTCTCTTCTTCTCTGCTTTGTATGACCTACAGAGCAGCTTTCCTGTTTGAGGGCATTTCTTCGGTACTTACGGCAGTTGGCTACGGTTTTCGTACTTATTACGATAAATCACATCATTGATAACGCCAAATGCTCTTTGTTATGAAACAAATTTATACACGTATTGCAAAAAATATTCAGGCGGCAGGACTATTGCTGCTCCTTTTGTTGCCTGGTAGTTATATGATAGCGCAAGGTGCTTGGGTGAATAGCTCAGGGGTATGTGCCGGTGGGGTGCCATGTTACACGACGCTGTCAGCGGCTATTGCTGGCACGCCCGCCGGGCAGACCATTTTAATGGAGACCAGCGTCACGGAAGCAGCAACGGTGATTGTCAATAAATCCTTGACGATTAATGGGGGTAATAACACGCTGACGTCCAATGCGCCGTATCATGGCTTGCGCATCGCGGCGTCTGGTGTTACCTTACAAAACCTGACCGTGACCGGAGCGGGTACTTTTGGTATCATTACGGCGCCGGGTAGCAACAATCTCGTTTTTACGAATGTAATGGCTACCGCCAATGGTGCCAATGTGAATACCAATGACGCTGATCCGAATAATGATGCGGGTTCGGGGTTTTCGATTACGGGCGTGAGCGGCGTTGTCATGACGAATATTACTTCGACCAATAATATTGGCAATGGTATTTCGATAGTAGCTTCGCAAAACGTGACCATTACCAATGTGACTACCTCTGGTAATACCTTTTCCACCTTCTTCCAAGCGGGCATTGGTATTTTTTCCAGTGCGGACTATACGCCCTGCACTTCTTCTGATATTACCATCAATGGTATGATTATGATTGCGGAAAATGTGCTCGTATATCAGGAAGACGACGAGTCGGATAATTGTACTTTTCCCAACATTACCAATGTGTCGGTGGGGCCTCCGGCCGCCTTTTTTGTGGGGGTGTGTACCTCCAGCGATGGCGCTTACACGCGCAGTTTGGGCATTGGTAATATTTTTAACTTGCAAGGCGCTTACACGCAGGCACTTGGGCTTCAATATACCAATATATATGGTATGGATGAAATTTACATCCAGGATTTGAATACGGGCAATTATTACAGTGGCAGCGATAATTTTGCTACGGCTTCTGCCGATGATCCTTGCGATGCTTTCGTGCCGTACCCAGATCCGATTGCTTGCACCAGTACCGATATATTGCCGGAAATTGGTTTTAATGTGAATGGCATTGCCGCAGGCAATATCAATAATGGTGAGGTAGATGATTCCGAAGATATTCGCATTATCGTTTGTGACGAAGCGGATAATATCAGTTGCGAGCCTTTCCCGATTACGGTGACTAATGCCGATGAACTGCCGGACGGGGCTTCGGTCGGAGTGTTTTTCAGTTTTACAAGTAATAACGTGACGATCAACGGGATACCCGTAGTGAATATTCAGGGTTGTATTGATGATTTGAACGGGCCGCTCCTGCAGTTTTTCGAGCCAGCCAGCGTACGTTTGATTGATCCTACTCAGCCAGGTATGCTGGAGTTAGTCATTACACCATTTATTGATACCAACGGCAATTGTGCTTACGAGCAAGAAGAGTGCGCTGGCGAAACGATTACCATCACGCTCGACATTCCGGTGGAATGTGTACCGCCGACAGCTACCATTGAAGACCCCTGTAGCTGCGCCGAGGACGGCTTCTTTGAAGATGCTATTGTTATCACTTCGGGAGCTACCGGACAAACCTGGACGCTGGTAGCCAACACCGGGCTGATTGACCCGAATACGCAACAACTTTTCCCGACAGACGGCAGTGTGACGTTCACAGACAATGGTGACGGCACGTACAGCCTTATTGGTTTGCACGCCAATGTCAGCGGCTACGAGATTACCGCGCAAGGTCCTTTTTATCAAAATGCGGATAACTTAGTCAATTTGACCGTAGAAAATGCCTGCGCCAGACCGGAGCCGGTCATTACATCCTATCTGCCGGCGGTGCTTTGCGCCAATTCAGCGCCAATTGTCCTTACAGGAAATGGCGGGCTTTCGCCAATAAACGGAATGGCAGTGACCCACGGTACGGGCATTTTCACTATTTCTAATGCCAATGAGAATGAACAACCTCAGAATGAGGAAATTACTGAACTGGATGCAACTGCTTATGTGCCAGGCAATTACATCATTACGCTTACTTGGGACGCAGGCGACCCCGCTAATGAGGAGACCAAAGTAGGCTGTGTGGGTAGTGTTGAGCAGGCTATTGCAATAGATGCGGAGGGGATTACCATTGTTGCTGAAAACACGACTTGGACGCTTGCCGACTGCACCAATGACCAGAATCAGGTCACCCTTTGTTATAGCTTTAATTTGTTGAATTGTGGGGCCGTGCATTTTGATCCGCTGTTGCTGGATGTGAATTTCGGTGGCTTGACGGGCAACCTCGTTTCAAATGTCCCCTTCACGCAATCCGCCGGTGAGGAAGCGCTTTTTGTAGAATTTTGTTTTGAAATTTCAGCTGAAGACGTGGGCATTTATCCTGTAATCATTGATTATAGCGGCGTGGACGTCACCGTGCAAATTCAAATCCTTGCCCGAGAGCCCATTACGGATTATAGCAATTTGTCTTGCTCCGGCACAGTCAACATCCGCTTGGATGAAGATTGCGAAGCACAATTGCGCGCCAGCCAGTTGTTGAATGGTCGTTTGGTTTGCGACA
>CALMSO010000057.1 GCA_937872385.1 uncultured Saprospiraceae bacterium
AATTCCAGAACAAACTTGTTTAGGAAGGCTACCGCTAACAGCACCTACCCAAAAGACGGGGTTTCGTGCTCCTCAGACACATTTGTGGTAGCCGAAAGTTCATTTTTCCGAATGAAGTTTGGTGGTAAATCCCGCCACTACGCCAAGCCGCAAACCCTTATATGCCATTTTAGTGAGACACTAATAAACAATGCAGACATTAAAAACTTATTTCCAAAGTGTTGGTTTTGACAGTACAGAAACCGACAAAATAACAAGCAACTTCAAACAGAAATTATTTGAAAAAGGTGATTATTTTGTAAATGAAGGTAAGACTTCATTGCAAATGGGCTTTGTAGAACAGGGACAGTTTCAATATTATTCTGTTACCGAACAGGGGGAAGAAAGAACTACTTATATTTCTCTGCCAAATACTTTTGTCGCCTCCTTATTAACTTATCTGACAGAAATGCCAGCAAGAGAAAATATAAGAGCATTAACAAATTCTTCCCTTTGGGTTATTAACAAAAATGATGTTATTACTTTGCAAAATGAAATTCCAAAATTCAAAGATTTTTACATAAAACTTATTGAATGGCAAATATGCTGTATTGACAAAGCAAAATTTGACCTAATTACGCTTTCCGCTGAACAACGCTATCAAAAATTATTAAGAGAAGAGCCAGAAGTATTACTACAAGTACCATTGCAATATATTGCTTCTATGTTAGGTATGACGCCACGACATCTAAGTCGTTTGAGAAATAATTTTAAGTAAAAATCACTTTTAGACATTTGTCCAGTAGTTTGATTGGATATTTATAGAACTTTGCATCGTAATCAAAAAATAAATTTACGAAATGCAAAAAAATCTTCTTTTGGCTTTATTACTTGTAATTTCAAGTGCAGCCATAGCACAGGACAAGTTTCCTAAAAATACCATTAGCATCAATGCTTTCAGAAACCCATCCATTGGTTTAGAATATCAACGCAAACAAATTTCCATTCACGCTGGATATTATCCCACGAATTTTGAAAGTGGTGTTACAACCGAATTTTTAAAAGCAGGTGTAACTTATTGGTTTTTGCCTTTTGGCAACAAAGAAATTCCATCGTCATTCTATGGTGGACTGTCGTACTTGCGTGGAATGACGAGAGACTACAAAGATAAAAATGCTTTGGGGATAGAAGCAGGATTTCGTTGGTATGTATGGAAAGGGCTAAACCTGCGTATTGGTGTAATTGCACTTGCATCAGAAGGACAAAATTTAAAAATTAATCCTACACCCAGTATTTCTTACTCAATTAAATTTTAATGAAAACAGAAAAAACAATCGGTATGCTGCTCATCATTGGTGCATTAGGCGTGTTAATTCCCTACACTATTTTGACAATAATTTTTGATTATCCCAATATCTTACGCCAAGAGACAGGAATTATATTAACTAAATTTTACGAAGGTGGAAACAACTTAATTTGGACTTGGTGGGCATTTGCTATTTTAGGATTACCACTTTTAGTAGCCTATGTCTTGATAGGACAAAAGTTAGAACAAAAATTTTACTTCGTCCGTTGGGCGACTTCATTAGGTGTTATCGGACTTTTAGTACAAATGATAGGCTTATTGCGTTGGACTTTTGTTGTGCCTGTATTAGCCAATAATTTGATGGCAGAAAATGAAATGACGAGAGAAGCCAATAAAGTTGCTTTTCAAGTAGTTCATCAATATGGTGGTGTGGTTTTGGGCGAACACATCGGACAATTATTTACCATTGCGTGGACAATTATGATGACTTATGCCTTTGCACAACTCAAAATATTTCCTAAGTGGACAATCTGGCTCGGCTATATTTCTTCGGTAATTTACCTTTTTGCACAGACAGAACTTTTTGCAAGTGTTATGCCAACTATTCCTGTTATCGGATGGGCAGGTTTTATAGGTAGTACATTGTGGATACTTTGGCTCACAATCATTGGGACAAAATTTATAAAAGCGAAAATTGGATAGAAAAAAAAGAAAAACGGCATATAACAGCGGTTTTGTGTCAGGCGGGGTTCAGTGCAAAATTGTAACTTTGTACTTCTAATCAGCATTTGTGGTAGGTTGACCGTGAATTGCTTTGAAATTGCTACCTTTGGGTAGCTGCCAACCCTTGGGTGCAAGGCTAGAGCAACCCCACACAGTAACGACAAAAACGAGAAAGAATGATATTATTAAACATATTTGAAACAACCTTGCCCCTGACGAATCCAGTATTAAAATTCCTTTTGATATTGGTAATAATTCTGTTCGCCCCGATAATTCTGAATAAAATAAAAATACCTCATCTTCTCGGACTGATTATAGCAGGTGCGGTCATTGGGCCAAACGGAATTAATCTAATGGAAAGGGACAGTAGTATCATCTTGTCGGGAACAGCAGGACTTTTATACATTATGTTCCTTGCAGGTTTGGAAATAGACTTGGCAGAATTTAAAAAGAACAGCAGAAAAAGTTTAGTTTTCGGTTTATACACATTCCTTATTCCAATGACTTTGGGAACATTGGCAGGTCTTTACGTTTTAGAATTTTCATTACCGACATCTGTTTTATTGGCAAGTATGTTTGCTTCTCATACTTTGATAGCATATCCATTAATCAGTAAAATGGGCGTAGCAAAAAACAAAGCGGTTAATATTACAGTTGGCGGAACGATGATAACGGACACATTAGCCCTTTTGGTTCTTGCTATAATTGTGGGAATGACAACAGGAGAAGTTAATGCCGAATTTTGGATAAGGTTATCTATTTCAATTATCGTTTTTGGATTGATTGTAATGTTACTTTTTCCAATTATAGGACGTTGGTTTTTCAAGCGGTTTGACGACAATGTTTCGCAATACATTTTTGTTTTGGTAATGGTGTTTCTTGGTGCAGTTCTCGCAGAAATGGCAGGAATTGAAGCCATTATTGGAGCGTTTTTGGCAGGCTTGGCTCTTAACCGATTAATACCACACACTTCACCCTTAATGAACAGAATTGAATTTGTCGGAAACGCCATTTTTATTCCATTCTTTCTCATAGGCGTAGGAATGCTCATTGACTACCGTGCATTTTTCAAAGATTTTGAAACAATAAAGGTTGCGTCAGTAATGATTATTGTGGCAACCACAGCCAAATTTCTTGCAGCCTGGATTACCCAAAAGACATACAAGTTTTCAGTTGACGAACGAAGATTGATATTCGGGTTAAGTAACGCACAAGCAGCCGCAACGTTAGCAGCCGTTTTAGTTGGTTTTAACATTATTGTTGGAGAAACAGAAACAGGAGAACCAATCAGATTATTAAGTGAAAGCATCTTGAACGGAACTATTTTGATGATACTTTTCACTTGCACCATAGCTTCGTTTGTGGCTCAAAAAGGAGCAAGAAATATTGCACTATTGGAAAGCACAAACACAACAACAGAAGAGGAAGAAACGCAAGAAAAAATCCTAATTCCAATCAGCAATATTGAAACAATAGACGAACTAATCAATTTGGGAGTTACGATTAAATCAAAGAAAAACAAAGATGGTTTGTTTGCTTTAAGTATTGTTGACAATAACACAATGGACGGCTCGGCTGACAAACAAGCGAAGAAAATTTTAAATAAAGCAGCCGTAACCGCTTCGGCAACAGATAATCTAATCCACGAATTACTGCGCTACGACCTAAATATTGTGAACGGAATTACAAGTGTAGCAAAAGAACATAAGATCACAGATTTAATATTAGGACTACATATCAGCAAAGGTATTTCCGACTCTTTTTTAGGAAACTTGACCGAAGGTATTTTGACAAAATGTAATACTACCACTTTAATTTATAAACCTGCTCAACCTTTCGCCACAATAAAAAGGCATATTATTATTGTTCCTGAAAATGCAGAAAAAGAAATTGGTTTTCCGTTTTGGCTTATAAAAATATGGAACATAGCAAGAAATTCAGGGGCTAAACTTGTTTTTTATACAACAAAAGAAACGCTGAAGCTTATTCAGGAAATTCAATCTAAACACCCGATAGACTGTGAATTTGAAGACTTTAATGATTGGGATGACTTTTTAATTTTAGCAAGAGATTTTCATCAAGACGACAATCTGATAATTGTATTAAGTAGAAAAGACAAACCATCATATCATAGCAATATGACAAAAATACCTTCCTATTTAAACAAGTATTTTAAAAACACCAGCTACATATTGATTTATCCAATGCAGACAGGAGTGACGGACACTTCGCAAATTGACTTGAAAAACCCAACATTTATAGAGCCGCTTGAAAAATTGGACGAAATTGGAAAAACGATTGCGAAAATATTCAGACGAAAATAAAGCCCAGACGCCCAGCAGCACCTATACGCAAGCAGGGGTTTTCCCGGTATTCGGGGCAGGCCGTGCTTCGTATGGCAGGAAAGTGGTATATTTAAAATTCCGTTCTCCAGGGAGTTCAGTAGTAAAAACCCCAGCCTGCGCCAAGCCGCCAACCGTTAGTAGCAATGCCGCAAGCACCGTCAAAACTAACAAAAACTACTTAGACGACTTCTTCAAATCCTTTAAACCCCAATCGGACATACTATCAATAATCGGTAAAAGTGTTTGACCGTATTTTGATATTTTATATTCCACTCTTGGCGGAATTTCTGCGTAAATAATCCTTTCCAAAATTTTATCTTCTTCCATTTCTCGCAATTGGTTGACCAGCATTTGCTTACTAATAGCAGGAATAGCCTTTTGCAGCCTAGAAAAACGATTGCAGTCTTTTCGTATCAAATGAATAATGACAGGTTTCCATTTACCACCTATTTTATTCAAACAATGTGTAACGGGACAATTGTTTGGATTAAATTCTTTCGTTTTTCTTTTATTTTTCATTGGTCTATATTTATAGCCTATGACGATAATTATTGACTATACTGTTTATCTGGACAAAGGTAATAAATTTGCATTTGTAACAGCAAATAAATTTTTAAAACATGACGACAAAGAAAATCTTAATCGGTGCGTTGCTGATAGTTGTTTCAGCAATTGGAGTAAAGGTGTTGGCACATTCACGCCTTTCAAAAGAGGAAAAGGTAAAACACATTACCGAAAATATGGCAAAGCCACTTTCGCTTTCAGAAGGACAAAAGACAAAAGTATTTCAGATTAACCTTGACCGAGCCAACGGATACGAAGAAGCTTACAAGCAAGGTAGAAAGAAGTCATTCAAAATGTTGTTGCGAAATGGGAGTCGGATCTAAAGCAAGTTTTAACCGCTAAACAAGCACAAAAATTAAAAATGTGATGAAAGCTATTGTTCGTCAAAAAGCAGGCAAAGAATTTTCGACAATGAAAGTCCAAAATATAGAAAGCCCTAAAACCCAATCGGGTGAATTGAAAGTAAAAATGGTATCAAGTCGCATTAATCCTGTAGATATGGATTTGATGAAAGGCTTTCCTACCTTGAAGTACAAAAAACCACAAATTGGCGGAATAGATGGTGCCGGTGTAGTGCTGGAAGTTGGACAAAATGTAAAGGATTTTTCTGTGGGTGATAATGTCTTTTTTTACCGATTATTCAGCGACATTGGAACTTGGGCAGAAGAAATTACCATTCCAGCAAGCTATTGTGCAAAAATTGCAAGCAATATAAACATTAAGGAAGCAGGAGCAATTGCATTGCCTTTACTCGCGGCTTATGATAGTTTGATACAACTGAAGGCAAAGAAAGGAGAAAAAATCCTGATTCACGGAGTGGGCGGTGGCGTGGGCTTTCAAGCATTGCAAATAGCCAAACAAATGGGACTTTATGTTATTGGCACTGGTAGTCCGAGCGATAAAGCAGTTTTGGACAAAGCAGGGCTTGATCATTTTATTGACTACAAAACCCAAGACTTTTCGCAAGTATTGAGAACTAAAAAAGTTGATTATGTTTTTGACGTTCTCGGCGGTGATATTCTAAAAAAATCAATTGCTTTACAGCCTAAAAAAGTAGTTTCTGTGAAGTTTGTTGATACTTCTCAAATGCACAAAGCAGGCGCGACCTTGCCAGGAATTATGCAATGGCTAATGAAAATGATGATGAGAAAATTCGTAAAACTTGCAAAGAAAAACAAGGTGGAACTCATAGGACAAGTAACAGGTGCAAATGGAAAAATGTTAGAAACAGCAATGGACTTGATAAGCCCAAATTATATTTCAAGAGAATTTAAACCGCTTTCATTGACGGACATTTCAACAAACGGACTGAGCAAAAATGATATTGGGAAAGTGATAATATTCTGATAAGGAAAAGAAAAGCACTACTGCCAACAGCGGTTTTGCGAAATGGGGAGGCTGACTCTGTTTGTCGGGGCTGTGATGCGGCTGTTGTATCAAAGCCCATTGAAAAAATGCGGTTCTATTATCAAAACAGTTACGCCATGCTCGCTTGAACCTTTTATCCAAATATTCATCCTTGGAAGTGCTGCAATATCTGGAGCGCATCTATAAGCTCAAGGCGAAGGGTCAATGGCGGACGGCTGAAATACCGAAGCGGGCCAGGCTGGTCGCCCAGAAACCGGGATTGCCTATTCCCTAAAAATTTCGGAGTTATGGTTTGAAACCGAAACGAGTGTTTTAAACCATCCGGAGTTACCCAAATCCTGAGTGTGACGATAAAGCCACGGCTACTCGATGTAAAATCGGGAACATTCGGGAATAATCGGGAATAATCGGGAACATTCGGGAAAAGGGCATTTGCTTTTTATTTGGCACTAATTTAATTTTGTAGATGTGAATTGCGCGCTTTACACTTGTGTTGTATTTTAATCTTTTAATGCTTAAAATTAATTCATCATGAACAAAATCAATCTCTTAATTTTGTTATACTTGGCCATCATTTGTCTGACCCTCTCTTGCCAGCAAGCCAAAGAAGAACTCATCATAGAACTGGAGTATGCTTCAAATATCAAATGGCTTGAAGAACAAGGTTACATTCCCTTGGAAAAAACACATGAACACTATGAGTATATTATTTCATTATTGGCAGAAGAGAAGTCAGAGCAATTAAGAGCAAGATCTCAGTCTTGCCAGTGGGAAGGAGGAGAGCCTTTCTCTTGTGATAGTGGTAGCGGAGGAAAATGTACCGTTTTTATTCATCCCGGGGGCGATGGCATCAAGGCATGTCTTGTATGCGTTGGCGGCGATAATCATGGCGATGCAGATTGTATTTGATTGGCTTGTTTATGCCCCTAAAAATAATCTGACCGTATTTTTGGGGGCAGCATTATAAAAAAAACTCGTATGAAAATAATTTCCCTTTTTATCATCCAATTATTGATTTGTTACATAGTTAGCGGGCAAAGTGATGTAATTTATCTACAAGATAGTGTTCTGAATATGGACTGTAGGCTCCATGTAGTAGCAGACAGTGTACTACATGATGACGAAGGTAACAAGTATGAATATTTTCGTATAAACAGCTTGCAATTAATTCCAACACTTGAAAATTGCAAATACTTATTCATTAGAATAAAGACAAGTCAAAATGGTAAAACAATAAAACAATATTTTTCGAGTGAAGGTAAAAGCAGTTGGGTAAGTCCATTTAACAATGGTGCTGTTTATCAGCTCGTTTTTATAGATTCGATGGATGTTTCAAAGAAAGTTTATGCGCAATTTAAAATTGAAAAAACCGATAATGGATTGGTTCTTAGTACAAAAGATTTTTTTTGGGGACAAGTGCTGCATAAGGACTCTACTACATCTATTTTTATTATTCGCCCATATATTATTCCCCAAAACAACATTAACTTGGCAAAAATTACTCACTCTGGCGATACTATTACAGAAATCCTTGAATTTGGTGAGACCTTTGAGTTATTTGGTAAAAATTTCCGGCTGAGCGAATTTGATTTTATTGCAAAAACTATTAGGTTGGACTCAGTTGCTTATCCTGAAAGTTCGTTTGGCTACAAACAAGGGAAACTACTTAAAAATTTTGCTAAAACAAAAGCATGGATAACCGCAAATTTAGTAAACAAGCGCATCATGTACGATTCCGATTATTATCTATTTTACTTTTGGGGAGAGTGGTGTCAGCCTTGCTGGAAGAAATTCGATTTAAATAATGCGCTCTTTACCAAAATTGATTCAAAAAAGGTGAATGTGGTGAATGTTGCTTTATCAATAACGGCTGAAAGTAGGTCAAAAACGCTGAATCTGATTGAGGAAAAACAAATCAAAGGTTTTCATTTGATTGAAAATCAATTACAATATGAGGAAGGGTTGATTAAAAAGCTGAATATCCATACTTACCCGTCATACGTAGTGATAGATAAAACCGGTGAAGTAGTTTTTAGAACGGATTATAATAACAAAATAAACATAGAAGAATTTTTGTCTGAAAAAAAACTATTCAAGAAGGAGTAATAGTCGTAAATATTTCTGTTGTACCAAATTAAAACCGAAACGAGCGTTTTGAACCATCCGGAGTTGCCCAAATGCTGAGTATCCAGAAAACCCCGGATGGCTCTACTTATGTATTTACTTTAAAAACCTCACTCTTTCCCGGCTACTTCCGGCTCCACGAGACTCTTAGTGATGTCTAACAGTTCAATCATTTCTCGGCGATAGCCGTGCGGGTCTTTGCCTTGGGCGCTTTTGGCTAATGCTAAGCAATGCGCGTAGGTGGCCGTGCCTTTGAATTCCGAATCGCGCAGCAACATCCCAAACTCCGCCACCGCTGCCGACCAGCGGAAATGCTCGCTCGCTTTGGCCGTAGGCACACGGGTATCCAGCACTGCTTGCTCCATGAGTTTGCTCGCCTCACCATCCGGCTCTTTATAGCGCAACTTGATGGTACACAGCTCTTTAGAGTTATTTTCCACTTGCGGTTGTAGCTGGTATTTTAAGTTATCTACCTTAGCTATAAAAGCGCTTTCTACCCCGGTCGGGATGATTTCGTACAGAGCCGTGACGGTGTGCCCCGCGCCGAGTTCTCCGGCATCTTTGGCGTCATCATTAAAATCTTCGCGGTTTAGCAGCCGATTTTCGTAACCAATCAAGCGATAGCCCTGCACTTTGGTCGGGTTGAATTCAATTTGCAATTTTACATCTTTCGCAATAGTAAATAAAGTGCCGCCAAATTCATTTACCAATACTTTTTTGGCTTCGCTCAGGTTGTCAATGTAAGCATGATTGCCATTGCCTTTATTAGCCAATTGCTGCATTTTATTGTCTTTATAATTGCCCATGCCGTAGCCCAGCACCGTCAGGAATACCCCTCCGGCGCGTTCTTTTTCTACTATGCGCACCAATTCGGCATCGCTGCTCGCACCTACATTAAAATCGCCGTCGGTAGCCAGAATAATCCGGTTGTTGCCGCCTTTGATGAAATGCTCCTGAGCCGTTTTATAAGCTAACTGAATACCCGCTCCGCCTGCCGTGGAGCCGCCCGCCTGTAGCTGTTCAATGGCCTCGCGGATTTTGGCTTTGTCTGCACCGGAAGTAGGCGGCAGTACCAATCCCGCAGCACCTGCATATACCACAATAGCCACCCGGTCTTGCTCGCGCAGTTGGTCAATGAGCAGCTTCATCGAAGCTTTTACCAAAGGCAATCTATTGGGCGTATTCATGCTGCCAGATACATCAATTAGAAACACTAAATTGCTTGCGGGCAGGTTTTCGGTAGCAATACTTTTGCCCTGCAAACCTACGTGCAGCAGGCGATGCTGCGGCTGCCAGGGGCATTCCGAAATTTCGGTAATCACCGCTACTGGGTGCTCGCCCGTCGGCTGCGGGTAGTCGTAATTGAAATAATTGATCATCTCTTCGATGCGCACCGCATCTTTGGGTGGTAGCTGCCCCTGCTGCTGAATGAAGCGCCGAATATTGCTGTATGAAGCCGCGTCCACATCAATAGAAAAAGTGGAAACCGGATTTGGCAAGGCGGCAAAAAAACGATTTTCGTTAATCACGTTATAATCTTCAGTATTAAAATCCAGGTCATAATCCGCTGCTATAGCTGAAGAAGCTAAGCGGTAAGACATCGGAGCATCAGCTATGGTAGCACGCGTTGCTTTGCGCGGCCGGGAGGAGGGTACTCCGCGGGCCACTATGGCTACTTCGTTTAGTTGATTACCTGCGCTCATCAGGCTAATCTGTAGCGGCTGACCGCTTTGCGCTTTTTGTTGCACTATAGTGTAACCAACGTAGCTGATGACCAATTCTACCAGCGAATCCTTCACCATCAAGGTAAACCGACCGTCCACATCGGTTACCGTGCCGATTTTTGTACCTTTCACCATTACACTGGCGCCAATGAGCGCTGCGCCGCTTTCATCGGTAACTCGACCTTCTATTTTGTAGGGCTGCGCATTGGATAATGTTATCAAAAATAGCATCCAGCAGGTGGTTAATAGCAGTAACTTTTTCATAGGCTTTTTTTTTAAGAACAGGATGCAGTTATTTAGCAAATTGCATAAAATGGGTTCGTTTTTTTTCAAAAAAATAATCCCAGCCAACGAAAAGCCCTGTCATTTCGTTTTATTTGCAATTGTCAAAAGTTTGTAAAACCCTTGCGATTCATGCTTCGTTTCCTGCGTTCTAATAAAAATTCGCTACCGGATGACGAAGCGCTGCTCGAAGCCTGGCACTTAGCGGGCAACATGGAGGCGCTGGGGCAGTTGTATGAGCGATACATCGAACTTATATATGGCGTATGCCTCAAATATTTGCAAAACGAAGCTGATGCCGAAGATGCTGTAATGGGTATTTTTGAACAATTGATCGAGAAAACTCGCACCCACGAAGTGCAAAATTTTCGTGCCTGGCTGTATGTATTAGCCAAAAACTACTGCCTGATGGAGCTACGCAAAACCCGAACGGTGGTTTCTGGAGCGGATTTTATGCATTTCAATGGCATTTTGCATCTTGAAGAAACAGCAGCCCGTGAAGCCCGCTTGCGCGATTGCATAGCACAACTGCCGCCGGCACAACGCAGCAGCATTGAATTGTTTTACTTTGCCGGTCAGTCCTATCAGGAAATCGCGGCGCAATGTGGCGAAACTTTAGGCAAGATTCGTTCGGCTATTCAAAACGGGCGGCGCAATTTGCGCAATTGTATGGAGGAATTGGAGAGATTAAAACGGGAATAATGAAATCGAAAGGTGACATATTATTACAAAAATGGATAGCCGGCAGCATTACACTGGCCGAAGAACGAGAGCTGGAGCGCTTGGCGCAAGAGGATGCACTATTAGCGGATGCGCTAGCGGGGTTGCGTAGCTTGCCCGCAGTGAATCACGCGCAGCACGCACAGCATATCCGAGAACGACTACGCACAAGGACTCGCCGCCAGCGGGGGCTGCTGTTTTATTTGCCGAGAATAGCTGCGGCCGCGGCTGTTGTGTTGCTTGCCGTTCGCTTGGCATGGCCAGTTTTAACAGAAAGTGCTGCTACCACCGAAGAGATGGTTATCGTAGCGCCCGCGCCGGAAATACCTACACAGGATGGCATTGCCGAAGTAATTGCTGAAGACAGCGTGCCTACTCGTAGCACCGCACCTGCTACTGCCCGCACTTTGCCGCCACCGGCTACAGATGCAGACGCTCCAGCCATGACCCATGCCCAAACCAAACCTGAACGCTACGAGCTGCAAGTCACAGAAGATGCCGAGCGCAAGTCCGAAACAGCAGAAACACCCCCTCAGGAACTCACGACACGACAGGCTCCTCCCCCGCCGGCTACCCCCGCCCCAGTGCTTTCACCGCCGCAGGTCAGCGGCCGCATTACCGATGCAAAGGGTAATCCGCTCATTGGGGCCACCGTAATGGTGAAAGGGACTACTATTGGCACTATTAGCAATCTTGATGGGGACTTCAGTTTGCGTTTGCCGGAAGGCACCAAGACACTTGTTGTAAATTATACGGGGTTTACCTCCCAAGAAATTGCAACCGAAGCCAGCAGTTTTGTAAAAGTACAGCTATCTGAGGCGGGGGCAGTCTTAGAAGACGTAGTGGTGACCGGCTCGGCTCGTAAAAAACAACAAGTGCAGCCGCCCGTGCAGTATCCGGTACCGGTGGAAGGTTTCCGGCAGTTGGAGCGTTATATTCGCCAAAACCAGCAATACCCGCCCGAAGCGCGCGCCCAGCAGATAGAAGGCAACGTCACGCTGCGGTTTCGAATTCAAGCTGACGGCACGCCGACTGATTTTGCAATCGTACAATCGCTTGGCTATGGCTGCGACGCAGAAGCCATGCGCTTGCTGCGGGAAGGTCCCAAATGGTTAGCTCCTGACGCGACGCAAACGGTGGCAACCTACACGATTGTCTTTCGTTTGAAAAAATGAGCCATCACATCGTCCATCATCCTTTTACAATGCGCACGACCCAGGTATGGCTGCTGTTTTGCAATTGCAATACGTACATCCCCTTAGCCAAAGCGGAAACATCAATAGCTGCCTCACTGCTGAAGGTACCGGTTTGCAAAAGCTGACCGCTGAAACTGTGCAATCGGTAGGTCCAGCGCTCTGCTCCGTTTTGATGCTGCACAAAAAGGGTTTCCCGTACTGGGTTCGGGAAGACCGCAATGCCCTGTTGGCGCAAATCGCTTAAATTAGTCAATCCAACCGCGACGGTTCGGCTGGTAGAGCGGCCGCAGTAAGCGTTGGAAGCATTGAGCGTCACTTCATAAATGCCACTGGTAGCGTAGGTGTGCGTGGGGTTGGTGGCTGTACTGGTATTGCCATCGCCAAAATTCCAGAGCAGACCCGTAGCATCCATAGCGTTGCTGGTAAATTGTACTGTATTGCCGCTGGTGGTAAAGCTGAAAGCGGCTGTGGGTAGCGGAAGCACGTTGATGTGGGCCGTTTCGGTAATTGTGCTGCTGCCCAGCACCCCGTCTATGGTGAGCATGACATCGTACTGCCCCGGATTTTCGTAGCGTACAGTTGGCTCAGCTTCGGTGCTACTGCCGGGGTTGCCGCCCGGGAACGTCCAGGCGCGGGTGGTGTAGGTTCCCATGCTTTCGTCGCTGAAAGTAACGACCAACGGGGCACATCCATTTTGGCGGTTTTGCGAAAAGAGTGCCGAGGGTGGCAATCCTGCCGTAATCACTTGATTTACAGAAGCTTCACCGCAGTCGTTGCGTACAGTCAAGGTCACTGTATAATTGCCCGGCATGGCATACATGTGCGTTGGGTTTGCTTCATTACTCATGTTTCCATCACCAAAATCCCAAGAATAATTATCGGCTCGAGTGGCAGTATTCGTAAAAACCACCGTCAAATCATTGGCCGTAGCCGAAAAAGCAGCCGTGGGCGCCTGTTGCACGGTGAGGGCATTTTCCAATACAAAAGTATCCACTCCATTGGCGTTGGAAGCAATGAGTGTAGCATTGTACGTACCCGGTGTGTTGTACATCACGGTCGGATTGCGTTGGGTGGAAGTGCTTGGGGTGCCGCCGGGAAAAATCCACGCGAAACTGACCGCATTGTCCGAAGAGGTATTGTTGAAAGTCACCGACAAAGGGGCACAGCCTGTGCGTACAGAAAGATCGAAGCTGGCTTGCGGCAGCGTTTGCAAAATAATCACCCGGCTGACCATAACCGTATCGCAGCGGCCTGAGGCCGTCAGCGTGATGGTATATTCGCCGGCAGCAGCGTAGGTATGCATGGGATTGGGAAGCGTGTCCGTATTGCCATCGCCAAAATCCCAGAAGTAGCTGCGCGCATTGGTTGCTGCGTGGGTAAATTGTACATTCAGCCCGTTAGCGCTGAAGTCGAATTGTGCTGTGGCAGCAGGTTGTAATTCCATTTGAATGGGCAAGGAGAGTACCGGCTGTGCCGCACAAACACTACTAACTTCCAGCCGGAAAGTAGCATTGGCAATTGCATCGCTGACGCCGCTGATGCGCAGTTCGGATGTTTGCACACCGCTGAAGGTGCCGTCTGCGTTCAGGTTTTGCCAGCCATTGCCGTCGCCTCGGTCTATTTGCCATTGGTAAGCGAGGTCAGCGCCAGTAGCGCTCACAGCTATGGTTGCGGGTGCATCGGCGCAGGCGTTCACGCTCAGCGGTTGCTCGCTGATGGCAATTATAGCGCCGGTATTGGGTTCGGTGCTTTGCGGGATACCCTGAAATACGTCATTAGAGCCGTCTTCTCCTGGCATGGCGCCGTTGGTACTATTAGTACAAGCAGCAGAATTCACCGATTGTCCTGCCTCACCCCGACTCACAGAAAAACCAACCATTGCGTTTTGCGGAAAGCGCACCTGCCCGCCGCTGCCGCCACCGCCAGGGCCATGGCAGCGCTCGGTGTTGCGATTGTCCACATCGCCCCCATTGCCACCATTGGCTTGCAGCAAGATGGGATTATCCATGTTTTGAAAGTCGAGCAAAATAGTACCGCCCGCGCCTCCGCCTCCGGCCCCGTCGCCGGTGGTTGTGTGTGCAGATTCGCCATTGGCTATAATGGCCGGCGTGGTGCCGTTGATTTGGTTAGCAATGAGTATAACCATGCCGCCGCCTTGCCCGCCGGGCGTAGCTACGTTGTTATTTTCGTGACCTGCGCCGCCTCCGCCGCCGAGAAAAATACGCTGTGTAGCCTCAGCAGGTGCCTTACCACCGATGCCCGGGAAACGTCCATCACAGCCAAAAGCACTGGGTTCCTGATTGTTGCCACCGCGTCCGCCGGGGGTCGTATTGGCGCCGCCACCGCCGCCAGCGTTATGATCGTTGCCACCGCCACCGCCAGTAGCCTGCGCACCACGGCCTGCTTCGCGCCCAGGTACAAAAGCAGCGATGCCTTCGCCTTTGGCTGCGCCGCGCCAGTTGCCGAGTTCGTAAAAATAGTTGCTTTGTGGAAGCAGGAAATTACAATTGTTGGTGCCGCCAATAGTAGCGCCGCCGCCCCTGAAACCCTTGCCGCTGACGTCAATGGGGGCTTCAAAAGTAAGCGTGTTCGTCACGTGCAGGGCTACGATGCCGCCGCTGCGGCCGTTCCAGGGCTGGGCGGTGAGGGTATCGGTGAGGATTGCATTGTCAAAAACTGGCAAAGAAACGATTTGCACGGAGCCGTCGGGGTCGTAATTATTGAGCAAAGTATTGGCCAGCTCGATGGAGTTGCCTATGATTGCGCGGATGCGGGCCCGCTCGTAGCGGCCGGCCTTGCGCAAGTTTTCGATATTACCAAACGCAGCGTTGTTGGCCGTATTGATAATCGCGCCCTGCATTTGTACAATAAGTATGTCGGTATCGGCCGCAAAATCGGAGACATCTTCCACGGTGAGCGTACCGGCGCAGACGTTGATGTCGGTCACGGCAGCATACCGATTAATGACACCTGACAAGTTAGTTTGTGCTGCCAAATAGCTGCAAACTATGGCGCAGAGGCTGAAAAGTACTATTTTTTTCATAATCGGCTGGGCTGACGAAGTTTTCAGGAATCCACAATTTTAGTTCGTATAATGAAAACGCATATTTGCAATTGAAATTGGCTGCCAGCAAGGAGGCATTGTGTACTTAGAAGCTATTTTCTTGCAAAATATTGACTATCAATTTATTTTCAATGAACAACTGCACGATTTACCCGTTTATCTGCTCATAGCCGCTGGGGTTTCTTTTAAATTGAAATAAATTTGGTCGGAAAATCAAAAAGACATACCTTTGCCTTCCGTTAGAAATCCGCCGTCCCTTGCAGGGAGTAAGCGGGTATGGTTTCACCACATAAATTTTAACAATGGCTGTTAAAATCAGATTGCAAAGAAAAGGGCGCAAACAAAGACCCTTTTACCACATCGTAGTAGCCGATGCCCGCGCACCGCGCGATGGCCGTTTCATTGAAAAAATCGGCACCTACAATCCACTCACCAAACCTGCTACGATTGAAATAGATCGTGACAGAGCCTACGAATGGCTGGGCAATGGCGCTCAACCAACTGACACGGTGCGGGCTATCCTGCGTTTCAAAGGGGTGTATTATCGTCGGCATCTGATGCGCGGCGTACAAAAAGGTGCTATGACGCTGGAAGAAGCAGAAGCCAAATACAACGAATGGGTAGACACGAAAGAAGCAAAAATTGCCGCTCGTTTTGCCCAGACAGCCAAGGAGAAAGAAGACTTTAACGCACAAGTAGCTGGCGCGCACATCGTAGTGAAGGCCGCTCAGCCCGAAGCGGCCGTAGAGTCAGAGCTGCTGAGCCCAGAACCAGAAGTGGAAGCTGCTGCTGAGCCGGAGGTAAATGCGGAAGCGGAAGCTGTAGTGGAAGAAACAGTCGCCGAAGAAGCGGCCGCACCAGAAATGGAAGCTGCTACCGAAGAAGCCCCAGAAGCAGAAAAAGAAGCCTAAACGCAATTTTTTCTCTGGGTAAAATAGATTTTAATCTGGGATTTTCTTGACCTTTTTGTGGCTACGTCTTATATTTGTAGCGCATTTATACAATAAGGCTATACTTTAATTTCAAAATATGCGAACCTGGTAGTGCGCTCGATCTGCACTATCAGGTTTACCTTTAAAATAGGCTAATGTTATGGAAGAATTGAATCTCGACTCCTCCTATATAGAGCGGTTGGAAGACCTCGCCGGCGAGATACAGGAATCCGAAGAACTGCAACAATATCTCGAAACGGAAGAAGAAGAGCACTACTTGCACCTGAAAGAGTTGTATGAGCCGCGCATTGCCGCCCTGCACGAAGAGGTGGCCTTAGAAAATCCGCTGCAAGTAGAATCTTTAGAAAAAGTACTGTTAGATCCGGCTTTCGAAGGCTTGTTTCTGCCTAAAATACTGGGGTACTCCGTTTTGCGAGGCGAATACGATGCGCATCACAAATACACCCGCCCACAAGAGCATTTCAAAGACGTTTTGCTGACGATTTGCAATTCTACCAATTTTGAAATACTAAAAAAACGAATCGGGCAGTCTATTCAAATTGGTTTTGCCCTGAGCAGCGATATTTGGATTACCAACCTCATTAATAGCATCCCGAACAAACGGGTGCGCTACTACCTGCAAGCACAAAAATTAGAACGCTACCGCCACGAACACGAGCGCGCCATTGGCTATACCCGCTACAAGCAGCAGTTTCGGCACGATCATTACCAAACGGCGAATTTCCCCGATACATTGGTGGGGCTGCAAATTGAATTTACTACCCTCAAACAATTTTTGTTGCATCGCGTGCGCATTGATGCTAATAACGGCAGCCTCATCGGGCCACTGCGCCAGTTTGTAGAAAATACTGCGCTGCAAGGTACGCCGGAGCACTTGCAAATAATGAGCCTTTACGCCAATTTCTTCTCGTTAGAAGCGGACGACCACGCCCATTTAGCCAAGCATTTCAATGCCACTCGAACTTCCACGCCGGAGTTTGCCGAGCATTATATGGCTTTCCTCTTAGAAATGTTGGAAAACCAAGACTCAAAATGGAGCGCCGATGCTGACAAGCGTGTTTCGGCATTGCTCGACCGCAGTATCGAGGATGATTTGAGTGCCTATTATGACCTGATGGACACCGTACATGGCAAGGGCTACATCAACCCGGAGGTACAGGAGGCAGTCAAGCTGTTTTGTGATAGCCGCGAAGGCTTGTCCGACATCAACGAGTGCGTCCGGCAGACGATTTTCCGCTATTTTGCTGGGTTCATCAACAACCTCGAAACAACGGATTATCCCGATTATTTCGAGATTACCAAGCTCTTCCCGGTTTATATGGGTATTTTCCGCAACCAACTGTTCAATCAGAACCTTGAAAAAACTTCGATGCACTACCTGCGTAGCCTGCTCAAACAATATACCGACAAACGCGGCAAGGATTATCAGGACATCAAAAAGTTTGTGGCAACCATGTTCGTCGAATTTGGTTTCCTTACCGACAAACAAGTGGTCGAACTTTTCAAAACCAAGCGGAAGAAGAAGCCCGCCGAAAGTGAGTAGTACCATTTTCTGATTTACGATTTACGAATGGTGATTTACGATTTCAAAATCGCGCAATTTGTTGATTTTTAAAAGTTTACAAATAGAACTTAATTGTAAATCAAAAAAACAGCATAGTACCATCATTTTCCCGGGCTTGACACGCCGCTGCAAACTACTCAGGCCTATGAACAGCAAGAATAATGTGAGGCTACGCCTGCTTTCTTATGGCGTTATCGTGTATTTGCTGATGGCTTTCGCGTGGTGGTCTATACTGCTATTCAACAAAAATCAGGATGCTTTTCGCGCCAAGCGGGAGCTACTGCGCATTGGCATGGCTGCGGAAGGATTGCCAGTGGAAGGTCCTGCTTTTTTCCAAACGGAAGCCTACCAAAATCTGGAGCGGAGCTATCAGCGCCAAGAATGGATGATACTGGGCGAAGCGGCGGTTTTTGTACTCAGCCTCATTGCCGGCATTTGGTTTGTCAATCGCGGCTACAACAAAGAGATGATAGCGGCCCGCCAGCGGCGCAATTTTTTGCTCTCCATCACCCACGAACTCAAGTCGCCCATCGCCTCGGTACGCCTCGTACTGGAAACCCTGCTCAAGCGGGAGCTGCCGCGCGAACAACGCGAAAAACTCAGTCGCACCGCACTTCACGAAACCGACCGCCTACACGCATTAGTAGAAGATTTGTTGCTTTCCGCAAAATTGGAAACCGCCTACCAACCCCTGCTGGAGCCTTTCAATCTTTCGGAACTGCTCGAAGACTTGGTGCAAAAGGTGCAAGCAAAATATCCGCAAGCGCAGTTTGCTTTCCAAAGCACCGGTCCGGAGGTATTCTACAACGGCGACCGGTCGGGCTTGACTTCTGTGGCGCTCAACCTGTTGGAAAATGCTGTAAAATATTCTGCCCAAAACCCTGCGATTGACGTGCAATTGTGGCAAACCCCTGGTGCTGTTCATTTTGAAGTGGCCGACCAGGGCATTGGCATTGCCGACCAAGAGAAGAAACAGATTTTCGAAAAGTTTTATCGGGTGGGCAATGAAGATACGCGCAAAACCAAAGGCACCGGATTGGGGTTATACATCGTAGAACAAATTGTGAAAGCCCATCGGGGGATTATTACAGTACGCAACAACGAGCCGCAAGGTACGGTATTCGCCATTGAGCTACCCGCACCAGCAGATGCTGCGGCCGACCAAGCAAAGCACTATTCAACTTATCAGTCAACATCAGCATGATACGAATCCTTTTGGTCGAAGATGAAGAAAGCCTGCGTTATACGCTGAAACTCAATCTGGAGTTGGAAAACTACGAAGTAGTGGACACTGACAATGGTAAGGACGCGCTCCGATTGGTGCAGGGGCAGCATTTTGATTTGCTTATCCTTGATGTCATGCTACCAGAAGTGGACGGGCTGCAGGTGGCTGAACAGATACGCCTGACCAACCGCGAAGTACCTATTCTGATGCTCACCGCCAAAGACGCCGCAACCGACCGCGTGGCGGGCCTGCGCAAAGGTGCGGATGATTACGTCACCAAGCCCTACGTGCTGGAGGAGCTGCTGCTGCGCATTCAAAATCTAATCAAACGCACGAGCAAAAAGCCCGAACATACCTCTGAGGTCTATGAATTTGGCGGTAATCGCGTCAATTTTGCTACCTACGAAGCTACCGGCGTGCAGGGCGACATCACCCTGACCAAAAAAGAGGCCATGCTGCTGAAAATGTTGATAGACCGCAACAATGAGGTAGTGTCGCGGCAGCAGATTTTACAATCGGTGTGGGGCTACGATGTGTATCCTTCCACGCGCACGATTGACAATTTTATCCTCAGCTTTCGCAAATATTTTGAAGAAGACCCCCACAATCCGCGCTTTTTCCTGTCTATCCGAGGGGTAGGCTATAAGTTTACCAATGCGCAAGGTGAATAATACAATTTTAGATATTATACGATTTACGAAATTCGATTTGCGATTTTGTAAAATGCTGAAAAACAGGGTTTTGAAAACAAATAAGTGCATCATTTCCAACTGAAAAAGGTATAACACAAAACAGCTTCGCAGAAAGATGGTAATTCTACGAAGCTGCCCTTCCAGCGTATTTAAGTCGCTTCACGCTTTTACTTCCACGCTGTTTTTCTTCTTATCATTTTTCGGTACCGTGCCGAAGACGTAATCCCAGATGGGCGAAGAGACCCCGAAGAGAATTTCATCTTCGCTGTAATGATGGATGGCGTGGTTTACCCACAGGGCTTTGAAAATATTGTTGGGTGCCCGGAAGATATGCACACTGTAGTGAATGAGTAGATAAAAAGCATACCCCACCATAAAACCCGCAAGAAACGCGAAAGCAAATTTGCCGAGGATGGTGCGGAAAATTAGCAGCAAAATAGTAGCTGCTGCAATAGCTGGCACCGGAGGCATGGCAAGGCGCTGCTTGTCTTTCGGATAATCGTGATGGACACCGTGCACCGTGTAACAGAATTTCTGGCGGGCTTCGGAGGCGTGCTCACCAGGGTGATAGCCCCAGCGGTGTACCACATATTCTACGAAAGTGAAAAACAACGTACCGCCAAAAAACAATCCAACTACTTGAGCATTAGATAGTTCAGTCGCTATCTTAGTGTAGTACAATAAGCCCCCCGCATACAGAAAAAACAAGGATACGGGGATGGAAATGTGCGAGCGCGTCAATTTGTCGAGCCATTTGTTTTGAAACAAAGGCACGGAGACGTTTTCATTAGACACATAGCCTCTTTTACCATTGTAAGCCATAACGGGTTTTTGATTTTAAATTTGTAAAAACACAACAGATTATCATCATAAACACCACTGTCGGCAGCACATCGGCAGGCCTTACAGTTTAAAAAATTGCATGGCAAAATTAAGGTTTCGGCACCAAATTGTGCAAGTCAATTTGCCATGCTTCGGTCAATTTTCAGGAAATACTACCGAGTTGTTTCAGGTAGCGTCGGTATTTGCGCACGTAGGTTTTGTACATCCGCTTGAACTGGTCGTACTGCGATGTAGGGTGTTGCACACCGAGGAAACCCTGCTGCCGCATCCAGTCGTCATTATAAATTTTGCCGATGTAACGGCTGCCGTGGTCGGGCATCAGTGCCACTACCATATCGCCGGGGCGGAGTTGTTTTTTGAGCTGAAAAACTGCCTGCAAAGCCGAGCCACTGGAGTAGCCTACGAGCAGTCCTTCTTTTTTGGCCAGCTGCCGGGCGCGATGTGCGCTGCTACGATCGGTGACTTTCACAAACTCGTCAATGAGTTCAAAGGCTACATTATCTGGGATGATAGTCTTGCCCAAGCCTTCTACTTTCCAGGGATAAATCTCGCTTTTGTCTAAAGCGCCGGTTTCCCAGTATTTTTTCAATACCGAGCCGTAAGCGTCCACGCCAATGATTTTAATCGCCGGATTTTGCTCTTTGAGGTAGCGCGCCGTACCCGAAAGCGTGCCGCCGGTGCCTACGCAACAGATATAGTGCGTGACTCGACCTTTAGTTTGCTGCCATATTTCGGGGCCCGTGGTGTGGTAATGCGCATCGGCGTTGTCGAGGTTAAAATTTTGCCCGAGATAATAAGAATTGGGGGTATCGTATGCCAATTGTTCGGCGCGTTTGTAATACGAGCGAGGATCGTCGGCATCGGCATCGGCAGGGCACACCACCACCTGGGCACCCATGGAGCGCAGCAGCATGATTTTTTCTTGCGAAGACTTGCTGGTCACCGTCAGGATGCACTTATAGCCCTTGAGCGCAGAGACCATAGCGAGGCTGAAGCCGGTATTGCCGGAAGTAGCCTCCACTACCGTGCCCCCCGGCACGAGCAATCCTTTTTGCTCGGCTTGTTCGATCATATACAGCGCAATGCGATCTTTGGCGGAGTGTCCGGGGTTGAAAGACTCTACCTTTGCCAGAATGGTTGCGGGAATTTCTTTGCAGATGTTGCCAAGTTTGATGAGCGGCGTGTTGCCAATCGTCTCCAGTACGTTGTTGTAGTACATAGATGCTTCCGGTTTGTTGAACGAATAATCCTTAGTATTCGAGGGAATCAGACGTCTCGATTCCGAGAAAGGTCACAGCCAGCAGGTGTTCCTGTACACCCCCTTTCGGGTGTGCTGTGTTTATGCAGTCAGGTCAATTCGGGAGTATGTTATTCAATCAGATTTGAGCACTCATGCAAAGATATAAAAAAAAAGATTAGACCGTGTGGCTTAGCGGAGTATCCTCGATGGATTTATTTGATTTTTTCAGGATTGCAATGTATCTTCGACGCCCGTTTGTATTTGAAAAACAAGACCTTGTGAAAAAGGACAGGGGGCAGCAGGCGCCTTAATTTTTTGATCGTTTTTTGCCCGAACTATCCGCCGTCCTGAACCGTTAATTTGTCAAACGCAATATCATCATGCCCGTTTTGAAAAAACCCATGAAAGTTACCCTGAAAGCACGACTCATCCTGTATCACCGGGGGCGAATACTTCTGCTAAAGCAAACCAAACCAAACGGCGGCAATTATACCTTAGTCGGTGGCAATATCGAAAATGGCGAAGCTGCGCGCGAGTGCCTTATCCGCGAAGCGCACGAAGAAGCAGGCATTCTCTTGAAAACCAAAGACTTACAATTGGTACACGTATTGCAAAAAGTAAAACCCGGCGAACAGCGCATTGTTTTGTACTTCAAGGCCTATCGGTGGGAAGGCGAATTGCGGGCGCGTGAGACCCACAAATTCCGGGAAGCGGAATGGTTTCACCTCGATCAGCTACCCAAAAACCTGACCGACACGGTGCGGCAGGTACTGGAGGAATATCGCCTCGGCAATCTGTTTTCTGAAATCCCTTTCAAAAACAAGAAAAGTGCTCCTACCGGATAAGACTCTGTACCTCCTCGCCCAAGAGGGCAAGGGCGTGGTTACGACAGATTGGCTTTTCACAATTATAACTCCTTGACCTGTGAAACCAACAAGATAGAACCCTAATAAGCACAAGTATGTGCGCCGGGTCAGCCCTTGGCGTTTGTAGTTGGAAACGGTCTGATTGTTGACCGGATGATAAGCATTAAAAAGTGGATAGAAGCATGGCGGATAAATTGTTACGTCAAAAATTCGGCATCCAAAACGGATAAAACCTTGCCCCAGCGGAAAAAAAGTGCAGACGTAAAGGTCAAATGGCCGACAAATACATAGACTTTGCCAATCACCCTGCATTCAAATCGTAACCATGATGCCACTTCGCCTTTTGCTGCTCCCACTGCTTGTAGTGCTTTGCTGCCAACACTTATCCAGTCAATCCGACCTTCATATCAAACGCGCCACCGACAAAATCATCATTGACGGCATACTCGACGAAACCGATTGGCAAATGGCCGATGCGACAGGCCAATTTCATCAGTATTTTCCAGCGGATACTTCGATGGCCGTAGCGCAAAGTATTGTCCGAATGACTTATGACGATAACTTCGTTTACGTCGGCGCTATCATGTACAATCCCGATGTGCCCCACCACAACAGCAACCAGCAACTCCGGCAGCAACAAAAACAACGCAAAGGGCAATACCGGGGCGGCCGCACCTACGTAACGCCTTCCTTGCGCAGAGACTACCGCGGCGAAGCCAACGACGGCATCACCGTAGTATTTGACCCTTTTCAGGACAATACCAACGCCTTTCAGTTTGGTGTCAATCCTTTCGGCGTACAACGCGAAGGGCTGATTGCCAATGGCGGCAATAGCAGCGCAGACCTGTCGCTCAACTGGGACAACAAGTGGTATTCCGAAGCTTACATCGGCGAGGGCTACTGGTCGGTAGAAATGGCCATTCCATTCAAAACCCTTCGCTTTCCGGAAGGCAGCCAAGCCTGGAACATCAACTTTTACCGCATTGACAGCGAATACACCGAGCGATCTACTTGGGCACCTATTCCGCGCAATTTTTCGCTCATCTCGCTGGCTTTTATGAAAAAACTCGTCTGGGACGCGCCCCTGCGCAAGCCCGGTGCTAATGTTTCGATCATCCCTTATGCCGCTGGCGGCTACAGCGAAAATTTTACAGATAATACCCCTGCCAAAATAGACCGGAGCATAGGTGGTGATGCCAAAGTGGCCATCACGCCGGGGCTAAACCTCGACTTGACGATTAACCCCGACTTTTCGCAAGTAGAAGTAGATGAGCAAGTGACCAACCTCGATCGTTTTGAGATTTTCTTTCCGGAGCGCCGGCAGTTTTTC
This sequence comes from uncultured Saprospiraceae bacterium, assembly GCA_937872385.1. Taxonomy (GTDB): domain Bacteria; phylum Bacteroidota; class Bacteroidia; order Chitinophagales; family Saprospiraceae; genus JADJNW01. Next base: position 24,109 of record CALMSO010000057.1, read on the forward strand.
TTAGAAAATGCCGATCTGTTTGCTGATTTTGGCACGGGCAGCCTCCGTCCGTTTTTCTCTCGCCGTATTGGCATAGCCAGAGATGAATCTACAGGCGTGAACATTCAAAACACCATTCCGGCGGGGCTGCGCCTTAGCGGCAAGGTCAACAACAACCTGCGCGTGGGGCTGCTCTCTATGCAAGGTGCCCGCGACGAAGCCATCGGGCTGCCTTCGCTCAATTATACGGTGGCTACCATGCAACAGAAAGTATTCAGCCGATCCAATATCAGCGCGATTTTTGTTAATAAACAAGCGTTTTTGAATGGTGCAGACAATAATTTCAACGGCCGCCTCGAAGATTATAACCGCACCGCCGGTGTAGATTACAACCTCGCCTCCAAAGATGGGCGCTGGAATGGAAAATTTTTCTACCATCAGTCTTTTGAAAATGATCAACCCGACGACGCCTACGCAGCTTCGGCCCAACTGAGCTTTAATAATCTCAACTGGAGCATTTTTGCTACGGCACAAAGCGTTGGCGATAATTACAACCCAGAAGTAGGTTTTGCCCGCCGCAGAGGCTACCAGCGCAGCGCCGCTACTGCTTCTTATCGGTTTTACCCCAATTCCAACATCATCAACAATCATGGCCCGGGCATTGACTTCGATGTGTTGGGCAACAATACTTATGGACTTACAGATTATGACGTCAATTTGATGTACCGTATCAGTTTTCAAAATACCTCCTTCCTGAATGTACGGCTCCGGCATGAGTACGTCTATCTATTTTCGGCTTTCGACCCCTCCGGCTCCGGGGGGTTGCGCCTACCCGAAGATACCGACTATAACTACACCATGTTTATTGCCAGTTTTCACTCCGACCAGCGCAAGACCCTTTCTTTCGACCTCACTACCCGCGCAGGTGACTATTTCAACGGCACCCGTTTTTTCATCAACGGTATTTTTAATTATCGTTTCCAGCCCTACGGGTCGGTGGCCCTCAGCGTGAATTACAACAGAATTCGGCTGCCAGCGCCTTACAACAGCGCCAATCTCTACCTCATCGGGCCGCGCTTCGATTTTACGTTCTCCCGCAATTTGTTCTGGACTACTTTCGTCCAATACAACAATCAGATTGACAACCTCAACATCAACTCGCGGGTGCAATGGCGTTTCAAGCCAGTCAGCGATTTATTCTTGGTTTACACCGACAATTATTTCCCTGAAACTTTTACAACCAAAAGCCGGGCCTTAGTGCTCAAGCTCACGTACTGGCTCAATGTATGAGGCGATGGAAGTGAAAGTGTTAGCGCCATTTCGTACCGTTTTCCGAAACAAATGGCATATTTTAAAATTCACAATAGGCTATTTTTCAAAATTTTGCGAACCGTAAATTGCATAAATTCTAACGACAGTCTATCATGTAAAATCTCATCCATAAGCACAGAATTGGTAAAAATCCCACACCACCAGCAGGCTTTCGCCGGTGTAATGGCGGGTGGGCCGCAGGCGCTGCCGATGCAGGGACAATAGCTCCGGGTCTTTTTGCATAAAACCATAAAGGGTGCGCATCACTTTGCAAAAGCGGGCAAAATCATTGGCAAGAGGCACATCCGGGCTGCCGAGCTGCTGCAGGAGCGTCCGGAAAGCGGCAAAATCGCAAAGCGTATATCGCTCCGGATAATGGAAAGCCAGATAAAGCGCAATCATGCCGTAGCTATCCTCGTGGTAATGATTATTTTCTACCGAAAGCGGGTACTTTTCGCGGTAAGCGCGTAGCAGTTCATCGCAATAAAAAACAAAGCGGTCGGCGCGGGCCGCGCTGTCTTTTTCCTCATTGTACAAATCGAGAAACGCATGGCGCACCATGTCAGGAGCCAATGCTATAAAAGCCTGCATCATTTGCTTGGGTTCATAATTTTCGCGCTTCCAAAGGCGGCGGGTCTGGCTGTTGTCAAGGCTGCGGTCGTACATTTCGCCAAAATCGGTTGCATCGGCATCCCAGTGCTGTTGAAAAATACGTTGCGACTCCCAGGCGTACAGGCGGGTCTGCGCGGCGGGCGTTGGGAGGAAGTTTTTGTACGCGGCAAGACGTTGTTGAATAAGCTTTAGCTGCATAACTTTGAAATGTTTCTAATAAGAATATAATTTTTTATAAAAACTTGATTTTCAAATATTTATGCAAAATAATTTATTGAAATTTACTTATATTAAATCGCACGAAACTTAACTTTCGCTCAAAAACGCCATACATGATTGCTCACTTTAGACTTTTTTTGTACTTGGATTAACGGGCTTTTGTTCGTTGGTTCTCAACATCAAACAGATAAACACAAACACGAAACCTGAGGCTTTTCAATGGCTTCAGGTTTTTTTATGCTCCGCCAGCATTTCTTCAGTAAGGGTACGCCGATTGGCCAGCGCGAGTAGCCAGTTTTCCAACCGAAAATAGTAAAACATTCCAACCAGCGCGTCTTTTTCCATTTTTTCCAATTGCAGAATAAATTGTTGCGCAAGTTGGTCGGCTTGAAAGGGCTGATCAATCAGTTTTTTGAAAAACCGTAGGATGTGCGCATAGAAAGGCAATTCGGTCTTTTGTTTGGCGGCCTGGCGCAGGCGAGGTTTCAGGAGGTTGCTCAGCAAGATGTGCTCATCGCTGGTGTAGTGCGAAATAAAAGCCACAATGGTGAAAAACGGCTGAAAATAGGTGCGTAGCTCTTCGGGAGCCTCTTCGAGCTGGCGGAGGTACTGCTGTGCTTGGCGGTGGTCGTTTTGTATAATATGGGTAATAGCCAGATACAGCCAGATGATCATGCCGATGCGGTCGTACTGAATGTGGTAGCGCGCAAGTTGCTCGACAAGATGCGGCTCCAACTCGTTGATAATGAAGTCGAAGCGATTTTGGTGATAAGCGCTGACTAAGCGGGCATAGTGAAAATAGACGAGTTGCTCGCGGTAGAGTGCGTGCTTGTCGGCAAAGGCAATGGCCTCTTTAATAAGGTACTCGGCTTCGACAAATTGATGGCTTTTCAGGTAGCTATTGAGCAAATTGCGGAGCGTATTCAGAAAATCGAACGAATGGTATTGCGCATAAGCCTGATTTTGTCGAAAAAGCAAAACACTGCGCTCCCGATAGCGCAGCGAGCGGGCCTCATCGCCGATGATGCTGTACAAAAAAGTAAACAAGGTATTGCGTGCGAGGCGCGCGCGGAGCGAAGTGGGTTCGGTATTTTTTTTCAATAGGGGGCTATCCAGCAACTGCTGGCAGTAGGCAATATCTTCGGCGGTGTAGGTGCTCATGCTCCGCGCCCGGTTGATGTCGAGCAGGTTATTGGCGGCTTCGGCATAGTCCAATTGTTCTTGCAAATGGGTCAAGCAGGTACGCAAAGCTTCGTACAGCGGCATTTGCGAAGCACCGATTTTTTCGTATTGAATATGATTGAGCCGCAGGTCTCGGTTGATGATTTCAATCAAAAAAGGATACTCCTGATACGTTTCGCAGAGTTTTTTAAGTTTGTCCAAGCGCTCGGCGGCGAGGTCGTATAGCTCCTTATCCATCAATATATCTACTTCCTCCAGCCCTATTCGTATTTTGCTGCCAATGTTTTTTTTACTGTGAAACAAGGTCAACGTCTTGAGCAGCAGCTCGGTAAGTTGCACTTTATATACTTTCAAATGCCGCCCGCCCTGCTTGCCGAGGCGTTTTTTCACGATGGCTTCGTCGTATTCTTTTAGCCCGTTCACAATATCGAACAGCTCCGTCAGCACACTGCCTTCGGACTGTCCGAAGTGTACTTTGAAATACCTTTTTTCAGCGGGCGACATAGCGACGACCAACCGATGCAATGAGTCCTTGGGCTTTTTCATAAAAAACGGATTTCGATTCGTTCGCTTGTGTTTACGAAAGAAGTGTCGCTTAGAAGTAGATACCATGAGGCCTTTTGCTGCCTTATGTAAAAAATGCGCAGCAGTAGATAGTGCAATGTGTCTGGTGGCTTGGCGTAGCTGCGCAAGGCACGAGCGCAGGGGCCGCCTGCTAGATGGTTTTTATGCAAAAAAAAACGATGTGAGCAACTCGATGCAGCGCGCCACAGGCAGAAATATACGAAAATATCGGAAACCAGACCATTTTTTGCGCAAAATCCGGGTTATCGGCTACCTAAAAGTGCCTCAATCCGAGCAATCGTATCGAGTGCTTGCCGGTAGGTGTCGCTCATAGCGGCGGGGTTGTCCTGGCCTGCAAAAAGGGCCGCTTCGCAAGTTTGAATAATTTGCATAAAATTGTCAATCAAAGCATCTTCTATCCGAAGAGTATGCAGTTTTTCGCGCACATTTTCCTTGCTCATCATGGAGCGAGGTATCTGTAACTTATCGCCGACATAGCCCAGCAGCGCTTTGGATACTTCATCGAAAAAGGCGCGGCTTTGTCCGGCTTGCAGGTGTTTTTCGGACAGTTGCAGGTGCCGAAGCGCTTCCTGTCGGGCACGCCTGATGCGGCGCTCGGTAGCACTCACAGCATTGCGGCGTTTTTGTATTTGCTTGAAAATCAGAGCTGCTATCAGCAATAATAATGGCGTCAGCGCCAATATCCAGAACAATACCGAGCCGAGGAAAGGCGCTTGTGTTTTTTGTAACTGAAGAGCCGTTTTGATAAAACGAATATCACGGGGCACTTCAGCAGTGCTGTCGGCAATATTGGCATCGCTTGGGCGCAGGCTACCAGGGCGAATCGCCACTTTGAAGACCGGAGCTTCGGCGGCAGCAAAGGTATTGGTAGCTGGATTAAACCAAGAAAACGCTGGCTGTATCTGATAATTGCCAGGATACTTAGGCAACAAAAGGTATTCAATTTCCTTGTCGGCAATGAGTTCGCCGCTCATATTTTCATAGGTGGCTTCGTCGAGCACTCGCGGGGCATACACTTCAAAACTGTCGGACAGCAGCAAAGCCGGCGGCTGCACCCGCTTGATGTCACCGTTGCCTCGAAGTTTGAGCCGCAGAGAGAGCACGTCGTCGGTGCTGGCCTCGGTACTGCTGAGGGTAAAATCAGCGGTGAAATCGCCTACTGCACCCGTGAAGGCAGGCGGCGCATTGGGTGGCAAGGGCTGTACCCTGAGTGTAATCGGCTCCGTTTGCACGATTTCGCGTTGCGTTGGGCGGCTAAAGAAAAAATTGTTGCGCCGGTTGCTCCCCTCTTCGATGACTACCGATAATTCCATCCGCAAGGGAGCTATTTGCAGGGCACCTGCCTGCTGTGGAAAAAGGGCTACTCGTTTTAAAATTTTGGTAATATAGCGAACGCCATTGACTACCTCCTGGGCAAGCGGCGGATTAAAACGTCGGAGGTCTTGTGCAAAAAAGCCCTGATAATCCGTTTCTTCAAGGATGCTATAGCTGTCCACATCAGCGGCGGTGTAGAGTTTATAATCCAACAATACCTGCTGCCCCACCACGGCGCGGTCGGTGCTCAGCTCTGCCCGTAGAAAAATTTGTTTGCCGCTAACGCCTTTGGGCAAGCTTTTGCCTTCTACCACCTCTATGGTTAGTGGCTTGGTAGTCAGCGTTTTGCCTTCTGTTCGTACGGTAGCTGCGCCAATAGTGATTTGGCCGGTACGCCGAGGTTGCAAAGTGTAGGAATAGCTCATTTCCTTGTTCACCCTGCCATTGATCATGGTCGTACTAATGGAGCGAGAGGGGCCTGCTATCACATTAAAATGCTCGAAAGCAGGCGGCGAGAAAGCATCGGCATCGGCGTTTTTGAGGGTAAAAACGACCTCAAAATAACTGTTGAGGCTTACCTCTCGCACATTGGCATACGCCTCGAAGCTTACCTGCGCGGCGGCCGGTAGCATGCTCAAGAGCATCAGGAAGAGTAGCCAGTTTTGTTTCATTACCTTCTGTAGTTTACTATTCATTGTTCTTTTTTTGCAAAAGCCAGAGGGAATTCTTTGCCCAACTTCACTGGTTCGACAATTGCCGTAAGGCTTCCTGTGCTTCTACAAAATCGGGTGCCAACCGGAGTGCTTGTTCATAATTGGCACGCGCCTGCGCAATGTTGCCGGATATTTCTGCTGCAATACCCCGATAATAATAACCTGGCACAAATACAGGGTTCACTTTTATCGCCAAGTCAAACTGCCGAAAAGCCTCTGGTATAGAATCCAAATCGAGGTAGAGCAGTCCAGCATTGAAATAAGCTTCTTCGTACTGAGGGTCTATGAGTACAATTTGTTTGTACAAGGCAATAGCGCCCGTGAGATCATTCTGGTCTTGCAAATAGTCGGCCTTGGCGTGCAGAGCCTCCACGTTTTTCGGGGCGATGAGAATGGCATTGTCAAAAAAGCGGGACGCCATTTTGCTACCAATAGCAGCGTGCAACTGGCCCAGGTTGATCCAGGAATCTATTAGGTCGGGGTTGAGTTCCACCGATTTTTGAAAACTGTTGATGGCGCGAATCGTATCGCCCTTTTCCTTGAAATTCATTCCAAACAGCAAATAGGCGTCGGCGTTTTGCGGATCCAAGCGCAGGATGCGATCAATCGTGCGCATAGAAGCTTCGTATTGGCGCACAATTAGCTGCATTTCGCTCAGCTTCAGCAGCGAAGGAATATGCTCCGGATGATAAGCTACTGCTTTTTCGATGGTAATGAGTGCTTTGCGCGACTGATAATAGTCGAGATATACATCTGACAATACGTGCAGATAGGTGATGTTGGTAGAATCAATCGAGAGCGCTTTTTCGAGGTCGGCAATGGCTTCGTCGTAGCCTTCTTTTTCGTAGAAAAGCCCGGCCCGGGCCGCGTAAAGCGTGGGGTCGCCGGGGTTGGCTAAGATTTTCTGCGTCAATTGTTCGATGGCTGGGTCGCCGGAAGGCTTGGGCGCAGTTGTTTGCCCGGAGTTTTTGCCTCCACAGGCTGCCAGCCCCAGCGCTGCTATGATAATGACAAGAACGGTACGTACACTACTCTTCATACTGCAAAAATAAGGAATTGTATGGTATTCTCCTACCCTCAAAAAATCGGCAAAGCCCTTAACAGAGGCTGACTCCACCAAGGGCTTTTGCGTGTTTGCAAGAAAACTTCTTCAGACTTCCCGCTCTACTTCGGTGCGCTCGCTGTACGCCAAGATATTCTTGATGGCTTTAGGCGAAGGACTAAATTTTGCCTTAGGTAGCTGCCGATAACCCTGCCGAAGGGTCTCATAGGTAGCCCACAGCTTGTCGTCGCGTTGTAGAGCAGCGTCAATAGCCAGCGTTTCTGCTGCAGAAGTTTCCTTGTAGATGTAACGGATTAAGTGATCAGGTGTAAATGGTTGCTGCATAAGCATTCATTAGTTTGGTTTAAGTAATCATATTCCCACAAGACTCGTTAAAATAACTGTCTGCCAATGTTAATTATTGTTTAAGTTGCATTTTTTTCTCGCCGCTTGCTTTTCGGCTTTATTTTACCCGGTACCAAGTTTGGGTACGATACAGCCCCGTCCAGTGTTTGCCCCGTACTTTCAGTTCGGAAGGGTTGTTTTTTTCCAACCAAATACTACAACTGTATTCATTGCCGCTTTCGGGGTCGAGAATGGTGCCTTTGTGCCAGTAGTCCTTATACGGCTCTAATCCTTCCAACAGCACCATGCCCATTAAGGGTTTGTTTTGCTTTTTGCCGGGGCATTTTTCGCAGACGGTATCGGCAGGTCTTTGCAATAGCTTGGCTACCTTACCGTACAATTTGCCGTCTTTTTCATAAATCTCCATGTGCGATTTGGACTCGCCGGTTTTATCATCTACGGTTTTCCAAAAGCCGACGGGCGACTGGGCGCTGGCGGTGCCGGCAAAAACTAAAAAAATAAGGGTGTTCAAAAATCGAAAATACATACGTAACGATACATTTTGGTTAAGGAAAAAATGACTCCGCGCCGTTCACTCATTCAAGCGTTTTCCAACTCCTGCGGATGCCAGTACAGGCGCTCAAAGTCCTGCACACAATTATTTTTTATTATAACACCTTCCTGCTCAAGTAGTTCTTGCATCATATCGGGTGTGGGAAAATAGTTGCGGCCGCTCAGCTCGCCCTTGCGATTCACCACCCGGTGCGCAGGCACGCCGCCCGTATGGAAGCTTTTGTTTAAAGCCCAACCAACCATCCGCGCCGACCCCAGCGCCAAATAATCAGCAATAGCACCATAGGTCGTCACACGCCCGCGTGGCACAAGACGCGTCACCGCATATACCTGTTCAAAATAATTAGCTTCGGACATATTTTTATTAATTTTGGCGTTGGTAATGCTGTTCGCTATTTGCTGTTTGCTGTTCGCTATTCGCTGTTCGCCCCCCTCTAAACCTTTACACCTTTCTAAACCCAATTCCCCTATCACCCTATTCAACCTTTTAAACCTTGTCCCAATTAACACAACAACAGCCCATTATTTATAAACCCAAAACAGCCACCGAATTGTTTTAAACGTATAAATTTTTTGTTTGTATGCTAATTACCGAGGTAAAAGCTGGCCCCGTGACCAATTTGACCGATGCCCGTTACTTTGCTGCCAGGGAAGTTACCTGGTTGAGTTTCGACTGCCGCGCAGGCTCCGACGCACACTTGCCGCCAGCTACTATCCACGCTATCCGCGAATGGGTGGGCGGTGTGCAATATCTTGGCGAGTTTGATCTATCTACCGCCGCCGACATCCAAGAGCTAATGGATGCCCTCCAGTTTGATGCCATACAGGTAGGGCCGCTCACCGGGCCGGAGGTATTGGTAAATTTGAAAGCTACGGTGCCCATTTTTAAAGAAATTGTAGTAGAACCTGAGACCGCGCAGGCAGCTGTGCACCATCAATTGGTATTGTTTCAGCCTTTGGTGCAGGGTTTTGTGCTCGATTTTGCCAAAAATAAGCTACCTTTCCCCACTGGCGGGCCGCTGCCGCTGGCGCAAATTGCTGCGTGGTGCCGTGAGTTTCCGATTTTCATTAATGCCGATTGGCATAAAGAAACGTTAAAAACGACCTTAGAAGCGTTACAACCACAGGGCTTGTGCGTCAAAGGAGGAGCAGAGGAGAAAGTTGGCTACAAATCTTTCGCTGAAATGGACGAAATTTTTGATTTATTAGAAGCGCCAGAACAATTCTAAAAGAAAAGCTGCGTTTATACAGTTACATATTTTTATTTTGCAGATATTTTCTTATTTTTGTTTAACGAAACAAACAATACTTGCAAAACCGAGTGGGCGTTTCAAAAATCTGGTATGGTATTTGAAAGTCCAGAACAAAAGTTCACACTAAACAACAACATTACTTATGAGAAAGCAAAAAAATGAAACCATCACCCTGAAAAAGGGCAAAAGCAGTATCCAACTCGACTATGCTGAACTGCGCAAAGCAGTACTTGTGCTGCGCGCCATCAACCACAAACTGCGCCAGCGCATTGTGGACCTGCTGGAAGAGCACGGCAGCATGACCGTCACGGATATTTACATCAAGCTGCGCCTGGAGCAGTCAGTTGCTTCGCAGCACTTAGCTATTCTGCGCAGAGCTGGCGTTGTGATTACCGAAAGACAAGGCAAATTCATCAACTACTCGTTGGACAAAGACCGCTTGGCACAAATTTCACAGTTGGTAGAAGAATTAGCCGAATAATTTTATCTGTATATTCCTGATTTTCCATAACTTAGCGGAATACAGAAAAAGCTGCGGGCAAGGACTACGCCGCAGCTTTCCAACCGTTTCAGAGCTTAAAAAAAGAGGCAAACTATAGCTTCGCCACAGCTACTTCACTGCTGCTGGCGAAGCTATTCGTTTATATTTTGAAAAAATAAATAAAAAACGCATATTTGCCCAACATATTTTTATAAAGACTACACACAACTCTGATAACTATGAGAAAAGTACAAGTACCTGTCAACCAGGAGAAACTACAGGTTTCTTCCGAGATTCTGAGGGCTGTGGCCCATCCTCTGCGCCTGAAAATCCTTGAATTTATTGACCAGAACGAAATGATCAACGTCAATAAAATCTACAACAGCCTCAACTTGGAGCAATCCATCACCTCGCAGCATTTGCGCATCTTACGTATGGCAGGCTTGGTGCAAACACAACGCGATGGCAAGTTCATCCACTATTCGCTGGATTATGACAAACTGCAAAACGCCGTGGAGGCCGTCAACGGTTTTTTGCACGAATAGTGCTAAGCTTATCCTCCGCAGCAGGCAGCAGTTAACGTAAGAGCTGATAATCAACTACTTACAGCACTATGTCTTTCTTCTATTGTACCTAAAAAATACAGGTCAGCCGATCAATGACCGCCTGACCTGTATTTTCTGTAGGATGAAAATCTGTTACGGTTTCACCTGGCCATTCGACGATGGTTTGTTTTTTACATGCGTATCTAACCAAGTTGTCATCTCCCAGAGGGTGTGCAGCACCGACTCGCGGGCGCGGTAGCCGTGGCTTTCGTGCGGCAGCATTACTAAGCGAGTGGTCGCACCATGCCCTTTCAAAGCTGCGTAAAAACGCTCACTCTGGATAGGAAAAGTACCGGAATTATTATCGGCTTGCCCATGAATGAGCAAAATAGGCTCTTTTATTTTATCGGCGTACATGAAGGGCGACATCGTGTTGTACACATCGGGGGCCTCCCAATAGCTGCGCTCCTCGGCCTGAAAACCAAAGGGCGTCAGAGTGCGATTGTAGGCGCCGCTACGCGCAATGCCAGCAGCAAATAAATCGGTGTGCGCCAGCAAGTTAGCGGTCATAAATGCGCCATAAGAGTGCCCGCCCACGCCAATACGGTTGCGATCGCTTACGCCCATTTCCACCAATTTGTTGATGGCTGACTCCGCGTTCATGCGCAGTTGGGGCACAAAGGTTTCGTTCGGTTCTTGGTCGCCTTCGCCGAGAATTGGCATACTAAACCCATCGAATACGGCGTAGCCTTGCGTTACCCAATAAATGGGCGAACCCCAGCTGAGGCGGGTAAATTCGTATGGCGAGCCGGTAATCTGGCTGGCGGCCTCAGCGGTTTTGAATTCGCGCGGATAAGCCCACATGAAGGTCGGCAGCGGCCCGTCGGTTGCTTTATTATAGCCTTTCGGCAAATAGAGCGTACCCGATAGCTCGATACCATCGGCGCGCTGATACTTGACCAATTCTTTGGAAACGCCCTCTAAGGCCTTGTACGGATTGTCGAATTGAGTCAACTGGCGGATTTTGCCCGATTTCCAGTCGCGCTGGAAGTAATTGGGCGGCTCGGTGTTCGATTCGCGGCGGGTGATGACCATGCCCTTGGCTGCATCAAGTACATAAACCGGAATTTCGTAATAAGGCGCTTCGGATTGCCACAAACGTTTGGTTTGTTTGGAAGCCACATCAAATTCATCCACAAAGGGGCGATTGCCCTCCGGCGAAGCTCCGATACCTGTGAGGTACAGCGTTTTGCCATTGTTGGCGGTCAGCAGTACATTGCGACCAAAATCATTGCTTTTGGTAACAAAATTGCCGGGATCGTTATAACGGTCTTCGTACAAACGGTCGAAAACGACCTGCTTGCTGCCAGCTGGCTTGTCGGGGCTCCAGCGGCTGATGATTTCCTGGCGCGTAGCTACCCAGCGCTCGGAGGCTAAGGCCATGTTGCCATTGCCCCAGGTCACGCCTGCGTAGCGCAAGGCGAAGCTGATGCCTTCTTTCGGATTGCCGGTAAACGGTGCTTCGAGGTAGAACATTTTATCCCGGACCTCTACTTTTTTGCGTGGGTCGCCGCCGTCTTGTGCCTCTACCCAATAGAGGGTGGCGGGGGCGTCGGCGCGCCAGTTGAAGCTACGCGGGCCCTCGCGGGTAGCGTTGAAGCCGCGGGGCGTATTCTCAGCCAGCGGAATATCGGCTACCATTTTTACCATTTTGCCTGTTTTATCAAAAATCGTGTATTCTTGCGGAAAGCTGAAATAAGGCACTAAGTACGAAAACGGCCTTTTGATGGTAGTCACCAACACATAATTGCCATCCGGAGAAGGATTGAAACCTCCAATGATACCCGATGGCCCGAAGGGCGCACTGACGCTGGTGGTTACATCCAATCTGACTAACTGCGAGGTGGTATAGTATTCAAACAGCGCTTCGTCGTAAGGGCTGGCGAGCAAATCCTGGTAGGTGCGCACGGGAGCTGCCGCGCCTTCATTAGCTTGCACAACTGGGCCAGCAGGCACCTCTGGGACACCGGGAGCGGCGCCGCGCGTGCTCAGTATAGCTTTGTAAATCAAGGTTTTGTTATCGGGCAACCATTCAAACGGGCTGCCAGACATGGCGTCGTTGACAATCGCGTCCGTGAGTTTCTTGGCCGTGGCGGCAGTTACGTCCACCATCCAAAGTTCTACGCCGTTGCTCAGATTATTAGTAAAAGCAATCCGTTTGCCATCGCGTGACCATTGCAGGTTTTGAATGCGCGCATTGGCTGGCAAGCCGCTGATGGCGCGCTCCTTGCCCGAAGAAATGGATTGCAGGCGCAGCCCGTCACTGTAGCCCGCACGGCTGGAAGCATTGTTTTTTGGATTGATGCGAATGCCCCCGATACGTAGCTCTTCTTGAGCCACTTCCTCTATCGAAGGGTAGCCTGGCTGGCTGATGAGCAACATGGTTTCCTGGTCGGGGCCGATGCTCACGCTGGGCGTTAGGGGCGCGTCCACGAGGTCGGCAATGGACTTGGCCGGTATCTGATAAGCGGCGCCATCCTGTTGGGCAAATACCCAAGAGGCGCTGAAAACGAGTAGTACCGTAAGGCACTTTGTCATACATTTCATAGATGAGCGGTTTTTATGTGATGAAAATCGGGTTTCTACAATACTGTTTTCCATGATTGGACAATTGCAATCCATTGAAAATACGAAAAGCCGTCCGATTTTTTTCATCGAATGGCTTTTTGCATTGGGAAAATATAATTTTAAGACCCGAATCCGAAGGGATTGCCTCAGGGATGCTCATTGTGCTCATTGCTGCTGGCCGGGTACTCTGGTGTGTCTGATGCGGTAGTCTCCAGAGCAGGCTGCCCGGTGTCTTCTTCTTTTTTTGGGTTATTGAAAAAGCTGCGCTGGAAGATAAGAATAGCCAAGACCCCGGCGGTAATGGCTGAGTCCGCCACATTGAAAACCGGCCGAAAAAAGAGCACTTCTTCGCCGCCCCAAAACGGAACCCACTCAGGCAATGTGCCATCGTACAGAGGGAAGTAGAACATGTCCACCACTTTTCCGTAAAGGAAACCAGCATAGCCACCGCCTTCAGGGAACATAGTAGCCACGCCATGATAAGAAGATTCGGAAAAAATAAGCCCGTAAAAAGCACTGTCTATAATATTGCCGAAAGCCCCTGCTAAAATAAGCGCGAAACTCGCCAGCAGGCCCATCGGTGCATGGCTCTGGATGAGCTGTCGAAGATAGTAAATCAGAAAGCCCACCGCTAAGATACGAAACAAGCTGAGCGCCAGCTTGCCGTAGCCGCCGCCGAATTCTATACCGAAAGCCATGCCGGGGTTTTCTACAAAATGAATGCGCGCCCAGCTCAGCCCCAGAATGCCGAATTCTTCGCCGTAGGTCATGTTGGTTTTAATCCAGATTTTTAGTGCTTGGTCCACCAACAATACCAGAATAATAATTGCTAAAACTTTTGCGGATCTGCTCAAAATAATCAATCGTTTAGTGTTTGAATTAGGTACTTCTGTATCCTTAAAGCTTTGCCACGACAGCCTAAAGCATATTGTTTTGGGCTATGGGTATCCATTCAGTGGCTGATTGTAAAACAATCTGACATTTTTTAACATTCCAACCCCTGACAAGGTTTTGTGCCAAGGCTACCGGCCTCTGTCTTCTTCTACAAAATCCTGCGCGCCGGCGTTTTCATCTTCTCGTGCTTTTTCTTTTCGATGCATCGGATTGGCGTGCGCTTCGATGTATTCTTTGCGGTTTCGAGCCACATCTAAGGCCAAAAAAAGTGCTTCGCGGAATGAAGCCGGATCAGCCGCATTTTGCCCCGCAATGTCATAGGCTGTGCCATGATCGGGTGAGGTGCGCACGTAGCCCAGCCCCGCCGTGAAATTGACACCACTCCCAAAAGACAGGGCTTTGAAAGGCACCAGCCCTTGATCGTGATACATGGCCAGCACCGCATCAAACTTTTTGTATTGCCCAGAGCCAAACAGCCCATCGGCAGGAAAAGGGCCCATGACCAGCATACCTGCCTCCTTAGCCGCCAGAATCGCCGGTCGTATGCAGTCTATTTCTTCGTACCCGATGACCCCCTCGTCGCCGGCGTGCGGATTAAGCCCCAACACCGCAATGACCGGGCGCTCCAGCCCAAAGTCCACCCGCAAGGTTTCGTGCAGGATTTTTATTTTTTGCCATACGCGCTCCTCGGTGATTGCCGCCGCCACTTCCCGCACGGGCAGATGATTAGTCACCAAACCCACTTTCAGGCTGCTGCTCACCATTAGCATTAGGCTTTCCTTGCCTTCGCCGAGTTCTTGCGCCAAGTACTCGGTATGCCCAGCAAACGGAAAGTCAGCCATACGCATGGCGTGTTTGTTGATCGGGGCCGTCACTAAGGCATCAATCAATCCATATTTCAAATCTTTTACCGCCGCTTCAAGGGCTTTGAGCGCATAAGCACCGCCGGTTTCGGTGGGTTTGCCCAGCGTGATATTCACATTATCATTCCAACAATTGACAATATTTACCTTGTCGTTTTGCAAGTGCTGCGCGTCGCGGGTAGCGTAAAACGGAAAGTCAATGCTGACAATATTCTTGTGGTACGAAACCACTTTTGAAGAGCCATAAATAACCGGGATGCAATAATCGAGAATTTTTTTGTTTACAACGGTTTTCAAAATCACTTCCAAACCTATCCCGTTGATGTCGCCAATACTAATACCTATTTTTCGTTTTTCCATTCCTGTTATGTTGATTTCGGTTGCTTGCTGCGGCAAAGTTACGTAAGTTTAAGACAATCATCACCCCATTTTCTGGCAAAGCTGCCGCCTTGGCAATGATTATTGTGCTTGCCTCGCATTTTGGCAAACAATAAAACGCATTTCCTGCCTGATTTTGTAAAAAAAAGGCGTATTTCGTAACGATTTTTTTTGAGCACTCCAACAACTGGAGCGCATCCTCACGATTAAAAGGCTTCCTTGAAAGCAAAAAAATCATACGGACAACATTTCCTCAACAATGAGGGCATCGCCGGGCGCATTGCAAGTAGCTTTGCACGCACACACGCGCATGTGTTAGAGGTGGGCCCCGGCCAAGGTATGCTCACCAAGCACCTGCTGACACAAAACTACGCCCTGAAAGTAGTAGAAGCCGACCGCGACATGGTAGCATATTTGCAAAAATTTTATCCGCAGCTCAGCCCTGATATCATCGAAGGCGATTTTTTACAACTCCCCCTCGATACTGTTTTTGACCAACAGCCTTTCGGGCTAATCGGCAATTTTCCTTATAATATATCTTCGCAGATTGTTTTTAAAATGCTGGATTACAAACAGTTAGTTCCTGAAATGGTCGGAATGTTTCAGCGAGAAATGGCCGAGCGCATCGTGGCCGCTCCGGGCAGCAAGACCTACGGCGTCATCAGTGTACTGACGCAGGCTTACTACGAAGGGCAGCTGTTGTTCAATGTGAGCAAAGGCAATTTCAATCCGCCACCAAAAGTAGAATCGGCGGTCATTCGCCTGCTGCGCAAAGAAAATCAAACCCTCGGCTGCGACGAGCGCCTGTTTCGGCAAATTGTAAAAACTACTTTCGGGCAGCGCCGAAAGATGCTACGCAATACGCTCAAAAGTTTTTTTCCGGATGCCAGCGTTTTTGAAGCGCCGTTTTTTCAGCGTCGCCCCGAAGAGCTATCGGTGAGTGAATATATCGAGCTGACTCGCCAGATAACGGAAATTTCGCATTCAAAAAATTGAAAATCAGCGTTTTAGCTATAATGTATTTTTATTCTGAAATCATTGTTTATGTTGAATAACACCCACATCCAGCACTTCCGAGCCGAAACACCCGGCTGCCAACACCGCATCCACCTCAACAACGCCGGAGCCGCGCTCATGCCCAAGCCCGTGATAGAAGCCATTGGGCAGCACATCCAGCTCGAAGCGACCATTGGCGGATACGAAGCCGCTGCACAGGCACACGAAGCCATCGAAGGTTTTTACAACGCTTTGGCCACGCTCTTGAATTGTAGCCCCGCCAACATCGCCTGGGTAGCCAGCGCCACCGATGCTTACAACCGCGCCTTGTCGGCCATACCGTTTGAAGAAGACGACGTTATTCTGACCACCAACAATGACTATGTCTCCAATCAGTTAGCTTTTCTCGAATTGCAAAAACGCTATGGCGTCCGGCTCATCCGGGCGGCCGATCTGCCCACTGGCGGCGTAGATGTGGACTCTGTGCAGGCACTTGTGCGGCAGTATCATCCTCGGTTGGTGGCCGTCACGCAGGTACCTACCAATTCCGGATTGGTGCAGCCAGTAGCCGAGATTGGCAACATCTGCGCGGCCGAGGATGTGCTTTACCTCGTGGACGCCTGCCAGTCGGCGGGCCAATTGCCCATAGATGTGGCAACTATTCAATGCGATTTTTTGAGCGCCACTTTTCGGAAGTTCTTGCGCGGGCCACGCGGCGCGGGTTTTTTGTATGTATCGGACAAGGCCTTAGAACTCGGGCTGGAGCCGCTTTTTGTTGACCTGCACAGCGCTACCTGGCTCGATGCTGATTTTTATGAAATTCGCTCGGATGCGCGCCGTTTTGAGCTCTGGGAGCGGCCTTATGCTTTGGTGTTGGGCAGCCGCGCTTGTGTGGAGTACGCGCTGGCTATTGGTATCAGCGACATTGCGCAAAGGGTGCGGCAGCTTGCCGATTATTCTCGGGCACGCATTGCCACCCTGCCCGGCGCACGCATCCTCGACGAAGGCACCGAGCACTGCGGCATCGTCACGGCTCATTTTGCGCATCAAAAACCAAGTGCTATCCGGCAGGCATTAGATGCAGCGGGCATCAATGTGACTTTCCCACAACAAAACAATGCAGTGATAGACTTCGAGCGCAAGGGGGTGCGCTGGGCCATGCGCGTATCGCCACATTATTATAATACCGAAACGGAAATTGAGCGCCTCGTGGAAGTTTTGCAACACGCCTTGCCTACTTGATGCTCCGATGGGTGCCAATTCCACTCATACAGTGCTTTGGCTTAGAGCATGTTTACATTTCATACTTTGGTCTGCAAATGTTCATCTATGGAACCTCACTTTGCCTTTTTCTCGCTCCGTAGCGCTGCTATGCAGCTCAAAAAACGCTTCGGGAGAACCCAAATCTGAACATTTTCGACTTCAAAAACGAATTTTAAACATACTCTTAGTATAGCGGTTTTTTGTAGAAAGTTTTTTTTAATTTTTTTTCAAATTTTTTGTTTATAAAACAGATTTGTTTTATCTTGCAACCAAATTATTTACTTTTGTTTTAAACAAAAAACAGTGCTATGATTCGTGAAGACCGTCAACAATTAAATGAGCGTTTTGTCAGGGTTTTTGACTTGCTGGAAGAGCGCGGCGTGATTGTAAAAAATGACCGCAACGGCAAGGGAATGGGCGATTTCGCTGAAAAAGTACTCGGCAATCGCGCCTATGGGCACATCATAAGAGCCTACCTCAACCCCGACGACAAACGCTGCATTGACTATCGCCAGGCGCGCATCCTCTGCCGCGAGTACGGTGTGAATGAATCCTATCTGATTGATGGTATTGGCACTCCGTTTGGTTTTGACCTACCACCGCAGCCCACCGAGCCGTTTGTCGGCAGCAAGCGCACCGGCAACATTGTGTTTACAACGGTAGAAGCCTTTGCTGGTACGGCTGTGGATGCAGGCGGTTTTCAAGTAGAAGACTGCGAATATTTCAATATACCGGGCCTCTCCGGCGGCGGGGTAGTAGCTTTTCCAATTAATGGCAATAGTATGGAGCCAATTATTCAAAATGGCGACATTGTTATCTGCCGGGAAATCAGTGGGCTGAGCGAAATAAAGGACAATAAAATCTATGCTGTGAAAAATAACGGCTCCCTTTGGGTAAAATTCGTACAACGACTTGCGGATCGTAAGGGCCGGGTGACGCATCTCAAACTCATCTCGGCCAATCACCTTGAGCACGACCCCTTCGAGGAGGAAGTGACCGAATACACGCGCTTGTATCAAGTAATCCGGCGCATCAGCGATCTACATTAGCGTTTTGTAAAAACAAGACATTATCTTTTGCTGTAAAAATATTTCCCTTGGCAAGGCTTACATAGCCGCCAAAGGCAGATAAAGAATTATCCTGCTGTTTTTTGATTATTGCCTCCCGGAGCGCTTGCCGCACGGGAGTTTTTTTATGCTATAATACTCTTTTGAAAGTGAACGGGTGAGCTGTCTATTGCAAGAAAATATAAGGCGTTTTTATTTTTTGAAAACGACATACTTATTTATGCTCGAAAACTTGTTTTTTTTACACCTTTATACAATCAAAAATCGGACTTCGCAAATCGTATATGATATCATACTTGGGCATAATCATTTTAAGCAAAAAAGCACAATTCCTTGATTATCAGTTGTATAAATTTTTCATTCAATAACAATTAACATAACAACATTAACAATATTTTCATTACTTATTTACTACTAAAATTGCTATAATATTCAGTGCACCTTTTTACACTCGTGTTGTTCTTTGGCATAGGCCGCTGCCCCTACCATGCCGGCGCTATTGAGCAATTCGGCGGGGGTTATGGGCGTCACAACCGTAAAACACTCCTTGTACAGATCGAAATACTTGCTCGTACCGCCCCCAAGGATAAATAAATCGGGGGAGAACAACACTTCAAGATGCACGAGGTACTCGTCGAAGCGTTTGGCCCACTCCATCCAAGAGAGGTTGTCGCGTTTTTTGGCATTATTAGAAGCATAAAATTCAGCTACCCGCTTGTGCCCTGGCAGATAAAGGTGCCCCAATTCGGTATTGGGTATCATAGATCCATTCACAAAAACAGCCGTGCCCAGCCCGGAACCAATCGTGACAAGGATAATGGTGCCCATTTGGCCCTTACCTTTACCAAAGCGCATCTCGGCCATGCCCGCCGCATCGGCATCATTGAGCACATACACCTCGCGGCCTGTTTGCTGTTGGAAAAGTGTGGCCACATTCGCACCGATCCACGATTTGTCAATATTGGAAGCGGTATAAGCTACGCCCTGGCGGATAATGGACGGAAAGCCGCAGCCAATGGGCCCCTCCCAGTTTATTTGTGTGACTAACGCTGCGAAAGTAGCAGCTACTGCTGCCGGAAGCGAAGGATCAGGGGTCGGAAAACGGAGCCTCTCCGAGCGTAGCGTACCGGTATGCACATCAATGACTGCGCCTTTGATACCGGAGGCCCCTACGTCCACGCCAAGAATGGTTTGTTCTTGCATTACAAATGAATCAGTTGGTACGGTTGCATTGTAGCGAACTAATCGTCCAAATTATTTAATGACGCGCATTTTCATGGCGATATCTTCTACCGGGCGGTCGCCGGGTGCCGTTTGTGCGGTAGCAATGGCATCAATCACCTCTAAGCCCTCAATCACGCGGCCAAACACCGTATAATCGCGGTCGAGAAAAGGCGTACCACCCAATGCCGCGTAAGCGTCGCGCTGCGCCTGCCCATAGCGGAAGCCCTTTCGCCCTTCTATCTGGTCGAGGGTGGCGCGGGTAGTCGTTTGGCCATGCACAATGTAAAATTGCGAGCCAGAAGAACGTTTTTCAGGATTGACCTGATCGCCCTGGCGTGCTGCGGCCAAAGCGCCTTTCACATGCACGAGCGTATCCACGAATTCGGCTGGAATAGTGTAGCCGGACCCCCCGATGCCAAGCTGCTGACCGGGCTTTGCCTCCCGCGAGCTGGGGTCGCCGCCCTGTACCATAAAATTGTTAATGACTCTATGAAACAAAAGCCCGTCGTAGAAGCCATCTTCTGCCAGCTTCAGGAAATTGTCGCGGTGCTGCGGTGTATCATCATACAACTCCACGAGCATGGTGCCAAATTTTGTTTCAATCTCTACCAGACAACGGTCGGGCGGAGCAATGGTCAGTTCTTTCATAACAGTGCGTGTTTTTTTGCCATTGGCGGCGGTGAGTTGTACGGTGTAAGTGCCAGAAGCCTTGTACTCATGCACAGGCAGTGAGTCGGTAGCAGTATTGCCATCGCCGAATACCCACTGAAAGGTTGCTGCTTTTTGCGATTGATTGTCGAACCGAACCTTGGCCGGAGCCTGCTCATTTTTTTCATACGCATAGGTGAAATCGGCAATCGGGCGCCCACAAGCTGACATTAATACCGCTACTGCCAGCATTCCCGAAAAACGATAAATGTAATATTGCATAAATAAGTTTGCTTTTATGATGGCTATTTTGTTATTAAAATAATTCGTTTGTAAATTTTAAAACTTTGATAATGAGTGTTTTGTAAAAAAAATCAAAATATTATACCCTGCAATAGTAAAATTCTCTTTGAAATTTTCAAGTTCTTTACTATCGGTAAATGATTACCACCCTTTTTTCGATTTCGTGGGGCGGGCCTGCGCCTTACGCAGTTTTTCCTGCACTTTTTGTTCTTCCTGCTCAATGATTTCCAGCAACTTACGCGCCTCCTCCATCGTCAGGTCCTGTGGCTGCTGCGATTGCTCCTGCTCTGATTCTCCCTGTTGCTGTTGTTGCTGCTGCTGGTCCTGCTCTTGCGAGCTATCCGGGCGTTGCTGATCTTCATTATTTTCCTGCTCTTCCTGCTGCTGTTCCGGCGGATTTTGCTGCTCTTGCAATCGTTTTTGTGCCAGCGCCAGATTTACTTTGGTTTCTACATCCGTCGGATTGATACGCAGGGCATTTTTGTAGGCTTCTACGCTTTTTTCATAATCCTCCTGCTGGAAGCGGGCGTTGCCAAGATTGTAATACGCCCACGCGCGCTGGCGGTTGTCCTCGCCGGCCTGAGCCGCGCGCTCGTAGCGCGTTGCCGCTTCATCGTACCGCTCTTGGTTATAAATGGCGTTGCCGAGATTGTACTCTCCCTGTGCGCTTTGCTTTTTGGCTAAGGCCCTGCGGTAGTTTTCCTCAGCTTTGGCGTATTCCTCGGCGTAGTACCCCGTGTCACCTTTGCGCAGGTAGCGATGCGCCGTCTGAGCATTCAGATGAATGCCGACAAATATAAAACATCCGATAAATAACCAATATTGCAATTTCATAAATTAAAGCGAAAATTTATAAATAAACAATTGACAATAAATTGATTAACATTTAAAATGTTATTTATGCAGAACAATTGCACGCAAAAATACATACTTATTTTTTTAAATACGAAACAGGTCTTTATCTGCCAGATATCGGTTTTTGGTATAAGAAATCAAAAACTCGATTACTAACAATAACAGCGCGATGGCTAAAAAGTATTGAAAATAGCTTTCGTATTCACTAAAAGCCTGCTGCTCGAACTCTCGTTTTTCAATATTTTCCACCCGTTGTTGCAATGCCCGGAGCACTTGGTCGGTATTGTTGGCGAGATTGAAATACGCGCCATTGCCCACTGCCGCAATGCGCCGCAGCGATTCCTCTTCGAGGCGGGTACGCGCCGGGTTGCCGCGCTCATCGCGTACAAAATCCATTCGACCGTTGACAAATTCTGGAATAAACGCGCCCTCCGCCGTGCCAATGCCCACCGTGAAAACGAGCAGCCCGTTTTTGGCAGCTTCTTCGGCTTTTTTCTGGGCATCGTCGTCGTGGGTTTCACCATCGGATATGATAATCAGGGCTTTATGTCGCCGGTTATCGGGTGGAAATGAGCGCTCCGACAATGCAAACACCTCACTAATAGCCGTGCCCTGCGTAGGCACTAAGTCTGGCCCTGCCGTTTTGATAAACAGATCCAACGCAGCGTAATCCACGGTCAGTGGCACTTGCAAATAGGCATTGCCCGCAAAAATCATCAGTCCGATACGCTCACCGCGCAGCTTTTCTACTAAGTCTTCCGAAAATTTTTTGGCGCGTTCCAGCCGATTGGGCGCAAGGTCTTCGGCCAGCATACTTTTTGATACATCTAAGGCGATGAATACATCAATACCTTTGCGTTTGACTTGCTCGCGCTTTACGCCCCACTGCGGGTTGGCCGCTCCGAAAATTAGAAAAGTAATGCCCAGCAAAAACAGCCAAAATTTTACGGCATGTTTGTAACGCGACACCTGCGGAGCCAATTTTTTGACGAGCGCACTATTGCCAAAACGCTGCATGGCCCGCTTGCGTGCTTGTAGCATCAGGTAGAAAAACACGCCCAGTAGCGGCAGTATTTCTAAAGCGTATAAATAATAGGGATGTTCGAATCGAAACATTGTAATTTATTGATAATCAATAGTAAATAAGTCGTGGGGTTGTTGTTTATTATTTGGTAAATGTTATTTGTTAATTGTTATTTGGGGGTGGCGTTTTTAATGCTGATAATCAGTTGTTTATGTTTTTTTATTAAAACAATTATGCTTTTTTAAATTGAAAATAACGTACTTATTGATACTCAAAATCTTGTTGTTTAATGCTTTACACAATCGTTAATCGGACTTCACAAATCGTACATCGTACTTAGTTGTGCGTGCCTCACGGAATACTCCGGAAGAGGGTGTAACGCAGCACAAATTCTAAAATGAGCAGCAACAGCGCCAGCCCGGCCAGCCGATAAAATTCTTCACTATACCGCTTGATGCTGGTCACCTCCACCCGAGTTTTCTCCAATTGGTCAATCTGATTATAAATCTCTTCGAGGCTTTCGGCGGTGGTCGCGCGATAGTAACGCCCGCCGGTCATTTCCGAAATTTGCTGCATCAGCGGCTCGTCAATTTCTACTCGCGCCAGCCCGAAAATATAGCGCCCGTCGCTGCGTCGGCTCACAGGAGTAAGGGCATCGCCCTTAGTACCTACGCCAATGGTGTATATTTTAATGTTAAATTCGCGGGCAATTTCGGCGGCGGTGATAGGTTTCACATAGCCCGCATTATTTACCCCGTCGGTTAGCAAAATGATGACCTTGCTCTTAGAGTCACTGTCTTTCATGCGATTCACAGCGGTGGCCAGCCCCATCCCGATGGCGGTGCCGTCTTCCAGCATGCCGCATTGCAAATTGGCCAAAAATTCCTTTACTACCCGATGGTCGGTGGTGAGTGGGCACTGCGTGAAAGCTTCGCCAGCGAATACCGTCAGCCCGATACGGTCGTAGGTGCGTTTGTTGACAAACTCAATGGCCAGTTTTTTACTCGCCTCAAGGCGGTCGGGCGTGAAGTCTTGCGCCAGCATACTACTCGACAAATCTATCACCATCATGATGTCTATGCTGTCCGCATTGATGCGCTCTTCCCGAAGTGTAAGCTGCGGCCGCGCCAGCGCTACCACCAACAGTACAAAACCCAAGGCACGCAGCACGTACAAAGACGCACGCCAGCGACTGCGCCAGGAAGTGACGCCCTCTAATGCCTGCAAAGTAGGCAACCGCATAGCGGCGTAATACTTCTGCCGGCGCTGCCAGAAAAAGAAGGCCACTAATGGCAGCAATAGCAACAGGGCCAGTAATTCTGGGTTGACGAAGTGTATGTTCTTCAAAATGTTCAAGGTACAATCATTTACTTGACTTCAGATGCTTCCATTTCTGCCGGTTTGGTTTCCCAGACTAATGCGATTGCCTCTTTCATACCGGCCTCGTGCAAGCTGACGGGAAGCTCTGCTTTCGCAAATTTTACTAAGTCGGCATTTTGAAACAAGGTGCGCAGGCGCTCTTGCCAGGTCGGATCAAAACCAATTTTTTGCAAACTGGCAATGATTTCGTCGGTGGTATTTTCCAGCGCCGGTATCTGAAATTGCTGTTCTAAATATTCCCGAATGATAAACGTCAGTTCGGTTTGATAAGCCTTTACTTTACCTTGCTGCCAGAGTTGTTGACTTCCCAAGGCTTCTAATTTTTGCAAAGCTACTTCATGCGGTTTCAGTACAATGGCTGGCGGCGGCAGCGCAGGTTTGGGGCGCGTCAGGCGGTAGATTAAAAAAGCCACGGCGACCACTAATGCCACAGCAAGAATGCCCAGCAACCAGGGCAAAAAATCCTCGAAAGTAGTCGGCTCTTCAATAATACCCTTGATGGGTGCAAGTTGCGTCTGATCGTCCACGGCGATACTGCCCACCTCCAGCACAGTAGTGCCGGTAGTAAACACCGTCCGGCTTTCGCCTTGGTATTTGTAGCGAATCGGGATGGGTGGCAGCACATGGCGACCCGCTTCAAAGGAAGTGATGACCAATCTTTGCTCGAAAAGCGCGGTGCCATTGGCACGATTCACGCCCACTTGATTCCAATCGCCATACCGAATCACTTCTACAAAAGGCAGCGTATCAAACACCGAAAAATCGGTTTCTATTTCTGTCACTTGCACGGCGGAGTCCAAAAACAATTGCATCTGCACCTGGTCGCCAATGAGAATGTACGTGCTGTCTAAATGGGCGCGCGCCTTCGCCTGGGCTTGTGCCGCGACACAAACCACTGCCAGCAGAACGATGCAAAGTGTGTAGCGGCGCAGCTTTGGCCACGAAACAACAAACAGCGGCCAGGCTGCTTCTTTAGAAAATAGGCTACTTCGATAGTCCAATATTTCGATTGACGATAGTCGGCGTCCCGTTCCCATGTTCAATTGGCTCTTTTTAGGAAAAACTTATGCAAAGCAATATCATACGGCTCGGTAGTACGAATAGCGATGGCGTCGGCACCGCTCCGCAGAAAAGTACTTTTAAAGTATTGATTATTAGCAGCAAACCAGTTGGCGTAAGCCTCCCGCACCTTACGCGAAGAGGTATCTATCCAGCGCAAGGCGCCTGTTTCTGCGTCTTGGGCTTGCAGCAGCCCCACGTCGGGCAGTTCCGCTTCGGCCGGGTCGGTCATCTGGATGCCAATCATATCGTGGCGGCGTTTGGCAATGCGCAGCGCATCCTGGTAGCCTTGGGTCATAAAATCGGACAGAATGAAGCAAATACTGCGTTTCTTGATGACATTATTAAAATATTGCAAAGCCACTTCAATGTTGGTGCCGCTGCCTGCCGGCGAAAAGTTAATCATCTCGCGGATGATGCGCAGAATGTGCTGCTTGCCCTTTTTGGGCGGAATAAACTTCTCGATTTTATCGGTAAAAATAATGACGCCCACCTTATCATTGTTGGTGATGGCCGAAAAAGCCAGCACCGCGCTGATTTCAATCAGCACCTCATTTTTCATCTGATGGACGGTACCGAAATACGCCGACCGGCTCATGTCCACCAGCAGCATCACGGTGAGCTCCCGCTCTTCCTCGAATACCTTCACAAATGGCTCGCCCGTGCGCGCGGTCACATTCCAGTCAATATTGCGCACATCGTCGCCATACTGGTAGCTGCGCACCTCACTGAACGACATCCCCCGGCCTTTGAAGGCGCTTTGGTACTCGCCGCTGAAGATATGCTTCGTCAAGCCCCTGGTTTTAATCTCTATTTTCCTGACTTTTTTGAGTAGCTCGGTGGTCTCCATGGTTGTTGTGCTCTATTATCTGCCAATATTCCAAACGCGCATTCCGGTTTTCCCCTATTATCACGTCTTTTCGGGGTGGCTTATTGCCATTTGGTGCCACTATTTGCGCCTACAAAAACGCCCAAAGATACAAATTGCCCGGTGTTTTTCAGCATCTATCCTGCTAAGCGTTTTACAATACCCCGCCCTGACCGGGCATAATCGGGAAGATTCGGGAACTTTCGGGAAGATTCGGGAAGTTTCGGGAAGATTCGGGAACTTTCCAAAAAATGGCATTTGCTTTTTATTTTGTACTGCTTTAATTTTGTATAGGTGAATTGCGCGATTTACGCTGAAACCAATTTTTTAATTTTTAAAAATCGAATTATCATAAAAAAATCTTTTTAACGCTAATTATCGGAGTATTTGCTATTTCTGTTTCTTTTTCTGCGAATACAATACTTGCAGAAAGTCCTCTCACTGATGTAGGCCTTTCTCTTTTGAATATGGACAACCATTCACAGACACAGCAATTGGCAGTTTTAAAAGACAACTTGGAGAAAGTTTCTCTGGTAATTGAAATGCAGAAACCTGAAGAAGGTGAGGAGGATTCAGAAGAGATACGACCATGCTGTTGGAATTGTTCCATTATAACAATTAACTGTCATTGTGGGGTAAGTTTTAGTGCTCAATATTGTAAAGGTAAATGTTGCCCTCATCCAGCGGATGTTGGTTCCTACGCTATGGATCTTTGTGTGCAAGCGTGTATGTCACAGGTTTAGCAATAAAATGATATAACCTCTGGATGGCCCCAAAAGGTCATCCAGGGGATAAAAATATAGGCCATGAAAAAAATAATCTCTATCCTTTTGGTTTCTTTTTTTACGAGCAATTTTTCATTGAATGCTCAGTCTATAGCGGATTATACGATTTATTACGATTTTATATTTATTACTGATACGGTTAATAACACATTCTCCAGCCCAGAAGAGTTTGTACTACTTAGAATTGGGCAGGAATCTATATTTATGACCAGTGCAAGGTATTATAATGATTCAGCTTTGACGGTTTTTAGCAAAAACTACTCTGAGCCAGACTTTAAATCACAAGAAGAATTGCAAAAATACGTAAATTTAGTATTAGAAAAGGTACCAACTAAAGCGATACGTTCTGATTATAGAATTATCAAAAACTTCAAAACGAGTAATATCACATCCGTTCGAATGTATTCCTCAGTACCGATTCAATACATGGAAGAGACAATGGCGTTTGAATGGGATTTTATCGAAGGGATAGATACCATTTTAGGACTGCCTTGTATGAAAGCTAACACAAGTTATGGCGGGCGTCACTATTACGCTTGGTTTACACTGGACGTGCCAATTAATGATGGGCCTTATGTGTTTCAGGGTTTGCCTGGACTTATTCTGAAGGTGGTGGATGACAAGGGTTGGTACACCTTTACTGCAAAGAATATTATAACAGAAAAAAAGAAAGCAATGGTAAAAGAATGGATTGACGACAAGAGCCAAAAAATAGATCGGAAAACCTTTGTAGAAAAAATGATCGGGTACAAACGAAATCCTTCCATGCCTACAGGTGTACTTAATTTTCCGGAAGAGAAGCGATTAGAGCGGAAAAGTGCTTTTGAAAAACGGTTTGATTTGCTGATAGAACAATATTAATATCGCTATAAAGGAATGATTATTCACCGTTTAAGTTATTTACTCATACTCTTCTTTATATTAGTATGCACTATAATGTATGCGCAACAAATTATACAAGGTGTCATAAAAGATGAGCAAGGCGAGCCGGTTGTAGCAGCAAATGTTATATTACAGCTAAACGAAAATAGCTCCATCCTTACTTTCGGAATCACTGACGAAGATGGAAAATTTGCTCTTAAAATGCCATTAAATCTGGATTCGGTATGGGTGATAATCACGCATTTATCTTACAGTACTCAAAAATTCTATATTGAGGCTTCTCTTTCAAGTCATGAAATTATACTCTCGCCACAGACATATAGACTCCCGGAGTTATTAGTGAAAAATGATCCCTTTATTCAGCGTGGTGATACATTAATATTCGACGTGAGCCAGTACCGGCAAGATTCAGATCAAAATATTGAACAAGTATTAAGCAGAATACCTGGTATTACTATTGAAAGCAATGGGCGTATTAAATATGATGGGCTGGATATTTCCAAATTTTACATCGAAGGCTTGGATATGTTGGAAGGCAGATACCGAATTGCTACGCGCAATCTTCGTATTGATGCTATCCGTGACATTGAAATCATTGAGCGGCATCAACCTATCCGAGCTTTAGATTCTCTTGTGCGCCCCGACAATGCAGCAATCAATTTACGACTCAAATCTAATATTGCTGTGACTGGCTCTCTGCGGAGCGGAGCAGGAGCAAGTCCGCTGCTTTATTTAGGCGCTGCTGATGTTTTTGGGTTTACTAAAAAGCAACAATTTAACATATCGGGATATTTTAATAATATTGGTGAAAACCAAGGGGGGAATTTTCAGAATCTTTATATTAATTTTAGCGACTTAACACTTGATCTAATCCATATTAATAAAGTTTCTGTACCATTTTCAGTAAAAGAAAATTACTATCTTGACAATCAAGAATTAACAGGTGGTTATAATTACCTTCGTAAAATCGCTACCTATACAGAACTAAAGTGGCAGGGATTTGTAAAAAGAGACAAGATTCTGAACATGGGAAACCAGTTGCTGCGTTTAAATGATGGGAGTAGTGAAGTATTATTTGAAGAGATTTCAAATGCTCTTGAGCAACCACAGATACTAAATAATCGCTTTATTTTAGAGCACAATGCTAAAAAAATATTTTTCCGGGCAGATGTAAATACGGAATGGAATAGTATGAAATCCTATGCTGATAATGAGGTAAACGGAATTGCTTTTCCAGAGCGACTAAGCAAGCATAATTTTAATGGTACAGCTGAATTAACTGCTATCATTCGGCACAAAAATAAAGCCTATCAAATTAATTCAGAGATCATGTATCGGCCTACAAATTATGATTTAATTTTGATGCCAGTAGATATTTTTGCACCTGATTTTCCAATTACTCGTTTTAATGAGGCTACACAAATAGCAAAACATAGTAAACTTAGGGCGAATACCTACTCCAATTTTTTTTTCAAAATAAAAACCATCAATGGACAAGTAAATTTTGGTGCTATATATCATCATTCTACTCTTAATACAGACATTTTGGCTACAAATGATGTGAAAGAGCAGGAGTCGCTTGGGCAAGGATTTCAAAATCAAAATATTTTTAGTGAGTGTATGCCTTATTTTAATCAAGTATATAGAAAAGAAAAAAATAATTCCGTATGGACATTACGCCTGCCATTATCTGTGTCTATATTGAATATCCAGAATAAAATTAGTGCCAACTCATCTTTCTTTAATTTATTAATTACCAATCCAAGAATTGAATATCACTTAAAAACACAAGCTGGTAACCACTGGAGCTTGACCTATGCCTTTCAGCAAGATTTTGAGCGCTTTAATAATTTGTTTTATGAAGGCTATATTATTCAGTCTAATAGAAACATTTCTACCTCGGTTTTTGATGTCAATCGTTTTAGCAAGCAAGAAATAGGGGTCGGGTTTTCTAGCCGAAGTACAGGGGCAGTGAGTGAATACGGAATTGGTGCTTCGCTATCAGAGACAAATTATGCCTTTATAAATAATAACAATTTTAATCAACTTGGGGCAGTCAATAATTTAATTAAAGAAAATAACAGTGTCAGTAGTATAGGAGTACAGGGCAATGTTGCCGGCACAATTGGGGGTAATCTTGATTTTGAGATTAGAAAGTCCTACATCTTTTCTCAAAGCCCCGCGTTTATTAATGGCGAAAGATTGAGTATTCAAAATCATTCTTTCAATATGCAGATGCAGATGCATTATGTCTTTACAAAAAGTGTTATTAGTCTAAAGCCTACTTTTCAACTTTTTTCCAATAATTTTTTTGATAAGCCTGGATATCAACTGAATAAAGAAATAGGTTGTTTTATAAAAATAAATACATCTGCCTCAATAAGAACCACTTATTATCAATATTTTACTATAGTTGCAGGGCAGCAGGTATGGAATGGATTATGCGCTGCTGAATATAAGCATACTTTTCTAAAATTAAAAACAGAGATATTACTTAGTATCAACAATATATTTAATAACAGCCATTACATTACCTTTACGCAAAACGCATTTGCCGAGAATATCAGTTATTATAGGTGGCGTCCCCGACAGGTAGTTTTTAGCTTCATTAAAAAGTTTTGAAAACTAACCTGTATCGCCAATATTCCAAACGCGCATTCCGGTTTTCCCCTATTATCACGTCTTTTCGGGGTGGCTTATTGCCATTTGGTGCCACTATTTGCGCCTACAAAAACGCCCAAAGATACAAATTGCCCGGTGTTTTTCAGCATCTATCCTGCTAAGCGTTTTACAATACCCCGCCCTGACCGGGCATAATCGGGAACTTTCGGGAACTTTCGGGAAGATTCGGGAAGATTCGGGTATAATTGGGTATAATCGGGAAGATTCGGGAACTTTCCAAAAAATGGCATTTGCTTTTTATTTTGTACTGCTTTAATTTTGTATAGGTGAATTGCGCGATTTACGCTGAAACCAATTTTTTAATTTTTAAAAATCGAATTATTATGAAAAAGAGAACAAAAATTGCGGTTTTCATTGCAACAATTGCCCTGTTTTTACTACAACCTCCTTCTTTCGCCATTGGTGATAAAGGAAAGTTTATAAGTGTTTATAATGGACAAGTTAAACCCCAATATAAAGAGTGTGTGGCTGCTTTAGCCAGCAGGTGTTTGATTGGGGATACACGAGGTATCCAATAGTAATTTTCTTTTAGATGCATAGCGTTGTTGATAATTATCAATAACGCTATGTTGCCTTTAATTTTGGATTGAAAAAATAAAATAATCTTTAGCCCAATGAAATGCTTGATAGCTATAATTTCAATTTTATTATGCCTTTCTTGTAACGCTGATAAATCGGATGGACAAGGAGGAGATGTATGGCCGCCTTATGACCTACTATCTGTTCCGTGCCCTTCAGATGTCCTGAATGCATATTTTCACACCCAGGTCTTTGCTGATTCACTGCTGTATGGGATTGACCCCGCATTGCCTTTCGAGATAGCTGTTTTTGATTTAAAAAAGGAACAATTCAGCCATAAAATACGTTTGGACGCACATCTTTTCAAAGAAAAAACAGGTGCTTTTTATGTACATTCCCCCGATAGTATTTTTATAACAGGTATGAATTATCCCTATATTTATATTGTTTCTTCAGGCGGGCAAATTATTCAAAAATTTGACTTGACGGAAATGGATACGTCTGCAGATTACATTATTCCTTCGCTATTCTCTTACACATCACCATATTATGATGCCAAGAAAAAACATTTGTATGTAACAACTCTCCCTTATGAGTGGGATGTACTCACACCAAAACCGCAGTTTGCTGAGCGTGTTTTTGATCTTGGTACAGGGCAAATGGTAGCTAAGTATGCTTCTCTGGCAACTGACCACGCTGGTGTTTTGCCTTATGACCTCAATGTTTCTTATCGCCTGATTACCGATAGTACTGTAATTATATCTTATCCTACTCGCCATGAAATAGAAATTTATGACAGGGAAAAGCACGCATTGATAAGTAAAAAAGGTGCAGGCAGTGAGCAAATAAAACTATCTGAACCATTATCCTTAAATAATAACCTTGACGAGCAGTCACTTTGGAATTATAGAATTACTGTTCCTTTTTATGAACCCATGTTTTATCATCCCGAACCAAAATGTTTTACAAGGGTTTTGCATCATGCACAAGAACTAAAGCCCGACGGGGCCACTCTCAATAATGGAGAAAAAAGAAAAGCAACATTATTAATTTTTAATGAACAATTTCAGCTACACAAAACTTTCAGCTTTACAAATGGTTCGCTGGGGGTGCGAAAGATTATTCCATTGTCCAATGGGCTACTTATTGCGCCTCATGAAGAATACTGGAAAAACGATAATGAATTAGCATTTCAATACTATTTTAAACTTTAACGCCTTATGAAACAGTTTTTTACTCTTTTTTGCCTCGTATGCACAATACCATACCTGACGCAGGGCCAAAATGGCATGGATTTGAAAATTACGGAGGTAATAATCAAACCGGAAGCCCCCAAAGTTGGTGACGCCCTCGTTATTTCTTACAAGGTATTTAATGCCGGCAATACCGTGATATCAGGTGGCTCATATTCAGTAAGCCTCACAATCAACAAAGAACTTGTATCTTTCGATGATGAGACAGAAACATTAAGCGTTGGCAAAGCAGTAAATTATAGTAAATTGGAAGGTTATTATCACAAATTGATTGATAAAAAGGGGGCTTATAATTGGGAAATTAAAGTAAAAACAAAATTTAAAGATGCTACGCCTGAAAATAATATCCGGAAAGGCACTATTATGGTTCAATAGCCTTTCTTTACTGCTGGTTTTTATGTTTTTTATCAATTGCTCGAGAGTGAGTGATATTTCATTTGCTTATGAAACTGAGTTCAAAGCATATCTGGACGCGATTTTTGCTGTAAACACAGAAAACAAAGAAGTAATTTATTTTGTAATGCCTTTGGCTTCTTGCGCATATTGACTTCAATGGAGCATATCGTTTTGGCTGCTGAAACTCCGGAGGAAACCGCAATAAGTAAATATTATCTTGCTCGCCTTAGTTCTGTTAATAATTAAAAAAATGGCAGTGAGTCAAAGCAGTTGATCTGCTGTTCAGATTTTGCAAATCTTCGAGATTTGCAAAATCTCATCTACTCCATTTGTCCGGTACTAAAAATTGTAGGATGCAAAACCTCATTTTTATTATTATACCCCGGCCGGAGATAATCGGAGATAATCGGAGATAATCGGAGATGGCATTTGCATATCATTTTGAATAAAAGTAGATTTACCAATGTGAATTGCGCGATTTACGCTGAAACCAATTTTTTAATTTTTAAAAATCGAATTATCATGAAAAAAGTTGCAAAATTGAGAATTGCTTTCTTATTGCTATCCACGTCTATACTCACAGGTATTGTGGTTCATCAAGCACGCTCTCAGGCCCGTTGTTATTGTGAAGCTGTGGGCGATTATGTGTTGATGGGAGGTAGCAAACAAGTGTATGTTTGCCCATTGACGAATGGACAAAGTACTTGTCTATATCTTTGCGAAGGGAACATTCAATAAGAGCGAATTAAACTAAAAAAAATGAAAAAACGATCAACAATTTTGATTCTTTTAATCACTTTGCTGGTTTATTACATTGCAGTGCCAGGATCATCACAAAGCAATGAATATTGTGACAGCATGGGTGGTTGGGTAGCTATTGGACCTACTGGTTCTGTTTTTGTTTGCCCATTTACAACAGGGGTTGAAGCCTGTAGCTACAAATGCAATTTAAATTATCAATAATATTGATATGCCCTTCAATAGCCCTACTTAGAGGGGCATACTAATTTCAACCAAAACATATAATTATGTTCAACCAAACCATTACGGCTGTTTTGATTTGTGCCGTGTGTGCATCCTGCCAGCAGTCGCCTAAAGATGAATACGCTACGCCTGAGCGTGTTTATACCATTGAAATTTATGATTCTTTGCAATTACAACACAGTGGAATGCTGTTGCTTAGTGATTATGAAGACACCAAGCAAATGTACCTGTTGTATGATTATTTTGGCGGTGATATAATAATAGCCAATAGTAAAAGTGAAATAATTCATCAATTTAATTACAAAGGCGATGGAAAAATTGGGTATAATGAAATAAGAGGGCTTTCCTTTCTGGGTGCCAATAAAATTATTGCCTACGGTGCTTATCGTTATTATATCTACGAAATCAATGGCAATTTTGTAGCCTCCGAAGATATATTCGATAAAAAACTGTTGGTAAATCCGCTTTATGATTTCAAAGCACCTCATTTTTATGCACCGGATTCCACGCTTTGGCTTTTGGTCAGAGGTAGCACGGAAGACTACGGCAGCCCTTTGTATGCATCGTTTGCTGATGCTGTGAACTGGATAAGTATTTATCAGCCAGCGACGCAAAAGATACAAACCGGTGTGACTATCCCTTCGGGTAGTATTTATCAAAAATATTATTATTATCATATCATCCCGCAGATAGCACTAAATAAAGAAGATGGGCAGGTTGCTGTATTATATCCGGCTGAGGCGCGCGCTTATGTATATAATTTACCTGCGCTTGATTTGATACAATCGGTTACATTATCTTCCGAATATTTTATTCAACCGAAAGGCCTGCCTTTTTCCAATGATGAAGACCGAATGAGAATCAACGCCTTTCAGGAAGCGCAACGAGCAGCCCGCTACACCACTTTGCAATATTTGGGCAATGGAATGTTCATGGCGTATTATCGTGCCGGTTTGCCGGAAGAACGTATTGTAAAAGATGAAAAAACGTATGTTGAGACAGGGCTTGAAACATACAGAAATGGATATATACAAATATTTAATGAGAAAGGGCTTTATTGTCAAGATATTAAATTGCCAGCACCTACTTCAGGGCTTTATATTGCCACTTCAATGGAGCATGTCGTTTTGGCTGCTGAAACTCCGGAGGAAACCGCAATAAGTAAATATTATCTTGCTCGCCTTACTCCCGTTACTAATTAAAAAATCATAGAATGAAAAACCTCGTTTTTATTACAATTCTTTTAATGGCAAGCTACGCCTGCGCGCCGCAGCAAGCACCAGAAGAAATCTCAAACCAGGAGCAGCCCGGCCGTATTCAGTTGCGTATTGCTGACAATAAAAGCAGTGATCGAAGCTATGCCAGAGGGGCACAGCGCATCAGCTACAACAATTACCGAGCTTCGGAAATATTAGCGGAGCTCTCCGAGCAGCCTGTCGTGTACGAAGCGGCCAGCGATCCATTCTTAGAACTGAATTATTACTTCCCCGACCGCGAGCCGAGCGCCGCACGGCAGGAGTGCATAGCCGCTATTGTAGCGCTGCTGGAGCTACAACAAGATACCATACAGCAGGAGCGCCTGATATGGGACTTGCGCGTACGAGCCGATGCTCCGCCACCCGCCACCTATGATGACGGTATTAAAATAGCGCGAAATGGCAATGCCGTGACCATGCGTGCCGTTTCGGCAGCGGAATTACGCCAGTATTTACAGGAAAAACGGAGGCAAATCGTGCTGCTCGAAACGGATTTCTGTTGCCTCGATGTAGCCTTTCAGCTCAATGCGCCGCTCGAAGCATTGCAGGGCAGCCTTGCGGAAGGCGGTGTGGTGCTCACCGAGCGGGTAGGCAAAGTGCCCGTCTTGCGAGTACGTTGAGGCAGCACAAAGTCTTTATCACGGCGGTGCGCTTGCCAAAAGATTGGCTATTTGTAGCCAGTCCCGTTTACTGCTCAAGAGCAATGGAATATTACAAAGAACGTTGGCAAATTGAAACCTTATTCAAAGCCTTGAAAACCCAAGGATTCCATCTGGAGGACACCCACTTGGTGGATCGTAAGAAATTAGCCAAACTCTTAGCCTTATTGGCTATCGCTTTTGTGTGGTGCTATAAAGCCGGCATTTGGCTGGATGAAAAACAGCCCATTCGTATTTTGAAAAAAACGGGCAACCGATTGTACAGTTTCTTCAAATACGGCTTTGATTATATCCAGCATCTGCTGTTAAATTCGCTAAAAAAACAGGAACTCAAATATGTTTTTGCATTTTTGTTACTGTACTGAAAGAAAATGATATTATATTTAAAGCGGTATTTGAAGCAATACCAACCCCAGATCATGCCAAAAAGCGGCTAAAAAGCTCCTTGGACAACCTGAAAGATATGAGGTAACCACGCAACTGCATTGCGTAGCTACGGACGTTGTTCAAGATACCTCGCTGCGCTCGGTATCTTGAACAACGGCAAATAAAAAGAGAAAAAATTAAACAAAATAAATAATGTAACATGAAGAAAAATCTGACTTCCTTAATTTTTGCTGCCGTTTTCTTGTGCTTCTGTCCAAGTTTGGCTGGAGCAGTTGCTCGTCAATCAAGTGTGGTACAGACACAACAACTTGAAATTCCATACTCATTTGACTTGAAAAAAGAGGGTTTGGAAAAATCACTTGGAAGGAAACTTACTTTTCGGGAAAAACTTACGCTCCGCTTCGTAAACAAGAAGATTGAAAAACAATCTTCAAAATACGAAAGGAGTGAGAACAGCGAGATTGGCGCAAGAAAGACAACTGGCAAATCGCAAATAGTTGCCTTTCTACTTTGCTTTTTTCTTGGGCTACTTGGCATCCACAGATTCTATTTGGGATATACTGGCATGGGCGTCTTGTATATTTTTACACTTGGATTATTTGGAATAGGCTGGCTTATTGACTTGATTCTATTGATTATTCCAAATGGGCTGACCCCAAAAGGTGAGACGAGGTATTGAAAAATAACTTGCACTCAAAACTTCCAATCCAACTTCTCAAAAATAAAAATTTTTAAAAAATGAGTAAACAAAGACCTCCAAATGGTCCCAGCACGACTGGAAAGCCATCCGGCGGTGGTAGAGGAAATAATCCTCCACAGCCGCCAAAGCCTACCCCAAAACCAGCACCTCCACCACCGAAAAGGTAAAATAAAAAGCGAGAACAAAGCACTGCCGACTAGGCCGCCCAAAACCAACCCGCAAAGCCAGCGCACGGCGGCTCGGCGTCAGCCCTGCTAACAAAATACATTGGTGTACAGAATGAACGACCGAGACAAGTTGGAGTATATTGGATTCGGAAATATTTTATGCGATGAAAGTTATGATGAGAGCCCAGAGAAAAATCTTGACTACATCTTCAAATTAGACTCAATTGTCACTTATATTCTTGATTTGTCTTTTGGTAAACTCATTTACTGCGGTTAAATATTTTTCTATTACTTTTAATTCAGCATCTGAAAAAGCATCATAAAGCTTTCCTAGGTCGCTCTGCATTTGCTTAAAAGCTGGTCCAATCCGCTCAAATGCCTTTTCTTTGTTTAACACCACCACAACTTTTCTTCTGTCATTAGGGTCTCTTTCCCTTCTTACAAGGTCGATTTTCTCTAATCGATCAATCATTCCAGTTGCTGCACCTGTAGTCAACCCACTTAACTCGGCAAGCCTACCTGCGGTCATCGAACCGTGTTCCAAAAGCAAATCGATATACTTGTGATCTGTGCCGGAAAGGCCTGCCTTTTCAGCTATCGCTTGATGCATCAGTACAGTTAAAGTCGAAAAATCCCTACTTAAAGCATTGATTTTCTGTACTAATGAAATTTTAACTTCTTTTTTCTTGCTCATTTGAAAGAATTTATATTATCTTTGTCTCAAAGATACTTTTTAACGTAACTAAAATGTTTTACTGCAAAGTTACACAATTTTAAAAACCGAATTATATGAAAACTGAAAAAATCAGAGCATTAATTAAAAATGCAGAAGGTAAAGGGATTAATCTATCCAATTCTTCCTTAACAGGTGTTGATTTATCAAACCTAGATCTTACTGGCGTGAACTTAAGTAACTCAGATTTATCAAATGTAAATTTCGAAAATGCCATCTTAAATAATGCAAACTTTTCAAAATCTGATTTATCGAAAGCTTTATTTAAGAATATTGTTTCGGGAAATACCAATTTTGAAAAATCAGATTTATCCGAAGTAGTGGGAATTGAAAATCTTTTTGCTCCAAACAACAATCTTTCGGGAGCAATCTTCCAAATAGTTGATTTAAGCAACAAGGATTTGACAGGCATAAATATGTCGAGGTGTAATCTTAGAAATGTAAATTTTTCTAATGCGTTTCTACCATCTGCTAATTTTTCAAATTCAAACTTACAGAATGCAAATTTTAGTGATGCTGATTTATCAAATACAAACTTTGAGAAAAGTGACTTGAGAAACGCTTCATTTCATGGAGCCATTACTAAAAATGCAAATTTTTCGAAATCTGATATATAAACAACCAAATCATGAAAAAGAAAAAAGGCACAACAATATTGTTAACCGCTGTTATTCTCTTAATTATTTTGGGTTTCTACAGCAGTCAATACAAGGGTATTAGGGTAAGCAATGCAAAAGACGATTATAATGAACGAATAAAGTCTTTTATTCATAGTGAGCAATTCAGACTGGACAGCCTAAACTCAATCAAATCCGAAACTATAGACACAATAAAAACTAAAAGTTTAGATGAAAAATAAAAATTTACGAGCTGACATATGGCTCTTTATAGCTACAGCAGTGTACTTTATAATGAATGGGGCTCAGCTTTGGGAAACAGCAATTATGGTTCCTGCTTGGACAGCTGCACCTCCTGAGTCTTTGTTCTTCTTCAAGGGGACTTATGGGCTTGATTTTAAATATTTTTGGATCATAGTTCACTCAATCCATGAAATAATACTACTTGCTGCGTTAGTTTTCAACTGGCAGTTTAGAACGAGAAGAAACTTAATGCTTATTTTACTTCTCTTTCATATTGGTATTAGAATCTGGACATTGCAATATTTCGCCCCAACTATCATAGAGTTTCAGGCAATGGAAGTAACGCCTATGATTGATTCAACACTTGTTGAAAGGGCTGCCCATTGGCGAAATTTGAATTATTTGCGAGTAGGTATTTTCTTCTTGATCAATATCGGCTACGCCACTCTATTTTTTTTAAAACCTCAAAAAGTTACAAATGACAAATAAAGAAAAAATACATTCAAACAACTACTTCAATACATTGATTGAGGTTTCTCTTAACTCGGATAAGACTCAAGGGCTAGTGCCAAATTCAAACAATGACAAACACGCAATTGCAAGATTACAGTATGATATCATATATAATGACGCTTATAAATATACTTCAGATGAAGTCATTTCTAAGTTACATACAATTCGAAACAAAATAAATCAAAAAGACTATACTGAGACACAAGAAGAGTTCTTTAATAAAGGTCGAAGATGTCTCAGAACTTCCCCTCTTTGCAAAAACTATGGCTTTGGAATACATGCAAACAAAGAAGGAAAAATTACATTGATTGGGGTAGAAACGGATGAATACAAAAGGCTTGCCAAAGATATGACAATTAAGAAAATTAAAGCAATGAAACCATGATAAACAAAAAGGTGATAATTGTTGGAGGAGGTGTAGCTGGCCCCGCACTTGCAATAAAACTACTCGAATTGGACTGGCATGTCAAAATCATTGAAGCCAGAAAAAAGAATGAAATGAAGGAAGGTCTTTTCATGGGGATTTCCCCAAATGGACTGAATATTTTAAAAGACTTAATTAATATATCAGATATTTATCAGGATTATGCACCTGGCACACTTCATTTTCACAATTCTAAAGGTAAGAGAATTGCCGAACTTGATACTGAATACCAGCTAATGGACTATGGGATTAGAAGCGTTCAAATAAAAAGATCTACAGTCAGCCAACTCCTACATGAGAAACTGGATCAACTCAAAAATCCTATATTGTATGATTGTCGATTAAACCAAATTGATGATTCTAAAGGAAAAATAAAGGTATCCACATCTAAAGGTGAGTTTGAAGGATTTGATTTCCTAATTGCAGCAGATGGTATTCACTCAAAATGTCGTAACATATTAATTCCTAATTCTCCAAAGCCAATTTACACTCAACTCCTGTCAACAGGCGCAATAGCAGATATTCCAAACTGGCATGATGAATCGAATGCAATGAAAATGGTATTCGGCGAACAAGCATTTTTTGCCTATGCCACCTCCAATCAAGGGAAAGTATGGTGGTTTAATAATTTTCACTTAGCAGCTGAATCTGTGAGATTTACACTTGATAGTGGACTAAAACAGCAAATCAAATCTCAAATGTTAGAACTTCATAAAAATGATGATCCGACTATTTTGAATATTCTTCGAGCTACTGATGATTTTTTTGCTTACCCTATTTATGAAATACCACCAATAGAAAAATGGTACGGGGATAAATTTTGCTTAATTGGGGATGCTGCGCATGCAATTTCACCTCATACTGGACAAGGCGCTTCTCTTGCTTTGGAAGATGCCTCAGTTTTAGCCAAGTGTCTTGCAAAATTCGGTGAACATGAACATGCTTTCAAAATATTTCAAGAATTACGATTTCATCGAGTAAAGAAGATTATATCTCAAGCCCGTAAAGTTGGAAAAACCAAATCTAGACCCAATCCGCTTGCTAACTTCTTCAGAGATTTCTTTCTTAAGAAGTTTATCCATCTTGAGAAAAAGAAAATGGATTGGGTTTACTCTTTTGATGTCAATAAACT
Source organism: uncultured Saprospiraceae bacterium (assembly GCA_937872385.1). GTDB lineage: Bacteria > Bacteroidota > Bacteroidia > Chitinophagales > Saprospiraceae > JADJNW01. Next base: position 64,045 of record CALMSO010000057.1, read on the forward strand.
TCAAATAAAATAATCAAATTATGGAAAAGTATGGACTTATGAGTAATATTAAAGCTAAACAAGGAAAAGGCAGAGAATTAGCTGATATTTTAGTGAAAGCTTCTGAACTTATGGAGCGCGCCAAAGGTTGTCATAAATATTTGGTTGCTATAGACCAATCAAACTCGGACTGCGTTTGGATAACTAAGGTATGGGACTCAAAAGAAGACTATGACAATTCTTTAAAAATGACTAGATGTTGCTGAGCTGATTCAGGAAGCAATGCATTTAATCATATTTACTCCTGATAAAGGAATGGAAACAACTATCCTTGGCGGACTCTAAAGCTTAAATGTCTGATCTTTTTGCATTCATTGAGAATTTTTTTTAAAATACATTTAAACACTTAAAACTTTATAGCATTGGACAAGCAAAAAATAAATAGTAAGTTTAATTTTTGGACTAATTGGCTATTAGTAGTGAATATCATAACTGTTCTTATTGGGGTGATTATAGCTCTATTTGGGAATAGTTTTCTATTTGAATATCATAATGAAGGGACAAGAAAACTATTCTTTGATGGAGAAAACATCCCTGAAAAAATAATGTCATTCAAGAACTGGCTCTTTGGCATTATAGGAGCCACAATTTCAGGATTTCATATTCTCATCGTATTTATTGTACATTTTGCATTTCGCAAAAGATATGTATGGGCAAGGAATGCAATATTTATTGCTATGTTATCTTGGTTCTTGATAGACACAAGCGTGTCACTCCATTTTGGCGCATTCTATAATATATATTTAATAAACATGCCAAGCTTTCTACTAATTGTTTTACCCTTAATTTTGACGTGGAAAAATTTTAAGGAAGATAAAAGATAAAGAATGAAGCACTAGTGCGTAGTCAATAGTTAAAAGTTGGGTAATTTCGTATATTTGGCAAAAAAAGTTATGAAAAAATATCGAGTTACCCTGAGCCCGGAAGAGCGATCAGAACTGAATTTGCTAATCATTTCCGGTAAATATAAGCATACCCGACAAAAACGGGCTCAAATATTATTAGCTGCTGCCGCACAAGCGAAAACGAGCCAAAAAAGGGGAAGATAACACTTTGACCGAAAGCCAACAGCAGGAAAATAAAGCGCAGGCACAAGCTAGAATTTATGTAGAACATAGTATTGGTGGTATCAAACGATTCAGGATTATTTACAATCAAATCAGAATGAAGTATCAATATGATATGGATATTACATTGGGGGTTTGTGCCGGACTCTGGAATTTCTTAATCTGTTGATAATCAATTTGACGCAAGTCTAATAAAGAAAACAGTACGATAAAAATGCTTGTGGAATGCTGTAAAAAATTAAAAGAAAGTATTCACGAATTTGACCTTAATAGAACGGATGATTTTGTTATTATTGCTTCGGACTACGAACAGGGAGATTTGAAGAAAAATTTCAAACTTATTAATCCGGAAATATTTGACAAATTCCAGAACAAACTTGTTTAGGAAGGCTACCGCTAACAGCAGCTACCCAAAAGTGGCGGTTCAGTGGTTTATTGAAGATTTGTGCTTCTATCAAGTTCAGTGCAGGGCTGAAAGTGAAGTGCTTCGAAATCGCCACCTTCGGGTAGCTGCAAAACGTCACCGTCTTCTCCGTCCTCTATTGCACCACAATTTTTCCGGTGTAAAAAGTAGTGGCATTGAATAATCGGAAAAAATAAACGCCTGGAGCGAGGTGCCCGCGTCGAATGCGCGCTTCGTTGCCTTGTAGCTGCGGGAGTCGGTAATGCAGCCGCCCGTTGAGATCGGTGATGTCTAATCGAAAAATTGCATTGCGGGGGTTAGGAAAAGTAATAATAGCTTCGGCATCGAAAGGATTGGGCGAGACCCTGACGGGCGATGCCGACACTGCAGCAGGAAGGCTTGAGGGCAAAGGACGCGTAACACACCCCTCAGCTATGCGCGTCATCACCCGCTCGTAATTGCTGTTGATGATGTCCACTATTTTCTGAATGCAAATGGTATCGGACAGGGCTTCAAAAAAATGAATGCGGCAGAGGGGCTGCGGCGTCGGGGAGCGCGTGATGCTCGAATCCTGATAGGAAATACCAATGACCATGCCTTCGCTCATGCTGGTGCGCGGCACCACTGGATAGGAGCCATCAGCAACGAGGTTTTCAACATAAGCGATGGAGAGGCCGCTCATACGGAACTGGTAGGCATTTACGCGCGCGCCCGGATTGCTAATGCCAATATCGAGGTAGCGGCTTTCCCAGTTGACATCAAGGATGTGCAGCGCCACAGTGTCTTTTATGTTGGTAATGCCCGCCGGAAACTGGCAGTGGCTATGCCCAATCAGCGCAGTTGGCGGCTGGCGGCTGCTTTCGTTAACGCACTTGACCAAGAGCGCGGCGTCGTAAACCGTAATGGCTCCGTCGGCGTCGAGGTCATTGCAGGGCGTTGATGCAATATCATTGCCCAATATCATAGTCACGTAGCGTTGTGCATCGTAGAGCGTTTGCGAACCATTGTCATCTATATCCCCCATGAGGGCATTGCCGTCGCAGGCTCCGGTACAGTCGGGCAGGGCATTGCCATAGGGTTTGCCGAGGCAGTCGGTGTAAGGTTCACAGTTGTCTTCTATAAAAACGCGCAACTGCCCGCTGCTACGGTCGAGATACAGACACACCTGCGCCACATTATTGAGCATATCCCTTTCTACTTGCCCCAGGGCGTCGGGTAGGTTTTGCCAGTTGATACGCGCCATAAAAATGTATCTGCCGTCGGGTACGTCGGTTAGGTCTATCCATTGGCATTGCAAATCGGCCCAGTAGTTGTCATAACAACCAGCACTGATGCCCATATTGTTGCAACCATATTTAGGTAGAATGCCTGGCGGGCAACTAAAATCGGTGACGCAAAAGCCATATTTAAAACCAATAGGCAGCCGCAGGCCGTCTTCCTGATAGAGGGTGTATTCGGCGTAGCTATTGTAATGAAAGTGATTGTGACAATTGTCAAACGAAAACAGTGCACTACCTTCGCTGGGGCGCCCGATGTAGTAATCGCGCTCACCAATATTTTCGATAATAGTGGTAAATCGTAGCACCTGCCGCACACCGTAGCCCCGCAAACAGCCCTCTTCAATCAGGCAGTAATCGTTGGCGTGCACCGTATCGAGGCGAATGGAACGCACTAACTCGTCGCGGCGAATAGCAAGATCCGGACCTGCCGGACACTGCGGATGCCCCTGGGGCAGGCAACTACCATCGCTTATGGTAGCCAGCGGATTATAATTACAGGATTTGACATCCATACAGCCCCGTACAGCGCCTTCAAAAGACAGTGTCCAATGGATGCTATCCGTGCAAGTATTGTTTTTGCTGCCAATGCGAATGTAATAGACTTCACCGGCATTCAGATGCCCCGTCACTTCGGCCAAAGGGGCGCAGGGCGTTTCATCGTCGCTATAGAGAATGGTACTTTGATTGTCTTCCGCAATAGTAATGCCCTCACAGCGATCATAGACCCAGATTTTGGTATCGCAACTATTGGCATCGCAAGTAGAAATGCGGTAGATGCCGGTTGTGTCCGGCACAAAGACGTACCAGGTGTCGCTCGGAGGCGTAGTGGTATAACGACCGAGATCGGCAGGCAGCGCTTCGTGGCAGGTTTGGCCAGGTATGCATTGAAAAAAGACCGTTTCGGATTTTCCAAAATCGCCGCCGGTAGCAATCGTCTGTCCGTTGAGCAGGAGCCGATAATAACCAGGCAGGGCGATACCGTCACCAAAGCCATCGTAAATGCGGAATTGCAGACATACATCCGAGGGTAGGCAGAGCGTATCCCGATAGAGAGTTCGGTTGGCGTAGGTATTGTAGTTTACCCAAGCATAGAGCTGGACGTCGGCATCGGCTACCTCCCAAGCGGTTTCGTAGCCGTAGCTGTCGGTTTTTATTTCAATCACAAGTTCCGAAAGTGTTTTCGGACATTTCGTTTGGGCTTGCGCGCATACGCAGGCAGCCCAGATGGTCAGGAGCAAAAATGGCCGCATAGTGTTCTTAGTGTGCTATTAAACCGGAATTTGGTTTTAAGATACAGCTTTCTGGTGGGAAATTAATGTCCAGACAGTTATTCTTTAAAAAAGGGCAAAAAAAGCATGTAAGACTTGACAAGTGTCATTATTTTTTATACCTTTGCCATCCAATTTAAAATCGCGGCGTGGAGCAGTTGGTAGCTCGTCGGGCTCATAACCCGAAGGTCGTAGGTTCAAGTCCTGCCGCCGCTACTAAATCCCGAAGCCCGGTACACTCACCAATGAGTGCATCGGGTTTTGTGTTTTACAAAAAACTCCCTTTCGCCTGCCAAAGTCCCTTTTTGCCAGTTGTATCACCCTTTTTTATTGAGAAAAACTACGGCCCTGTCTTCTTTATGTCTGCTATAATTGCTAACTTTAAACACAAACTTTGCAAAAATATATGCTTTCATGTTTGATGCTAAAATACCTCCTGGCCCATTAGAACAAAAGTGGTCTCATTACAAGGCAAACTCGCGGTTAGTCAGCCCGGCCAATCGAGGTAAATTCACTGTGCTCGTCGTCGGTACAGGGCTGGCAGGCAGCGCGGCCGCAGCTTCTTTAGCAGAAATGGGTTTTCAGGTCAAGGCTTTTTGTTTTCACGATTCGCCCCGACGGGCGCACTCGGTAGCGGCTCAAGGCGGTGTGAATGCCGCCAAAAATTACAGCAACGACGGCGATAACGTCTGGCGCATGTTTTACGATACCCTCAAGGGCGGCGATTTCCGGGCGCGCGAAGCCAATGTCTATCGGCTCGCAGAATGCTCTATGGCACTCATTGACCAAGCGGTGGCACAAGGCGTACCTTTTGCCAGAGACTATGGCGGCTACCTCAGCAATCGCTCTTTCGGCGGGGTGCAGGTAAGCCGCACGTTTTATGCCCGCGGGCAAACCGGGCAGCAGCTCTTGCAAGGGGCGTATCAGGCGCTTATGCGGCAGGCAGGAACGGGTCGGGCCCAACTTTTTACGCACCATGAAATGCTCGACTTAGTAGTGCAAGACGGGCGCGCCTGCGGCATCATCACCCGCGATTTGCACACTGGCGCCATCGAGCGGCACGCCGCGCACGCCGTAGCCTTAGCCACTGGCGGCTTTGGCAAAATCTACTACCTTTCTACGCTGGCGATGGGCTGCAACGCTACGGCTATCTGGCGTTCGTACAAACGCGGCGCTTACATTGCAGCACCCAGCTGGACACAGTTCCACCCTACCTCGCTGCCGCAGTCGGGCGCGTACCAGTCCAAACTCACGCTCATGTCAGAAAGTCTGCGCAACGACGGCCGTGTATGGGTGCCCTTGCAACCCGGCGATACCCGCCACCCAAACGAAATACCCGAAGCCGAGCGCGATTACTACTTAGAACGCCGCTATCCGTCGTTTGGCAATCTGGCACCACGCGACATCTCCTCCCGCGCAGCCAAAGAGCGTATTGATGCAGGCTATGGCGTCGGTCCTGAGCGCAATGCGGTTTACCTCGATTTTCGAGATGCTATCCGTCAACAAGGAAAGCAGGCCATTGCACAAAAATATGGCAATCTTTTCGCTATGTACGCCACCATCACAGGGATCAATGCTTACGAAGAGCCGATGCGCATTTCGCCGGCGGCGCACTTTTCAATGGGTGGCCTCTGGGTAAATTATGAACTGATGTCCAATCTGCCGGGCTTGTTTGTGCTGGGCGAAGCCAATTTTTCCGACCACGGGGCCAATCGCCTCGGCGCCAATTCGCTACTCCAGGCCTGCGTGGATGGTTATTTCATCGCGCCCATGACCTTGATGAACTACTTAGCGGACACCAAGCCAACCCAGATACCTGATACTCAGGACGAGGCTTTCGCCAATGCCGAGCGCTATGTACAAGACCAGATTGACGCACTGCTGGCCATCCAGGGCGATACCACTGCCGATACGTTCCATAAAGAACTCGGAAAAATTCTCTACAACCGCTGCGGCCTCTCGCGCCACCGGGCTAACTTGGAAAACGCCATTGAGGATATTCGAGTCTTGCGGGCACAGTTTTACCAGCAACTCATCGTGCCGGGCAGCAGTGCGGACCTCAATCAGGAATTGGAAAAAGCAGGGCGTGTAGCCGATTATTTGGAACTGGGCGAACTGATGTGCTACGATGCACTGTACCGCGAAGAATCCTGCGGCGCGCACTTCCGCGAAGAGTATCAGACGCCGGAGGGCGAGGCTTTGCGCAACGACGACGACTTTGCCTATGTGCCTGTATGGGAATACCAAGGGCCGAGCGAACCCAAATTGCATCAGGAATGGCTCAGTTTTGAATATGTACAACCAACGGTGCGGAGTTATAAATAATGGTGAGAGGAATTAAAAGGCTACAGGGACTTGTTCAGATTTTGCAAACCTAAAAGATTTGAAAAACCTGTTTTTATGATGAAAAACACGCTGCATTTGCACAAATATAACGGCCGCCTTATCTTGTGAAATTCTTAAACTCAGGATATTCATCTTATATGCATTTAGACAAAAATGTTAATTCTATAAATAATTGATAGTCAAACAATTAATACAAAATGGTTAATAGTCAATCCCCCACTTTATCATTCAATACCTTTGCGTACCAGCGTCCGGACATGGATGCTTTTACGGTACGCTTTGAGCAACTGCTAACGCAGTTTGAGCAAGCACCTTCCCTCGACGCGCAAAGCCGCACGCTGGAAGCCATCAACGAGTTGCGCTCAGAAATGGACACCATGTACAACCTCTGCTACATCCGCCACACGAAGGATACCCGCGATGCTTTTTACGAAGCCGAGAATAACTTCTTCGACCAAAACATGCCCACCTATCAGGCTTTGATAAGCCGATTCTACGAAAAACTGCTACATTCGACTTTCCGGCCGGAGTTAGAGTCCAAATGGGGCAAGCAATTGTTCAACTTAGCTACGCTGGCGCGCAAGACCTTTGATCCTGTGATTCTGGAAGATTTGCAAGAGGAAAACCAACTCAGCAGTGCCTACGTCAAGCTAAAGGCCAGTGCCAAAATACCTTTTCAGGGGCAAGAGCACAACTTAGCTTCCATCCAGAAGCTCGAATTCAGCGCTGACCGCGCCACCCGACAAGCCGCCGCCGAAGCCAAGTGGGGCTTTTTTGCCCAGCACGCCGCTGAAGTAGAGCAGATCTTCGACCAGTTGGTGAAAGTACGCCACCGGATAGCGGGCAAGTTGGGCTTTAAAAACTTCATTGAGCTGGCCTACGCCCGGATGCGTCGCTCAGATTATAATGCCGACATGGTAGCTGGCTTCCGCGAACAAATTCGCCAACATATAGTACCGATAGCCAGCGCTTTGTACGAACGCCAGCGGCAGCGCTTGGGTCTTGAAAAACTCAAATACTACGATGTGGATGTGCGCTTCCGCTCAGGCAACCCCGCCCCGAAGGGCGACACCGCTTGGATTATTCAAAATGCTGCCCGGATGTATCGAGAGCTGTCGCCAGAAACGAACGCTTTTTTCGAGCTGATGCGCCAGCAAGACCTCATGGATCTCGAAACCCGACCAGGCAAGGCCACCGGCGGCTATTGTACCTTTGTAAGCGGCTATCAGACGCCGTATATTTTTTCCAATTTCAATGGTACAAGCGGCGACATCGAAGTGCTCACACACGAGGCGGGGCACGCTTTTCAGGTATATTCCAGCCGTCAGATCGGCATAGACGAATACCAGTGGCCCACCTACGAAGCCTGCGAAATACATTCCATGAGTATGGAGTTTTTCACTTGGCCCTGGATGGAGCTTTTCTTTGCTGAAGATACCGACAAATTCAAGTTCAATCACCTTTCCAATGCCGTTTGTTTCCTGCCCTATGGCGTTGCGGTGGACGAGTTTCAGCACTTTGTTTATGAACATCCCGACGTCAGCCCACAGGAACGCAACGCCGCCTGGCGCGCCATCGAGCAGAAGTATCTCCCGCACCTCGATTATAATGGCAATGATTTTCTGGAAAACGGCGGTTTCTGGTACAAGCAAACGCATATTTTCACAGTGCCGTTCTATTATATAGATTATACCCTCGCCCAGATTTGCGCGTTTCAGTTTTGGAAAAAAAGCCGCGAAAACCACGCCGCCGCCTGGAATGACTATCTGCGCCTGTGCCAAGCCGGAGGCAGTCAATCGTTTCTTGGTCTGGTGCAATTGGCCAATTTGCAATCGCCTTTCGGCCCGCAAAGCGTAGCTTCGGTGGTGGCGGTTATCAAAGAGTGGCTGTCGCAAACCGATGACAGTACGTTTTAGTATCCGACCATTCCAACTAAAAAGGGTATCTTTATGTTGAGGGAAAGAACGATTGTTCTGAATAGTAGGCAACAAGAACCACGGACCGAGCAAGGGCAGATTTTGACTGCGTTTTTGGCAGAATAAATCAACTCAAATTTCTCGTTATCAACTTTTTACCTTGCGAACCGCGAATAGCAAATAGCGAAAAGCATTCTAATAGCAAAATTTAAAATGACTCCCAAAACAGTAGCATTTCATACGCTGGGCTGCAAGCTCAACTACTCGGAAACCTCGGCTATCGGGCGGCTCTTCGAGCAGGCAGGCTATGCGGAGGTGCATTTTGAACAAGGTGCGGATATTTACGTCATCAATACTTGCTCAGTAACCGATTTTGCTGATAAAAAATGCCGCAATATTGTGCGCCGGGCACTGAAGTTTTCGCCAGGAGCGCACGTGGTAGTGGTTGGTTGCTATGCGCAACTCAAGCCGCAGGAAATTGCCGATATTCCGGGGGTGGACCTCGTGCTGGGTGCCGCCGAAAAATTCAGAATCCTCGATTTCATTGATACCTTGTCGAAAGCACCTGGCAAGGGCATGGTGCGCGCCGGGGCTATCCGCGAAGCTAAGGACTTTGTCCACGCATTCTCTTTTGGCGACCGCACCCGCTCGTTTCTGAAAGTGCAAGACGGCTGCGATTATAAATGCTCGTTTTGTACCATCCCTTTAGCCAGAGGCAAAAGCCGCAGCGATACCATCGAAAACGTGGTAGCCAATGCGCAAAAAGTAGCCGAAATGGGAGGGAAGGAAATCGTGCTCACAGGAGTAAACATCGGCGATTTTGGCAACGGAACGGAAGTAATCGAAGGTACCAAACCGCGCAAGGAGGCCCTTTTCATTGACCTCATCCGCGCCTTAGACCAGGTGGAAGGCATCGAGCGATTCCGCATTTCGTCTATTGAGCCTAATTTATGCACCGACGAAATCATTGAGTTTGTAGCTCAATCCGAACGCTTTGTGCCGCATTTTCATATTCCTCTACAATCCGGCAATGACAAGCAACTGTTGCAAATGCGCCGCCGCTACAAGCGCGCGCTTTACGCCGATCGCGTTGCCAAAATCAAGGCGCTGATGCCGCATTGCTGCATTGGCGTGGATGTGATTGTCGGTTTTCCGGGCGAAACCGAAGAAGATTTTTTGGAAACCTATTATTTTATCAATGAGCTGGCTATCAGCTATTTACATGTTTTTACCTATTCAGAGCGCCCCAATACTCCAGCCGCCGACATGGGTAGCCCCGTGCCAATGGAAGAGCGCCGCCGCCGCAACCAGATGTTGACCATTCTTAGCGAAAAAAAGCGCCGCCATTTTTACGAACAACACCTGGGGCAAACCCGACCCGTCCTGTTTGAACAGCACGCCAATCCGCAATTAATGTCCGGTTTCACTGATAATTATATCAAAATAGAAGCGCCAATGGACGAGCGTTTGCTCAATACCATTGCGCGGGTACACCTCAGCAGCCTTACCGCCGACGGGCAGGTACAAATAGCAATGCCGGAATTGGAGGGAATTAGATAATACGGATTTTAATAAAATAGGGCGTGTATTTATTAGCCGTTTGCGGCTCGCTATTCGCGGTTTTACATTGGAAATGAAGTATTTATTCTCAAAAGCCTGATTTACAAAATTAAAAATCGAACCTCGTAAATTTTATCCATATAAAGCCCCAAATAAAATCTTCGTTTTTTTACCATATTCACCTATAATTCAGGTTATTATGCAACACCTCAAACCCTATCTGCTGCTCTGCTGCGCGGTGCTACTGCTGTGCAATTGCCAAAAAGCGCCCCAAACTTACGAGCTTATCATTCGTAATGCGCACATTTATGATGGCTCCGGCGGCGCACCTTTTAAGGGCGATATCGCTATCAATGCCGATACCATTGCCGCCATTGGCAATCTCAAACGCGACATAGGCACCCAGGAACTCGATGCCGGAGGTATGGCCGTAAGTCCGGGTTTCATTAATATGCTTAGCTGGGCCACCAATTTAATGAAAGATGGACGCGGCATGAGCGACCTGAAGCAGGGAGTTACGCTCGAAGTAATGGGCGAAGGCAGTTCGCTCGGGCCTTTCCGAACACCAACTATCACCGAAGACAGCGCCCAGCTGTATAGCTTTGCCGACCACTTCGAATACATGGAAAAAAGGGGCATTGCGCTAAATGTGGCTTCCTTTGTGGGAGCTACCACCGTGCGTATCCAGGAAATTGGCTATGAAGATCGCCCGCCCACGCCCGAAGAACTCGACCGCATGAGAACCCTCGTGCGCGAAGCGATGGAGCAGGGTGCCATGGGGGTAGGGTCTTCGCTGATTTATGCGCCGGCATTCTACGCCAAAACCGACGAACTCATCGAGCTATGCAAGGCCGCCGCGCCCTACGGCGGGAGGTACATTACACATATGCGCAGCGAGGGCAATCGCATCGAAGAAGCGGTAGAGGAAGTGATTACCATTGCCAAAACCGCCGGAGTGCCCGCCGAAATTTACCACCTCAAGTTCGCCGGACGTGCCAACTGGTCTAAAATTGATGCGGTACTGGCTCAGATCGAAGCCGCTCGGGCCGCTGGCCTCGATATTACCACCGATATGTACCTTTACATCGCAGGCTCTACGGGGCTGGACGCTGCTATGCCACCCTGGGTGCAAGAAGGCGGATATGCCGCTTGGGCCGGGCGTTTGCGCAATCCGGTTGTTCGCAAAAAGGTGATAGAAGAGATGAAAACCGACGCGATGGATTGGGAAAATTTGTATCATCTGGCAGGTGCCGAGCAGGTTTTGTTGGTCGGTTTTAAAAATGAGGAGCTGGGCAGCCAATACACTGGCAAAACCCTCGCCGAGGCAGCAGCCATGCGCAACCAAACCCCAGAAGAAGCGGCTATTGATTTCGTTATTGCCGACGGGAGCCGGGTACAAGTGGTCTATTTCCTGATGTCGGAAGAGAATGTCAAACGCCAGATACAACTGCCCTACATGAGCTTTGGCTCCGATGCAGGCGCCCCGGCGGCCGAAGGCGACGTACTCAAATCGAGCACGCACCCGCGCACCTATGGCAATTTTGCCCGCTTGCTGGGCAAGTACGTACGCGACGAACGGGTTATTTCATTGGCGGAAGCCATTCACAAACTAACCTTCCTATCAGCTAAAAAACTGAAAATTGACAGTAAACGTGGTCTTTTGAAGCCCGGCTACTACGCAGATATAGTGATTTTTGATCCCGATGCCATTCAAGATCATGCCACTTTCGAGCAGCCGCACCAGTATGCCACAGGCGTGCTGCACGTATTCGTGAATGGTGTACAGGTATTGCAAAACGGCGAATACACCGGCGCTACTCCTGGTCGCTTTGTGCGAGGCCCTGGCTTTAAACGCTGATGTAGTAAAGGTTTCAATAAAATAAGACGTGTATTTATTACGGTTCACCGTTTGCTTTTAAAAGTGGTATTATACTCTTTTCAATTGGGAAATAACGTATCCATTTACACCCAAAATCTTGTTTTTCAATATTTTACAAAATCGAAAATCGGACTTCAAAAATAGTAAATAGTATTATTCTGTCAAGCGGTAAGCCATCATGAACTCCAGCCCCAGCCCGCGGTGCTGCCCGAAGCTGCCCACATTGTAAGAGCCCATCGCGCCGATGCGCCAGAAACTGCCTTTGGCAAAACCACTGGGGGTGATGGTACCAATTTGTAGCGCCAGCGTCTGATTAGATGTGTAAGTGACCGCTGTCCAGAATGCCTCTGGCTTTTCCATTTTTACTTGCACGTTGAAATTAGCCAGATTGGGCGCGCCAAAATTCAGCCAGGTGGAGGGTTCGATAAAAAAGTTGCGATTGACGAGGCGACCGCCCACCATGAAGTTGCCGTGCATGGTGCGTTGCCAATTGGCAAACCGGTTACTTTGCTCGATAATGAGCTTGGCAGGAAATACCTGTTGCACGGCTCCGCCGAAGAAGAAAGCATTTTCTGAATAATAGCGCCGCCGCCGCGCTCCGGCATAGGTCGTGTAGAAAAAGCCGGCACCTGCATTGAAGCCCAGCCCGTTATTTTCGCCGAAAGGCAAAAGCACATCATCCGGATTACTGGCAATAATGCTCAGCCCGTCCACGAAGTACTGACTGGCATTGACCGTAGCGCCAATGGAGGCTTGGTCGTAGCGGCTGAAACCCATCTTGAAGCGATAGGCATAGGTAAAAGCCAGCGTGGAAACATTGAACGGATGAATCCGGTCGTGCGTGAAAACGCCGCCAATGCTCATATTTTCCTTCTGAAAAGGATACTGCGCAGCCAGAATAGCGGTGCGGGGCGCATTGTCAAAGCCCAACCATTGTTGGCGATAATCGGCGGTGACCTCCCAGTAGTCGTAGGGCGCTGTCATGGCAGGGTTCCAAGCGAAGGCCAATTCGCCGAAAACGCTGAGGTCGGCTAACTGCTGGCTATGCCCCCAAAAAGGCAAGCAAATGGCAAAAAGTAAAGTGTATCGCATCGGTTTTGGATATATGCTTTGGCAGCGAAGGGAGGATTTTCCCCTCGTCTATGTATTAAAAATCTGGAATTCAGCCCCTCAAGGCGCGCTCAGTTTTACGGTTTGGAAAAGGTAGTGGTTGGTATTAATCCCAGAAAAATCAACGCTGTAAGGTACGGCCTTATTGGCAAAACCCGTAACTTATGCTACTTTCGATTGGCAAGAGCGAAGAATTTTTTTAAAAATCATTGCTAATCAGGTTATTGCAATATTTGAATATTTCAAAACCTTAGCGGCTTACGGTTCAAAAAAGCCTACGCTACCGCCCACCCAGGTTCGGCCCTTATTGGCGCGCACCCCGATCATTTCGGCTTTGGCAAGGCGAATAAGATTGGTGAGCAACTGCGGCCGCGGCGCGCCATCTTCCCAAACAAGTAGCATACGTACTTCCACCTTGGCGGGATCGTCGAGGGTAGGAATAATGGGCACGTATTGCACTTTTTTTTGCAAAATAAAATTGGAGCGGTCGCTTATTTTATCAATATCGGCTTGGGTAGGATGCATGATGACTCCCATGCCAGCGAAAGAAAACAGCGGTTTGAGCACATAATTGTCCAAATCGGTGGGGACGGCATCAAGCGTGCTCAGCAGGTGGGTTTCGGGCACATAGCGGTTGCGCAGAAAAGGCAAGGTATGCTTGCTGATGCGGAAAAACCAGTTGGGATGCCCCACCCAGTGCACGTCCAGGTCATCGGTGAAACTAAATTGCATCGGCAAATCGGCCATGCGCGGCAACAGTTCATCGAAAATCACTCGATTGTAAATACGCTCTACTTTGATGCGGCGGCCCTGCTCATTGGTGTAGTAGAGGTTTCTGCCTTCTTTTTGCAATTGGGTCACACAGACCATCGGCAGCCCGATATCGCGTTTGGCAACCAAAAAATCAATGGCCGTAGCCTGTTTTTCCGGCTCTATTTCTAATAAAATGGTACTTTCCGGCTCACTGTCGGCGTACAGCACCCGTTTCAGCGTATCGAGGTAGGCGGTTTCGTCGAGGCCGCCAAAGAGGTGGGTGTAGTTATCAGGAATATCAAAAAACCGCCGATAAGCACCCGCGACCATATTTTGCCAAAAGAAAAGCGAAGGAAAACCCTGTATTTCAATGAGTTGCGGTATTAACTCGCCCTGCTCATCCCGGCAGATACCAAAGTCAATCACCAAAAAGGTGGGATGTACGGTTTCGTTGGGCACGATTTGACCGGGTTGGAGGGCAGCCTCCGAGTAGCTTTTAAAATTGGGCTGTGCCAGCATTTCGGTCAGCTCTGTACAGGCCTCCACGAGGCGATTTTTCAAACCGGGCGGTATAAAAACGGGTGTTTCGGCTACATGAAAAGGCGGGCGATGCGCATAATTCGCCTCTATCCAGTCGAGCATAGCTTCGTATTGCTCCTGCCGGAAATTTTGGTTGTACTGCTGTCTTAGGTGCGGTATCATAGGCGGTGTTGTAGGGCTTTTCGCAATGTAAGTGCTAATGGGTGATAGCTAATGGGTGGTATGTATCTATTTATATAATTGACAATCAAATTGTTATGATTCTTTCTTAAAATAAGTAAGGCCGAGCATTTATAAACCTTAGACCATTGCCATCTCCTGCCGCCTTGCAGCGCGTATGGCCCGGCTAAGGAAAAGCGGCAAAATAATATTGTGCGTCAGCTCTATCTTGTCGGCATCGCGCAGGTGCTCAATCATTTCGTAGTATTTGGCTTCGCTGTGCTCTTCGATGATGACACGCCGGCGCTCTGGGTCCATAAAGTGCTGCAACATCCCTTCGGGATCGGCTTCGGGATGAAACTGCGTGCCGAAAATTTCGTCGGAAAAGCGAATCGCCATGATGGCGCGCTCTAAAGGTACGTACGGTCGGATTTTTTCGAGGCAAAGAATCTCTGCGCCGAGTTCTTCGAGTTGTGCTTCATCGGGCTGTACCACTTGCCATTCTCGAAAATCGGCGATGTAAAAAGGATTCGGCAAGCCGTCGAAAAGTGGATCGGCCACGCCCATGTCGGTTTTGTGCACCGGAAAAGTACCGAAAGACTTGGAGCGGCGGCGCGTCACCTGCCCTATCTTGAAATGAATGCAAGCCATTTGGAAAGAATGGCAGATAAAAAAAACGTGCTTTTTCGGATTGCCGGGCATCTGGTTCCAGTTCCAGACGGTTTCCATCCAGTCGAAATATTTTGCATCCCAGTGGCCGTTGCCGTCGTGTGGGCTGCCTGGCCCTCCGGTAGAAATATAGATGTCAAAATCCATGCCAGGCACTTCGGCTTCCGCTCGTACATTGAACAATTGCCAATCTAAGTGCCCTTCGAATCTTCCTACTATCTGTTTGATGGCGCGCATCCCCTGGTTCGGCTCGTTGTCGTACATATCGAGGATGGCTAATCTTGTTTTTTGCATGTTTACTTCATTTGCAAAGCCAAAATAAGATGCTGAACACATCCGGTGGTTTTTTGTTTAACGTCTTGACCGGCTTCGGAATAAATGACTTTTATAGCCTCATTTTCAAAAGATTAAGTTTTCAACAGTATTCAACAAAATTTCGGCTTGCGTAGTTTCTGTCGCGGTATCAGGCTTTTTTCTTTTTGGCAGGGGCTGGCGGCCCAGACATTTTGCCAGCTACCGCATCTTGCATAAAGGTACCCCAGGTGAGGTTGTTTTTTCCGTCCTCGTGTGCCTGTGCGCGCTCGATAGCAAAATTGGCTGCGGTTTCCACTACCCAGTCGAAGTTTTCCTGCCCCACCGAACTGACCTCAGCATCCGGAGCTGGGTTGCAAAAATCAATCGCAATTGGAATGCCGTCGCGTACTGCAAATTCCACTGTGTTAAAATCGTAGCCCAGAGCTTGGCAGAGGCGCAGGGTATAATCTTCCATCGTTTTGATGAGTGAATCCGGCACATCGTGCTGCACAGCATAGCGCAGGTGGTGCGGATTGCGTGGCTCGTAGTGCATAATGCGTACATGTTTGCCACCAATGCCATAGCAGCGGAAGTACGAATCGAAGTCAATGGCTTCTTGCAAGAGCATGACCAACTGGCCAGTCTCGTTGTATTTGGCGAAAAACTCGTTTCTGCTTTCCAATTTGTACACGTGCTTCCAGCCTCCGCCCGCGAAAGGTTTCATAAAAGCCGGAAAACCAATGTAATCGAACATGCCCTCCCAGTCGAGCGGAAAAGCCAGATTGGCGAAAGACTCGGCGCGGGTGTCGTCGGGGCGATCTTTGGAAGGTAGCAGCACCGTTTTGGGTACTGGCACCCCGATGTGTACGGCCAGCGCATTGTTGAAAAATTTTTCGTCGGCACTCCACCAAAAAGGATTGTTGATGACCGCAGTGCCCGTCAGTGCTGCATTCTTCAGGTAGGCGCGATAGAAAGGCACGTCTTGCGAAATGCGATCCACGATGACGGCATAATCCGTTGGAGCGCCTTGTTGCACTTTGGCAATATTGACCGGCTCGGCGCTAATGCCCTTGATATTTTTTGCGTTGATTCTTTCTACAAATGCGTTGGGGAAGGAACGCTCCCAGCCAAATAGGATTCCGATTTTTTTCATAAAAGCAGATTAGGAGTTTTGAATTTTAATTTGCAGCAATAGCAAATATATCATTTCCGATGATTTTAAGCGATAAATATTGGTCGGAATATTTCCAGAATTTCAGATCAGGCTCAAGTAGTGCGGAAACATCTCGCGCCAGAGCGGCCAGTCGTGCTGTTGCCAGCCGCGCATATCCAACCAGTGCGGAATGTGCTTTTGCCCCAGCAGGTGCGACATGTGCTCGTTGGCCGGGCGGCAGATGTCCCATTCCGAGGTGCCCAGCACGATTTTCATGCGCCAGAGGTCGGGGTGGCTGAGGCCGTGCGCAAAGTCCACCGGATTATTGAAATAGACATTGTCGTCGTAATAGCCGTCCATAAACATTTTAATATCAAAAGCGCCGCTCATGCTGTACAAATGGCTGACCACATCGGGGTGCTTGAGTGCAAAATTGACCGCGTGATAGCCGCCAAAACTTGCGCCCGCTACGGCTATTTTGCCCGTACCGGTATTCCAGCGGATGCTGGGCGCTACCTCCTCATAGACCATTTTGTCGTACCAGACATGATTCATTACCCGTTGGGCCGGGTGGATGTTTTTATTGTACCAACTGTAGGTGTCCACACTGTCTAAGCAGAAAATTTGTACAAAACCCCGCTCGATAAACCAGCGCGCCGATTCAATCAATCCGAAATCCTTGCTTTCGTAATAGCGCCCCATCGAAGAAGGGAAAATGAGCACCGGATAGCCCTGATGCCCGAAAATGAGCATCTCCATGTCTTTGCCCACATTGGGCGAGTACCAGCGGTGATAGGTTTCTTTCATAGTCATTAGCGGTTAGTCCGTGCGCCCTTGGTTGTAAACGCTTGCGCCGTACCCGGCGAAAAGTCTCCGGCACGTCTTTTTAGGAAATTGTCAAAAGTACACTTAGGCAAAAGTAAGGGTTTTGTCGAACAAATGGGTTATTTTAGAGGTTTGAAATATTTCCTTGCAAACAAAAGACAAGATGAGACTGCTGCAAAAAGCACTCAGCCGGCCGAAACGCCTTTTCAATTCTGTTACCTTTCGCAGTAAAAGTGGGCTGGAAATACAACGGCTCGAAAATTTTGCCTCCCAGGCCTTAGCGCGCGAGGTGCGCTTGGATGTGTTCTTGCCACCCGGGTATTTCAAGGAAACCAACTCTTATCCAGTGCTACTGCTCAACGACGGGCAGGATATGGAAGCCATCCGCCTGGCGGATACCCTCGAAGCCCTTTATTTTCGACAAAAAATACAGAAAATCATCGTAATTGCTATCCATGCCAACCACGAGCGTATGAACGAATACGGCGTAGCCAATCACCCTGATTACAAAAAACGGGGCGCCAAAGCCGGGCTTTTTACACAATTTGTACTGCAAGAACTCGTGCCTTTTTTACAACAGCGCTACCGCTGTGCCGCTGCTCCTCAGCACTGGGCGTACGCCGGTTTTTCACTCGGCGGACTGTCAGCTTTTGACATCGTCTGGCACCATCCGCAGTATTTTAGCAAGGTGGGCGTTTTCTCTGGCTCGTTTTGGTGGCGCTCGCAAGCTTTTACCCCCGCTGACCCCGACGCACACCGCATTATGCTGGAGGTTTTACAAAAAAGTACGCCGCGGCCTGGTCTGCAGTTTTGGTTTCAGACGGGCACCGACGACGAAAAAGAAGACCGCAACCACAACGGCGTGATTGACGCTATTGACGATACGCTTGACGTCATCAGGGCGCTGCAAAAGCTCGGCTATCACGAAGGCTCCGACATTCAGTACTTAGAAGTAAAAGGCGGGCAGCACAATCTGCCGACCTGGGCTAAAGTGATGCCTGTGTTTTTGCAATGGGCTTTCGCCAATAGGAGTAAGTAAGGATTGTCTTGTTAATGTTATTCGTTAGTTGTTATTGGGAAGGGGGTTAGAATAAGGTTGAATAGGGGGATAGGATGAATAGGGGAATAAGGTTTAGATGGGTTTAAAAGTTTAAAGGTTGAGAGCGCATCTAACTTCTATCGTCTAAAATCTATCGTCTAAAATCTATTATCTAAAATCTGGCATCTTAAACCTATCCATTGATAATCCGTGATTTATAATTTTTACACATCAAATTCGATTCTAAAACTATTCCGTTATTAACCAAAACCATTCACCAAAATCACTATATCCATGAATTCCCACAACGTTCCGTTTACCAATGCCGCCGGCCAGCAGCTCGCCGCGCGCCTCGACTTGCCGGTCAATCAGCATCCGCATACTTTTGCGTTGTTTGCGCACTGTTTTACTTGCAATAAAAACCTCACTGCCGTGCACAACATCAGCCGGGCGCTCAACCTGCAAGGCATTGCTGTGCTGCGTTTCGACTTCACGGGCCTCGGCGAAAGCGAAGGCGATTTTGCTGATACCAATTTTTCCTCCAACGTAGAAGATCTCGTAGAAGCCGCGCAGTTTATGGAGAAAACATACCAAACGCCGACTATCCTCATTGGGCACTCGCTGGGCGGAGCGGCCGTGGTGTGCGCAGCTATGCAACTGCCAGAAGTGAAAGCCGTAGTGACCATTGGCGCTCCTTACGACCCCGCCCACGTAGAGCACTTGCTGAGCCAAAAAATAGACGATATCGAGAGCGAGGGCATCGCCGAAGTACGCATTGGCGGGCGGCCTTTTACGGTGAAAAAACAATTTCTGGAAGACATCCGCGAGCAGAGCCTCTCGGAAAAATTAGCGCGCCTCAACAAAGCGCTGCTCATCCTGCACTCACCCCAAGACTTGACTGTAAGCATCGAAAATGCTGCCAACATGTACCACGCCGCCCGACACCCCAAAAGTTTTATCACCTTAGACGGCGCCGATCATTTACTATCCAATAAAAAAGATTCGTTTTATGCTGGCGACATCATAGCCTGCTGGGTGCGCAAATACATCAACCTGCCCGAAGCCGAAAAACTACGCTCGGACAAGCAGGTGGTGGTGCGCCTCGGCGAAAAAGGTTATACCACCGAAGTAATGGTGCGCCACCATAGCCTCATCGCCGATGAGCCGGAAAGCGTGGGCGGCAACGATTTTGGCCCTTCGCCCTACGAGTTGGTATCCGCTGGGCTGGGCACCTGCACCGCCATGACCCTGCAAATGTACGCCCGCCGCAAAAAGTGGCCGCTCCGCGAAGTGCGCGTACACCTCAACCACTACAAAGACTACGCAAGCGATATGATGGAAGGCGACGAACCCCAAGGCAAAATAGACCATTTTGAGCGCTTGATAGAATTAGATGGCGACCTCAGCGATGAGCAACGCACCCGCCTGCTGGAAATAGCCGACCGCTGCCCCGTGCATCGTACCCTGACGGATGAAGTGAAAATTGTGACAACGGAGAAGTGATGAGGCAGGGTTTTGAATTGGGTTGATGAACTGTGTTAAAATGCAAGCAAAAAAGTGAAATTAATGTTGAAATTTGAGAAAAAGTGATTATCAAAATTGTTGCAGATTGGCAAATGCCACGCCATACTCCTGCAACACCCCCGTAGGGATAGCGGTGCGATTGAGATTGGCAAAGACCCGGTCCAACTCCGTACGAACCGGGTCGGTGGTCTGCGCCATAGATGCCTGGGAAAGGGCAAGCCACATCCAGGCTAACAAAGATACTTTTGTTAACAGTTTCATAAATAAAGTATTATGTATTAAAAATAAATTACACTAAAATTGCCAAGCGAAGCGTCCCTTTGTAATATTCAAAGTTTCACAGCCTGGTTTTGATACTTTTAATTCAAATTCCCCTTGAAATTTTCCTTTGTCTAAGTCGTACATGGTTACCTTTAGGTAGCCGTCATATTGGCAGGTGCTATCTGTATTAAAATATTCGCAATTAGAGTCATAATCAAAAAATCTAAATTCTTGTCTTGTCCCTTTTTTAATCGGATATAAGCCGACAGATTTTATACTATCAGAACCAATTTTAAAGCTTTGCAAACCGTCTCTTGTATTACCATCCTTGGGATAACGATAAGCAGATGCACCAAATATGCCATCTGAAAACCCAGGATCTACATCAAAATTGTATCGAGGAGACGAGTGACTCCCTTTGGGTATCCATACGTCTCCATTCAGCAGGAAGCCCATGGCCTTGCGTCCATCTTGAGAGAGGGTGGGCAGTTCTTCCTTTATTTTGAAGATATCCTTGAGCGAACAAGCCAGTACGCCCGTGAGCAGACAAGCGGCAAATGTTAGATAGAAAATTGTTTTCATAGGAATGGGTTAGCTTGCTTTATTCAAATTTACCCCTATTCAAAACAAGATGCAAATGCCTTTCCGATTACTTCCGATTATTTCCGATTATTATTTCTATTAATTTCACTGCTAAATAACAAGCCATAAACTGCGAGCAAAGCATGTGTCCCGTTTTGTTGAAAACGGCACTATTTTTCATAATCAAAGGTGTAAGGAATGCCTACATGCTCGAAGATAAGCTGCTGGTGAGCCGGCGAGATACGACTGCGTCTGGGGATTACATCCTTGAATACTTCCGAGGTGAGTAAATTGTAGAGCGTGCGCTCGGTAATGCCGAGTATCTGCGCTAAGTCCTTGCGGGTACGGTATCCCTTGATGACTACGAGTTGTTTTGGTGGCAT
The DNA here is from genome assembly GCA_937872385.1 of uncultured Saprospiraceae bacterium. Lineage (GTDB taxonomy): Bacteria > Bacteroidota > Bacteroidia > Chitinophagales > Saprospiraceae > JADJNW01. The sequence continues at coordinate 85,095 of CALMSO010000057.1, forward strand.
GACTTGACCATTGTTCTTAGATTGAGCAAAAGCACGGTATGAGCAGCACCGCCGAACGATAGTTTATGCTCTTTTGAACGAGATAAGCAGTTGGTTTGTTTTTTGAGGCGATTTGTTTTTGATTAGTTATTTAGGAAATTTCAGAAATGCGTAAATGTTATAAGCCAATAAATAATCAGCACGCTACCCTACTACAAAATTGAGCAGAGTAGCGTGCAGAATATCCTCATAAGTAGTAGGGGCATTATTATTTTGTTAATTGGAAAGGCTTTTTATTACACAATTACATCAACGCTACTGTTTATTATCCGGTGTATTGGAAAACGCTTTTTGAAGTTCAGCCGCAAACTCCTGGCAGGGCACTAAGGCTGTTGCTCTGGCCGGTTCAAAACTTTTCTGCAAGGAATCGCAAAGCTGAAGTGTAGTCTGATGCGCCTTCCGATACGCTTCCACTTCATAGTAGTCTCCCGCAGGATACTGGTCGTGCACATCTTTGCAGCCCGCCGCTACCCATATTTTTTGCTCTTCGATGGTAAGTTGGATATTTTGCTCAAGGCATTTTTCGTATTTAGCCAGATCGAAATGATCGAGCGCCTTGTTGTCTTTGAGCAGCTCTTCCAGCGTACCCCAGTCTGCCGGCCCCAGCGGATTGATGGCAGAATACTTTGCCACAATGGCTTCTATAGCCCTTCGCTTTTCATCGTAGCCTTGTTCCGGCTTGTGCTCTACGGTGTTACGGCAGCTTGCTAATGTAATAATGAGGATAAGAATAAAAAACTGCTTTTGCATATAATATAATATTTTGATAAACTCCCGGACTCGACAAACCCCTTTAAAACGTTACAATAATCAATCTTGCTGCGACTGGCTATACTCAGAACAAGGTGCCGTGGCCTCAAATACCATATCCAGTGTCCTTTTAGAAAGAGAATCACATAAAGAAAATGTTGCCTGGTGCATTTCCTTGAATTGAACAAAATCATTATATGTTTCTCTATTCATAAAAAGCGCTTTTAGCTGTCTTTTCAGCTCTCCACACTTCAACGCATCCGCCTCCGCTTTTGCTTTTTTAGCCACCACCAGCAAGTCTTGCCGGCATTTTTCCTCCAGCGCCAGGTTCACTCGCTCAAGTTCTTCATCGGTCATTGCCATAATTCTTTCAGGATCAGCGAACATACCCACTTCTGGGTAATGGTATTTTTGCGCAAGCTCTAACAAAAGCTTTCGTTTGTGGGATAAATCACTTGTACGTTCGAGTTTTTGCTGTGCGCAGGCGCAGCACAGGGTAAGCAGGATAAGAATAAAAAGATGCTTTTGCATATAATATAATTTTGTTCAGATACAATACAATAAATGCGAATCCGAAGCGTGTTTAAATGTTTTTGCTGGCTGACAATCACTAATAAAATTACATAAATACCCTCCTGTTTCTTACAAATTATAGAGATAGATGTCAAACTGTAATGTTTGCTCATCAAAAGAAGGATTGGTAGGGGATGAAGCTGATATATACAAACCGTGCTTACCAACGAACATGATGTACATATTTAGTCCAGTATCTTCAAACAACTGCTCGTGCAGGATACGTTTGTTCTCATCCAATACCATGATAGAAAACCTCGGCGGATATTCATATTCCGTTCGGTACTCGTCATTCGATTGGCGGTCTTCTCGCATTGGCAGTTTTGCAACTCTATAAAATAAATTACGATAAGGGTCATAAAGTAAATGGCTGTAGAAAAAAATACGTGCATAATATTCATAAGGAGTCATATTGGCATCAAGTGGCTGAAACTTTACTTTATACATAGAGGCTACCTCCACAGTCGTAGCTGTTTTAAAGTCAGCGCTATAATAAATATTATGATCACTTTCGAAACTGTAATACAATTTTTCACCATCATAGGTCGAACAGTGCAAGAAAGGTAGTGGATTTTTCCCAGCCTCAAAAAGTGCCTTAGGTGCCTGAAGTCCAGTATTTCTGTAGGTTTGATTTTGAGTGTTTACCACTCTAAAAATAGAATAAGCATCATTCACATTTTGATTGCTCCCCGGAGGTATAAAAGGTGTTTTCAGCGGTATCAGGAACGAATCAGGGTGAATATAATAAAGATCATTCGTGTACCTAGAGTTCATTGAGGTATAATTATTGGCATTACGCAAGTCCTCTGTGTCTGCAAAGATTAACTGTTGCATAAGTTTACCATTTCCATTTACTAAATAAAGTTTACCTGGCAACTCAGTTGCTAAATAAATAGAATCAAAGCTGAGTACCGTAAAACCTTGGATCTTATACAGCTTTTCGGGCCCCTCCCGCTCAAAACGCATAGTTTTTGCTATTTCCTTTTTTTCTAAATCATATACCAAAATAGAATGATCAAAATTATTGTGCCAGAATAAATACTGTTCATCCTTCTTATCATAATATTTGACGGAGTAAGAATAGGGATCATTGCCTGGCGGAGAGGGAAGTTCTAAATGACCAACTTTTTTTAAGTACCCTGTTGTTTCCTGCTCTTTTGTGCAGGCGAATATTGTTACATTTATCAAGATAAATATGAAAGCTGAATACTTCGACATAAAATGTATAGTTTTACAAGTTTATCAACACTTAAAGGGGTGTAGTAAATACACCCCTCATTTTATGCTTTGTAGAGCAGTGCGAATACTAAATAATATCATCATCATTGCAGCAGACAGCACAAATCCAGACATAATAAAAAGGTTGGCAGTCCCCATGTTCTACATTCCAGTAACATTCAAATGAACCCGTTTTACAAATGGTAGCCTGTGCCGGTTGTGGTAATAAGGCGATGGTAGTAATCAGGAATAAACCTAAAATAAGCCCCTTAATGTTTTTCAACTTTTTCATCGAAATCGGTTTTAGAAGATTAAAAAATGAATTTTGTGTAAAATCGCGCAATTTACATTCCAAATTTACCCCAATCCAAAACAATATGCAAATGCCTTTCCGATTATCTCCGATTATTTCCGATTATTTCCGATTATTTCCGATTATTTCCGATTATTTCCGATTATTTCCGATTAATATTCTGCATACTCGGCGCGCGCGTGCTCATGTGCTGCCCAAAACAAAACCCGAAAATGCAGGGCTGATAATCCGCTCGAATTTTTGTATCATTGCGGCATAAACTTCGGCATGTATGGATGTTTTTACCGTTCTATTTCTTTTAATACTAGTTTCCTAAATGTCAGTAATGATTCTTTAAGTGGAGTGGTGTGAAAGTAAATGCCGTCATTGGTTAAAAAATAAGGTGAAGGTTTGCTGTTTATATCTAAATAGTGCTCGCCGATTTTCTGAAACTGTTCATTAAGAATGAGAACCGATTGGTATTTTACAGGATAATTATCTTTTGTTTGAAGTTCTTGTTGAGGTATTTCCGCAACTCGATAGTACGTATTACGATAAGAATCAAAAATCAAAAATTTGTAGGTTGGCGTTTTCATATAATTTCGTAGTAAGTCACGGGAGCTTATTTTAGTATTATGCTCAACAAGATCTTTACGTTGCCATGCGTCAGCAGAAAAAAAATTACTTTTGGCAAGATGGCTTTTTAAATAGCCCGCATGATCCGTTTCAATAAGGTATTCGCATAAAGGAAAGCTGTATGTAAATTTATTTGTTGATGGATTAAAGGCTTGATAAGCGTGAAGGTAATATGCACTTATATTTCTGCTCTGGTAAATATTCGGGTAGTCCAAAAGATATTCCGTTTTATTATTTTTTATATCTATCACTATCACATTTTTAGGAAACATATTACTGCTATTTACAAAATCATGAGCACATATAATAAACAATTTATCATGTTCCAGAATAATATCACGTCCAAAGCCCGCTAATGGAAAGCATAGTCCATTGGCTTCATTCATAACTGATAATAAATCAATAACACGAAACACTTCGGATGCAGCATTGACAAAGCGAATTTTATGATTATTTCTAGATATTAAAATGACGGTATCTGGATGCATATAAAAATAGCCTACTATATCGCCGGTACCATTGGGCCCTTCTTCCAGAAATTGTTGCACCTTATACAATTGGCGAGATTCTAAATTATACCAGTAAATCGAATTTGAAATGTCGTTTAAAAAAGTAAGGTATGTATTTTCATTTTCTTTTACAATTTGGCAGGCATTTATAAACGGACTGGTTATCGAGTCGAGTGAGAAAGTTATGACTTCCCCTGTTTCCAAGAGTTCGAAGAGGTCTTCTTCCTGTTTTTGCACCTCTTGTTTACAGCAAATACAAATTATAGCCAATAAAAGTAACTGTAGTGCTCTAAACATATTTTATGATATTGATGAAGTGGAATATAAAACTTTCTTACAATGTCTTACCAACAACATATACAGGAAATATAATCGTTCAACACACATTATAGGTAATAAGAAATTACCACAAAGAAAGTAATCTGATCAAAACTAATGGCGATGTACCAGAAATAGGGCTGATATTTTTTGCAATATCAATAACATGAAGCTTTTAAAGCAAACCTCAGTCTCACACTTGATACACCGCCAAATTGCTTAAACTAAGCAGACTTGATACGCTTTGCAGTTACAGTAACCATTATGCAATCCCCACTCGGACCAGCGCATCCCACAAGTTCTTCTACTACTACAGTTTCTCCTCCTATCTCATAAAAACTAACCTCATAAATTGTAGTGTAAAACCCATCTCCCTGTGCTGCCTGAAGAGTAAACTTGGATAACATCAGCATCACAATTCCTAATGTCAAAGCTGTCAACGTAACATAAATTGTTTTCATAAATTGAAAGTGTTTTGTTAATAAATTAATAATTAAAATGCTATATTGTTATAGACCTTTTTGACAAAAAATTATACCCACTATTCGTGCTGTTCAAACTGCACAAAGAGGTAAAACGATTGAGCTTACAAAGTTTGTTTTTCCAAATTTACCCCAATTCAAAACAACATGCAAATGCCTTTCCGATTATCTCCGATTATCTCCGATTATCTCCGATTATTTCCGATTATTTCCGATTAATATTCGGCATACCCGGCGCGCGCATGCTCATATGCTGCCCAAAACAAAACCCGAAAATGCAGGGCTGATAATCCGCTCGAATTTTTGTATCATTGCGGCATAAACTTCGGTACGTATGGATATTTTTACCGTTATCACGATTCTTACGGTTTTGGCGGCTATTTTTGGCTACATCAATGTGCGCTTCTTGCGGCTGCCTACCAGCATCGGGCTGATGATTATTTCTATTTTGTTTTCGCTGTTGGTCATTGCGGCGGGTTACTTCGACCCCGACATTATCGAATTAGAAACAGCACTTGTACAAAGCATTGATTTTCAAAAGGTACTGATGGAAGTCATGCTGAGTTTCCTGCTGTTTGCAGGGGCGCTGCACGTAAATTTCAGCGAGCTAAAGCAGCAACGCCTACCCATTATCCTATTCGCTACGCTGGGGGTACTCACTTCCACTTTCTTGGTGGGCGGACTGATGTACGTGCTGCTGGGCTTACTGGGGCTGGCTACGCCGTTTATTTTTTGCTTGTTGTTTGGGGCGCTCATTTCGCCAACCGACCCGATTGCCGTGCTGGGTATTTTGAAAAAAGCGGGCGTGCCTAAGAAATTAGAAACCAAAATCATTGGCGAAAGCCTTTTTAATGATGGCATCGGTGTGGTGATTTTTCTGACCATTTATCAAATAGCGCGCGCCGGTATGTCCGAAATTCATTGGAATGAAATCGGCTTGCTCTTCCTCGAGGAAGTAGGCGGCGGCATCGCGCTGGGGCTGGCTTTGGGTTGGGTGGCTTATCAACTCATGCGCACCATTGACAACTACGAAATCGAGGTGCTCATCACCTTAGCCATTGTCATGGGGGGGTATCTGCTGGCCAGTACGCTGCATTTTTCGGGCCCCTTAGCCGTGGTAGTGGCTGGGCTGATGGTAGGGCACGACCGTTTTCGGACTTCTACCATGTCGGACTTGACTGAGCGCTACGTGGACAAATTCTGGGAACTGATTGATACGCTGATGAATGCGGTGCTTTTCGTGATTATCGGTCTGGAAATTGTGATTATCAATTTTGAAGAAAATTATGTAGTGGCAGGGCTGCTGGCTATTCCGTTGGTGCTGTTGGCGCGTTATGCGGCGCTGGCTTTGCCGATTGCTTTATTTAGTAAACGTCTCGAATTTGTGCCTTATACCAATGTCATTATGACCTGGGGCGGCCTGCGCGGCGGCATTTCTATTGCCTTGGCCTTGTCGCTTGCGGCCAATATGCCCCGCGATCTGATCCTGACCACCACCTACATCGTCGTGGTTTTTTCCATTGTAGTACAAGGACTTACGGTAGGTAAAGTGGTGGAAAGGATTCTGGAGCGTGCAGCCTAATTGGATTTTAAAAGTGAGCGGGTGAGGGGTGATTTTTATTAAGATGGTATTATGTCATTTATGATGTACGAAGTTCGATTCCCGATTTTGTAAATGTCCGTGCCTACAATAAGTACGTTATTTCCAATTGAAAAGGGTCTAAGTTATTTATAAAAACTGTTGATAATCCGGACGCAGGCGGGAGTAAATAACTTCGTCATGTAAAATTCCATTTTTTATAATGGCGCATTTCAAAATGGCCTCGCGCTCGAAGCCCGCCCGCTCCAGCACGTGTTGTGAGGCTCGATTAGTAGCAAATACCTCAGCGTACAGCCGAATGATATCATATTGCTCAAAAATATAACGACTAAATAACGCCACCGCTTCCGACATGATGCCCTGCCCCCAGTAAGGCTCTGCCAGCCAGTAGCCTATCTCAGCATTGCCGCGATGAATATCCATTTGCCGAAAAAAGCCAATTGAGCCAACCGCTTCTGCATTCATTTCAATGGCCATAAGATTGGCAGCATCTTGGCGGGTAGCCATGCGCAGAAACTGCTGCCCGTCCTTGCGGGTGTAAGGATACGGAAATCCGTCGCGCAAAAAATTCGCAATCTTTTGGTTGTTGGCATATTTTACCAATGCTGACAAATCCCCTTTGCGCCAACGCCGCAGCAAAAAACGGTCGGTTTGTAAATCGGTCATGGGCTTTATTTTTGTAATACCCGCTTGTTATGCTTTTCGCTCATTATTTTTCGCTTTTCGCAAAAAAATTAATGTTGGGCGGTGTTTTATTATAATGCAAATGGTGAATATTTGGTAACAGTGAATAACTATAATCATTTACCAAGCGTACTAAATGTTTTTCGGCCCAACGCATAATACCGCCACACGATACTGCCGCGAAAGCGACCTGCCGAATTAGCCGGCCCGATGCGGAGTTGCTCGATTTGCTGTTGCCCTTGACGGCGTTTTTTTAAAAACTTTCTGAAATTGGGAAAAAACGTCCAGTGTGCTCGTATCACCGAGTGAATGTGCTGGAATTTGCCTTCGCTCAGAAAAAGCAGCGCCGCCAGCCCGTCCAGCACAAGGCGCAGCGGCAGTAGCCAGAGCAGCTTGCTCACCGATTCGTTTTTTAGTAAGGTGTAAAGACTGTTGCGGAAGTTGAGATAGGTTTTGAAAGGCGTGTTGTACGCGAGCGTGCCGCCCCCAACGTGAAAGACCACCGAGGTCGGTTCTACCATGATTTTGTAGCCTGCCCGCTTGAGCCGCCAGCAGAGGTCAATTTCTTCGAGGTGCGCAAAAAAGTCGCCATCAAAGCCGCCAATTTGCCGAAACAAAGGTGCCCGGATGCACAAAGCCGCGCCCGTTGCCCAGAATACTTCCTGCGCCGTGTCGTATTGCGCCTCGTCTTTTTCGGTCACCGCAAAAATGCGCCCCCGACAGAAGGGGTAGCCCAACGCATCTATCCAGCCGCCGGCCGCACCGGCATATTCAAAATAGTGGCGCTTGTGGTACGCCCGAATTTTGGGCTGGACCGCTGCAATGGTAGCATCGTTTTCTAAGAGGGCCAGCAGCGGCTCTAACCAGCCTGGTGTCACTTCCACGTCCGAATTGAGCAATACGAAATAGTCCCAGTCTTTGCTGAGGCGTTTCAGTGCTTCGTTGTAGCCAGCCGCAAACCCCAGATTTTGGGTTATTTCAACCCGTCGTACATCAGGGTAGTGGCGTTCTAAAAAATCAACAGAATCGTCGGTGGAACCGTTATCAGCGATAATAACTTCCGCTTCAGGGCTGTATTTCAACAGGTTAGGTAAAAACTGCGTGAGGTATTTTTTGCCATTAAAATTCAACACTACCACGGCCATGCTGCGGCCAGTTGGCGGCTTGGGTGGTGCTTGGGCCAATATTTCCTGTGCTTTTTGGCGGTCGGCGGCCAATTGCTTACGCAAGCCTTCGAGATCGGCAAATTGTGAATCGTGCCGGATAAAAGCGACTAATTCAATCGTAAGCGTATGGCCGTAGATGGTTTGGTCAAAGTCGAAAATATTGACTTCGATAGTGCGATTGGTATATTTTTTTAGCGTCGGGCGCGTGCCGATGTAGAGCATACCGCCGTAGCGATGCCCATCGTGCAGCACTTGTACCGCATAGATGCCATCCGCCGGGATAAGTTTCTCGCGCTGCGGAATTTCTACATTCGCAGTCGGAAAGCCAATACTGGCACCGATTTTCTGGCCGTGTGCCACCACGCCGCTCATGCGATAAGTGTGCCCCAGCAGCAGGTGGGCCGTAGCCACATCGCCGGCGTTCAGGGCGCGCCGTATTTTAGAAGAACTGACGGCAATGTCTTCCACGTCCTGTTGTTCAATTTCCACCACTTCAAAGCCGAAGGTTTCGCCGTGCCAGCGCAGGTAGTGAATGTCGCCTTGACGGTTCAGCCCGAAGCGGTGGTCGTAGCCAATGACGATGCAGCGGGGCTGAAATTTTTCGACTAAAAATTTTTCGATGTATTCGTCGGCGCTGAGCTGCGAAAATTCGACTGTAAAAGGCACAATTACCACATTATCAACGCCGTATCGTTCTAATAAAAAGGTTTTTTCTTCAATTGTGGACAGGATTTTGAGCGTGTCGTCTTGCGGGTACACAATTTGGCGCGGGTGCGGATGGAAGGTAATAACGATGCTTTCGCCGCCGATAGAGCGGGCTAAGGCATTGATGCGCTCAAGGATACGCTGATGCCCGCAATGCACCCCGTCGAAAGAGCCGATGGTGATTACTGCATTTTGGAAAGCCGGGAGCTGGTTCAGGTCTTTAAATATTCTCATTGCAGTGCAAAAGTAAATAAAACCGTAAAATGTAGCGGTGGTAGCCGGGTTTTAAACGCTGAAAACTGTTTTGCACCAGCATTTGTTTGTATTTTTGTAACTTAAAATGCCAATTTTTGGTAAAAAACAAGCGAATTTATCCGAACGATGAGCATTGATAAACTCAAGGTAACCAAGGCTTTAACAAAAGTAATAGACCCACAGTCGGGTCAGGACATCATCACCATGAATATGGTGCAAATGGTGCAAGTGGAAGGCAATGATGTCAATTTTTCCATTGAATTACCTTCGTTGAATTATCCGCACAAGTCCGATTTGAATTTCGCTTGCATGGCCGCCGTGCAGGAGCTATACCCGGAGGCGAACGTCAACGTGCACATGGCGGCGCGTACGCCACAGTCGCAGCAGCCCACCAATCCGCTGGCGCATATTCGTAATGTGATCGCGGTGGCATCGGGCAAGGGCGGCGTAGGCAAGTCCACGGTGGCGGTCAATTTAGCCTTGGGTTTACAACAATTGGGCGCGAAAGTAGGCGTGCTGGATGCCGATTTGTACGGCCCGTCCATTCCTACCATGCTGGGTTTGCAAGGGCAGCGCCCGAAGGTGCAAAACGTTTATAACCAACCGAAAATACTGCCGCTCGAAGCCTACGGGATGCCCGTGATTTCGATTGGCTTCATCGTGGAGCCAGAGCAGGCGGTGGTGCTGCGCGGGCCGCGGCTGTCGGGGGTTATCAAGCAGTTTTTCAATGATACCATTTGGCCGCCACTCGATTATCTGATCGTGGACCTGCCACCGGGCACCGGCGACATACAACTGACCCTGGTACAAACCGTGCCGGTGACGGGCGCCGTGATGGTCACTACTCCGCAAGAAGTAGCGGTGGTGGACGCCGTGAAAGCGATGAATATGTTTTTGCTACCCAATGTCAACGTGCCCATTTTGGGGGTGGTAGAAAACATGGCTTGGTTCACCCCAAAGGAACTACCCGACCACAAATATTTGTTGTTTGGCGAAGGTGGCGGCAAGAAGTTGGCGAAAATGGCCCAATCCGTGCTGCTGGGGCAAGTGCCTATAGTGCAGGGTATCCGCGAGGGCGGAGACAGCGGCATGCCGGCCGTCCTCGGCGACGAAGCCATCACGAAAGATGCCTTTATGCAATTAGCCCAAAACGTAGCGCGGCAGGTAGCTATTCGCAATGAAATGTTGGAGCCGACACAGATTGTAAAGATGCAGTCTTGAAAGGACGGATGATTAAGCACTGACCCATTTTTTATTAACCATTTAAAAATCAAATATAATGTCTTTAACAGAAAAGCAAACTTTGCTCAACCGCGTTGACGCCGCCCTTGATGATGTGCGCCCGCACTTAGCGGTGGATGGCGGCAATGTAGAAGTAGTGGACGTTACCGAAGATAATGTCGTCAAAATCAAATGGTTAGGCGCTTGTGAAGGCTGTAGCATGACCTCCATGACCATGCGCGCTGGCATAGAGCAGGCCATCATCGGCAAGATACCAGAAATTACAGGTGTGGTAGCCATAAATGGTATTGCGGTGTAATAATTTTATCAATGGTATTTAGTAATGGTTATTTTACGAAACGCTTTTGTAATTTACAATCAGTGGCTTATGCACTTTTTACTAAAAAATTACACCCTGACATTATATTCAAATAATGCGTTATATTATATTCATTTAGCATTGGCTACGCCTCCAAATTAAGTAACCCACCTTTGTGCCTTTTTTTCTAAAAATACCTTTTGCGGCAAGCATCATTTCGAAGTGGTACATCGTTTTATAGTCGTAACTTGCAGTTGCAAAAACGGCTGCTTTGTATTCCAATACCAAATTGAAAATACCATGAAAAAGATGTACCTGTTTTTTCTCCTGTGCGCCGGGCTGGCCGCTTGCCATCCGCAGAAACAGGAAATCCCCGAACAAGTGATTGGGCTGGCACCAGTTTATGCTGTGGGCGACTGGCAGGCAGTGCGGGTAAGCGAGCCGCAGCCTATCAGGGAATTGGGCAAAATGTACTACAAGGACGGTTTTATTTTTGCGGGCGAAAGGGGGAAGGGTATTCACATCATTGACAACCGCGATCCTGCCAATCCCAAGCGCGTCCGTTTTGTAGAAATCGCAGGCAATACAGATGTAGCCATCAAGGGTAATTTACTGTATGCCAACAACTTGCAAGACTTGTTAGTGTTTGATATTGCCAATCTCGACAACATCCGGTTGGTGAATCGCCGCCAGAATGTATTCCCGCAGGTCATCAGCGGAGGAAATCACCCAGAAGGCTACCGGGGCTTTTTCGAATGCGTAGATCCGCAGCAGGGCGTAGTGGTTTACTGGGAGGAGCGGCTGCTACAAAGTCCTCAATGTTGGCGATAAGCGCTTTTTCTGTCTGTCATTTCCAAACACATCACAATGAAAACAATATGAAAATCATTCGCAATCGCTGGATTATTATCATTATAGCAATCACCTGCTGGCAATGCGCGGCTGACTTTAGCGCTACGCCCGATAGCGTCGGCGGCAACACTGGCATCGGCGGCTCACTGGCCCGCTTTACCATCGTGGGCAATTTTATGTACACCGTGGATATGCAAACGCTGCGCGCTTTCGACCTGACCCAACCGAACGAGCCGGTACTCAGGCACGAACAGTCAGTCTGGGGTGGTGTAGAAACCATTTTTCCGCTCAATAACTTTCTGCTGCTCGGCACCCAAAATGGGATGCTAATTTATCGTATTCAAGCAGATGGAGCTCCGGAATTTACTTCTATGTACCAGCACGTAGTCAGTTGCGACCCGGTGGTGGCCAACCTTCAGTACGCATACGTCACCCTACGCGCTGCGGGCTGCCGCGAAGCCGTAGCAGGTGCCGCCGACCTATTGGAAGTTATTTCGATTAGCGACATAAACAACCCCGTGGTGGTGGCCAGCTACCCTATGAGCGAACCCTACGGATTGGGTCTGGATGGCAACACGCTCTTTGTCTGCGATGGTCGCCAGGGCGTGAAAATATTTGATACAACCAACCCAATCAACCTGCGGCAAATCGGTCAAATAAATGGCTTTACGGCCTTTGACGTCATTCCGCTGAATGGTTTGCTGCTCATTATCGGCCCCGACAATATCTATCAATATGACTACACTGACCTCGCCAATATTCGCAAGGTTTCGCAGATGGCCATTGGCGCCTGACGGCCGCTGGCAGTGGGTATTGCTGTTGGCAATGCTGCTACTACATACCGGACTGTCGGCACAGCGCGCGGGTGCGTTCCCAGAAAAGCCGCCCGCGCTGATCGGGAAATTCTCGTTTACCACTTTGGCCGATCCCTTGTACCCAACGGTGCAGGTAGCTGTGGAGCACGCATTGTCCGAGCGCTGGTCTTTGCATCATCAGGCGGGGTATTTATTGCCCAATAGCATCATTAGCGACCTGCCCGAAATGGATCGGCACTTCGGCTTTCGTCTGCGCAGCGGGGGGCGCTTGTATTTGCAGCCTTATCGCCCTGAAAAACTCGATCGCACCTGGCTCGAAATGAACTTCATGTATCAATATTCCAATAGCGATATTCCCGGAGATTTTTGTCGGGCAAGATGTAGTTATTTCCAACGCATCAGCTACAACCGGCGCTGGCAGGTGTACGCGCTTAGCCTCGATTTTGGCGTAATCAATTTTTACACTTCGCGCATTGTTATTGAAAGCGGTTTTGGCTTGCAAGGGCGAATCGTACGCGCACAGCTTGGCTCCGTACCCCCCGACGCGGAATTCTTTACCAATGGCTCTACCGTAGCAGAATGGCATGCCGACCGCGAGGGCAACGAACTTCCAGTGGGCATAGGGCTGCGATTTTCAGTGGGTTATATTTTGAAGTGATGGGGGTTGAGAAGTTGAGAGGGGAATAGCAGGTTATATTATTACAAAATCTTTACATCATAATATTTTGACCCCCTACCCTCCTAAACTCTTATAAACTTCTAAACCCCCTAATTGTCCTATTCCCCTATCAACCAATAACAATGTCCCATTACTTAATAAGTCGTCGTCATGTCTTCGTCCACACAAATTATAAAATCGGCTTTGTTTTTGTGCTCGGCATTCAGCTTGCGCAGGTCTGCTTGCAAAACGGTGGTAATAGTAATGTAACGCAGGGTGGGGTTGGCTTGCCGCAAATACCACAAAATACCTTCATAATTTTCAGAATGATAAGCTCCATGATAATGAATGAATAGTTTACCCGGCACAAAATGTTGCATTATAAAATGCGCCATAGTAGCGTCCTTGATGGCTTGTGCTTTGGGTAGGTTGTCGCCACCGTGCCCGTGGGCCATTTGCAGCATATTTTTGTAGCCGGGCAATTCGCCATCATAGGCAATAGGCAAGGGCGCTATCCATTGTTTTTCTTCGGTAGGTAAGGCGTCTAAAGCCGCGAAGCCCTCCCGATAGACCAAGTTGGCGTACTTCCGGGGTATATTGGTAGCAATAAATGGCACTTGGTTTTGCTTGGCCCAGTTGACCAAAGGCGCATAATCGGTTGCATAATTTGACCAAAGCCGCGCTTGCTCGCTCAGTTCTTTGGCCGTGATGGCACCACTCAAATAACGGTTCAGTGCGGCTTGATTGTCGGCTTCAAACATCTCGGCACCGAGCAGGAGTGGTCGCATCTGACTCAGGTCACGCGTAGCTTCAAGTTGCAGCCAGTGCGTGATTGGATTGTTATGGATTTCGCCAAACAGCAGCATATCCGCCCCGCTAATGGTTTTGAGCATTTTCTGATAAGAAACTTTCTTGCCTTTGGCGTCAAAAAGTGCATAAGCAGGCTTGCCCTGCCCCAAAGCGGCTACAGCTAATAATTGCCACAAAAGCAGCATGGCTATTCGTTGTGTCATTGTTTTTGCTGCACAAGATAGCGAAATTCGGGTTATTCCGAGCATTGAAAGGCTTTTCTCAAAGGCATCTTGCCATTCTTGGACTTCCATCCGCTCTAAAAAACAAACCACCTACCGACAAGCATAAAATTTCGTATTTTGCGCCTTCAAAGTTTGACGTTTTCCAATGAATTTATCACTAAAAATAGCGCGGCGCTACCTTTTCGCCAAAAAGTCCACCAATGCCATTAATATCATTACTGGTATTTCGGTGCTGGGCATTGCTGTGGGCGTGGCGGCGCTGCTGCTGGTGCTGTCGGTTTTTAATGGTTTTGAAGACCTGATCACGGGTATGTACAGCAGTTTTAATCCGGATATAAAAATCGTACCGATTGAAGGGAAAACGTTCAGCGTGGATTCGGCGCGCATTGCTCGTTTGCAAAACATTGACGGCGTGCAGGTGGTAGCACAAACCTTAGAAGAAACGGCTTTTTTTGAATACAAAAACAGCCAGGACGTCGGCACGCTCAAAGGTGTGGACGAATTTTATGCTTTGGTCACGGGGCTTGATTCTACCATCCGCGAAGGGCGCTACAAACTACGCGACGGCACCATTGAGAATGCGGTGCTGGGGCTGGGTATGCGCAACAAATTGCAAGTGAACGTGGACGATCTGTTCGCGCCGCTCATTGTGTATATGCCCAAATCGCGGGAAGTCGGGATGTTCGAGCAACAATTCCGGCGGCTGTCGGCTTATCCGGTAGGTACGTTTATCAATCAGCAGGAGTTCAACAATAAGTACGTCATTACGTCCATTGAATTTGCCCGGCAGCTACTCGACGCGCCCGAAACGGTCAGCGCCTTGGAGCTCCGGCTGCGCCCCGGCGTATCGCAAAATCGGGTGATTGAGCAAATAAAAGCCGAAATGGGGGCTGATTTTTTCGTAAAAAACCGCTACGAGCAGGAGAAAGCGTTTATGCGCATTATGAATATCGAAAAATGGCTCAGCTTTGCCATCGCTGGGCTGATGCTGCTGTTGGTTTCTTTTAATATGGTAGGCGCCCTGTGGATGATTGTACTCGAAAAGCAAAAAGACATTGCCATCCTGAAATCCATGGGTGCGCTCGACCAAATGGTGCGCAATATTTTCCTCAGCGAGGGGTTATTATTGTCCTTACTGGGTATTTGCATTGGTTTTGTGCTGGCTATTTTGATTTATGGTGCCCAAAAAACCTTCGGGTTGGTATCCATTCCCGGCAATTTTGTGGTAGAGGCCTATCCCATCAGTATGCGCTTTATTGATTTTGTGGTGGTTGCCATTACCGTTGCCGCCATTGGGCTGTTGGCATCCATACCGCCGGCCTTGCGCGCACAGCGGGTTTCGGCGCTCATTAGAGAGGAATAGGGGGGAATAAGGGGTTTAAAGGTTGAGGGGTTGAGAAGTGGAAATGTTGAGAGGGAATTGTGAGAGGCGAATAATAAAAACAAAAGTAGATGGACAAAAAAAATCCGAAAAAGAACAAACCGAAAGTACATGAGCAATTAGAAGGCTTTGATATCCGAGTGAATGAATTTGGGGAAATCATTGCGACCAAAAATATAGAGGAGCTAAACGAGTTTTTGAATGAAAATGTGGACGACAAGAAGCTCCGCTCGCACAAGCAGCACCAAGCCGACGAAGAAGAATAGCAGCTACTGCGCCCCAATGTTTGCCGGCAAGGCAAAAAAATGCTGTTGTACTATGCGTTTGACAAAAAATGACTGTTAATTTTCAAGCATGGTTGCATAGATTTTAATAATTTGCACCGGAAAAAAGGCAGTCCGGAAAAAAGTCCGGTACATATTATAAAATTTACTTGCTTTTTTGTTGAGAAAACGCGCTATGCTCGGCATAGCCTCATCGCAAAAACCGATACATCCCATGAGATACCATCAAGACCACCTGGCGGGTCAGCCGCATCTGTTGTATGCTACACCCTTTCCTTTTTCAACAAACCTTTCCAGTACCCAATACGAATAGCACGACACGCTACGAACTATAATGCGAACGGAACATACTTGAGAAAAATATCCCTATGACAAAAAGCGCACCAACAATGCTCAACCGATTGACATACAACAAGATGTGCATCCTATTCTCGGCGTTCATGCTCGGCGGATTGTCCCTTTCTGCCATGTGGCCGAGGAAAGCACCGCTATTGCTAAATGATCCTCCTAGCTTTACGGCACCGGCACCGCCCGACACTACTGTGAACTGCCCCACCGACGTGCCGGTAGCACCGCTCATCATGGCTGTGGATGCCAGCGACATGAGTTTTCCGAAAAACATCATGGCCATGGACAGCCCCAACGCCAACACAATAAACCCCTGCACGGGCGGAGTCATCACGCGCCGATGGATAGCGGTCAATCAGGATAACTTAGCAGATACGCTAACGCAACTCATTACCATTTTGCCGGATGTGGCACCCCCGATGCCCATCATTCCGGAGCCAAACGACACCGTAAGCTGCGAAATGGAAGATTATGTAGCCTGGCTCGACACACGCCGGCTGGAGCTGGCCACCAATATTGAAGAATGTACTGGCTCTCCGGCCGATATTTCCGATGATGCCCCGGCTACTTTCGATGGGCTTTGCGGCTCAATAACGGTTACTTTTACTATTACCGATGATTGTGGTAACGTGGCCACTTGGGTTGCCTCCTACACCGTCGTGGACAATCAAGCTCCTGTAATCAATGGGCTGCCGCCTAATCAAGTATTCGAAAACAGCATTATTGCTATTAATGATACCATCAGTTGTACCGACCCTATTCCGCCCGTGCCGATGGTGACCGTAACCGACAATTGCACCCCCAATTTGGTGGCCGCATTTTCCGAATCGAGTGGACAAACCTTTGACGGCTCCTGCTCGCAATATACCTACGTGATTGTGCGCACTTGGACGGTATCCGATTCTTGTGGCAACAATACGACCGTGGTGTGGCGCATTCAAGTGCAAGACGACGAGCCGCCTGTTTTTGATGACCCCGATGACCTAACCATTTCCTGCGAGGATAATCCGAATGATTTTAATATCACAGGCTTCATTACCAATGTAACGGACAATTGCAGCATGATGCTGGATACCGCTTTCGTTGATACGATTATTGATACAATTTGTAATAACAGCTACACCATTCAGCGCGTCTGGCAGGTGCGCGACGTGTGTGACAACACCGCTACCCGAATCCAGTTCATTGACGTGCGCGATACCCAAGCACCTACTTTCGTAGTGCCCGTAGATACGACTATTTTCTGCGACCAGAGCACTTCGCCATTGGTAACTGGCGCGCCGACGCTCGTAGCGGATAACTGTGACCCCAGCCCCCTCGTAGAATCAGAGGATGTGATACAGGGCGGCCCTTGCGAAAACACCTACACCATCCGGCGTACTTGGCGTGTGACCGATGCCTGCGGCAATAGCACCGAGCAGTTGCAAATCATCAATGTGCGGGATACCCTGGCACCGGTATTTACCACACCAGCCCAAAATCTTGATTTGGTTTGCGATGATGATTTTGACTTGATCACGGCTTTCAATAACTGGCTCAGCAACCGTGGAGGCGCTGTAGCCCTGGACAATTGCACCGACAACGCGGACCTCACTTGGTTGGTTTTTGAATCAGGTACGAATAATCCGGCTGTACTGCCGCCCGCCATTTGCCCGGCGCCAGACAGCATTGTGCGCTTGCTCAGCGTAGATTTCATTGTAGAAGACGAATGCGGCAACCGCGATACGACCACCGCAACCTTCCGCGTCATTGATGACCGAGCACCCGTGCTACGCAATTGCCCGCAAGACACCATCATAGCTACCGACCCCGGCGAATGCACGGCTACTTTTGTACTCAATCCGCCGGTGATAGCAGAAGAATGTGCCACTTCTTTCAATATGGAAGACATTGCGGTAAGCGCAGCCATTACCTCAGATGCTGCACCCGGTCAGGAAGGCGAAGTGCCAGTGAATCCAGTGACTTTGCGTTTCAACCTCGCTACACCGCCGCCAGTCAACGTGCAAGGCAATGCCTTACTGACCATTGAGCTACTCAGCGTGGACGGCGAAGAGCCAACCGAATTTTTTCGTATCATCGGCGAAGACGGCAGTGTGCTGGCGCAAACCGAGCCAACGGATGCTCCTTGTGGTCAATCCATTACAACCATCATGCTGACGCCCGCGCAAATCAACGCCTGGGCTTTGGACGGCGAAATCACCATTGTTTTGCAGCCTAATATTCCAGATGACCAGGATGGGCGCTTTGCCGTTAATGCCATTTGCAATCCAACAGGCACGGTGAATGGACGTTTGCAATTTCAAACTAAAAATTTCACTAACCTCATTTATGAATATAGTGTAAATGGCGGCCCGAGAACGCTGGTGAACCCCATTGCGCCTCAAACTGTAACCCTACCGCCCGGCGAAAACCTCATTTTTTACTACGCTACCGACTGTGCGGGCCTCTCCGATAGCTGCGCTTTCACAGTGACGGTAGAAGACCGCGAAGCCCCCGTGCTGACTTGCCCGGCCGACATCAGCGTGGTGCTGGAACCCGGCGAGTGCACAGCACCCATTACGCTGCCCCTACCGACAGACGCAACCGACAATTGCAACGTCGGGCCGGAATATCAGTTGACCCTGCCCGCCAATTTGCGCGACGCTTTTCTAACCTTCGCGCTGGACCCCAATCTGAATGAATATCTGGCGCAAGGGAAAACCTTTATTTTTAATAACGTTGCTGCCAATGCTACTTCTGACGCTACCTTGACCCTCGATCTGCTGGGAGATTTCAATTCAAACGGCGCTTTTTTCCAAGTCATCGGCGATGATGGCGCACTTATTGGCACTACCAATATTGGCGTAGCCAATTGCAATATGCCCGGTCAGCAGACATTTACTATTCCAGCCGCTACTTTCAATGCTTGGGCCGCTGACGGCCGCGTGGAAATTCGCTTAGTACCGAATCCGATTTCGGTGCCTCCTGGCGTGGCTGGTGATGGCATTGGCCCCTGCAATCCGGCAGCAGTTTCCGCCAACGGCGATACCGATAGCACCAGCTTTGTATTGCTGACGCTCAATTACAACCAGTTGACGCCGGCTTTTTACACAACCGGTGCTACCATTACGCCACTGACGCAAATGACGCCGCCAGAAGTGACCCCTACACTCAATTTCAATGCTGGCATTACGGAAGTATTCTACATCATCACCGATACGCAAGGCAACGCAGATACCTGTTCTTACACCATTACGGTAGAAGACCGGGAGCTGCCCGTAGCCCGCTGCCAGCCCACCACGATTTTTATCAATCCGTCTGGCTTGGAAACAGAAACCGTGCCTGCTATGGTCATTAACGCCGGTAGCACTGATAATTGCGGAATTGACACGATGTTTTTGACACCCAATACCTTTGGCTGCCTACAAGCAGGTACGAATGCAACGGTCACGTTGACGGTGATAGATTTTGCCGGCAATACTGCCACCTGCCAGTCTTTGGTACGCATTGAAGCCGAAGAGCCACAACCCACCGCCAATTCAGGGATTTGTGGCGGCGATACGCTGTTTTTGTTTGCCAATCCGCCAGCGGCCGTGGGGGGCATTATTTATACCTACCGCTGGAATGGGCCCAATGGTTTCTTCTCGACCCAGCGCAATCCGATAATACCTCGCGTAAACGCGGCGAATGCAGGCAGCTATACCGTGGAGGTGACGGGTCTAACGGGGTGCACCGCCGTTGGTAGTGTCCAGGTAGCTATCGAAGATTTGCCATTGACACCAGCTGTGCTGACCAATCGAAATGTTTGTGTGGACGAAGATATTGTGCTGAACTCCTCCGTTGCGCCCAGTGGTTCGGGCGTGGTGTATCGCTGGTATCGAGGCACTGCCCCCAGCGGCGTATTGATTGCCACGACCAATGTCCCCTCATTTACCATACCGCAACCGCACGCGCCAGGTACCAACAGCTACTACGTAACGATTGAAGCAGACGGCTGCCTTTCGGCGCCTTCGGCTGCGGCGCAAGTGACCGCCAACAGCATTCCGACTGCGGCTACCAATACCCCAGAAATTACAGTCTGTGAAGGCGAATCCATTACGCTGGGCACCTTAGTGTCTGGCCCGGGCATTACTTATCAATGGACGGGGCCGAATAATTATTCCTCTACGAATCAATCCCCGCCGGTAATTACCTCTTCGGTGCCGGCCAATGCTGGCGTGTATCAGTTGATTGTTTTTCGCAATGGCTGCCCGTCTCCGCCGGCTTTTACAGTGGTAAATGTAAGACCCAAACCGGCTACTCCACAATTGACCAGCAATGCCCCAGTTTGTGAAGGTGCAAACGTGACCCTTTCTACAACCACCACGGGTGCGAGCGTGTATAGATGGGTAGCGCCCAATTTGCAGGAGTTCCTCACGACTACCAATTCCTTTGTAATCAATAACATTACCGAAGCGCAGGAAGGCCCCTGGCGTTTGTATGTGACGCAATCCGGTTGCAATTCCAACTTGTCAGCCCCGGTAAATGTAGTAGTCAACACTGTGCCAGCCACAGTGGCTTCGGCCAGCCCACCTCAGGTATGCGAGGGCAATGCCTTGCAATTATTTGCCTCACCAACCTTGAACAATGCTACCTACCGGTGGACGGGCCCCAACGACTTTATGGCTGCTACGCAAAACCCCATGATTAACAATGTGAATGCCAACCGCAGCGGTACGTATCGGGTCACCATTACTACACTCGAAGGTTGTTCTAACAGTGCCAACGTCAATGTATCCGTACAACCAGGGGTGCGCATTGTAGCCGTCAGCAATGACGGGCAGGAATGCCTCGCGGGCCCAACCAACATTCGCCTGCGCGCTACGGTGCTACCCGCCGGTAATGGCACTTATCAGTATCGCTGGACGGGGCCGGGGTTTGCTTCATCGGATAGTATCGCCATTATACCTAATGCTACCGGCGCTAATAATGGCAACTATCAATTGGTAGTGACCAACAGCGAAGGCTGCTCTTCTCAGCCGGCCACTACGGTCGTCAATGTAGCGCTACCGCCTGCCACGCCTGCTGCACCTACCATCAGCCCGGCCACTCCGCCACCTTTTTGTCAGGGGAAACCATTGACCATCGTCGTCACAGCTTACAGCGGCAGCAGCGTCATTTATAATTGGAAAACGCCCAAAGGTACGGTCATCACAGAAGCGCCAGCGCTCAATCTCACTAACCCGGGCATGGCCGACAATGGCTTGTACTCGGTGTCAGTTATTGTGGATGGCTGCTCGTCGAGAGAGTCTGGAGCGATCGGAGTGACAATCAATCCTGCGCCTCAGTTATTTGCTACCAGCAATAGCCCGGTGTGCAGCGGCGACGCTATCATGCTGAATACCAGTGTGATTCCTGGCGCTACTTATGCTTGGTCGGGGCCGGGCGGGTTCTCTTCTTCCGTGGCCAATCCGGTGATTACACCTGCCAATCCAACCATCAATTCTGGCATTTACAGGGTATCAGCCGTAGCGAATGGCTGTGTGTCCAATTTAGATTCGGTGCAAGTAGTGGTCAATTCTCGACCTACCGCGCCAGCACTCACCAATAGCGGCCCGATTTGTATCAGCCAAGAAAACGCAGTGCTGCGGCTCTCTGTAGTTCCGGGTTCGGCTGTGCCGGGTGCTATTTATACTTGGTACAATCAGTTTGGAAATATTGTGGGCAATACCCAACAGCTCAATTTCGATTTGTTAAATTTCGCTGATTACAACAATGGCAACTTCCTCTTTACGGCTACCGCTACGGTCAATGGATGCCCTTCTGCGCTTTCGGCGCCCACTACAGTAGTGATGAATACCATCCCTGCTGAGCAGGCATTTGCAGGGGAAGACGATCTCGTTTGCGAAGCCGATGAAATACGCTTCAACGGTCGCCAGCCCTCCATCGGGGGTGGATTGTGGAGCCTCGTTACAGGCAATCCAACTGGCGTGACTATTGCCAACCCAGGCAGCGCCTCTTCGCTGGTTGCGGGGCTACGTGGTGATTCTACCTACGCATTCCAGTGGCGGCTTTCTAATGGCGCTTGTGTGAATTATGCAGCGGATACCGTACAATTGTCTGTTATTCCAATTGAAATACCCTACGCCGGCGCAGATACAGTGGTGTGCGCTACCGACCAAGTATTGCTCAATGCCCAACTGCCTTTCAGTGGCGAGGGCCGCTGGTCGCAGCCGCTGGCCCAACAGACCCTCGGTGTGGTCATCTTGGAGCCACAAAATCCTAACACGCTCGTGACCGGCCTCGAATCGGGCAACCGCTATTCCTTTACTTGGACAATTGTAAGCGGCTGCGGCGGCCTATTCGATATGGTAGAAGTGCTCACTTCCGATACCGAGCCATTTGCTGGCGATGATATTATTGCTTGCAACGATAATCGAACGGCCACACTCAACGCGGCCCGCCCAGCCGATGGCAGCATCGGGCGCTGGACTACAGAAACGCCCGGCATTACATTCTCCAGTGTGACAGACCCGCGCGCCACCGTTTCTAATCTGGCAATCGGCGAAAATCTTTTTTTCTGGACAATAGACAATGCGCTCTGCGGCGAATTTTCGCGCGATTCGGTGACAGTTGTTTACAAAATGAATCCACGCGCCAATGACGACAACGTCACAGTGCCTTTTGGCAAAGAGACCGAATTTGACGTATTGGAAAATGACATTGCCCCAGCCGGTACCTTGATTACTGTAATAATGCCGCCAACCAAAGGCGTGCTCGAAAACTTCGGCGACGGCACGTTTCTTTACACTCCCAATGTCAATGTAGTAGGTACCGACCAAATGACCTATGAGATTTGCAGCGAAGGTTGCACCTGCTCAACGGCAACGGTCACCTTTACCATTGGTGATAATGCACAATGCGATATTCCATCTGTCATCACGCCCAATGGCGACGGCATCAATGACAATTTTGTGGTTCCTTGCTTCATTGACGATACCAATTTCCCGAACTGCCAAGTGCTCATTTTCAACCGCTGGGGCGACGAAGTATATCGCTCCCCGATTCCTTATCGGAATAACTGGAACGGCACCTTCAATGGCGAAGATTTGCCCGTTGGCACTTATTTCTACACGGTCAATTTTGGTAATGGCGAGCCAGTAAAAACGGGCTTTGTTTTGATTCAGCGTTGACGCGGGCCTATGAGCCAACAATGCCTTTTCAAAAGCAAAATGGCGAATAATTTTTGTTTTAATACACTGACAGTCAAATTTTTAAATAAAAATAGGTGTCGTTTTCTGTTGAAATTTGTATAATAATTCAAGCCCGGGAACCCGGTAGGATTCTTTGGTGACTGGAGGTTTTGTAGCGTTTTTTCACCGATTTAATCAACGAGTATATGAAAAACATTTTTACAGCGATTATACTACTTTGCTGCGCGACTACCTGGCTCCGGGGGCAGCAGGAAGAGCATTACACCCAGTTTATGTATTATAAATTGGGCTTCAACCCGGCAGCAGCGGGCAGCGACGTAGCCCCCAACGTCACGGCATTAGTGCGCAACCAATGGGTGGGTATTGACGGTGCCCCGCAAACCCAGCTCATAAGCCTAAATACTGGCTTAGTCAACAATCGGGTGGGGCTGGGCGTCAGCGTGTTGCGACAAACCATTGGCGTCACCGAAAACTACACCGCCGATGCGGCTTATGCCTACCGCGTGCCCCTCGGCCGGGGAATACTGAGCATGGGGCTGCAAGGCTCGGTGCGCCTGATGCGCATCAATTTCAGCCAGTTGCAGGGTACTCAGCCCATTGGCACAGATGGAGCAATTCCAGGAGATTTGCAAAGCCGTTATGTCCCCAATTTTGGGGCGGGTATTTATTTCCATCGGGGCAACGACGTGTACTTCGGAATTGCCGTGCCAAGAATTTTGCAAAGTAATATTGACTTAGCGGACTCACCCGATCTGATTTCGCGCGAGGCGCGGCACTTTTTTGCTATGGGTGGCGTGACCCTTAAAGCGGGCGATAATGTGGACATTCAGCCGCAGCTGCTACTAAAATATGTCACCGGCGCACCTTTCGACACGCATGTGAACGTGAACATGATTTTCAATGAAAAATTTATGACGGGCGTATCCTATCGCATTGGTGGTGCCAAAAATAGTGGTTTGGGTGAGTCCTTGT
The DNA here is from genome assembly GCA_937872385.1 of uncultured Saprospiraceae bacterium. Classification (GTDB taxonomy): domain Bacteria; phylum Bacteroidota; class Bacteroidia; order Chitinophagales; family Saprospiraceae; genus JADJNW01. The sequence goes on from CALMSO010000057.1 coordinate 109,378, forward strand.
CGCTTCTGCTTGGCATTGAATTATCGGAGCAAATTACATTCGGTTTGTCGTACGATGCTACACTGACGGAACTGCGCAAGTACAACAGCGGTAGCTTTGAAGGGGTGTTGCGTTACTTTTTTGCAGGCAAACCCGGAAGTACCCAAGGCGGAGCAGATACACCATCGCCCAAACGAGATAGTAAATTTTATTAACCCGATGGTTTGCCAACAGGCAGTGACAATAGGGCTATTGCCACCGCCCGTTGGTTAATAGCTAAGCATTTCAATACTTGGCTGGCGCGCCTTTTTTCGGTAAAGAATCCCGAATGAACTCCCGGATGTGCTCATTGGCGGAAGCCAAATCTTCGCGGCGCAGGTACATCATGTGCCCGCTGCGATAACCCTCGAAGCGCATTCGGTCGCGGAAACGACCGCTGGGGTCGAGGTGCCACATATTATATTTGGCATTGAAATAAGTGGTAGCACCATCATAATAACCCGACTGGGTCATCACTTTCAGATAAGGGTTTTGAGCCATGGCCTGGCGCAGGTTCTCGCCGGTATTGTCGTTGTTGCGATCCCAGGGATTCACTGGACCGAACATATTATACTTGGTATCGGTTTTGAAATTCAGATGATTGCGAAAATAATAGTTGATAGCTGGCGTAAAAGAATGTAGCCACGATGTGATTTCTGAATTGTAATCCGGCCGCTCGCCCGCTTCCTTCCGGTCAATGCCGAGATAGCGCGAGTCAAGCCGCCCAACGGTGTAGCCGCCTCGCTCGCGCAGCAGGTCTTTCCAGAAAAACGGATACGGCACATCGAGGTTGTGTTGTAAAATTATTTGCTCAGACAAGCCGCAGTAATAAGCCATTTTTTTAGCTAATGCCTCTTTTTTGGCAGGGTCGAGAAAACCGCCCAGAGCCATACCCGGCAGCAGTTCGTTGATCGTAAAAGCCTCTACCTCCGGCAGGAAGTCGCGCTCCAAGTCTTTGGCTTGCAGCTCCGGTGCCAATACTTTGTGAAACCAAGCCGTGGCCGCAAAATAAGGCAGGCGATTGGCGGCAGCTACCGGCCCGTCGCGCCGAATGCCCAAATCGGTCGGCGATACCAGAATGACCCCGTTCAGGTACATCCATTGTGCATTTTGCAACTCCAGCGCCAAGCCCGAAACACGCGTAGTGCCATAGCTTTCGCCAATGAGATACTTGGGCGAAGTCCAGCGGTTTTTGCGGGTGACAAAAGTATTGAGCCATTCGGCAAGATATTTGACATCGGCATTAATACCAAAAAAAGTCTCCCGCTTGGCTTCGGGGTCAAGGATGCGGGAATAGCCGGTATTAACCGGATTGACATAGACGATATCCGCTACATCGAGGATGGAGTGCGGATTGTCACGAATACCGTAGGGCTGCACGGGGTAGCCTTCGTCGTCAATCTCCAGAAGCCGGGGACCAGTATAGGCAATGTGCATCCACACGGAAGCCGAGCCAGGGCCACCATTAAATGAGATGACCAAAGGCCGCGTGGAGCGATCCTGTACATCGGAGCGTTCGTAGTAGGTATAGAGCAAGGTAGCAGCGGGTTTGCCCGCATCATTCCAGACCGGCTGAGTGCCCACCGTAGCGGTGTACGGCACGCGCTGCCCTTTGATGGTCACTTGGTGTTGTGTCACCACCATGGTATCGGCGGGTAGCATTCGCTCTTTTTGCGCATTAGCAACGAAAGCGGTAGATAGTAAAAGTGCGACAAGAAGGAAGTGTTGTTTTTTCATACCTGTATTCCGGGTTTTAAAGTGCGTATAAATTTTTTTGGCAAAATACATATTTTCCCCGAAATGGTGGGTCGCTTTTCGCAATAACCCGCTCACTCAATGTCCCGATTCCCCTATCCTCCTATCACTCCTATCACTCCTTTTCAATCCTTATAAAACAACCATTTACCCAACTCCTTGAACGTCACTTTTTTGCCATACATCAAAATGCCGACCCGATAAATACGCCCCGACAGCCACACGAAAAAGATACAGGTAGCCACCAGCACGGCGATGGAAAGGGCAACTTCCCACACGGGCGGCCCAAAAGCTAAGCGCGCGGGCATCACGATAGGCGAAAAAAGCGGAAAAATAGACGACCACACCGCCAAACTTGAGTTGGGTGCCTGCACGGCCACAAACATGATGTAAAAAGCAATAATCACTGGAATAGTAATGGGTAGCGTCAAAGATTGTCCTTCGCCCAGATCGTCGCCCATAGCTGAGCCAACGGCCGCAAATAGCGAGGAGTATAGAAAATACCCTCCGAGGAAATACACAATGAACAAAGGCAGAATTAGCAGCCAGTTTTGGCGCCCCAGTTCCCGCATGGCCAGCATAATCATCGCCTCGGTATCGTCGGGGTTGAGTTCGGCGGCAGTAGCTGTATTCATCTGATTCGCATCAAAGCCGAAAACTACATTCACACCCAGACTGATGAGCGGTATCAGAATAGCCCAAATGGCTACCTGCGTAAGGCCTACCGCGCCCACGCCAATGATTTTGCCAAGCATCAACTGAAAGGGCTTCACACTCGAAATCATTACTTCCACAATGCGGGTGGTTTTTTCTTCCATCACACTGCGCATCACCATCATACCGTAAATGAACACTGTCATGTACATAATAATGCCCATAATACTGCCAATACCCGCCGCAATGGCACCCGTAAGTTTGGTCGTTTTGTCGCTCGAATCGGGGTCAATCGGCTCCGGGTCCAACTCTACGCGCGTATCGAGCGCTTTGAGTTGCTCGCGCTCTAACTTGAGCTGTTCGATTTTATAATCGCGCAAACCACTATTGATGCGCTGCCGGATGAGCGTTTCAATGTCGAGGGTGGGCTGCTTGTCAGAATAATAAAACACCGTATAAGTCTGGTCGAGCATATTTTTAATAGGCGGCAGTAGTAAGATACCGTCGTAATCAAATTGCTTAAAATCGCGGCGCAGCGTTTCCAGGTCGGTGTCCACAAATTTAAAATACAGATTTTTCTCATCCTTGAGGCTGCCTTGCAAAATGCCTTCTTTATCTATGACCGCAATGCGCTTAGAATCATCGCTTTCGTAAGCAAAAATAAAGCCGACCACCACAAAAAATACCGCAAAGCCCAGCGGCGTCAGCAATGTAGCCAAAATGAACGAACGCCGCGTGACGCGGGTTAGGTATTCTCTTTTTATAATTAATCCGAGTTTGCTCATGTTTTGTAATGTTTTAAAAAAAACCAGAAAGTTTTAACCTATTTCAGACACGCCCCTATCCCCCTATTCGCCCTATCACCCATCACCCCCACCTTATTCGCATCTTCCACCTGTTTAATAAAAATTTGATTCAGAGTGGGCAATATTTCATTAAATGCGTGAATATAGACCCCTTTTTGTAATAAATATTGTAATAATTGATTAGAATCGCGCTCGTCGGGTACCTGTATAGTAATAGAATGCCCATTTTCATTTACTACTCGAAAGCGTTCTTTTACTTCCGGTGGCAAGGCCCCTTCATAATCAATCTTGAACAGGTTGTCCTTGAACTCATTTTTAATACTTTTTACATCGCCTTCGAGGATGTTACTACCTTTATTGATGAGCACAATTTTTTTACAAATCTCTTCCACCTGCTCCATGCGGTGCGTCGAGAAAATGATGGTCCTGCCCTGCTCGTTGAGTTCGTGAATTTCGTCCTTAATAAGGTTGGTATTGATGGGATCAAGCCCGGAGAAAGGCTCATCGAGTATGAGTAGCTTGGGCCGGTGCACTACGGTAGCAATGAACTGGATTTTCTGCTGCATCCCTTTAGACAGCTCTTCTACTTTTTTCGACCACCAGTCCTTGATGTCAAATTTTTCAAACCAGTAGCCGATTTCCTGGCGGGCTTGCTGGTTGCTTAGGCCTTTCAGTTGCGCCAAATACATCAGGTGCTCGCCCACCTTCATTTTTTTGTACAGCCCGCGCTCTTCGGGCATGTAGCCGATTTGCTCTGGGTGGCGATTGTTGAGCTTTTCCCCGTCAAGATACACCACGCCCTCGTCGGCTCGTGTGATGGTCGTAATGATCCGAATCAGAGAGGTTTTGCCAGCGCCGTTGGGGCCCAGCAAGCCAAATAAACTGCCTTCCGGCACATCGAAAGTGACTTGGTTAACGGCAATATTTTTTTCGTACGTCTTAGTGACGTTTTCTAAGCGAAGCATACTCATAGGCGTTCAATCATTTTTCTGCCAAGATAAACGTCAGAAGTTAAAAAGTGTTAAGATTTTCTATTGAAGTGCTATTTTTTTCGATAAGCGCTTTACAGCTATTGCCCAAACGATGATGCTATGGATGTACTACTAATTTCCCTTGCCCGATGCGTGTTGCTTCCGACCGGATTACAAAATAATAAACACCAGGCGGGAGCCTTTGTATAGGAATGCGCTCCTGCCCCCCCAGCAGCGGATAGCGCAGCCCCAGCCGCCCCAAGGCATCGTACAGTTCTAATGTCCATTCATTATCAATGGCTTCCGGGATAAGCACATTCCAATCTTCCTGATTGCTAACGGGATTAGGAAAAACGAGATAGTCGCTCGGGCCTTGGTAGAAGATATTCACCGGCTCGGAGCAGCGCGTAGCGCCGTTGCGTAGTTGAATACAAGCGCGGTAGGTGTTTAGTCCCGTAGCGGGCCTAGGGTCTATCCATTCATATTGCAAAGCTATATTGGCGGCCAAACTACCGATTGCGCGGTATCCTGTGGGCGTAAGTTTCTCAAAAACAATGCGTTGTAATTCATAAGTACTACTTAGCGCTAATTGTAGCCGCACCGCCTCACCATCGAGCAGCCCCAATAAGTTTGTAATATAACAGTCAACACCCTGCGTGCTATAATTAATAGCCATGCTGCGCAAGCCGGTGCGCCCGTTGCGGATGACCGGTGCAATAGCATAATGGAGTGCCGGAAAGTTCTTTTTATCCAATAGGACAAACGTATCCTGCAAGGTAGCTACCGGAGTCATGTAATTGCTTTCTAATGCGGAGAGCGTGTAGGCATCGGCGGCTGGCTCGGGCTGCCAAAACAACAATACAGAATCCGGGCAATTGAAAGCGGTTTCTAACTTGAGCGGCTGCGAAATAGTAAACAACCCAGAGGTGTAACTGCTGTCTGGAGTGTTTAGACGTAGCAGTGCTTCCGCGAATATCGGCGGCGTTTGCCAAGCATAGTGCCCCTTTGCAAGTGATACCGTATCAATTGTTTGCCAGCTTTGCCCTTCATCCAAGGAATATTCGAGTGTGGCGGTGGACTCCGGCTCCGTCACGGCGGCCCAACGCAGCAGCGCGGTTTCGCCCGCCAGCAGATTATCGTCGGCAGTAGGAAACATCCACCCTACGCTGCCCTCTATATCGTATTGCCAAGCAATGTAGAATGGTTGCTCCGTGGTAGCTAAGCGATAAGTCGCTACCTTGATTTGGTACGCACCGACGGCAGGGTTTTCGAGTGTAATTTGCTCGACGTTATTCAGGTGGTCGGCGCGGCGTACTGGTGGTTGTCTGAGCGAATCCAGATGCGGCGCCGCATTGAGCACCCAGGGCAGCCAGACAGTACCCGTGGCGGGGTCGTGCAGTTCGAGATCGAGATCATTCACCAAAGCGGTATCCGCATCCGGCGTGGCAGGCGGGTCTGTCCAAGCCAGCGTGACTTTCAGTTGCCGCGCAGCAATTGGTACTTCTATAACAACCGTAATCAGCTCCTCGGGCCGCGCTGTACCCTCAAAATATCGGCCCTCGCGGATGGTCTCTACAGCGCGCCAAGCATTGGCCTGCCCATAGCCCGACTGAAAGTCAATGCCAGGTGTCTCCACATCATTGGCGCTATTGAGCAAAACGGCACGCAAAAGCGCGGCTGCCGGAAGTTGCCCGTTGTGCTGTAACTGCCAAGCTTGCTGCAATAACAAACCAATACCCGATACTATGGCCGCAGCGCCAGAACTACCATCTAAGCCATAGGCAACCAGGTCAGGCTTCAGGCGGCCGTCGTGCGCCGGGCCTTTCGAACTGAGCAAAGACACCTTACCCAAGGAATCCGTAGAGCCTACCGTAAGTATGTTTTTAGCCATTTTAAAACTTCCCGACAGGTTGGCATAGCCCTCTACACCGGCATAGGCACCCAGCGTATCAAGCTGATTGCCGCGATTGCCAGCTGAAAAAACATGCAACAGCGCCGGACGCCACTGCACCGAGGCATCGTAGGCTGCCGCGTCATTGCCATAATAATTTTCTATACCGACGCCGTAGGAGTGGTTTTGTACACTGACGCCCAAGGTGTCATAATAAGCGGCTGGTTCGGGTAGTAAATTGCGAAAGCTGGCCGAAGTGAGTTGTGCGCCCCAGGCTACCCCTTTGCTCGTGTAAAACGTATTGCCACCGCCCGCTATAATTGTTGCCATGATGGAGGCATGCGTAGCAAAGAAGCCAGCCGCTGCCGCCGACGGGCGAATGCGCCCGGCAAAATCTATGTCATTAGCGTCAAAATCATTTTCCTTGACAGAAACGGTAAGCCCGCGGCCATTGAGCAATGGTAGCGCATGATGCACCCGATTAACGTGGTTGGCGCTCAGATCAAGTGATTTCACAGCCAGCTCCTCCTGCACGCGGCGGTTGGCAATATCTACAAACAACACCATTTCTAACGGCAACAACCGCTCCCATAGGGTAGAAAAAGGCAACGACAAAATAAAAATCTGTGCTGGCCGGTATTCGCCAACCAACGCCGATGCCAAATCGTTGTCGTGCAGCCATTGCCGAAAAGCCGCCGTATCACGCACGCTCAAGGCCCACTGCTGCCTTACTTCTCCACTGCGCGCCTCCAAGGCAGCTATATTCGCCCGTAGCGGTGGTGACAATTTTTTGCTCTCTGGCGGTGCCGTTTGTGCCGACAAACTACCAGCAAGACATATTAATAATACAATGGCATACTTTTTCATCTGGGCAAAGCTACATCTTGATTGTATGCAAAAATGCAATTTAGATGGCAATGAGCATCAATTTTCAAAAAAAAGTGAGCAAATGAAATTTTGTATATGAAAAATATGACAGAATTATTACAAAACAATTAAATATTCTGCTGAATGCGCTTTTTTCAGTATTTACAGCACAAAAACATTAAGTTTATTGCATTTAAAGGTAATCTTTTCCATAATTTATTGATATATTCTTTGAATTTTTGCTGTTTTTTTGAAAAAAATAAAAAAATGCTTCCTTCTGTAAAGAAAAGCGAACCCGATAGATGTTTGCTATTGAAATATTTTCTATGTTTGCGAACGAACGATGTCAAACACTTTAAAAGTATTTAGAAACTAATTACCCTGCCCCAGCCGGAAAACGACTTTTCCCAAATCAAAATTGCACTGTACACACGCGCATTCATACGCCCGACGATTTATAAAAGTTAGGTAAATGATATTTTTTGCTGTATAATAACTGCAAAAAACTAACGAGCTATTATTTATTTTCTCAATAAAAACTCGTTTTATTATGAAATTGCTAATCAACACACCGCTTACCTGGATTCTTTTGATTGTTGTGATGGGCTTCAGTGCCTGCACACAAGACAATGGAACCGCCAACGACGTGGATTTAATTCCAAACGACGTATTGCAAAAAATTGCTAATCTGGGCTTCAGCATTGACAATGTGACCCAAGACGAAGGCGATTACATTGTAGAGGGCGACATTATTCTAAGCTCGCAAGACTTGGAGCGCGGCTACCAGCACTCCGAAACGTTCCGCTTTCCGAACGAAGAGCAGTATCACACTTTTAATTTGGTGACGGGGCTGCCACGTACCATTACCGTAACGACCAGTGGCCGCAACATTACGACCGGGCTTTCTAATGCTATTGATGCCGCTATTGCGCGCTATAATGCAGAAAACCTGGGGTTGACCTTTGTGCGCGGCGGCAGCAATGGCGGCGGCACTATCAACATTCGAGTGGTAAACACTCGTCAGTACATTGCTGCGGCGGGTTTCCCCGACAGTAACGGCGATCCGTTCAATGACATCCGCTATTCGAGGTTTTATAATAACTACAGCCTCGGCTTTATGACCACCGTTATTGCGCACGAAATCGGGCATTGCATTGGCTTCCGGCACACCGACTACATGAATCGCAGCTTCAGTTGTGGCTCCGGTGGCAACGAAGGGCAGGAAACTACTGGCGTAGGCGCGGTGCACATACCCGGCACGCCCACTGGCCCGGATGCCAACTCATGGATGCTGGCTTGCTTAAGTAGCACAACGGATCGGCCTTTTAATGCCAATGACAAAACAGCCTTGAGCTATTTGTACTAAAAAAGTATCCTTTCGTAAAAAAGATACCCGTCTCCCGCTTACACACGGCGGGAGACCATTTTTCCTTTCCACGCCACATCTTCTTTTTTCGGAGAAGATTCTTAACACTTCCAAATCATCTTATCGGCCCGCCCGAAAATGCGCTATTGATAGTCGTAGCGCCCCGGTCGGTGGTATCCATCCGGCTTTCCGCAATCAGTTGTTGAAAGTGCCGAGGCAACGGGTATTCTTTTTTATCACATAATTTTTTTCACCATTAATTATCAATTTAGTATGAAAAGGCTAATCAACACTTTAGCAGTGCTCGCGCTGCTCACGGCAGGCTTCTACTCCTGCACGCAAGAAGACGGAACGGCAAACGACGTGGACCTGATCCCTGGTGAGGTGCTACAGAAAATTGCCGGTTTGGGCTTCAGTACCGACAACGTTATCAAAGATGAAGAAGGGGGCTACATTGTGGAAGGTGACATTCTGCTGAGCAATGAAGACCTTAACCGTGGTAGCCTGAAGGCTGAACTGTTGCGCATCGCCGGCGAAGAGCAGTACCACACCTTCAATCTCGTGACAGGGCTGCCACGCACCATCACGATAACTACCAGCGGTGGTAACATCACCACCGGCTTTTCCAATGCCATCAATGCAGCGATTGCTCGGTACAACGCCGAAAACCTCGGACTCACTTTCGTGCGTGGTGGCAGCAGCGGCGGCGGCACTATCAATATCCGGATAGTGAATACGGGCCAGTACATTGCTGCGGCCGGCTTTCCGGACAGCAACGGCAACCCTTTCAACGACATTCGGTACGCGAGAAAGTACAACAACTACAGCCTCGGCTTTATGACCACCGTACTTGCGCACGAAATCGGGCATTGCATTGGTTTCCGCCATACCGACTACATGAATCGTAGCTTCAGCTGTGGCTCCGGTGGCAACGAAGGGCAGGAAACTACTGGCGTAGGCGCAGTGCACATACCCGGCACGCCCACTGGCCCGGATGCGGCCTCGTGGATGTTGGCTTGCCTTAGCAGCACAACCGATCGGCCTTTCAATGCTAATGACAAAGTAGCACTAAACTATCTGTATTAGTAAACAACATACATTAGTCTCCCGCTGTGGCTTTCACAGCGGGAGATACTCCTTCCCCTGCCCAAACAAAATCTGCACAATAACTGCGCAAGGTTTTATACCTACAGCTTGACTTAACGTACCCTGCTGCCATCGCTTTTAATGGGCGACTGAGGCAATCCGCATTGTGCTGCGCTATGCGTAGTAAAAACGACCTGAAACCGGACGACCAATTTTGTTTTTAGTCAATGAATTTTTTCACAATCAACTTCATTTTTACCATGAAAAAACTATTTAGCACACCGCTTACCTTTGCTTTGCTTCTGCTGCTGGGCTTGTTTGCCTGCACGCAAGAAGAAAACACCAACAACGACCGCAATGCCATCCCAGATGATGTATTGCATCAAATTGAACACTTGGGTTTTAGTACTGAAAATGTCATTAAGGAAGAAGGCGGCTATATCGTAGAAGGCGATATTTTTCTGCCAGAAGAAATGCTGCGCCACAATCCGCTGGAGGAGTTCCTACGTTTTGTAGCAGAAGAACAGTACCGCACCTTCAACCTTGTAGGCGGCCTGCCGCGTACGCTGCGGATAGCCATGACTACGAATCTACCTTCGTCTTACAGCACGGCATTGAATACGGCTATCAGCCGATTTAATAATGAGAACCTGCGCCTGAAGTTTCAGCGCGTCAGCCAGTATCCGGTGAACATTTTGTTTGACCGGGCACCCAATGGCGCTACCTATCTGGCTTCGGCCGGTTTCCCCAGTGGTGGCAATCCTTATGGCACTGTACTGATGAATGTAAACGCATTGGGCACCAGCCCCGGCACCAGCTATTTGGCTACCATCATGGCGCACGAAATGGGGCACTGCATTGGCTTTCGCCATACAGATTATATGAACCGTAGCTATAGCTGCGGCTCCGGTGGCAATGAAGGGCAGGTGACTACTGGCGTGGGTGCGGTGCACATACCGGGTACACCGACCGGTCCCGATCCCAACTCCTGGATGTTGGCTTGCATTGGTACTGGCGTCAACCGTCCTTTCAATACCAACGACAAAAAAGCGCTCAGCTACTTGTATAAGTAAGCCACCGTTCTTTTCAGAACACTTGAAAATACAAGCCTTGCGCCATTCTATGTAAATTCGGCAATAATCTGCCGTCAACAAACAAGCCCTCCGAATGCGCTGAATCGGAGGGCTTTTCTATACACTTGATCCTGAAAAAATGTTTGTTTATACTTTAGGCAATAAGGCAATTTTTTTAGTCAGCCGCTGCGTACCTTGCTGGATGGTGAGCACATAGATGCCCGGCGCATTCCCTTTAAGGTCAATTTGTTGATTGTAAAAACCGTTGAAACTGTTCAGCGCTTCTTGATAGACCTCCTTGCCCGTTGCATCCAGAATGCGCACGATGGTGGGTACGGCCTCGGCACTAAATTGTACATTCAACAAGCCCACCGTCGGATTGGGGTATATCTGGAATAGTTCAACTGCCAGTTCGCTTTTCAGCTCGAGTGCAGGCAATTCGGCAGGCGCTTCATCGTCCATCGCCATTTCCACTACTTCCTCTATGGTAGCAGGCGTTTCGTCGGTTGTTGTACAAGAATTGAAAACAGCATCAATTTCGATATAATTATCGTCGCGCAGTACGAGTAGTGTAAACGGATCGCCCGGCTGGTGCTTGTCGCGCTCGCGCACCACCTCCTGATGATTGTTCACCGGCACATCGTCCAATGCTATAATAACATCGCCCGGCTGGATGCCACTGGCTTTAGCAGGCGTTCCTGCAATAACACCACTCACCCGTACCCCCGGCTGTGTGCCCCGGCTGGAGCTGTAAATACCAATGAATACGGCGCAAGGATCCCGTTTTACGGTTTGGTGCACATATTCTACACTACCAGAAAGCGTAACCTCCGCATAGCGTGTTTGCCCATCACGTTGGTAAGCCACCATCACTTTATCGCCTGGTTTGTGTTCAGACAAAGCCGCCCTTATTGAAGCCGTACCCGTCACAGATTGCCCGTCAATGGTCGTAATTCTATCGCCTGCTTGCAAACCGGCCGCAGCCGCGCCAGCATATCGTTTTACATTGCTAATCGTAATTCCTTCGCCAAGGTATTCCTCATCCGGATAAATGCCAAGCACCGGCCGCTCCTGCCGAGCCACCTGACGTTCTTGGGAAGCCCAGCTATTCTTAGGTTGCGCAGCCAGTCGCGCGCGCATAGCCGTTTGCTGGGCAGCTTGCGCCTCCTTAGCCAGCCGAGCCGCCTCAAGCGCTTCCGGGGTGCATTCTTTGAAGCGGGCGCTGAGCGTCACTTCCTGGTCGTTGCGCAATACGGTTAAAGTAAATGCCTCGCCGGGCTGATGCTGGTCGCGGAGGCCTTCCAAACCTTTTTGTGTACTGACCTTCACATTGTCCATAGCGAGAATAAGGTCGCCAACCTGCACGCCATACTCGGCTGCCGGCGTATCCTGTATGACTTGATGCACGCGCAGTCCCTCTGCCCCGTGCTGTGTAGTACTGACGCCAATAAAAACGCGACAAGGATCGCGTCGCACAGTAGCAAAACCTGCCATGTTTTGTGGTGGATGATTCTGGTTGTTCTGCCAAACAATATGCTGTTGGTTGGGTTGTGCCTCAGGCCCCTGCCCATTTTCCGCCATGCGAACGAACGCCAATGTCTCGCCATTTTCACTATCGAAAGTAGCTAAGCTTTGCGGCTGGTCGGTCAAATGCCACTCCACATTTTCGCCGGCGTTTGCGCGCAATGTTTGCAGCTCCCGAAGCCAGTCCGCACCGCTTGGCAATTCGTGTTGCTCAATGATAGTCGTACCATCAGCTTGGGTAATTTTTTTGACAATAGTCAATTGCGAGGGTTGTTGTTGTGCCAAAAGCAATGCGCTGCACAATAGGCAAAGCACAAAAACTGCGCCCGTTTTCAGTCGAGTAAAGTGATGCATCCGGATTTTTTTTTGAAAGTGATTAAAAATGTTGTAAAGGACAAGTGCTGGGAAAAAACGTTGCATCTTAGAATATAGTTTTGAAAATATTTTTCAAAGCCAAATATTTAACCGAGTTTTCAACTAAAAAAGCAGTTGTGCCGACAAAAAAGAAGGCGCACCACAATCAAGATTTTTATTTTTGCCTCGAAGGGCTTATTTTTGCGTAGATTTTTCAACCAAAAAAATATTAATGATGGCTAAAGTGAGAAATGGCTTTATTTTGATTTGTTTGATAGCAGGATTTTCGACAACCCTGCTGGCTCAGGACAGTGCAGCTTCCTTGTACAACGAGGGCTTGGCTAAGCTGAAAGTTAAGGATTACGACGGCGCATTGCCATTATTGCAAAAAGCAATTGAAATTGGTGATCCAGAATCGGAAGACGACGCGCAGGTCATTCGTTTGGCTAGCAAAAACGGCGCTATTGCAGCTTATTATGTGGGCAATAATTTGCGCAAAGCCAATAAAAATGACGAAGCGCTGGCGGTTTATGACCAAGGCATTGAGTACGATCCAAGTTTTTACGCCAACTACATCGGTCGCGCACAAGCCTTTGAAGGCAAAGGCGATGCCGTGGACGCCGTGAAAGCCTACCTCGCGGCCAGCGTAGCCTCAGAAAAAGGTGGCAAAGCAGACCGCGCCGAGGAATTATACAAAAAAGCCGATAACTTCGCGGCTGTGGCTTGGGGCAAAAAACAATGGGACGTAGCCATTGCTTGTGCGCAGGCTTTTCTGGAAGAGCGCGAGTCGGCTGACGCGCACTATTATTTAGCCCAATCGCTGAAGGCTAAAGGGCAAAACAGCGAGGCACTAACACACGCGCAAAAGGCAGCCGAACTGACAACGGATACAGACAAAGATAAGTACTACTTTGGGCTGGCGGAAATCCACGAAGCCCTAGGGCAGAAAAGCGAAGCAGTAGCTGCCTACAAAATGGTGAAAGGTGCTACGTATGGCAAGCGCGCCGAATATAAAGTTTCGCAATTGGATGGCTCGAAATAATACCAATTTCAATGCGTTGATGACGTGTATGCATAGGTTTACAACTGTTTGACTATCAATGCACTGATAGCCAAATCATTGTTACATTGGCATAAGTGCTCGCCGAAGAGGGTTGTGCTGCATTAGTACGACCCCCTTCCGGCTTTTTATAAGCTGAAACAGTCAAGATGTAATTTGACAATTTTTGCTCAGTACAATGACCAAAACGCAAAACCATCTTTGCGATTTAAACCCCGGCGCGGTGACCTATTATACGCGTACGGTGTTACCTCTTTTGGGTTTAAAATCATTGGTTATCAATTATTTATAAGTTTCTTTTTCGTCCCTTCGGGCTTAGCTCGATATTCGCATTATCAAGAGAACAATAACTAATACTTGCCCTTCCTTTTTCATAATTTGCCTCCTCTCTTTTCAATAAAATATAAAACCAATGCCAGAGCTCCAAAACTAAACTCTGCCATGAAACTTATCCAATTCGAAGTATCGCCCGCACCGTCAAATATAATTCCATATAACCTTGCTATTGACGCAGCACCTATTGAGCCAGACAAAACAATTAATCCATATATTATTCTTTCTTTGCGCATTGAGAAATAAATCAACAAAACCCCCAGTCCAATTTCCATACCACCAAGTATCGCACGTATATGATTCGCACTGCTTCTGGTGGGCAAAACAATACCATCCATATCAGTTATAGCATCCGGATTAATAAAAAACAAAAATCCGAAGCCGAGATAGACTAAACTACCTAATACTAATAAAATTCTTGATGTCTTCATAAGTAATTCCTTTTATTGTTTTTAAGTCGCATGAGACCCAACGGTCGAGGCATAAAAAGCGCTGCCAGCTTTTGCTGGTAATGAACGTTTTATGCGTTGTTAGCTCTCGTATTCATTTTCGTTTAATTTCCCATTCCGATTCACCTAAACTTATTTCTTTACAGAATGAAAGGGAATTTTCGTCTTTAGATTCATATCTGTACATGTAACCCACGTCTGAATAAGTAATTAACAAATAGTTTTCTCCTTTGCTGCTCTGACATCCAGGCACTCAAAATATATAAGCCTTTATTGCCTCGACTCTTTGGTGATACACCCCGCATTTTCTTGCCATCTAAGCTGATAAGTTGGCCTCGAACACTTTCCATCAAGACCTCGGCATCCGCTTTCATGCTGACGCTAAGTTATTCAGGGTCAATGATTTGCAAAACCCGATTGAAGGTATCATGGGACGGAATCCCATTGGGTAATTCCAATATACCACTTAACCAATCCAGGCGTTATTTCCCAAACTCGACCATGTCCTCAAAGTCTTCCCCATTTGACAATAGGGTGCAAAAAGCAATGAATAATACATCCTTGAGCCGGTGCAAGCAGCCACCCGCTACTCGGGGGTCGTCCACTTGGCTAAATAATTTATCTAAGCTATCTTGCATCTTTTTGCAAGACAAGATATACTTTTATTTTGTAAATTCTGTTTGGTGCGTTTGCCCTATAATTACCTTAGAAACCAATGGCCATATTCTTCCACCTTCTCAACCTATTCACTACCGGAAGTTTGTTGTTAAACTCATTTTTACTGCTGAGTAAACCCAACAAAAACAACAAAAAAGCTACTTACTGGCTTTCTCTGTTCTTATTTTGGCTCTCGATTATTTTCTTTGAGGAGTGCTTTAAGGTTTTGGGACTGCCTACTGACGATACAGTGGCAGTAGAAATTTTTAGTTTACCCCTGTTTGTAATCGCCCCGACATTTTATTTGAGCGTCCAGTACTTTATCCGTCCCCATCAAAAACTAAAAAAAACGGATGCCCTACACCTGCTTCCTTTCTTTTTTTACATTACTTTTTTGGCAGGGGTAGCTGTCTTTTTTCCTAAAAATACTATCCTTATATCGCCACAGTTTTGGGGTGATTTTATTTCAGTTGCCATCACTTTGCTGCTTTTTAGTCAGATTGTGGTTTACCTGCTATTGAGCTTGAAAATCATCCACATACATCAAAAAAATGTTCAGCTATATTCGGCTAATGTAGAGGGCATAGATTTGTCTTGGCTGCAATGGCTCATCTATGGTGTTTTTTTTATGGTCTTACTTTGGATTTTTCAAATTTTATTTCCTGAAGTGCCCGATTTTGCTTCGGTGGGCTACTTTTTGGCAGTGTATTACTTGGCTTATTTCACGCTCAACCAAAAGGAAATTTATCCCTTTACCGAAAAGGAAACCCATAATGTGCTAGAGATTATTGAAGATACAGGCGAAAAATCTGGAAAGGTGGTTTTGCCAAGCGACTTAGTAATAGAAATGACTAAGCTCAATGAACTGATGCGCAAAGAAAAACCATATTTAGATAATGAGTTGAGTTTGCCCAAATTGTCGGCACAGCTACAAACTAGCACCCATCAGTTGTCCTACCTGCTCAACAAAGGCTTCAATGAAAACTTTTACGATTATGTGAACCGCCACCGCGTAGAGGAAAGCAAAAAATTGTTGATGGACAAAAAACTCAAGCATTTGAGTTTGGTAGGAATTGCCTTTGAAGCGGGCTTCAACTCAAAGACCGCCTTCAACACCGCCTTCAAAAAATTCACAGGCAAAACCCCAAGCGAATTTCGCAAAGCAAACACCCCCGCTTAAAGAAATAGCCTATTTTGACGCTGCTTCCTTGCTATTTATCGCAACGTTTTGATTATCAATAGGAAATATTTTAACCTAACTTGTTCGCCTCTATCTATCGGAACAAACGAAGGCTTTTCTGCCCTTACTTTTGCCTTTGTTAGTCGTTCGTGTTTCCAAACCTTATTAACTTGATAAACCAATGAAAGTGATTTTTTTCAAATGCCTACTGCTTATGCTGCCTATTATCAGCAGTTGTCAGGATAGTCCAATTCTATTGAAACACCAAATCAGTATGAGTTATGACAATACCGTATTGAACCACCCTTTGCTGTTCAGTTCGGGCGTGAATATCAGATACGGGAGAGCCTTGTTACAGCAGAACGCTCACAAGGTTTCCGCCCTTGGCTCTTTTGGCTTTATCCACACACCGGATATTGACACACGATTGCTTTTTGGAATTGGCGGGGAATATTCTATCAGTTTCTTCAAGCGATTCGGTTTTGCCTTAGGGCTACAAGCCAATTATATACTTACTGCTTTGGGGTACGATGTATTTGAATACAACGCTGAAGGCGAATGGGAGAACCAAGGGAATCTGCTGCATCAATTCAGCCCGAGTATGCACGTCTCTTTGGGGGTAGATTTGTTATGCAAAGCCAAGTTCAATGTCGGGCTATTCCTTGAAATGCGCCTGATGCGCTTGAATGAAAGTTATGAAGAAAGATTCTTTGAAGGCTATGTCCCCACATTTTCAATAGGTCTAAAATCAAATTTTTAAATCTAAACAACGATGAAAAAAATAGCAGTTGCTTTTTTGCTTTTTACGCTTTTTGCCTGCGAAAAGGATAGTGTCGCACCCAATGAACTTTCTGATAATCCTTTATTGTCTGCACAAGATGTAGCAGTACATACCACCTTTTTAGCCCACAAATCGGGGCTGAATACCGTGGGCATATCCATTGGGATTTTTAAGAATGGGCAAGCCTCGTTTTATGGCTATGGCGAAACTGCCAAAGGAAGCGGGATTGTACCCAATCAAAATACCTACTACGAAATCGGGTCTATCTCTAAGGTTTATACCGCAATTGCGATTGTGAAAATGTTAGAAGACGAAGGGAAAAGCATAGATACGCCCATAAAGGCTTACCTGCCTGCCAATTTGCCTACCCTGAACAGAGATGGAATTGAACTGACTTTCAAACATTTGCTCACACACACGAGCGGACTACCCTATATGCCCAACAACTTAGGGCTAAGTTTTTATACCAATATCACCAAGGGCTGGAGAGAGTATGATGAGAACAAACTATTTTCATCGCTGAAAAATGCAAGGTTAGCCTTTGTACCGTTCACAGATTTCACGTATTCCAATACCGCTTATGGCACGCTTGGCGTAATCCTTCAAAGAAAATATGGCAAAGATTATGGTGAAATAATCAAAGATTTAATATTAGAACCACTCGATTTGCAAGCTACCTCAGCCTATTTTGAGGAAACAGACCTCAGTAATTGGGCAAAAGGCTATACTAACACAGGCAAAGAAAGCGATTATTGGAAAACATTGAACGCCTTGGACGGGGCGGGGGTTTTAAAAGCAAATGCGAGCGAAGTGTTGAAATTTGCCCAAGCCAATATTGATATACAAACAAGCCCGATAAGCAACAGTATGGCACTTTGCCAAAATATTTACACCAATTTTGTAAGAGAAACTGCCTACGAAAGGACAGTCAATTGCTTGGGTTGGTTTTCTTATGAGAACAAAGGTATCAGCAATGAAACCTTTCTTTATCACAATGGAGGAACGGGTGGGTTTAATTCAGAGCTATTTATTAATAAAGATAAAAATTCCGCTTTGGTGATATTATTCAATACAGATGGCGACACAGGAGACAGACAACTATTTATCAGGGAATTATTACAAATAATATCGGAATAATGTATATTTTGTCCTAAAACGTATTTGACTAATGAATAAACGATTAACATTACTATTCCTACTCGGATTGCTTTATCATCAATGCCCGGGGCAGCCTACGAGCCTGAGCAAGCAACAAGCAACCCAAGATGTTGAGTTTTTTGTCAAAACCTTAGAGGCAAAACACCCCAATCCGACGGCAAATTTTCCAAACTACCGTGCCTACAAAGACTCTCTTATCGCAAGTTTTTCAGCGTCTATTGCTTCTGAAGACTTTGCCAAAACCATTTGCTTGTATGCCAACCTTTTTCAAGATGGGCACACTTTTGCCTCAAATATGAAAATTCCGGATACGGCACAGGTGCTGCCTTTTGATGTGGCGATGAAAAATAATCGCTTTTTTATTCTCAATTCGCTGCACAAAGATTTTAGCACGGAATATAAAGGAGCTGAAATCATCGGCATCAATGGTACATCCATAAGAGATGTTATCAATCTTGCAATGCCCTTTGCGGGTGGTGAAACCGAGGCACATCAATTAGCTAGATTAGCGTACAGTTTTGCAGGTTTTGTGTACCGAGTAATGGGTGAAATTACCGAAGTAAACTTGCAGCAAGAGGGCAAGCATGTGAGCATTCGCCCACCCCTCATTGATAGGGCACAATGGCTTCAGAAGAGCATTAGCACAAATAGACCCGTCTTTGATTATCAAAACATTGATGAAAAGACTTCGCTCATCCTCTTTACCGATATGAGTAATTTGAGCAAAAAGGAGTTTAGTCAGTTTTTGGACAAGACCTTCCAAGGGATCAAGAACAGCAATACCGAAAACCTGATTATAGACTTGCGGCACAATGGGGGCGGAAATTTCTTGTATGGGCAAATGCTGCTTGCTTACCTCACCGACAAGCCCTATACGGTTCACAATAAATATCAATATGATATGGACGGCAAAAAAACAAACCCTAAGATGTTTGAAATCAAGCCTGAAAACCAAAAAAACAGATTTGTCGGAAATGTATATTTCCTCACAAGCCCATACACCTACTCTTCGGCGGCTTCTATGATTGCAGCCGTGAAATTCAATAAAATAGGACAAATTATAGGAACACCCATCGGGCAACCTTACGCAGGATTTATTGATATGACCACTTTCACCTTACCCAACTCAAAGTTGCTTTGTGGAACAAGCACAGTGTATTATGAATATGCCGGAGCAACAGACAGTAACAAAAATTTGGGCATCGAGCCGGACGTGGATACAGCGGAAGATGCTTTGAGCTATGTGTTGGATAAGCTAAAATGAGAAAATACCTGTAGGGCTTCATATTTTACTTTTAGCGCACAAAAACAATGAATTCAAAGACTGGATTTCTTGGACTATCATAAATTGACTTTATTACAAAAATTATTTAGTGTTATTTGTTATGGACTTGCACTTAAACCCAAACAATCAATTAAATGGTGATACAGATGTCCTAAAAATGATTGAGCTGATTGGGACTAAAAAAAGCGTTAAGAAAAACACCCCTGTCTTGTGTGAGGGAGATAAGTGTGATTTCTTCTTTTTTGTGCTAAGTGGTGTTTTTAGAGCTTATCGCTTTGTGGAAGACAAAGAAGTAACCATTGGCTTTTCGTTTCCCGGCGATATTGATACCTGCCCTTACAGCTATGTTAATAATCTACCAAGTCTTGATATAATTCAAGCTTTAACAGACTCTACAATCATAAAAGTTAATAAAGCTGATTATTTGGAATACATTAGAAAGAATAAAGTGCCTGATATCACAGACCAACTTTTAGCTAATTACATAGAAATTTTAATGCAAAGGCTTATTGCATTTAGGGCACTTACAGCGGAAGTTAATTATATCAACTTATTAGCAAGAAACCCAAAAGAAGTTTCAAAAATTCAACTTACACACATAGCATCATATTTGGGAGTTTCGCTCGAAAGAATTAGTAGAATTAGGAAAAAAAATGCGTTGATTTGACTTAGGTCAAAAACACATTGGCCATAAGTGCGCAACTTTGTGCGCAGGTAGTTTTTACGTTCAAGGTTGATAACCACGCACTATGAAAAAAATCATATTTTTATTGCTTTCATTTTCTCTCATCTCTTGCAATAGGGAGGAGATTACGATTGATGCCTCTTCAAAGGCTAATATACTTCGAATCATCGAGGCGGAAAAAGGGATTCAAAAAATGAATGCCATCTCTTTTGCCGTAGTCAAAGATGATGAAATACTCTGGGCAGATGCTCTGGGAGAAGCCACCCGCACAACTACAGCAACAGTCGAAACACGTTTTTTTATAGCAAGTATCTCAAAGGCGGTTGCTGCAATTGCTGCAATGCAATTAGTAGAAAGCAATGCTTTGGACTTAGATGTTGATATCAATAATTACCTGCCTTTTCGGGTAACCAACCCCAAACACCCCAATATACCGATGACGATAAGAATGTTGCTTAATCATTCAACAAGTATTTCTGATGCTATTTACTATACAATTGACTGGGCTTGCTGGAACGAAGATTGTCCCATTACATTAGCACAATTTTTAAGCGATTTGCTGGCAACGAACGGCCAATTTTATGCTAACAGGACTTTCTTTGATTACGCACCCGGAGAAAAATCAAATTACTCAAACATCGGTTATGCACTCTTGGGGTACATTGTAGAGCGTGTTTCAAATCAACCTTTTGACGAATATTGCCAACAAAATATTTTTACCCCTCTGGGAATGTCAAAAACAACTTTCCGTCTCAAAAATGTTCCCTTGAGCGAATTAGCCATTCCTTTTAGCCCCACATTTACCCCCTCAAAGCCCTATTATACGCTGCCCGACTATCCCGGGGGAGGTGTAATTACTACCCCCACTGATTTTTCTAAATTCCTGAGAATGCTCATCAACAAGGGCACTTTTGAGGGTACACAAATCATAAGTAGCCAAACTTTGTCGCTTATGCAGCAAAGAACACTTTCGATGGTGCGAGGAGGATTGGCCTTCGACTTCGGTTTGGGAATGTATTATTATAATTTTAATGGCACAGTGCTGTACGGGCACGGAGGGGGCGACCAAGGCATTACAAGCACGATGGCTTATGATATTGAAAAAAGAGTGGGCGTAATTTTCGTAACCAATACAACACTCATTAATCCTGATTTAATTGTTTATTCACTTTATAAATTCGGTGCAGCGCAATGAAAAAGATATTTATTTTAGTACTTACAATTTTATTTTGTAACAAGGTATTTTCACAAGAAACTACCAAAAACGGAACACCTCAGGACGAACGTTTTGGCTTTTCTGTGGGCTATTTTGGGGATAAATTTCGTAATGCAGGCTATTTATTCGCTTGGGAAAATTATTTAGCCACCACTCAAAACTTCACGGTGGTTGGCACAATTCAATTTTCAAATTTTTTTGCAACTCAAAATTTTACGGCTGTCTCTCTTCTTCCACGGATAGGTGTGAGATATACCACCAACTTCGGTCTTACGCTTGAAAGCCATTTAGGCTTAGGCTATTTGCATCGTTTTTATAGCTATGATGAATTTGATGTAAACGCAGCAGGAGATTTGATTAGAAAAGGCAAAGCCTCGCAAGCCGCTGCCATGCCTTCTATTGCTTTGGGCTTAGGCTATGATTTCAGCCGAAAAACCGAGCTGCCTATCCTATACTTCTTGCGTGCTTCTGTGAATTATAATTACCCCAACAAACATTTCTTGTTTGAAGCATCGTATGCCATAGAAACGGGTCTGACATATATACTTAAACGCAGCCGTGATAAACGCAAAGTGAGGTTCCATAGATGAACATTTGCAGACCAAAGTATGAAATTTAAACATGCTCTTAACAACATGCACTCACTATGAAGCGTACAGTGTTTCTAAAAAACATAACCTTACTGTTCTTTGGATTTGGATTAATCCCCCGCTTGACTTTTGGTCTTAGCAAAAAGAATACCTGTAAAATAGGTATCATCGGTGCTGGAATTTCCGGTTTGTACTTGGGAAAATACTTGACAAAACAAGGGTATTCCGTTGCCATTTTGGAAGCGAAAGACAGTGCTGGCGGACGTATTGCGGAAAATACACATTTTCATTCTCACCCCATTGATTTGGGTGCGCAATGGATACACGGCAAAAATGAACTTTACAAATTGGTTAAAAAAGCTCACACACCCATCTACCAAGACAAAAAAAATGATGTAATAAAAATTATGTATGATAATCAGCTCAATGATGATTTTCCAATTGAGTTTTATCAATTTCTAAACGAAATAAAGAGAAAAACACCCCTGAAAAACGATATGTCTGTTTTGGATTTCGCAATGAAGTTTAACAGCGATTCAAAATTCATTAAGCTTGTAGAAAGTGCATTAACGGATACCGCAACCAGGGCATCTAATTTTTCAGCCAATGAAATTTCCAAATTAACCACCAAATTAAAAACTATTGACTATCAATTTGCTCATACTACAATGTACGGGTTTGTTCACAAAAACTACATTGAAGCGCTGAAAGATGAAATTGTGTACAATTTCCAAGTTAGCTCAGTAGATTATACCAAAAAAGCAATAGTAGTTGCAAATGATGCCGGGTTGGCTTATGAGTTTGACAAATTAATCATCACTATACCGATAACGGAGCTAAAATCAAAGAAAATTCGATTCGAGCCGGATTTGCCGAAAGCGAAATGGGAAGCCTTCGAGCAAATAGGAATGGACAAAGGGTTAAAGTTATTTTTGAAGTTTGAGAAGCAATTTTATGAGTATAGCCTATTTAACGGAAAATATGCCGGATATTACATTGACCCCACCAAAGTAGATTCTGGCGGACATTCTCTGTTGGCTTCACTAATTATGGGAAATAATGCCGATACGTATTATGATAATCCAAACAAGGCAATAGACAACTACCTAAATGAATTGGATGGGTATTTTAATGGGCAAGCTTCTAAGTATTTTATAGATGCTTTTGCACAGGATTGGGGTAATGAAAAGTATATCAATGGCGTGTATAGCTACACCAAAGTAGGTGGACAAACAGCGAGAGCGGTTGCGCGCAGACCAATCACCAACAAATTGTATTTTGCTGGCGAAGCAATGAATACAAATAGAAATTACGGAAATGTCCACGGAGCTATAGAATCAGCAATGGATGTATTATACCATTTACGATTTACGAAGTCCGATTTATAATTTATAAAACATTGAAAATCATAGTTTTAAACACAAATAACACGTCACGTTCAATTGAAATCGGTATTAAATAAAAGAATAGCCTTTTTGTCGGAAAAGAAAAACGACCTCCCGAAGTGCATCGAAAGGTCGTTCTCAGGGGTATTTTCAGGCTGCGTTTTAATTATTCAACTGGATCAAGTCGCGCAGGATATGGACTGTTTCCTTGACGTGCGGATCCTTGCTTACGCCAATTACAAATTCCTCGTTGCGGGCCTTACTTGATTCATCTTCCTCTTTTCGCAGCCGCTCCAGATCGGTCGGCAGATTGGCTACCTTAGGATTGAACACCTCTTCAAACAGTTCAGAGAAAGACTTGGCACGGTCTTCGCGTGCTTTTGAGAGTGCCACGTACTTGTCAACGTGCAAGGGAAACTCAGTTTCATTACGCTGCTTTTCAATCACTCTGGCGTAGGATGTAATTTCTTGAAAGATAGGGCTTTCCTGCACCCGTTTTTTGCTGTTTGTCTTGATTTTATCGAGGTTATTTACCTTGTAAACTTTCTGGTTGTATTTCAACGGTGAAATCTCCGTCCAAGCCATTGGGTATTCGTAATCTTTTTCGCCAATTTCGATGAACTGGTAGTTGTCTGGCAGGATAATATCTGGCACTACACCGCGCAGTTGTACCGACCCACCATTCACGCGATAGTATTTTTGAATAGTCAGCTTTACCTCGCCGAGCGGCTTGATGTCGTCGTAGCCCGTCACCACCCGGTCAAGATCGGCAAACCGTTGCACAGTGCCCTTACCGTAGGTAGATTTGCTACCCACAATGACCGCCCGACCGTAGTCTTGCAAAGCTGCGGCTAGAATTTCGGAAGCCGAGGCGCTAAAGTTATTCACCATAATGGCAAGTGGCCCTTGGTATTGCACGCGGGGGTCCACATCTTCCCAGACTTCGGGCTTTCTGCCCCGCGATTTTACCTGTACAATCGGTCCTTTTTCAATAAACAAACCCGACATATTCACCACTTCATTGAGGTAGCCGCCGCCGTTGTTGCGCAAGTCAAGAATGATGCCACTAACTTTCTCAGCCTTGAGTTTTTCCAGTTCAATAGCAATATCTTTTGAGCAATTGCGACCATCCTCATTTTCATAATCGCCATAGAAACTGGGCAGATAAATATAGCCAATTTTTTCTTCCGGTGTATCGCCTTCTAAGATGAGCGATTTGGCAAAGGTTTCTTCAAAAACCACCACATCTCGCGTCACGGTTACTTCCTTGGTTGCGCCATCGTTGCCCTTCACGGTGAGGCGTACCTTGGTGCCTTTTTCGCCACGAATCAGTTGTACCACTTCATCTAAGGGCATACCGGCAATATCTTTAGCTTCCTCATCGCCTTGTGCCACCTTCAAGATGACGTCGTTATCGTTCAGTTCTTTGGTTTTCCAAGCAGGGCCGCCTACTACGATGGAGGCTATTTTCGTAAAATCGCCGGTTTGTTGCAGCCGCGCCCCGATTCCTTCCAATCTGCCGGACATCCGGAGGTTGAAGTTTTGTTTGTCATAAGGTTCTAAATAATCAGAGTGCGGGTCGAAAATATTGGTCACCGAGCTAAGGTAATAGCTCAGACGTGTAGAACGCTTGATTTTTCTGAGCCGCTCGAACCAGCTATTGTAAGTCTCTTGCACGCTTTGGCGGGCTTCTTTTTCCAATACTTCCAGCGATTTAGGCTCATCTTCGGCTTCTTCACTGTTTTGCGCTTGCAAATTGTCGGCTACTCTGGTAATAACTTCGTGCTTCAAATACCTGCGCCAGAAGTCCTGCATTTCTTCATCATTTTTGGGGAAAGGTCGTTTTTTACTATCTAATTCGACATATTCTTCCCGATATAAATCAAAAGGCTCGGCGAGTATTTGCTTGCAATAGCGCTGCGATTTTTCAATACCGGCGTTAAGCAATTCGAGCGAGAGGTCAAAAAAATCGAAATTGCCAGCCAAGGCTTCGTCATCGAGGCGGGTACGATACTTATCTAATTTCTTGAGGTCTTGCTGCGTCAAAAAACGGCGCCCGGCGTCAATCCTATCTAAATACAAGTTATACACCTTTTCCGAAAAGGCATCATCTAAAGGCTGTGGCTCATAGTGGAGTTGCCCCATTACTTTCAGCACAGAGAGCATGAGCAAAGCGTCTTTCTGTTCGGTATCAATTCGGGGATAGAATGCGGCTACGAGGAGCGTAATCAAAACTACCGAAAAGAAAATCGGTCCTCTCAACTTCATAATTATACGTTTTACAGTCGTGAAGGAAAGCATTTTGGATAATTGCGGATTTTTGAAGAAAACATCCGTTACAATCTAAAGCAATACTACAATATAAATATATGGTTTTTGACGAAAAATGTTCAGTTTAAGGTACGTAAAAGCGATTTTTAACGAAATAATAACAAAAATCTTACTGTAAAAAAGGTCTTGCATAGGCGCTTTACCGATGCGTATAAAGATAAGGCTTTTTATTGATTTTTGCAAATAGGCAGCCAGTTGTGCTATGCAAAAACGCTCCGCCGGATGTTGCCGACGAAGCGTTCTGTTGCTTGTTTTTTGATAACAAGCCGATGCGATGATTATTCCATTAGCCCAGCATTGGCGCAATGACCAGCGCTACTACCGACATCAGCTTGAGCAAAATATTGAGTGAAGGGCCCGAGGTGTCCTTGAAGGGATCGCCCACGGTATCGCCCACTACGGCTGCTTTGTGCGGCTCAGAGCCTTTGTAGTAAATCTTGCCGTTGATATCCACACCTTCTTCAAACATCTTCTTGGCATTGTCCCATGCGCCGCCTGCATTCGATTGGAAAATAGCCATTAGCACGCCCGTCACGGTGACGCCCGCCAGCAAGCCACCCAGCATTTCAGCACCACCGCCAAAGCCTATTGCTACCGGTGCGGTCACCGCCAACAGACCCGGCAGTACCATTTCGCGGATAGCCGCTTGCGTCGAAATTTCCACACACTTGCCGTATTCGGCTTTGCCATCGGCTGCTTCGAAGGTGTTGCGATCGGCTTCGCTCCATTCGTGCATATCTTTGCCGTCATTTTTGCGCATCACCGCCAGCGCTGCTTTCAGGGCTGGGATGTCATTGAATTGACGACGTACTTCCTCGATCATAGACATTGCCGCGCGCCCTACCGCCTGCATGGCCAGTGCCGAAAATACAAACGGCAGCATACCGCCCAGCAGCAAGCCCGCCATCACCGTGGCTTTGGAAATGTCAATGCTCGAAATATTGGCAGAAGTCATATAAGCACCAAACAGGGCTAAGGCCGTCAGCGCTGCTGAAGCAATAGCAAAACCCTTGCCGATAGCGGCGGTAGTGTTACCCACTGCGTCCAATTTGTCAGTACGCTGGCGCACTTCTTTGGGCAGTTCGCTCATTTCGGCAATACCGCCGGCATTATCCGAAATCGGGCCGTAGGCGTCCACTGCAAGCTGGATACCGAGGTTGGAAAGCATACCTACCGCAGCGATAGCAATGCCGTACAAACCTGCCATTTGGAAAGAAAAAATGATAGCAATGGCAATGATAATAATTGGAATGGCCGTAGAAATCATGCCCACGCCCAAACCAGCGATGATATTGGTAGCCGCGCCCGTCGAGGACTGCCGCACAATGCTCAATACCGGCTTCTTGCCAGTGCCCGTGTAGTATTCCGTGATCATACCTACCAGCAAACCAGCCACCAAACCAATAATAGTAGCGAAAAAGACTTTCATCGCCGTCATTTCGCGCACCACGCCATAGAGCTTGTCTTCAAATGTCCAGCTTTCTGGCAGCATACCCGTGATGATGAACCACGACGCCACAATCATTACCGCCGATGAGCCAAATTCGCCAATATTCAGTGCTCTTTGCGGATTGCCGCCTTCCTTCACACGCACGAAAAACGTACCCAGAATAGAAGTAACAATACCCACTCCGGCCAACATCAAGGGCAGCAGCACCGCCGAGAGCCCGTTGAAATTATCCGAAAAGGTAGCACTGGTCATAAATACCGCGCCCAGTACCATGGTAGAAATAATCGAGCCGACATACGACTCAAACAAGTCAGCACCCATACCGGCTACGTCGCCCACGTTGTCGCCTACATTATCCGCGATGGTAGCGGGATTTAACGGGTGATCTTCCGGGATACCGGCCTCTACTTTGCCCACCAAGTCAGCGCCTACGTCGGCTGCTTTGGTATAAATACCGCCGCCTACACGCGCAAACAGCGCAATGGAAGATGCGCCAAACGAAAAACCGGTGATAATGGTAATCACGCGATTGACATCTGCATAGGTGCTCGTGCCGAACATCGAGCTGTAAGCAATGAATAAAACGCTCAGACCCAGTACGCCCAAACCTACTACACCAAGTCCCATCACCGAGCCACCGGCGAAAGCAATTTCAAGCGCCTTGCCCAAGCCCTCACGCGCCGCATTCGTGGTGCGCACATTGGCTTTGGTCGCTACGCGCATCCCGATGAAGCCCGCCAGCGCCGAGCAAAAAGCACCCAGCACAAACGAACCCGCAATTAAGGGCGAAGACTCGGGTGTATTGCCACTAAAACCCAGCAATATGGCTACTGCCGCTACGAAAATCGCTAAGATGCGATATTCTGCTTTCAGGAAAGCCATGGCACCTTCGGCAATAGCCGAGGCAATTTTTTTCATTTTATCCGTACCGGCATCCTGACGATTGACCCAGCCCGTTTTCCAGAAGGTATAAAGCAGGGCCAGCACGCCAAACGCTGGAATTACGTAAATAATTGAACTACCCATACAAGTATCTTTTTGTAAAGTTTAAGTTGGTGAATTGTAAGTTGAAAGGTGTAGAATTGTATGACAAAAAGCCGACAGTCAACACCGTTTTTGAAACATGAGCGCAAAAGTAGGCCAATATTTTCGCTTGTCCAACAAAAATAAGGGAATGGATGCAAGATGTGGAAAGGGAATGGGTTTGACTATGAATTGAATAGCTACAAACCGGTTTCAGATAGAGCGCCAGAACGGTTGTTGCATGGCTTCAGTTCAAGTCGTGTCGGCGCGGTATTTTCGGCGCTACCGTTCTGGAGGCAAAAACTAATGCTTGAATTACCAAACCAATAACAATTACTAACGCAGCTTCCATATTAGCCAGCAGACTGGTGCTGGCGGTCAGCCCTTGGGTATCTTCTTTCATCTTTTTACCCACATCGGTTTGTATTTGGCTGAGTTGGGTCAGTTCATCAATTGTAACTGCAAACAGCTTCAAGAAAGCGGCTTCATCAGCATCGGGTAGCAGCCCTTCGGCACGGGCCTGGAGCAGCTGCATTTCCATGGTGTTGTATGCCAGAAGTTTTTGTTTGAAATCATGCAGCACTTTTCCCTCTATTTCAATCAGATAGGTGGCGTCGAAGTCGCAAAGTAGCTTTTCTATGGCAGCATTGTGCGCTTCTAACTGACAGATGTCCTCGGCTGGCTGCACAGAGGGTGCGCCGATGAAATATTTTTCCAGCATCAAGCGCTTTTTGTACAAATGGTCGGTCAGGTGAAAAATATAAGACGCGGGCAGCAGTCGGTCTTCATAAATGGAAGAGAAAGACTTGTCTATGTTGGTAATATGATATCGCTCCCAAGCAATTTGCAAGAGCACCGCCACGCAAATGAGCGCCAGTAAAAATGCCACCTTGATTTTTGGTCGAATACTGAACACCCAGTCCATAACGATGTATTTTGAAAAGAAAGATAGCAGCCTCAATTACATGGCTTTTCAAATGTAATGAAAAATTTGTAATTGCGCAACTATTTGACGGTCTCTTTTCCCGCTGGTCAGTAGCCGAAGACATGCTCCATGCTCAGCTCCTGCAAAGGCCCGAAGTCGGCTAAATAATCCAAATCGGTATGGGCTTTTTGCCCCAACACGACAAGGGAAAATTTGCGCCCTTGTATGTAGCGGCTGTGAAACTCAGCCAGGGTGGCGGCATCTGCCTGTTGCATCATTTCATACATTTCCGAAGCTAAATTGCGATGCACCCCGAGGTCTTTGGCTGCCATAGATTCCCAGAATACGCGCTTGCGGGTGAGGCGTTCGCTTTCCATCTGTTTTAGAATGGCGGTGCGGGCATTGGCAATTTGTCCTTCTACTAAAGGCATTTGCTCAATAATGCGAAGCATGGCGGGCACAGCATCTGGTATCTTGTCGGGTTGGGTACCTACATAAGCCTGCAGATAATGCGCCATATCCTTTTTGCGGGGGGAGGTGTAATAGGCATAAGTAGCATAAGCCAGTGCCTTTGATTCGCGGATTTCCTGAAAAACAATAGACGACAGCCCGTAGCCAAAATATTCGTTGTACAACTCCCGCATGATATGCTCTTCGAGGTTGAAATAAGGCGTACCGCGCGACACTAACAAAATATCGCTCTGCACCATCGGAAACTCAAGGAATAAGACGCGGTTGTCGTCGGTGGCTATCTGTTGAAACGAACGCGCAGGCAGCACCGGTTGCAGCGTCTCCGGGGTTCGATGGTATTTTTCTATCAGGCACGCCGCGCTCGTCATGCTTTGCTGACCATAGTAATAAATGTTGTGCTGGTAAGAGCAAAGAGACCGAATGCGCGATACTAATTCATCTGGCGTAATCTGCGTCAGTTGTTCCGCTGGAATACGAAAAGTAAATGGCGAATCAGCACCATAGCGCGCGTAGCTTCCCAGCGCTTCCCGCAAAATGACACCGCGGTCTTGCTTGGCATTGGCGCGTTTCCTCAGGATATCAGACACCATTTTTTGCAAAGCATCTGCATCGCCTTGTACTTCGGCGAGGATGTGCTCCATCAGTTGAATACCTTCTTCAAAGGATTCCTCCAGCCCAGCTAACGACACGTAAGAGCGCTCGTCGCCGATATGCACATCGAAAACTAAGCCCAGTCGGAAAAACTCCTGCTGCAGGCGCGTTGGGGTGTAGCGATTGGTGCCAAGATAGGGGAGGTATTGTAAGGCCAGTGCCAGCGACCGGTCGCTGTTTTTGCCCATTTCAAAGATATAATCCAGGCGGAAGAGCGGGTTTTGCTCGTTGCGCACATAGCTCAGCTCGATACCGTTTTGTAGCTGCGTCTCTTCTAAGATGTCAGAAAAATTCGGAAAAAAGGGTTGTAAGCGCGGCGCTTCTTTGGATAGAAATTGCACAGCAAAATCGGACAGGGCATTGCGGTTGAGCGCTACGGGTGTGATTTCGGGTTTTTCTACCCGCACGATGTTGGGGTCATCGCCCTGGCGTTTATAGACCATTACAAAATTGTCGCGCAGGTGTGTTTGAGCAAAATTTACCACTTGTTGCTTTGTGATTTTCTCCAAGTCTTCCAACTGCCGGACGTAGCGTTCCCATTCAATACCCAAAATGAAATTATGCGTCATAGCGTGGGCGCGTGCACGGTTCGATTCGATGCTGCTCAGTTCGTCGAGTTTATAACTTTTTACCACCGCTTCCAGCAGCCAGTCTTCAAAGTCGCCAGCTTTGAGTTTTTCCACCATTTGCAATAGCAATTGCCCCGTTTCCTCCAGCGTCTGCTCGGCGCGTGGCTCAGCGTGTAGCCCCAGCACGGCATAGTCTTCGTATTGCCATTGCCAGGCCTCTGAGTCGAGCACCTGCTGCTGTTGGTTGAGGTGGATATCCAGTAGGCCCGCCTGACTGTTATACAAAAGTGCATGCAACATCAGGAGCATGACGGACTGATTGCTTTGGCTGCCGCCAAATCGCCAGGCTATTTGTACAAAAGGAGATTCTTGTCCGAATGCTTCCCGAACAATGGGTTGCTCGATGGGCGGTTGTGCTTCAAATGTAAATGGCGGAACTGGCTTGGGCTGATAAGACCCAAAATATCGCTCGGCAAGGGCAACGGCTTCGTCGGGGTCAAAGTCGCCGGTCAGCACAATGCCCATATTATTGGGCACATAATAGGTGCTAAAATATTCCTGGATTTTGACGTGCGAGGGGTTTTTCAGGTGGCGGGCGCTGCCCAGCGTCGTCTGTGTACCGTAGGGGTGTTTCGGGAAAAGCGCACTACGAATAGTATTGCTCACCTTGCGGCCGTCTCGGTCTTGGCTGATATTAAATTCTTCATAAACCGTTTCCAATTCGGTGTGGAACAGGCGCAGGGCCAGCATCCGAAAGCGCTCGGATTCCAGCTCCATCCAGTGCTCGAGTTCATTGGCCGGGATGTCATTTACATACACCGTTTGCTCCAACCAAGTGTAGGCATTAGTATCTTTGGCCCCGATGGAAGACGCCAGCTTGTCGTATTCGTTGGGGGCCACAAGTAGGGCCGCTTCCGACGATACGCGGTCAATCTCTGCATAAATTTCCTTGCGCGCGGCCTCATCTTCGGTAGCGCGGTACTGCTCGTACAAATCCGAAATACGTTGCAATAATACTTTTTCGGTGTCCCAGTCGAGAGTGCCTATCTTACTGGTTCCTTTGAAAAGCATGTGCTCCATGTAGTGCGCGAGGCCAGTAGCGTCGGCGGGGTCTTGTTTGGAGCCAGAGCGCACCACTATATTGGTAAAAATACGTGGCTCTTCCTTATTGACACTCAGCATCAAAGTGAGTCCATTGGAGAGCTTGCAAGTTTTTACAGCAAACGGATCATTAGGTACCGTTTGGTAGGTGTAGTTTGTCACCGGTATTTCAATCATAGTTCTACGCTATATTATGCAGCATAAACGCAAAAAAGGGAATGAGGGTTTCCTAAAAGGAAATATAATAAGGTAAGGAAATGTGGCTTTTATCATAAACTGAGGAAGCATCCGACAAAACCGGGCGTTTTTTATGTAAAATTTAATTAAAGAACTGGGCCTGGCACGAACTTAATTTCGCACCAGGCCCATGATATTACTTGGTGGCTGGTTGTTTAAAAATTCACCCGCCCAAGGCGCACGCCATCTTCGTATTGTACGGCGTAGGCCCCGCTAAAACCGTGCTGTTTGGCGAGGCGCAAGGCGGCCATGGCTTTGTCTTGAGTGAAATAATCGCCGAGCAATACCCGCGTCAGGTCGCGCTCGGTGATGTATTCGGTTTCGAGTGTGCCCAGTTCCTTAATGATTTTGAAAACGCTGCTGTTTTCATCATATTTTTTCAAAGCTGCTAATTGAATGCGGTAATACACGCCATCGTGTCGAGGTGCGGAAGTGACGATACTGAAGTTTTCATCCTTGATGATATAGCTTTCTCCTTCTTTTGGGGTAGTTTCTACCGTAGGACGCGGCTCTACTGTAGGACGCGGCTCTGCGGGTGGCGCACCAGCAGCAATGAGGTACACTGGCTGACCATACACCGAGAGTTCTGGGTCGTTGGTTGCAAAGCGGAAAGTGTAGGAATCGTAACCCTGCCCTTCTACTATCACCCGGTAGCTTTTACCCGATTGTATGTCAAAAGCATAAGTGCCATCATCAGCGGTTTTTTCTACTACCAGCACCTCGCCACTGCTGCGTACTTCGTACAGGGCCACTAACACGGGGTTCGCTGGGCGGCCCGAGGCTTCTTCGTAAATATTACCTTGCAGGCTGAGGCGTCGCTCGCCGGAGCTGCCAAACAGAAAAATATCTTCATCGCGGGTGGAGGCTTTTTGTGCGCCAAAAGCCCGATTGGACACTAAAAACCCGCCGCTGCCCGATTTGTTTTTAGTATAAAAATAGTCGTCAGCGCTCGAATTGAGGGGCATCCCAGCATTTTGAGGCGGTGCCCAGCGGGTGCCATCTCCAGCAGATTTGAAAATATCGAATCCGCCAATGGAAGGATGGCCATTGGAAGCGAAATAAAGAATACCTTCTGCCGAATCATAAAAAGGCGTGATTTCATCGCCGAGGGTGTTGAGGCTACCACCGAGATTGGTAGGGGTAGAAAATGCGGAATTTTCGTTGCTCAAATCTCTACTGGTGTACCAGATGTCCATACCGCCGCGGCCGCCGTCTCGGTTGGAGGCGAAGTACAGAATCTCGCGGCCGCCCTGGTGTACTACATTTGGATGCGTAGCGGTAGCGCGCTCTACGTTGATAAAGTCAGGCAGGCGTTCGGGCTGCGACCAAGTATTTCCTCGGCGTTTAATAACAAAGATTTCGCAGCGCGAGGTCAAATCTCCCCAATTTTGTACGCCACTGCAAATGGTGAAATAGAACCGGTTGCCGTCGGGTGAGGCCACGCCATTGCAAAAGTGTTGGTCATTCTGAATCACCGGAAAATTTTCGGGCGTAGCGCCTTTCGACCATTGCTCTCCTTGGCGTTGCGAACGATAAATACGCGCCTTGCCACCCATAGTGGAAGAGTAGTAGAGCACGTCGTCGGAAAACGCAAAAGGTGCGAACTCTGAAGCAGAAGTATTGATGCCGCTACCCGGATGCCGCAGATTGATATTTTGGTCTATTTGCAAGGGCAGTTTCATGCCCAGCTCGCAGCCGGCGATTTCTGTTTTGATAATATCTTCCAGAATATTTTTTGATTCGCCGGTGTATTTGTCAAAAAACTCCTGAAAGGCAGTTTTGGCCTTATCATATTGACCATCTTGTTTGAGGCTACGTGCGTACTTCAGCCCCACCAACGGAAAATCCTTGCCGTCGTCCTTTACATTGCGATAAGCGTCGGCGGCTTTCCGATACTCCTTGGCGAGGTAGTAGCATTCACCTGCATTGAAAATGAAATCTTTTTTCTTACTTTTCTTTTTCCAGGCTTGCTCATAGTGCCCGGCGGCTTCCAGATACTTGCCTTCTTTGTAAAGATCGTCGGCCAATTTGCCGTGTTTTTTCCAGCTCAGATTGTCTTGAGCATTTAGCAGGGAAGCGATCCCTACGCCAACAACCAGAAAGAGGATTCTTGTTGTCATCATGTTGTTTTTTTGTGTAGAAAAATATAATCAGGCTATGGCGCCCTGAAAAGCGTTCCGTTTTGTACAGGTGTGTTTAGCAATTGTTCAATCACGGGCGCAAAATATTGATGTTCTAAAGTCTGCACCTTGTGCGCTATGATTTCTGACGTATCGTTTGGTTCGAGTTCGCATGTTGCTTGAAAAATAATATCCCCTTCGTCGTATCGTTCGTTGACATGATGGATGGTGATGCCCGATTCGCGCTCGCCTGCGGCCCGCACGGCTTCGTGCACGCGCATACCGTACATGCCCTTGCCTCCGTAATGGGGCAGCAGCGCCGGGTGAATATTGATGATGCGTCGCTCATATGCTTTTATCAGATAAGGCGGTACTAACCACAAAAAACCCGCCAGTACAATCAGGTCGATAGCCCGCATGTGCAGTTCGCGCAGCAGGTTTTCGGTTTCGTAAAAGTCTGCCCGCGTCACCACCAAAGTTTCGATGCCATGCGCCAGCGCCATAGCTAGCACCGGGGCATCTTTTTTATTAGATACGACAAAACGTACCCGAATATGCGGATTTTCAGCAAAATATTCAATTATTTTTTTTGCATTAGAACCTGTACCCGACGCAAAAACAGCAAGATTTTTCATGGCTGTATGGGTTGCAATGAAATTGCCTACTTGATTCCTCGGTATTTGGCAGCATTGGCGGGATCTACCCGCGACATCACCTGAATGACTTTGTCCTGCTCGCCGAGCGTGCCGCGTTTGAATATTTCTACAATTTCCTGCGACTTGGTATTATTAAACATCTGAATGGCTACGGAATTGGGATAAGCTTGATTGACTTCGCCGATTTTGTCTAAGGCCTCTGCCATAATTTTGCGTCCGGCTGCTACGTCTTTCGACATCATATCCAGCGCCAGCCGGTGGTATTCGTACATGGCTTGGCGGTAGGGGCGCACCCGTGGCGACAGCATGTTTTCAATCATCCAAAAGCGGTTGCGGTTGCCATCGCGGGAGGTCCAGCCAGGATTGGCATTGGCGGCTCCAGTCGGTACGCTGTTGACGATTTCCTGCGCCAGTTGAAAATAAGACTCGCCGCCAAACGGCGCAAAACTGTCGTAATCCAGCCCAAGCATGATGTAGGCATAGAAGGAAAGTACGTGCGAGAGGTTGTCGTTGTAAGTATTGCGGCTGAAAAGCAGCGGCTGAAACTGTTCGTAAGTGAAAGAGACGTCCCGGTCTATGTGATTGAAAAGCACGGTTTCTTCCGAAGAGTTGTAAATCGGGCGCGAAGCCTGAATGGCCAGCTCGGCCTTGAAGCTGGTAGCTGAGCGCTCTTCTTGAATAGTGAGCAAGATATTGCAATTGATGCGCTCGTTTTGCTCAAAATAATCATCCGTCCATTTCTGGCTGTTCATAAACTCGCGGATGGCTTGCTCTAAGGTTTCAAATACCTTGGGGTCGGCGATTTGCCGTTTTTGCATATTCACTTTCACCGAGGCGTTGAGTTCTTGGGCCCGAAGTCCTTGTACAAGCGGCATCAGCATTAGCAAAATAATGGTCAGTTGTTTCATCATAGCTTTTATTTTTTGATAATTCGGCAGGTTTAAGTTTTCTAAAACAAAACTTCGAGTCGTTGTTTTTAAACACCTTGCAATAGGCGTCAACATTGATTTTACAACAAAATAGTTGTCAAAGTTCGATGATAGCATTCAGAATATCCGCTGCCACTGCCGTTTTCGACTTTAACTCAAATTTGCGCAACTTATTGTTTTTGCTAATAATGGTTATCTGGTTGGTGTCGTGTTCAAAACCAGCACCGGGCGTATTGAGCGAATTTAATACAATCAGGTCAAATTGTTTGCGTTCGAGCTTGCTTTTCGCGTTGTCTTCCTCGTTTTGGGTTTCGAGAGCAAAGCCGACGAGCAGCTGGTTTTCTTTTTTCTGGCGGCCCAAGGTAGCAGCAATATCTGGGTTTTCTACCAATTCGATGGTAAGGGCATCGCCCGATCGCTTTATTTTTTGATCGGCAGCGTGCGCGGGCCGATAATCGGCTACGGCTGCGGCCAAGATGCTGATATCTGCCTGCGGAAAATGTTGCAAAGCGGCTTCGTACATTTGTTGGGCGGTTTCTACCAGTACGAGTTGGATGTTCTCTAAGGCTGGCCGGTGCTGCGTTGGGCCAAGTATGAGCGTGACCTGAGCGCCGCGCCGGGCGGCTGCTTCGGCTAAGGCGATGCCCATTTTGCCAGAAGAGCGATTGCCGATAAACCGTACGGGGTCAATGGGTTCGTGCGTAGGGCCGGCTGTAATAAGTACACGCTTGTCGCTAAAATCCTGTTTTTGAGCAAAATAAGCATTTAGAGTAGCTACAATGTGTTCGGGTTCGGCCATTCTGCCTTCTCCGACGAGGCCGCTGGCCAATTCGCCATACGCTACCGGAATAAGTTGATTGCCAAACGCTTGTAGGCGCTGCACATTGTGCCGGGTAGCCGGATGTCGCCACATATCCACATCCATAGCTGGAGCAAAAAAAACAGGGCAGCGCGCCGACAGATAGACCGCCGCCACCATATTGTCGCAAACTCCTTGCGCTAACTTGGCTAAGGTATTGGCGGTGAGCGGTGCCAGCAGCATGGCATCCGCCCAAAGTCCCAGTTCTACGTGGTTGTTCCAGCCTGCTTCAGATTGTACCTCGGTAAAAACGGGGCGCCCCGATAGGGTGGAAAAGGTTAGTGGCGCTACAAAAGCGGCAGCCGAGGGTGTCATTACGACTTGCACTTCGGCACCCGATTTGATGAGCAGGCGTGTCAGAAAAGCAGCTTTATAAGCAGCGATACTTCCAGTGATGCCCAGCAAAATTTTCTTGCCTTTCAGATTGGTCATGCCCAGATTTTGGAATGATAATATGGATTTCAATAAAACAGGGTGTGTGTTTTTCGCGGGTTGCTATTGAAATTGTTGTAAAAGTTTGACCTACAGCGGCATAGCGGCGCCGGCATACAAAACGCAAACCTCGCGCATTGGGCGAATGTGCGAGGTCATTGGATAAAGGATTGCGCAACCGCATAGGCGCAGGCAGGCGCTATTCTTTTTTCTTCTTACTCTTGTCGTTGTAGCGGTAGTATAGCTCCCCATTCATGTATTCTTCAGCAGCTATAATCACTGGATTGGGCAGGCGCTCGTAAAACTTGGAAATTTCAATCTGCTCCTTATTCTCGTTGATTTCCTCAATGGTATCGGTAGAGACAGCAAACTCCTCCAGTTTGTTGTGCAATTCGTACTTGATGTCCACATTTAGTTGCTTGGCGCGCTTAGTAATAATAGACAATACCTCGTAGATATTGCCAGTGGTTTCGGCTAAGTTTTTTACGTCGCGTGC
Organism: uncultured Saprospiraceae bacterium; assembly: GCA_937872385.1. GTDB lineage: Bacteria > Bacteroidota > Bacteroidia > Chitinophagales > Saprospiraceae > JADJNW01. The sequence continues at coordinate 146,772 of CALMSO010000057.1, forward strand.
TCTCACGTTGGGGTCTAACCCTTGTACTTTGTTTTTAATATCCGACATTGGTAAGTTGATTTAAAACTTTTAATGATTCACTTTGAATAGTGCTGATTTCCTTGCTGTAGGTGCTATTGGGATAGCGGTCCAGAAAACGCGTTGTTTTCGCTTTTACATCCTCGAAGCGCTCCTGCTTTTTGTCCACTATGCTGTTGGTAGCGAGCAGGTACGCCGATTTGATAATCATATAACGCACTTCCTCACCATTTTTAGTATCCGGATAGTCCTTGAGCAAATTTTCAAAAACGTGCGTAGCCGACTGATACATCTGCAAGTCAAGATACAATTTTCCGGTCTCAAAAGTTTTGCGCTCTAATTTGGCGCGCATCTGGTCAATAAGATTGTTGCATTCTTCCACCCGTTCGCTGCGCGGGTAGGTATTGACAAAAAGCTGAAACTCTTCAATGGCTTTGAGCGAATAGGTTTGGTCGAGCCGAAAAGTAGGCGACAACTGATAGTTCGAGTAGGCACTCAGAAAATCCACTTCCTCACGCAGGGGACTGGTGGTGTAAGTTTGCGAAAAATTTTTGAAATAATAAGACGCTAATATGTACTGCCCCAATTTGTAGTAGGTATCGGCGTAGCGATAATAAATTTCCTCGGCCTCGGGCCGGCCACGGAAGCTGCTGATTACCAATTCGTAAAGCGTCTGTGCTTTTTGGTATTGCTCGGCTTCGTAGTACTCGTTGGCTTTTTTGTACAACAATTCTGGGTCGCCGCTGCCGCGTATTTTTTCAAATTCGCTCTTGCAAGAAACCATCATCAGGAGTGTTGCGGCCAATATAGTATAGAGTATAAAATCGCTTTTTTTCATAAGGCTGCAAAGTTACGTTTTTTCAGAATAGCGTGCAAATAAATTCCTGGCTTACGGTTGATTATCAACATTTGGCAAAAGATTCTCAAGCAAAACAGCGCTGGCAGCGCACCTGTTTTTGCCATACACTCCCAAAGAAGTAGCTTTGCGCAAAAAGGTTGTATGCATTTGTACATCATTCAACCTCTCAACCTTCTCAACCTTCTCAACCCTTCATGTCCCGTCCTAAAATCTGGCATCTATCGTCTATTGCTTAGACCCTATCTATTGATAATCAGGTATTTATACGATTTTGTATTTGTAATAATTATGTCTATGTACTTATAATAAATGCCGCCCCGCTATAAAATTGCTTATCGTCAAAATCACGCTGAAAATGCTATCTTTGCTTGCAAAAAACCAAGCATGAGCAAAAATAATATTCTGTTGTTGTTTGTAGTTTCCGTATTGGCATTTGCCTGCAAAAAAGATGCATCGGAAGGCTCCGGAAGCGAGGCCGCTGCGGTGCAGGAAGTACCCGTACCCGCTTTCAACCGCGATTCGGCATATGCCTTTGTAGAGCAGCAGGTGGCTTTCGGGCCGCGGGTGCCTGGCTCTGAGGCGCATCAGGCGTGTCGGGAGTGGCTGGTCGGCAAGTTTCAAAGCTATGGCGCAGAAGTCATTGAGCAGCATTTTCAGGCTAAAACTTACTATGGCGCTACCTTGCCTGCTACGAATATCATCGCACAATTCAACCCGCGCGCCAGCAAGCGTATTTTGCTGGCTGCCCACTGGGACTCACGCCACACCGCCGATTCACCCCTGAGCACCGAGCGTAAAAATGACCCCATTCTCGGCGCTGACGATGGCGGCAGTGGCACCGCAGTTTTGTTAGAAATTGCCCGTTTGTTGCAGCAGCATCCCATTGACTTGGGCGTGGACATCATCCTTTTTGATGCCGAAGACCTTGGGCAGAGCGGCACCGAAGATCCTAATTCCATTACCACCTGGTGCCTCGGCGCGCAGCACTGGGCACGCAATATTCATACCGGCAATTACAAGCCGCGCTACGGCATTCTGCTGGATATGGTTGGCTCCGCGGGCGCGCAGTTTCCGATAGAGGGATACTCCCGCCAGTTTGCGCCGCAGGTGGTTTCTATGGTTTGGGACCTCGCCAAAAAAATGGGCTACGACAATTATTTTTTACCCACTGTAGGCGGCGGCATCACGGATGATCACTATTTTGTCAATACCATTGCTCGCATTCCGATGATTGACATTATCAATCGCTCACCAGAAACGGAGACCGGCTTTGGAGCTTACTGGCATACGCACGATGATAATCTCGACATCATTGACCGGCGCACCCTCAAAGCGGTGGGGCAGGTCGTCACAGCAGTGGTCTATCGAGAAAATAACGGCACCTTATAAAATTGACACGTAAAAAAATGCAGCTCAAAAACTTCATAGACGGCGTACTCGTACCTCCGTATTCCGGCGCTTACCTCGACAATATCAATCCGGCTACGGGGCAGGTCTATGCCTACCTCCCAGACTCCGACCAGCGCGACGTACAGTTGGCAGTAGAGGCGGCGGCCAAAGCCTTTCCAGCTTGGTCAAAAATGCCTGTCGAACAACGTGCCCGCACTCTATGGCGCATCGCCGATTTGCTCGAAGCCCGACGCGAAGAATTAGCCATTGCCGAAACCACTGATGCTGGCAAAGCCATCACGACCTCCCGCACGGTGGACATTCCGCGAGCCGAAGCCAATTTCCGCTTTTTTGCTCAGGCGATTACCCAGTTTAGTTCCGAAGCGCACGCACTGCCGGGGCGGGCTATTAATTATACCCTGCGGCAACCCCTCGGCGTGGTGGGCTGCATTTCCCCCTGGAATCTGCCCTTGTATCTTTTCACTTGGAAAATAGCTCCGGCCTTAGCCGCTGGCAATTGTGTCGTCGCCAAACCTTCCGAACTTACGCCTATGACGGCTTTTTTGCTATCGCAAATTTGTTTGGAAGCGGGGCTCCCACCCGGTGTGCTCAATATTGTACATGGACTTGGTCATAAAGCCGGACAAGCAATAGTCGAACATCCGCTTGTCAAAGCCATTTCTTTTACCGGCGGTACGGCCACTGGACGTACCATTGCTGGAATTGCAGCGCCCATGCTGAAAAAATTATCGCTCGAACTGGGCGGCAAAAATCCCAATATCATCTTTGCGGACTGCGATTTTGAGCAGGCTATCGCTACTACGCTGCGCTCTTCGTTTGCTAATAACGGACAAATTTGCCTCTGCGGCTCGCGTATTTATGTACAACGCCCACTTTACGAGCGCTTCCGCGACGAATTAGTTGTGCGCACGCTGGCTTTGAAAACTGGCGACCCCCTGCAGCCCGATACCGACCTTGGCGCGCTGGTTTCGGCGGCGCATATAGAAAAGGTACGCAGTTATATCGCGCTGGCTAAAGCAGAAGGCGGCAATCTACTTTGCGGCGGTGAGGTACTTCGGCTCGGCGGCGCGCACAGCGGAGGCTATTTTCTCAGTCCGGCGCTTATAGAAGGCTTGGATAATCAATGCCGCACCAATCAGGAAGAAATCTTCGGGCCGGTGGCTACCATCGCTCCTTTTGATACAGAAGCAGAAGCCATTGCCTTGGCCAATGACAGCGGCTACGGGCTGGCCGCGACCATCTGGACGCAAGACCTCGCCCGCGCGCACCGGGTGGCGGAGGTTTTACAAACAGGCATCGTGTGGGTCAATTGCTGGATGTTGCGTGATTTGCGCACGCCTTTTGGCGGAGCAAAAAATTCGGGCATCGGACGCGAAGGCGGCTTAGAAGCATTGCGCTTTTTTACAGAAGCGAAAAATGTATGTATAGCATACGGCGCTGAATTTTGAAATAACGGCACTTTCGCTGCGCAAGTCGGAAAAGTATTGTCACAATGAAAAAAAAGTGTATTTTTACCATCGAAATTTTTTGAAAAACGGAAGAATTGTGCATTCCATACACCAGTTCAAGGTTAGAGGAATAGAAGGCGAGGAGTTGGATTTTGCCCAATACCAGGGCAAGAAAATGATGGTGGTCAATGTCGCATCGGAATGCGGCTATACGCCTCAGTATCAACAGTTGCAAGAACTGTACCATACGTTTCAGGATAAATTGACGATAGTAGGCTTCCCGTCCAATGATTTTGGTGGGCAAGAGCCAGGGACGAATGAAGCAATACAGGCATTTTGCAATCGAAAATACGGCGTAACGTTTCCGCTGGCGGCGAAAATAAAGATCAAAGGCCCTGAAATGCACCCTGTTTATCAATGGCTTACGCAAAAAACACACAACGGCGTAGCAGACAGTGACGTGCGATGGAATTTTCAGAAATACCTGCTCGATGAAGCGGGCCACCTCATTAAATACCTACCCTCCTCTGTCAGCCCATTGGATGAAACCATCCTCGACTGGCTCTCTGATGGAACATCAATAGGTGGTCATTAAAGCATAATGCTGGCACAAGCTTCCATATCCCGGTACTCCAATGGAATTCAAAGACGTTATCGGTCAAGATACGGTCAAGCAATTGCTACGGCAAATGGTGCGCAACGATCGCACCCCGCACGCCTTGTTGTTGCTCGGCGCGCCCGGTAGCGGGGGGCTGCCTTTAGCGCTTGCGCTCGCTCAATATTTACTCTGCGAAAATCGCACGGACACCGACGCCTGCGGCCAGTGCCGCTCCTGCCTTAAAATGTCGAAACTTATCCATCCGGATGTGCATTTCTCTTTCCCAACTATTGGTACCAATGCCCTGAGTGACCACTTTCTCAATCAATGGCGTGCGGCGCTACTCGACAACCCCTATTTTGATGTCAATCAATGGCTACAACGCATTGGCGCCGACAACAAACAGGGCAATATCAACAAGGAGGAGTGTGTACATATTGTCAAAAAGCTCAGCCTTAAAACTTTTGAAAGCGATTATAAAATCCTCATTCAGTGGCTGCCGGAGTACCTCGGCAAAGAGGGCAATCGCTTGCTGAAAATCATTGAAGAACCACCCGCCAATACGGTTTTCATCCTCGTGGCCGAGCAGTCGGAGCTGATTTTGAACACCATTTTGTCGCGTTGCCAAATGGTAAAAGTCAATCCGCTGAGCGATGCCGAAGTATTGGAGGGCTTGCAGCAAAAAGCGCAAGTCAGCCGCGACCGGGCGGAAGCGGTTGCTTACCTCGCAGCGGGCAATTTCAACGAAGCCTTGCAAATGCTGGAATACGAAGAGAGCGATCACGCCAACTTTTTCCTTGATTGGCTGCGCAAATGCTACCGAGGCAACGGCGTAGAACTGGTAAAATGGGTGGAAAAATTCGCTGGCTTCGGGCGCGAAAACCAAAAACATTTTCTGCGGTACGCGCTGCATTTTCTGAGAGAATATATGGTACTGAAACTCACTGGCAGCGACACACGGGTGCGCCTGCGACCCAACGAACTGACCACCGCGCAAAACCTGCTGGCAGTAATCGAACTGGAACAAATCGAACCTTTGGCTAACTTGTTTGATGAATGCACTTTTCATGTGGAGCGCAACGCCAATCCAAAAGTACTTTTTCTCGATGCCTCCATTCGGGTACATCGGATTCTAAAAAAGAAAATTCAGGTCACTAATTTTGTGGCAAACAATTAACAATCAATAATTTATAGTAAAATGGCATGTGCAGGATGTTCTGTAAGTAAAAATGGCAAACCCGGTGGCTGCAGTGGCGGCTGCGCTTCTGGCGGTTGCAATCGCCTCAATACTTATGATTGGCTCACCGACATGGAAATCGAAGATGCAGAGCCGTTTGATATTGTCGAAATAAGTTTCAAAAATGGCTCCCGCAAGGCTTTTTATCGTAAGCATGAGTATTTACCCACCGTCACTGGCGACTGGGTAGCCGTAGAAACGGGCACTGGCTATGACCTTGGTGTCATTTCGCTTTCCGGCGATTTGGTGCGTTTGCAAATGAAGAAAAAGCGGGTCAACGAAGACGCTGTTTTGTACAGCATTTTGCGCAAAGCCAACGAGCGCGACCTCGAACGCCTGCAAGAAGCCAGGGATATGGAACGGGAGACCATGATTCGGGCCCGAGCCATCACGCGGACACTGGGGTTGGACATGAAAATAGGAGATGTAGAATACCAAGGCGATGGCCGAAAGGCTACGTTTTATTATACTGCCGATGGGCGGGTAGATTTTCGGGAGCTGATTCGGCACTTTGCACGGGAGTTTCGCGTCAAAATTGAAATGCGGCAAATCGGTGCGCGACAAGAATCGGCGCGTATCGGTGGCATTGGCTCCTGCGGGCGGGAGTTGTGCTGCTCTACTTGGCTGACGGATTTCAAATCGGTTTCGACGGCTGCGGCGCGTTATCAAAATCTGGCCATCAATCAAGCTAAGCTTTCCGGGCAATGCGGTCGGCTCAAATGCTGCCTCAATTATGAACTCGATACCTACCTCGATGCACTGGATCATTTTCCGGAGCGCGCCGAAAAGCTGTTCACGCAGTCTGGCACGGCAGTACTCATCAAAACCGATATTTTCAAAGGTTTGATGTTTTATGCTTTTGATCACGAACACGGGCGTGGCAAAATTTATACCCTCAATTTGGAGCAGGTCAAAGCTATCAAAACCCTTAATGATCAGAGCGAAAAGCCCTTCAACCTTGGCGATGGCCTGCCTGTGCAAAAGCCCGAAATGGATGCAGATGATGAAAACGCCGAAATGGATTTTGAGGATGTGACCGGTGCCATTGAACTGCCGGACGAAAAGCGCAAAAAGCGGCGTAAGAAAAAGCGGGGTGGCAATAAAGGTGACAGCGGCAGCCGCCGTACATCAAGCGACACGCAGCCCAAAGCAGAAGCCCCCGCCCGCCAGCAACCCAGAGTGCCTCAGGCACCCAAAACCAATCAGCCACCCGATGCCAAAGCACCACAGGGAGGGCAGGCTCCTAAAAAAAGCCGCCGGAATAAAAATCGTCGGAATAAGGACAACCGGAAAAAAGAGTAGGTGTTTAAGAAAGTGTAAAAAGGTACGATGGGGAATAGGGGTGTAAAATTTATACCGACTTCATTAGTAAGCACCACAATGTACTAATAGTGAGCATTTTAACTCACAACATATATATCAAAGTTTTATTCTAATTGGTATAAAAACACAACATGAAGTACGATGTAACGGTCATTGGGTCGGGACCCGGTGGTTATGTGGCGGCTATTCGCGCGGCACAACTTGGCATGAAAGTAGCCATTATCGAGCGCTACAACACGCTTGGCGGCACTTGCCTCAATGTAGGCTGCATTCCGTCAAAGGCACTGCTCGACTCTTCCGAGCACTACCACGCTGCGCACGAGCGCTTTGCGACGCACGGTATTGAACTGAAAGACCTCAAGGTCAATATGCCACAAATGATCCGACGCAAAAACGACGTAGTGGATCAAAACGTGAAAGGCATTGCTTTTTTGATGAAAAAAAACAAGATTGATGTATATCACGGGCACGGTTCTTTTGTCAATGCCAACAAAATTCGCATTGCAAAAAGCGACGGCAGCCATGAAGAGATTGAAACAGAGAAAATTATCATTGCTACTGGCTCGAAGCCCATCACGCCAGCCGGGTTTAATTATGATAAAAAGCGCGTCATTACTTCTACCGAAGCGCTGAATATTGACAAGGTGCCAAAGCGGATGATTATCATCGGTGGTGGCGTTATTGGGTTGGAATTAGGTTCTGTTTTCGGGCGGCTGGGCACAGAGATTGAAGTAGTAGAATACCTCGATCGCATTATACCCGGTATGGATGGCGACTGTGGCAAGGAGCTGATGAAATCGCTGAAGAAATTAGGAGTGAAATTTCACCTCGGGCACAAGGTAGTGGGTGTCACTGCTACCAAAACCGGCGTGAAAGTAGAAGTAGAAGAGCGAGACAAAGACAATCGCTTCACGCTGGAAGCCGACTACTGCCTCGTGGCAATCGGGCGCCGGCCCTACACCGATAATCTGGGGCTGGAGAACGTAGGCATACAAACCGACGACAAGGGCCGCATCCCGGTCAATGCGCATTTAGAAACCGCCGTACCAGGCATTTACGCTATTGGCGATGTGATACAGGGAGCCATGCTGGCGCACAAAGCCGAGGAAGAAGGCGTTTTTGTAGCAGAAGTTATTACTGGGCAAAAACCACACATTGATTACAATCTCATTCCTGGCGTGGTTTATACCTGGCCGGAGGTGGCGGGCGTCGGCCAAACCGAAGAGCAACTCAAGGAAGCAGGCGTGCCCTACAAAGTGGGCAAATTTCCGTTCAAAGCCTTGGGCCGCTCTCGCGCCAGCATGGACGTGGACGGCATGGTAAAAGTGCTGGCACACCAGGAAACCGACGAAATTCTCGGTGTGCACATGGTAGGACCCCGCACCGCCGATATGATTGCTGAAGCCGTAGCCCTCATGGAGTTCCGCGCCTCCGCCGAAGATGCTGCCCGCATGAGCCATGCCCATCCTACTTATACCGAAGCTTTCAAAGAAGCGGCACTGGCTGCTACCGACAATCGGGCCTTGCACATGTAAGAATTTACCAACCGAATATTCGAGCATGAAAGCCATTGGAGTAGAAATATTCTAATGGCTTTTGTTTTTCTATTTAAATTTGTTAAAATTGCATTTTGGCAATTTAAATTTTTTTTGAAACACATTTTAAAAAATAAAAATCTATTTAAACAACAGCCAATAAAAATAACGCAACTATAATTTTTACCTCATTAAAACATGCCGATTTACATCTGTGGCTACTTTTGAGATAAGCGCGTCTTTTAATTATAATCCTGATTTTCAACTATTTATGAGATTTAAAAATACCTATTATCTCAGTCATTTATAAACACCGTTTTTTCGATTAACCAACCTAATAAAAGAAATTGCTATGAAATGGATGTATCGAGTACTCATGGGGCTTGCCGCCGCGCTGGTTTTGTTGGCTGCGTTTATACAAATTGCAGGCAATAAAAAATTTGATGCGCCGTATCCGGACATTAGCGCCAGCACCGACCCCGACATCATTGCGCGCGGCGAATACCTCGCCTACGGACCCGCACACTGTGCTACCTGCCACGTACCAATGGACAAAGTCCGTGCCGTAGAAGACGGGCTGAAAATTCCGCTGTCGGGCGGTTGGGAACTGAACATTCCACCGGGTACGCTGCGTGCCCCCAACCTCACCCCCGATCCGGAAACCGGTATTGGCAAGCGCACCGACGCCGAGCTGGCACGTACCCTGCGTCATGGCGTAGCCCACGATGGGCACTTTGTCATGCCCGTGATGCCTTATGCACAGATGAGCGATGCCGATCTGCAGGCCGTTATTTCCTTTTTGCGCTCGCAGCCGCCAGTAGTCCATCAGGTGCCGCCGACTAAGTACGGCTTTCTCGGCAAGGCCTTGATTGCTTTCGGCGTATTGAAGCCTGCGCCCCCCGGCGAAGCGCCTCCCAAAAGTGTGCCGCGCGAAGCTTCTATCGCCTACGGCGAATACTTTGCCAAAAATATAGCCAACTGTATGACCTGCCATACTGCCATGGATTTGATGAGCGGACAATTTACTGCCCCGCACTTTTCCGGCGGTTTTGTGTTTGAACCGGATGCATTTTCCGAGGGCTATGCTTTTGTATCGCCCAATCTGACCCCACACGAAACTACAGGCATCATGACGCATTGGTCAAAAGAAGCATTTGAAGCGCGCTTTCGGGGTGGGCGGATACACCGAGGCAGTCCCATGCCTTGGGGTGCATTTTCCCAGATGGATTCTACGGATTTGAGCGCAGTTTTCCTGTATTTACAATCGCTGGAGCCGGTAGAGCACCGAATTGAAAAAATTGTGTATCAGCCCGGTGAGCCATTGAAATAAAATGATTTTCAATAGCGAACCGCAAATAATAGCCCTCAGCACTATGTATAGTACTGGGGGCTGTTTGTGTATTTCAGCGTTTTTAAAAAAAAGTGCTCGGAACTGTCACAGAGCTGCTTTTGGGGGTATCTAATGGAGAAACTGAAAAATGAAAAAGACAATTGTATTGTTATTAGCCGTTGTACTGTTTGCTTGCCAGCAACAAAATTCGCGCCCGGAAAATACGTTGACCGCGCCCCTCACTGCTGAATTTGTAGAAATAACTACCTTCCGGCTCAATCCAGGGATTGCCGAAGCTGTTTTTCTCACAACTGCGCAACAAATGCAGCGAACCTTTTTAAACGAGCAAGCTGGATTTATCAAAAGAACCCTGACTTACGCTGCCGATAGTGTTTGGGTAGATATTGTGTACTGGAAAGACCAGCACAGTGCCGAGCGAGCCATGCAACAGGCTGAACGGTCGGCGGAGGCTTTACCATTTATGGAAAAAATTGATTTGTCGTCAATAGAAATGCGCTGGACAAGTCCAAAATTAACCACTGAATATGAATAACCCTTTTTCTACCACTTATCATGATGCCGCTGACAGCGAGTTGATACGCCATGCCCGCGAGGGATCGAAACAGGCTTTAGAAATGCTGCTCACAAGACACCGTCATTATATTTACAATGTTGCCTTGAAAATGATTTTAAGCCCTTTTGATGCAGAAGACCTCACACAAGAAGTGTTGATAAAAATTATTACCAACTTGTCGAGTTTTCGAGAAGAGAGCAGTTTTCGCACCTGGGCCTATCGTATTACTTTTAATCATTTTTTGAAAATGAAGCAGCATTGGCTGGAAGAGCACATTACTACTTTTGAGCAATATGGAGAAACACTCGAACAAATGCCAGATACAGCGCTTTTAGCGGCTGAAACATTTGAATTACAGGATTTTATAGAAGATGCCAAAATTGGATGTATGAGCGGTATGCTGCTATGCCTTGACCGCGAACAGCGATTAGTGTATATATTAGGCGAGCTTTTTGGTATAGACCACACACTTGGTTCTCAGATGCTGGACATCAGCAAGGATAATTTCCGGCAGCGGCTGGCTCGGGCCCGGCATGATCTCTACCAGTTTATGAACAAGAAGTGTGGGCTGATTAATCAAGCTAATCCCTGTCGTTGTGCCAAAAAGACCAAAGCCTTTATTGCTGCAGGGTGGGTAGATACCCGGCGATTGAAGTTCAATACCGATTATTTACAACGCATTTATGAGGTAGCACCGCAAAAATCAACCGACTTGTGCGAACTGGTCGAAGTTACTTATGCCGACCTGTTTCGGGCGCACCCATTTCAGGAAAAAGCACATCTGAAACCTTTGATAGAAGCCCTTTTGTCGGATTCGACCATGCAGGACATTTTTGATTTGCAATAGCAGACAGTTTATTATTTAGATGCCGGGAATCAAGCACGGAAAGCATAAATATCCCATTACTTATTCGGCTTGCCGCAACTGATAAATGCCCGGCAGATGCCGCCCTTGCTCGTTGTAGTCCAGCCCGTAGCCAATGACAAAAGCAGGCGGAATATTGAACCCTACAAAGTCAACCTGAAGCGGGTGTTGCAGCGCATCGGGCTTTACCAGCATGGCAGCAATGGCGACCGAAGCGGGGCGCTGGCGTTGTAAAGCTTCACAAAACATGGTCAGGGTATTGCCAGTGTCCACAATATCTTCCACTACAATGAGATGCCGTCCAGCGATGTCTATTTTGGATTCGAGGGCTACCTCCACCGCACCGGAGGATTCTAAGCCCCGGTAAGACGACATTCGGACGAAATCAATCTCGCAGGTAATGCCGCTGGCCCGAATAAGATCGGCAGCAAAGATAAAGGCACCGTTGAGCACCCCGATGAAGAGCGGGTTTTTGTCTTGATAAGCTGTGTGCAATTGGTTCCCCAACTCTCGCACACGGGCCGCTATGGTCGCTTGGTCAATGATTTCTTCGAATAGCAAATCGTGCGCCTGAAAAGTTGATTTCATAGTTTCCTTGTTGGATATTTTCAGCATTTTGGACTTTAGAGTCGGCGGCAAAAATAAGGGAAAGCAGTCGCCTAAGGGGTGCGCCTCGGCTTTTTTTTCATTTTTTTGCTGTTTTTAACAACCTTTCCAAACGAAAAAATATTCGGTACTGAGCATGTAAGCCCAAACCGGATTTCAGACAAAGTTGTTTTCGGTGCTATTTATATTAAAATATGAATATTGAGGCTTGTGAGGCAGGGTTATGGCGCTTCTCTGCGTCTTGATAGATAGTGTTCTTTTGACAAAAAAGCGTAATTTAGTTGTAAGAAAATAAACAGCAAGCGCAAATTTTGGCAAAAAAGTAATTGTATTATTTACACAAAGTGTGTATATTTGTACTGTCAAATGCGATAAAAGATACTAAACGATAATTTGGTTTTATTTGGTTAGGGCTGAGGTAGTGCTGTATGCGCTGCCTCTTTTTTTTTTTAATCGCATTAAATTTATTTGCAAAAAAAGGCGGTTGCTCTGTGCAAGAAATCGTATCTTCACCGCACGAGGCTACATATAGTCGTAACCAAACGACTGCTACCTACCATTGCAAAGGCGAATTTTCTTCGTCCATCATTCCCATAACCGGATTGTTCGCTGTCTTGCGGCGCTGTGCTTGCTGCTGCATAGATAGCATTATTGAAATGGATCTCCTCACATTATGACACTATATTATTTCTGGCAGATTACCCTGTGTATCAGTCAGTTACCAAACACTCCGCGCTCGAAAGGACTGGCCGGCTTCTACAGTCGGTCAGTTCTGAAAGCGCACTTCCAGCTCTAAGCGTTTGTCGTTGCTCAAGGGGGTACCCTGGCGGCTGCTGATGCGGTATCCTTGGCTGGGCTGATAGATAAGTTCCTGGTCGGAGCGCACCACCATGCTGCTGTTGCTGCGCAAGATGCGGATGCTTTGCACTTCTCCCTTTTCAAAAGCGATATCCAATTGGCGGGTGCGCAGGCGATCGTCGAGTGCTTGATAGCGCAGGGCGGTCAGTTGGCCGTTTTGCCGGGTCGAATCTATCTGATAGCGGTCGAGCCAGTCCTTCCGGTTGATATCCGCTTGGATGAAAGCATCTAATTCTTTGGAAAAATCGGGACTGAGGTTTGTTTTTTCTTCGGTTTGGTCATTGACCGCCACTTTTTTTACAATGGTCAGTTTGGCGGCCTCGAGCCGTTTGATTTCCGCCTGGAAGTACTGTTTCAAATCGAAAAAGGCAGGTGCCGCCGTATTTTGCGTTGTGGGGTCAGAGGAGCTGCAGCCCGATGTCCAACTGCCTAATAGGACGATCCATATTGCAACGACCCAGCGCGCATTGATTATTTGCATTTGTCTTTTTTTACTTGCTTATCAACACTTCGCCGTCCATTTCGGTTGGCGCCGGCATCCCCAGCAGCGCGAGAATGGTCGGGGCTATATCGCCGAGCTTGCCGTTTTTTACTTTTGCGCCGGCAGCATTTTTACTTGCGTAAATGATGGGCACAGGGTTCATGGTATGTGCCGTATTGGGTGTGCCATCGTCATTGACAAGGTAATCCGAATTGCCATGGTCAGCAATGATAATCAAATCGTAGTCATGCGCGAGGGCGGTTTCTACGAGGCGTCGGGTGCAGGCATCCACGGTTTCGGCAGCTTTCACAGCGGCTTCAAATACTCCGGTGTGCCCTACCATATCGGCATTGGCGTAATTGAGACAGATAAAATCCGGCTGATGCGCTTCGATGTCTTTTACAATAGCATCTGTAACGCCGGGTGCACTCATTTCGGGCATCCGGTCGTAGGTAGCCACCTTGGGTGAAGGAATCATAATGCGCCGCTCGCCCTCGAATGGCTCTTCGCGCCCGCCAGAGAAGAAGAAAGTGACGTGCGGATATTTTTCGGTTTCGGCTATGCGCACCTGCGTTTTGCCGGCTACGGATAGCACTTCGCCTAATGTATTGCTGAGGTTGTCTTTTTCAAATAAAACCTGCACGTTTCGGAACGATTCGTCATAGCGGGTCATGGTTACGTAGTGCAAAGGCAGGGTGGCCATCCCATCCGATTTCATGTCCTGCTGGGTGAGCACGGTAGTCAATTCTCGCAAGCGGTCGGTGCGAAAGTTGAAAGCGATGACCACATCGTCTGGCTGAATGGTAGCCACCGGCTGTCCGTTGGTATGGGTACATACGATGGGCTTGAGAAATTCGTCGGTTTCGCCAGCATCGTAGCGTTGTCGGATGGTGGTCAATACATTGGTGGAAGGCGCGCCTTTGCCATGCACGAGTAGGTCGTAGGCCTGTTTTACCCGTTCCCAGCGTTTGTCGCGGTCCATAGCATAGTAGCGCCCGACTACAGAAGCTAATTGCGCATTGGCTCCTTGCGTGTGCTCCAGCAATTGCCGTATGAAGCCCAGCCCGCTCTTGGGGTCGCAGTCGCGCCCATCGGTGAAAGCATGGATATACGTTTGGGTAATACCTTGTGCTTGCGCAATGTCACACAGTGCCTTGAGGTGGTCGAGGTGCGAGTGTACGCCTCCATCCGACACCAACCCAATGAGATGCACCGGTTTATGGTTACTTTTGGCATAAGCTAAGGCTTTGAGCAACACCGGGTTTTGGTGCAGTTCGCGCTCGCGGATGGCCTTGTGAATGCGCGCCAACTCCTGATAGACGATGCGCCCCGCGCCGATATTGAGGTGTCCTACTTCGGAGTTGCCCATTTGCCCTTCGGGCAATCCCACGGCTTCGCCAAAGGTAACTAACTCGGCATTCGGATATTGTTGGTACAAACTGTCTATGAAAGGCGTATTGGCTTGTGCAATGGCGCTCACTTCGGGCTTCGGGCCGTGGCCCCAGCCGTCGAGAATTATCAGCGCAACTCGTTTGGCATTCATAAGTTCTGGCGTTTTTTGAAAGCGGATGAGTGATAATAGTCGGGTATAATTTTTTGTCGCCGCAAAGGTAGCAAAAAACAGATGGATGTTGAGACATTATGCTCTTCCTTGAGCGGGCAGTAGCAGGCTGCTGTCGCCGTAGCTAAGAAAACGAAAATCATTTTCTAATGCGTAGTCGTACACCTGCCGCCAATTGGCACCGATGAGTGCCGCCACAAGCAGTAGCAAAGTGCTTCGGGGTTGATGAAAATTTGTAATCAGCCCGTCGGTGAGACCCATCCGGTAGCCAGGCGCAATGAGCAATTGGGTATCGCCTTCGAGCGTCTCCTGCCCATTTGCATCAAGATGCGCCTGCAGCGCCTGCAAGGCCTCAGTAGCCGAGACTTCAGCCGTATTTTCGTAAGGCAACCACTGGGGAATCCGAAATGCTGCGGCCGGATTTTGCAATAATTGCACCCCATACCAATACAGGCTTTCGAGGGTGCGCATACTGGTGGTGCCAACTGGAATGACGGGCGCATGGGCATTTTTGGCTTGCAAAAGGCTTTCTATCAGGTTTTTATGTATAAAAATACTTTCTTCATGCATAAAATGCCCAGACATAGTGTCGGCTTTTACCGGTTTGAATGTGCCTGCGCCTACGTGCAGCGTGACGAACCCGCGGGCGATGCCCTTGCGATCTAATGCGTCAAAAACGGCTTCTGTAAAATGCAATCCGGCCGTAGGAGCTGCCACCGAGCCTTGTGCGCGGGCGTAGATGGTCTGATAGCGCTCTTGGTCAGCGGCGACGGGTGCCCGGTTGAGGTAAGGCGGCAAAGGGATGATGCCAGCTTGAGCCAATAGCTCACCAAAGCTCAGGTGTTCGTCTGCCCAACTGAACTCCACCGCAAAAGTATCTTCGATACGCTCTACGCGTCGCGCCATGAGTTTGTCTTGCCGAGCTTCGCCACTTTTCCACTTCCGATTGCCTCCAATGAGGCATTTCCAGCGCACGGTAGTAGTACTCGAAAAATTTTGCTGATAATCCTGCGGATGGAGCGGCTCAAGGCATAGTATTTCAATTTGTGCTCCGTTTTCCAAGGTAAAATGCAGCCGCGCATGAATGACCCGGGTGTCATTGAAAACGAGCAAGGCACCAGCCGGCAGATGCCCTGGCAATTGACTGAAAATCGTTTCGCCCATGCGGCCGTTTTCGTACAGCAACAGTTTCGACTGGTCGCGGGCCGCCAGCGGGAATTTGGCAATGCGCTCCTCCGGCAGCAGGTAGTCGTAGTCCGCTATGGAAATATCTTTTGTGCTCATGTTTTGGCTATCGGGATTGTTCCATTCCTCTGGTCAGCCTTTTATCTTTCCGGCGAATCGTTGTGCAGCAACGACTCCGAACCCTTGCTACGGAAGGCTTTGTAGTGCCCTTTGCTGAATTTTGTACCATTGAAAACGAGCTGGCCGCGCAAGGCTTGGCGTTCTTCGGCGGGTAACTGAATGAAATCGGCGCACCGAGACGAGCAGCATTGGTGGTATGTTTCGGCACAGGCTTCACACTGGATGAAGAGAATGTGACAGGCTTCGTTGGCGCAGTTGATGTGCGTATCGCAAGGGGCACCGCATTGATGGCAGTGCGCCACTACGGCTTCGCTAATGCGCTCGCCGAGCCGCTCGTCAAAGACAAAATTTTTGCCGATAAACTTGTTGGGAAGCCCTTGCTCTTGGCACTGGCGGGCATATTCGATAATGCCGCCGTCCACCATGAAGACATTCTGAAAGCCTTTATGCAAATAATAAGCACTGGCTTTTTCACAGCGTATGCCGCCGGTGCAGTACATAATGATGGGCTTGTCTTTCTGGTCTTGCAGCATGTTTTCTACCATAGGCAGGGCCTCACGAAAGGTCTCCACATCAGGTCGGATGGCGTTCTCAAAATAACCAACCTCGCTCTCGTAATGGTTGCGCATATCTACAATAATGGTATCGGGCTGGTCGGTCAGTTCATTAAACTCCTGCGCGCTGAGGTGCCGTCCGCGTTTGGTTACATCAAAAGAAGCATCATCGAGGCCGTCGGCTACGATTTTTTCGCGCACTTTCACCGTAAGTTTGAAAAAGGATTTGCCATTGTCGTCAATAGCAATATTGAGGCGCACGCCATTGAGAAAAGGGATGCTATACATTTGCTTGCGAAACTCGTCGAAGCGTACTTCTGGTATCGAAATTTGCCCGTTGATGCCTTCGCGGGCCACATAAATGCGCCCGAATACGCCCAGCGCGCTCCAGTCGCGGAACAATTCGTCGCGGAAGCGATGCGGGTCTTCAAGATGGTGGTATTTGTAAAAAGAAAGCGTAATGCGCGGCTCTTCACTTTCCAACAGGCGGCGCTTCAGCTCGTCGTTGTTGACTAAATTATACAGTCTCATCATGTTGTGGTTTTCGATGACAATTGCAGGTTATCCCGAAAAACGGTTGTACAACTATTGTACAAATGCAAAGATACGCAATTTGTGAAAAGCAAGATTGCGGTGGGCCTCAGTTAAGTAATTTTTCTAAGCCTCCGGCTTCGGTGCGCACGACAAATTTCCAGCCGGCACTCTCGGCAATGAATCTCATCAGCTCCAGCACTTGGTTGCCTTCCTTGCGGGCGGTAGCGATGAGGTCGCTTTCCAAGGCTTTGGCTTCAATGAATTGCTTGGCGTTGGTGTTGATCCGATTGTAATCCTGCTCGGAAAAATAATTGAACGTGCCTTGGGAAATATCGTAATAATCCAGATCGTGGTCAATTGACAGAATGATGGGGTCGGGCAGGTTGCTCACAACGATGGTGCGCTCTTCGGGCAGGGCGTCTATTTTCAGTTGTGCCAGGTCATACCCCACCGATACACGCGCCTTCACGCGCACGAGGGCTTTTTTGCGAAACCAGCTCAGGTCGTAGCCCCAGTAGTCTTTATAATCATAAACTTCTGTGAAGTAGCCCTCCACCGAAATCAGCTTGGCTACGGTTTTTACCTTTTCGAGCACTACGTCCGAGTTTTCTACGTAGCGAATTTGCTGGCTTTGGTAGAAATAGCGCGTGACAAGGATGCCGAGGGCAAACACCCCGACTATGCCCAGTCCAATTAATATTTTCCGTAGCATGAAGCTTTTTTTTTGAGTGCAAAAATACAAAAGCTACAGGAAGAAGCTCCCGCAGCTTTTGGTGTTTTTCTGTGTAATGTAAATCCGGTGGCGCACATTAATCATCGGGCAAGTCGCCATCTTTGGTATTTTTGTCGTATTTGATCATGGCCGTCAGGTCGTATTTCAGTCCTTTATAATCTTTCAGTACTGCTTTTACCGAGCCTACCGAAAGCGGCGATTCAATCATCAGGGGTATTTTATTTTTGTCGTCGGAAGCCCAGACTTTCATTTCGGTACCTTTTTTGAAATAAAAGCCCTCCACCACCTGTGGGCTGAACTGAATGGCCCGGAAGCGGCCCATGCCTTTTATTTTTTTGTCGGGGTCCTTGCCGAGGTATTTTACCTGGAGCGGCCAAGTTTCTTTGTCAATAAAAATTTTGACCGGCAGGGTGGAGCCGGCTTTCATCTTGTTGAAATCGAGATTGCGCGTAGAATAGATAACCGACAAAATGTCGTGCATACAAAAATCAATATCGTATTCGGTTGGGGTAGCTGTGTCTTTGGACTTGCCGCGCAATGATACTGCTTTGTTGCGATTGCGATCGAAAGTGATTTTATCGTACAGCCGGTAGTTG
This sequence comes from uncultured Saprospiraceae bacterium, assembly GCA_937872385.1. Lineage (GTDB taxonomy): Bacteria > Bacteroidota > Bacteroidia > Chitinophagales > Saprospiraceae > JADJNW01. Next base: position 165,197 of record CALMSO010000057.1, read on the forward strand.
CCCTCGCTCACGTCGCGGATGGAAACGGCCGGCAGTAGGGTAGATTTGTCCACGTAGGTATCGTATTTGTCGCGCACTTTGTAAAACCATTCGTATGATTTGTAGGTGCGGCCATGCGCTGACAGTAGATACTGGCTGCCTTTGTCCGTCACGCGGAAGGTCACTTCTCCAGCCGAGAGCCAGACGAAATTCCAGTTGTAATATAATTTATAAGTCATCTCTTCGCCGGGGCGGAAGGCGACGTTGTTGATGCTGCATATTTCGGCTAAGGCCTCCCGATTGTTGGCAGGCAGTGGGTTGTCTATTTGGGTGATACGGCTCACCGGCTGGTCGAAAGCCATGAGAACGAGCAGCATGGAAACCATGATTCCTGCTTTAGGCATTAATTTTCTCATAAGCTGATGATTTTGTTTTGTTTATTTTGACGATAAATATTGCTCCAGGTAACGCCGGCAGCGCCAAATTTATTATAAAAAGTCCGAACGTAGCCGCCAAGATACTCAGTTCATTCGCATCGAATTGTCCCCATACGAACAAGGCGATTTCAGCTCGGGCCAGCAGCGCGCCAAATAGGGGCAGTGGGATACCGGTCTGTATTAAAAATATCGTAGCAATACTTGCAAATGCTGCCTCCGGAGGCAGGTCTATGCCCAAAAACAATAGCATGAGCCAGTATTGTGTGGCGTACGTAAGGTAGCGAGCGGTAGCCCAGCCTAAGGCACTCCAGCGCCAGCGTGGCGGACAGGCCCGCAGCAGAACTAACGAACGGCGCAGCTTTTTCCAGATACGTACCGGCACCACGGCCCGGATGCCCGGCAAAACATATTGCACCTGAAAAAAGCCAAAGATTAACGCTATGATAACAATCGCTACACCGACAGCGGACGCATATAAAAGATACGTCTGCCATGCCAAATGGTTGTATGCCAGCCACAGAAAACCGCCCAGCCCTCCGGCTATGAGTACAATCAACTGACCGAAATTGCCCAATAAGGTGGCTACGACCATCTGCCAACGCTGTCCCGTAGGGCTTAGCAAGGCCCGACCGCCATATTCACCGAGGCGCTGTGGTGTGACGAGCGACAAAGCCACACCTGCCAGCACAGCCCGATACGCCTGCCTAAAGGACATCCGAGAAAAAACACGGGTAAACTGCCGCCATTTGAGGGTCTCGAATGCCCAATTGAGCGGCATCAGTGCCAGTGCAGTCAGTAGCCAGGGCCAGCGCGTCAGGTGCAGGCTTTGTTGCCATTGCCGCCAGAGGAGGTCGGCATCGGGCCGGGCGAAGACCTGCCAATAAAGTGCCGCCAATAATAGCAGTAGCAATGCTGCCTTGAGCGCTGGTAGCAGCCATCGGTAGTACCCAGAAATTTTTGCAATTGCCTCCATGAACAATGTTTTGCCGCCAACGGGGTCAAAGACGCAGTGGCAGGTATTTTTGGGTCATCGGCGTTGAGGCAAGCGGATTAGTTTGTGTATAGTTAAAATAGCCAGATTGGGTTTGGCACTTAGTAGTTGTTAGTTATAAAAACTTGATTTTAAGCATTTTATGAGTGCGTTTTATTTTAGATATTTTGAATTTACGCCATTTTTGTTACCACACCAATTTTAGCGGTGAACGGCAAACCGCAATAAATTTTACTCCGTCAGCCAGGTCACTTTCTCAGCAATGGGGCGGCGTTTGGCTGGCAGCTCCGGCATATTGTGGTAGCCCATATAAAACAGCCCAAGGCAGCGTTCGCCCGCTTGTAGCCCAAAGAACGCATCTCCTTGCAGGGCCGCAGTAGGCGTACTCCAGTAGCTACCAATGCCATGCGCGGTGCAGGTCAGCCACATGTTTTGTACGGCACAAGCCACCGCAGCTATTTCTTCCCACTCTGGTATCCGGGTTTCAGGATCGCGTTGCATACAGATGGCAATGATAGCACCCGCACGCGTGGGGTTTTCCCGATTTTTCTGCCATACTTCTTCCGAAAAGCGCTCCGCCGGGGTATTGTTTTTATAAAAATCTGCCATGTATTCACCCAATCGTGTCAGTGCTGCGCCAGTCAGTACCTTGAACCGCCAAGGTTCCGTGAGCCGATGGGTAGGCGCGTGGTTGGCATTTTCTAACATGGTTTCTATGATGCTCTGCGAGATGGGCTGCGGCGTGTACATTTTCGGAAAAACCGAGCGGCGGGTACGAATCAACTCGTTGGTCTGTTCTGGCGTCATTGACATGGCGTTTTTTTTCGTAAAGATAAGTCATTTTGTAGCAAAATACAATCTTTCATTTTTTTCAGAAAAATCTGAAAACTTGCTTTTTCGTATAACTTTGCCGCAAAAAATGGCGTTATATTGGTATGAAACGGATACGCCACTTCTTTCATTATTTTGACATCAGCGGACAGGGTTTGATGCTGTTCAGCTTGTTGCCTGCACTTGTCTTGTCCGACTCTTACACTAATTTTTATATCACGACTGTGCTCACTATGGGTTCAATAGTTTGTTGGCAAATAGCCAGTGCTTTCGTGCGCTGTATGACCGGCAACGACCCCCTGAAAGGAATATATTTAGGCGTACTTTTATTATACTTTGCCTCTATGTCGGTCTGGCATTACTATTTTTTTGTATGGCTGCCGCCAAAATTTGTTTTAGGGCCATTACTTTGGTTTAGCACACTCATTCCCCTTGTTGGCTCGGTATGGTATTTAAAGCAGTGTTTGGCACCGGCACAGCAAACTGAAGTAGAAGCACTACCCGCAGATGGCATCGTGCCCGACCAACTGGAGCTGCGGCCGCTGGAACGCCTTGAACGGAAACGAGCTAAATATGTGCTGCGACATGAAGGGTATTAGTTCAAATAATTGATTATAAGCACTTTAAAAACTATGGTGAATACCTGTAAAAACACTTCGATGGCTCATTGATGTTGATACACATATTTCATTATCTTTGAAAAAAAATTGCAGCTGACCAAGCGACCGATTCTAAAAACGTATTTTTCCAAGCTGCCGGGGGCTGCATTTTTCCGACAAAACAAAAAACAGAAACCGTATGATTTCACGATTCAGAATGAAAATAGACCTGCTGGGGCAGAGTGTATTGGTACTGGCAGTGGTGTTGCTACTTTGTTTGGCAGAAGGGGTGAGCTGGTCGGGCGGCATCCTGATTGCGCTGGCTATCTGGCAATTTATAAGCGCTGTGCACTTGTTCTATGTGTATAAGCACATTCGGCGGGTGCACTATCTGCGCACAGCGCTTATTTTGGCGGTGAGTTTGCCCATCTGGATAGAATTAATTGGCGTATTGGCTTACCTGCCGGTGGCGGGCGTGGTGCTCTGGTATTTCATCCAAACGGTGCGCGACACACTCACGGTGTATCGGCGGCCGCGCTCGTTTTGGGATTTGATTCAGTAGCTATGGGTTGCTCAGCTTGCGCTACCATTTTGTCAATTTCGATGTCGCCAAGTGGAATTTTATAGTAGGAAAAATGCAGATTAAAGACGGTTGAATAAGGGAGAACCAGAATACCTTTCAGTTCAAAAGGCTGGCGGCGGCCCTGCAAAAATCGCCTCGTCACTTTTGACATATACAACAAGTCCAAACCGCCGGTTTTTGACAGCCGATAGTCATTCAAAATACCGGTATAAATGATAGTGCCTTCGGGGCTGCTCACCATTGCATCCACCAATATAAAATCCTTGTCTTTCGCTTCGCCCGGCATACGCGGGAAATCGAGAATTTCGCCGGTGACGATATAGTACCATTCGTTTTGAAAACGGAAAAGAGGATATTTTCGATCTAATTTTGATTTGCGCACTACAAATTTACTACCCAAACCCGCCACGATGGCAAAACCCCACAGGCACAGATTGTAAGCAAGAATCCGGTCGCCATAATTATTTAATACTCCAAAAGCTTCGAAAACCTCTGCCCGGCTGTTGCCGCCAGCCAGTAGCAGCCCAAACATCTGCCAGTCGAGCGTGTACTGCCAGCTGTAGCGCATAACCTGCAGCCCGCACAAATGCAGCAGCAAACTCGGCATAAGAGTAGCCACAAATAGCTCGTAAGCAGTGGGTTTGAAATATTGTTTGGAAAACTCGCCGGAATAGTAAAAACGCGAAAAAACAGCCCCCGGCAGCAGCAGGATGAAAATCAGAATAGTAGAAAACGGAATACTCATTTGCCGGGCTGTGCTTCGCCTACTCTTTTCACCACTAAGCCCCCAGCAGCAGGCGGCAGTCCGTTCCGCTCAGCACGAATTGCTTGCAAAAGCGCTTCGGTAGTGGCACGGTGCTCCAGTAGTTTCACAGTCTTTTTACTGCGTACTTCGGTACGTGTCTTGAACCAGCCTGCAAAGTTATCGAGCCAATCTTTCAAATTCGTTCCTTGATTTTTCATGTAATGGCAACTTTGGTATTTTCGTTTTAGGTGCAATTACAAAGATACGCCTGAAACCCCTCATTGTCAAGGTTTTTAACAAAAATAAAACAGCTTTGCAATTTGTTTGAAAATATTTTTAGATTAATCTAAAAAAATAATATCTTTGCTTTAGTATTTGTACAACACGTATGGAAAATATTTCACACACCGAGGAAAATTACCTGAAAGCGATTTTTAAAATTGCCGAGCGGGAAGAAAAAGCGGCCAGCACCAATGCAATCTCCGCCGAAATGAGCACTTCGGCCGCATCGGTCACAGATATGCTCAAACGACTGTCGGAGAAAGGACTTATTCATTACGAAAAGTATAAAGGTGTAACCCTGACCGCCAATGGCGATAAAATAGCAAGGCATCTTATTCGCAAGCACCGCCTTTGGGAAGTTTTTCTGGTGGACAAGCTCGATTTCTCTTGGGATGAGGTGCACGATATGGCCGAGCAGTTGGAGCACATCCAAGCGCCGGAGCTGGTAGAGCGGCTCGATGCGTTTCTGGGCTTTCCGAAATTTGACCCGCACGGCGATCCCATCCCTGATGCTAAGGGCAATTTTACTTTTCGCAAACAGTCACCCCTATTGGAAATGTCTATTGGAGATCAAGGAGTGGTGGTAGGCGTGCAAGATCATTCAACCGCTTTTTTGCAATACCTCGACCGGCTGCGCTTAGTACTGGGCGCTAAAGTGCAACTTGTCGAACATTTTGAATACGACGAGTCGGTGAAAATTTTGCTGAACGGAGAGCAAGAGCAGATATTGTCAAAGAAAGTAGCGCAAAATCTTTTTATTCAAAAATCCTGACGATTATGTCAATGATTAAATATTTTATGCCAAGTATTTCTGATCGTGGCTGGCTCGCATTGGTTGCTATTTTGCTACTGGGGGGGGCAGCCCAAGCGCAGCCGAAGCCCCTGGTAGTAGCTACTGCCTCCATTTTCGCGGATATGGCCCAAAACATTGCGGGCGACGAGCTGGAAATTCGTAGTATTGTACCCATTGGCGGCGACCCCCACATCTACGAACCCACGCCTGGCGATGCTCGCCTGGTAGCTGGGGCGGATCTTATTCTACGCAACGGGCTGACTTTTGAAGGGTGGATCAACAAATTGATTGCCAATTCGGGCACCAAGGCTCGCACCGTCACCATTACCGAGGGGATTGCGCCTATTCAAAGTACACAATATAAAAATGCTACCGATCCACACGCTTGGATGGACGCGAGCTTGGGCCTGCGTTATCTCGAAAATATCAAAAATGCACTCGTGGACTTATATCCCGACGGCGCTCCAGTGTTCGAGTTTAATTATGAAGTGTACCGGCAGCAATTGGCGGATATGGATCGCTACATACAGGAGCAGATTTTGTCTATCCCGGAGCAGCAGCGTATTCTCATCACTTCGCACGATGCATTTCGCTATTATGGGCAGCGTTATGGTATTCGGGTAGAAGCGGTGCTCGGCACCTCTACCGATGCCGAAGCGCAAACATCTGATATCATCCGGCTCAGTCGCATCATTCAAGAGAGCGGCGTACCGGCTATTTTCGTGGAAACGACCGTGAACCCTCGGCTTATTCAACAATTAGCGCGCGACAACAAGATTCGTATTGGGGGCAATTTGTACGCCGACTCCATCGGCGATGCGCAAAGTCCGGCACCTTCTTACCTCGATATGCTACAATACAACACCGATGCTATTGTAGCGGCGCTTACCCTTAGTGACAACACCGAGCCGCAGAAACCCGCAGATTCGCCGGGGACTACCCTGATATTTGGTATTATTTCGGGGGTGCTACTGCTGGGCGGTTTTTACCTCGTTTTCAAAAAATTGAATGGCTAATTTTTGTAAAATCCTGATAGCCAATTTTTTAAAATAAAAAACAATGGGATTTTTTATTGAAATTCGTACAAAATGACCACAGCAATTTCCGTGCGAGGCTTGTCAGTTTCTTACGATCGCAAGCGCATTCTGAGCAATATTTACCTCAATCTTGAAGCAGGCTATATATATGGTGTGCTCGGCCCCAACGGCGCTGGCAAGTCCACACTTTTCAAGGCAATTCTCGGCTTGATTGAGCCGAATGCCGGCGAGATACGCATCGTCGGGCAGCCGATTGAAAAAATGCGCAAACAGGTGGTGTACGTACCGCAAGCAAGCGAAGTGGACTGGAATTTTCCGGCTACCGTACTGGATATTGTAATCATGGGGCGCTATCCACACAAAAAAATACTGCAACGCCTCGATGAGCAAGACCGGGCCATTGCGCAGGCGGCGCTACAGGAAGTGGGCATCGAGCATTTACAGGCACGGCAGATTGGCGAGCTGTCGGGCGGGCAGCAGCAGCGGGTGTTTTTGGCGCGGGCGCTTTGCCAGCAGGCGGATATTCTTTTGCTCGACGAGCCTTTTGTAGGGGTGGACGCCACCACAGAAGAGCATATTATCGGTATCTTGCATCGACTTGCGGAAAACGGCAAAACGATACTCGTGGTGCACCACGACCTGTCAACGGTTGGGCAGTATTTTGATAAAATTATCCTAATCAACCAGCGCTTGATTGCTGCTGGCGACGTGGCTACGGCCTTCACCCAAGAAAATATTGCGAAAGCATACAGCAGCCAATTGCCGGTTTTGCACCAAACAGGGCTGTTAGAGTGATTTATATAGTAAGAAATTTGACAAAAATCGGTTTGTATGGCGGAGCGAGCGACGACATATCGCATTCTGGGCGTGGACCCCGGCACCAATATTTTGGGCTATGGCATCATAGAGGTAGCCAACAAGCAAATGCAGTTGATAGACCTCGGTGTCTTGCATCTAAAAGCCGAAACCGAGCAACCGGAAAAGCTCCGGCAGATTTTTGAGCAGTTGCAGACCATTATCACCGAATTTCGGCCGGTAGAAATGGCTATTGAAGCGCCTTTCTATGGTAAAAATATCCAGTCAATGTTCAAGCTGGGGCGTGCCCAAGGCGTGGCCATCGCGGCGGCTATCACTAAAGGGCTGGTGGTGACGGAGTACTCACCCAAAAAAATAAAACAGGCTGTCACCGGCAATGGCAATGCTGCCAAAGAGCAGGTGGCAGCCATGTTGGGCGTTACATTACAGGCCGACCTGAGTGAGCAATATTTCGACGCCACGGATGCGCTGGCTACTGCTGTTTGTCATTATTATCAATCTACCAACCGGCTGGGCGCTGGCAAAAAAAGTAAGGATTGGAGCGCTTTCATCAAGGATAACCCTGGGCGCATCGGTTGAAAGCGGCCTCAACCCGCGTAGGCAGTGCGTATGCTTTCGGCAATGTCGGCGAGTTCCTCTTGCGAAAGCGAGAGAAAACCATTAGTAAAGCTCAAATCGGCAATGGTATTGATCGGAATTAGGTGTACGTGCACGTGCGGCACTTCCAGCCCAATTACCGCCACGCCGATGCGCTCGCAAGGCACCACGGCCTGCACGGCTTTAGCTACGCCCTTGGCAAACACCATCAAACCGCTCAGTAGGTCATCTTCCACATCGAAAATGTAGTCCACTTCTTTTTTGGTGATCACCAAGGTATGTCCTTTGGCTACCGGGCGAATGTCGAGAAACGCCAAATAATCCTCTGTTTCTGCTATCTTGTGGCAAGGAATTTCGCCTTGCACGATTTTGCTGAAGATGGAAGCCATGATTTTTATCTGGTTGTCAACTTTTTTAAGGTTTGGTAATCAAATTTTTACATATTAAAATAGCGCTGATTTTTTCTGACTATAAACACGCATCACACCCCAATGTCCAATACCTCGAACTCCATAGCTCCGCCGGGCGTGGTTACTTTTGCAATATCACCCACTACTTTACCCAGCAGCCCTTGCCCGATGGGCGAATTGACCGAAATTTTGCCCGCCTTCAAATCGGCTTCTTGCTCAGACACTAACATGTACGCCATTTTCTTGCCGGTTTTTTTGTTTTTAATGGTCACTTTTGAAAAAACGGTCACCTTGGAAGTATCCAACTGGCTTTGGTCGAGGATGCGTGCATTGGACAATATTTTTTCCAAATCGTTGATTTTCAGCTCCAAAAGCCCTTGTTGTTCTTTGGCTGCATCGTATTCTGCATTTTCTGAAAGGTCGCCTTTTTCGCGGGCCTCAGCAATGGCTTTAGCCACTTCCTGCCGGCCGGTGGTTTTGAGTTCTTCCAGTTCCACCTTCAGCTTGTCGTAGCCTTCTTGAGTTAAATAGCTGTAATTTGCCATATCTTGTTTTTTTAGTTGTAAAGCCTTTTATTTCAAGAATGGGTTCTTGAAAAAAAGTAAATAAATCGAATCTAAAATCGCTGAAAAACGGTTTTCGTAAGCTCGAAATCAGGAATTTTTGCAGCAATCGCCCACCCGGATGCAATATTGTATTTAGATGGACTAAAAAGCAAGAACGCCTCCACACGGGAAACGTTCTTGCTTTCTAAAGTCAAAAGTACAAATAAAAACAATAACATTCAAGTCTTTACACCGGATTTGGTACAAAAGCCGGTCTGATTTTATGACGAGTAGGCCGCTAAAGATTGCATTGGGCTACTGTTTTCGCTTGCGTGTCTTGCGCACATGGTGCACTTTTTCGTCAAGCGAATTGAGCACAAAAGACCACAACACTTCGTAGGGCACCGGCTCTATCTCGGTAGTTTGGTTGGCTACGTCAATGGGCCTGGATTGCAGTTTTTTCCAGAAGTACTCGGCTTTGCGGATGACGGCAGCGCGGTGGAAGCTACAGGCAGGCACTACCAGCAGCATCTGGATGAAGCAGTTGCTACGGAAGGTATCGTCTTGGCGGAGGTAGCGCTGGGTATAAACTTTGAGGGACTCCACGCGGTCTATAATTTCTCCATATTGTTTATCGAGTAAAAAAAACAGGATTTGTAATACAATAATTGAGATGTTGATGCCACGCTTATCTTTGGAGTACATCGGAAATTCATTCATAAAACGGCGGCGGCGAAATCTTTTCAACTGGGCATTGCCATCGGGCTGAATGATTTTTCGAGCTACAAAGTAATGCACATAGGCTTCGTACATACGCCATCGCTCTGCCATGTTTTGTTGTAGCTTTTCGTATTCCGGTCGGGCGGCAGCTTTTACATAATAACGATAAGCATCCTGATAAAGCCCTGTTTGGAAGGCCAGAATCAGAAAATACTCTAAGGCCAGAAACCAATTATTGGTGCCTTCTCGCACAAAGCCGAGGCACTGGTCGGTGATAGCCCAAGCCTGGTCATACTGCATGAGTCGGGTATGGCAGACAAACTTGCGCAGGGTAAAGTTGAAAAAAACATTCCTAGGTACGCGTTCTTCCCGCTCCATAAAATAAGCCAATGCTTCTTCGCACACTTCTAACAGCGGCTGATAGTCATTGGTCACTTCATATCGAATAGCGTGCACCAAGAAAGAAAAATACCGGAGGTTGAAAGATTCCAACTCGCCTTTTTCCGTGATCTCTTTCAGTTTATCAGAATAAATCCGGGCATCTTCCACCGCCTCGGGCTGAAAGCCTTTCATTTTGGTGAAATGTATGCGAAGCTGATTATAATAGCTGCTGGCCATATGTTCTGTCGAAAGAATCGCAAAATACTTTTGGCAAAGGGCATCGTATTCCTTGAATTTTTTCGGATTGCCATCAATAGTAGCGTAGTGGCGGCTCAATATTTCTGCCAACGAGAAAACAACGTCGGTCAGCTCAAACTGAATCGCTTTCTTGATGGCTTCTTCGGCCAACTGAATGGCTGCAGGCCGTGCAAAGTTGGCCAGCATGATCTTCACCGCTGCCGCCTGTTTATATAAGGTGTAAAAAGCTTGGTTGTATTTATTGAAGTTCGGCTGATTGATATCAATAAAAAACAAGGTATTGATGAGTCGGTTCGTTAGCTTTCTTTTCAGCCGCCTACAGTAAGAGACTGCATTTTTCGGATCCTTGTCCGCAAAAAAAGTGGTAATGATTTGACTATCCTGTTCAATTTTCCCTAATACAAGATGATTATAAAGCACAGAAGTTTGCTGAGTAGCAGTCTCCGAATTGCCAATCACGTCTATTTGCTTCACTTTATTCCGGGAAATTAGCGTCGCTAACGATTTTATTTCTTCTAAATTTTGTCCGATTTCCATCAAAAAGGGGCAGTTATTTTTTTATAAATAATTGATAATTAGCAACTAAAGAAATTTTTAAATTTCGAAACCCTTTAATCTGATATGTTCATTTTCGTGAAAAAAGTTTCTACTTATTCGCTTTGAGAGCCATAGTTTTGAATAAAATTAAAAATTTTCAAAACTATGGTTACTATCATTGCTTTATTCTTCGCTTTCAATGCCTTCACGCTGACCAATGCGGACTACGACGTGCACACGGTTTTCACCGATGATGCCAACACCACGATCATCGCGCGCAGCGTAGTGGACGATGACTTGGGTATGTAATGCAGACACCTTTTTCAATGACTCATTTTTCAAAAAACAACCTTAAAAAAGAACTATCATGCTGACTATCATTGCTTTATTCTTCGCTTTCAATGCCTTCACGCTGACCAATGCGGACT
>CALMSO010000058.1 GCA_937872385.1 uncultured Saprospiraceae bacterium
AGGAAATAAATACGCAACAACCCATAAAGCCCCCCAAAAGGGGCTTTTTGCGTTGGAGGAGATATGCTTAGAAAGCAAATCATATAAAATGGACGGCTCGATGAATACTTTACCAATACGCTTGCTTATACAGTTGGAAGTAATATGGTGGATCGTCACACTCGTAATCATAGGTGCGGTGCTATTCCCTATCAGGGGCGTACTCGGTCAATATGTTTTTTTGCTTTCGAATGTTATATTCATCGTTATTACTATTACATTGGCACGCTATATCTTCCTGCTACCATTTACTTTTTTAGCCACAAGGCAAAATTTGAAAGTAATACTGGTGTTTTTATGCATTCCATTAGTATTCTTTTTGGTGCAGGAGCTAAATAATTTCCAAACTTTTCTTGATTATAATGGCGCTGGTGCCGTATTGGGAGATGCATCATTAGACATGTCGGACGGGATTATGCGTTATACATATAACGAAATGTTGCTTTTTGCAGTAGGCAGCATTGTTAGTGGTGTCGTATTTCCTTTTCGGCTGCTGTTATCGGTATGGCGTGGGCGCAATCGGGGCACAGTATAGGTGACAAATGACTTTATAATTAACTGCTCTCACTTAATAATATTTGTAATCAATTTTGACACTAAATATACTCGCCGGATTTTACGTTTTTACAAAAAAATATTTACTTTACTACTGCCCATTTGTACTATTTATTATGCCTTTCGCAATGCCGTATTGCCCCGCTATGTAAGTCAGCATGATCCAAATGCCGAGTTGTGCGCTGTCAGCGGTAGTAAATTTGCCAATAGCTAAAATACTGTCGGACAGCAGGAAAAGTAATGCGCCGATAAATAACCAGAGAAAAGCTTGCTGTGATATAATGCCGCGAAGATTAAGCGCACTCATTGCCATTATCATAATTACAAGGCTATATAATATTACAGGAATACGTAAATCGGCTGTGACGCCATTATACAGGTAAATATTAAAGCCAATCATATAAAAAAGGAAAGGCAATACCCATAAAGGGCAGCGCTGGACCAACCCTTTATGTCCCAATTTTATAATAAAAAACGCCATGATATAACTAATATGCGCCAGTAAAAAGCTGATTAATCCTATAATAAATAAATGGGGGTAATCATTGGCGCGCATGAGCAAAATATCGCCAGCGCAAGAAAATAGTAGCCCAATTAGCGCGAAACGACGCGCACGTGGGTGCAAGTTTCCTGCATAAAACCAGAGGACTATGGCTAGTAAGGGCATCAATAAAGGCTTGGTAAACCAGCTGAGTAGTTCGTCATGGCTGATAATTGCCCATAGATGCAGGGCGGCATTTATTAAAAAGAGAATATGGAAAATACTTTTTACTTTACTCATAATGTTTTGTTTGTGAGGCTAATGTACAAAAAAAACGAATGGAGTATAGCTGCAATTTCGTAAATATACGTATTGAACAGCGTTTTTATTAAACTTCACCCTGCCCATAGCGTTATTAAAATGTACGCATTTGATATTCAAATTTTATAAAAAAAACATCATGGCTTTTACAGAATCTACCATGCTGCCGCTGGGTACAGTAGCCCCCGATTTTACCCTGCCGGACACAGTATCGGGCAAAATTTTTACCCTGAAAGAACTGGCATCAGACCGAGCAACCGTGATCATGTTCTTGTGCAATCACTGCCCTTACGTAATTCATGTCAATCCGGAAATTATTCGTATTGCAAAAGAATATAGTGCAAAAGGCGTTCATTTTATAGGAATTAGCTCGAATGACGTAGAAAACTACCCGCAAGATGGGCCCGATGAAATGAAAAAACACGCCGCTGCAGTAGGTTATACTTTTCCTTACCTGTACGACGAAACGCAAGACGTAGCCCGCACTTATGATGCGGCTTGTACGCCCGATTTTTATGTATTTGATGCGGAAATGCGCTTGGCTTATCGCGGCCGATTGGACGGCGCTCGCCCCAAAAATGATCTTCCGCTCACCGGTTCCGATCTAAGAGCTGCATTAGATGCTGTGTTGGCGGGCGAGCCAGTGAGCGAGCGGCAGTACCCCAGTGGTGGTTGCAATATTAAGTGGAAGCCCGGTATTTGATGTGGTATATTTTTTATGTAGTAAAAGTGCTATTAATGCGCGCTTCTTTTTAACTTTGGACAAACAAACCATTCTTATAAAATGAGCGAATTTCGTCAAGTAATAAAAGAAGGTGCCGATGAGGTCAAGCGCAAAACTTGGCGTTTCACGCGCCGCACTTTGCTGATATTGCTGCTGCTCGGCGTGCTGACGGGCGCAGGCTACCTCTGGGTGTGTAGTTGGACGTTCAGCGAGGGTACGCGCGCGGGTACGCTAATCAAGATTTCCCGGAAGGGTGTGGTTTTCAAAACGTACGAAGGGCAGCTGAATCTGGGTGGTTTTCAGTCCGATGGGCAGTCGGGTGTAGTAGGAAATATCTGGAATTTTTCCGTGCTGAAAAAGGATGTATATAAAGAATTGCAAATGTACGAAGGGCAACAAGTCAAGCTCCATTACCGCGAGCGTTACAAATCTATGCCCTGGCAAGGTGATACAGCGTATTTCATTTATGATATAGAACGGGTGGAGTAATGTTATTTACTATTTGCCGCTCGTTTTTATGATAGGTAAATAAAATTTGGAAGCCGGAAGTGCAGTATTTACAAGGTATAAAATCTTTGCTATAAAACGCGCCCTTCCGACTTCCTTCTGTTTATGGAAGTTATTGCCCGATTTTACCGCGCCCGATACTTTCGTAATAGAATCCTTCCTCGCTCATTCTTTCCAAGTCATAAAGATTTCGACCATCGAAAATCGCAGGTTGCTTGAGCAGTTCGCGCATTACCTTAAAACTGGGCGTGCGAAAAACACTCCATTCGGTGATAATAGCTAAGGCATCCGCGCCGATGAGCGCCTCGTACTGGTCGTTGGCGAGTTGAATACGGTCGCCATAAAGCGCAGCAATGTTATTCATGGCTTCGGGGTCGAAGGCTTTGATGTGGGCACCGGCCGCCAGCAATTCGTCCATGATGTAGAGCGCCGGAGCCTCGCGGATGTCGTCGGTATTGGGCTTGAAAGCCAGCCCCCAAATAGCAATAGTCTTGCCAGCGAGGTCGTCGTTGAAAAAACGCTTGATTTTTTTGGCTAATACGCTGCGTTGCAAATCGTTGACTTGCATGACCGATTGCAAAATTTTGAAATGGTAGGCATGGTCGCCAGCTGTCTTGGCCAAGGCCTGCACATCTTTGGGAAAACAACTGCCGCCGTAGCCCACGCCCGGAAATAGGAAGCGTTTGCCGATGCGCGTATCGCTACCCATACCCATGCGCACCATGTCCACATTGGCACCTACAATTTCGCAAAGGTTAGCAATTTCATTCATAAAAGAAATACGGGTGGCGAGATAAGAATTGGCGGCGTATTTGGTCATTTCAGCCGAGCGCTCGTCCATGAAAATAATCGGATTGCCTTGCCGCACAAAAGGCTCGTACAGTTCGCGCATCACGCGGCGGGCGCGCTCCGTGCTGAGTCCCACTACCACCCGGTCGGGTTTCATAAAATCATCTACCGCCACGCCTTCGCGCAGAAACTCTGGGTTGGAGACCACATCAAACAGCTTTTCATCCAACTTTTTTGCCAGAATGGCGTGCACCTGCTCGGAAGTGCCCACTGGCACGGTGCTTTTGTCCACGATGACCTTATAGTCGGCGATGATGCCCGCTAATTGGTCGGCTACGCCAAGGATGTAGGACAAATCGGCGGAGCCGTCTTCGCCGGGTGGAGTGGGCAAGGCTAAGAAAATCACTTCGGCCGGTGCAATGCCTTCGGACAGGTCGGTCGTGAATTTGAGGCGTCCCTGCCGCGTATTGCGCTCGAAGAGCACGTCGAGGCCGGGTTCATAAATCGGAATTTCGCCCTGGCGCAGGCGGTTTACCTTGTCTTCGTTAATGTCCACGCAAATGACGTGGTTGCCCGTTTCGGCAAAACAGGTACCGGTGACTAAACCAACGTAGCCGGTGCCAATGACTGCAATGTTCATAAATTTGCTTTTTTCAGGAGGATTTCGAGAATTTTTTTCATGTGTAAATCAGGTACAAAAACAGTATTTACAGATTTTTATTTTTCAAATAAAGGATGATGCGAGGTCATTTGTGATACTAATTGCAATGAAATACGACCTGCGTTTTTTAAATAAATAGCTCATTATTAAATGATTGAATCATTATTTGTTAACTATTTTCGGTAGAAAATGGCATTAGTAGCAGGGAAATTTTGCAAAGCGGATTATAAAAATGCCTTGCCGACAAAATGGTTTCGGGCGGCGCAAAGTTAGCGAATCTGTTTGGGTAAACGAGGCAAAAAAGTTCGAGAATTCGTGACACGGTAAGGTCTTACAGCAGGTTTTAACCTTTTGCACCGTTCATTTTCTAAGCGGAATATCGCTTTACAGCCGGATATTCTTATTTTTGCGGCGAAATTGCACAAAATATGAACAAACTTTTCATTTACAATAGCCTGACGCGTCAGAAAGAGCCGTTTGTACCACTGCATGAAGGATATGTAGGGATGTATGTCTGCGGGCCTACGGTTTATAGCGATGTGCACCTCGGCAACTGCCGTACGTTCATCAGTTTTGATGTCATCTTCCGCTATTTGCAATACCTCGGCTACAAGGTACGCTATGTACGCAACATCACGGATGTAGGGCATCTCGAAGGCGATGCCGATACCGGCGAGGATAAAATTGCCAAAAAGGCGCGCTTAGAGCAGCTCGAACCGATGGAAATTGTGCAGCGCTACACCAACGGTTTTCATCGCATGATGGATGTTTTTAATGTGTTGCCGCCGAGCATTGAGCCGCGTGCTACGCAGCACATCATCGAGCAGGTTGAAATGGTGCAACGCATTATAGATAATGGCTATGCCTATGAGCAAAACGGCTCGGTGTATTTTGATACGGTAAAGTTTGCACAGGATAAAGGCGTGTACGGTCAATTGTCGGGGCGAGTGCTGGAGGAATTAGTTGCCGAATCGCGCGATAACCTGAAACACCAGGATGAGAAGCGGCATCCGGCCGATTTTGCCATTTGGATGAAAGCAGCGCCGGAGCACCTCATGCGTTGGTCTTCGCCCTGGTCGGTGGGTTTTCCGGGCTGGCACCTCGAATGCTCGGCTATGAGCACCAAATATCTTGGCGAAACCTTTGACATACACGGTGGTGGCAATGATTTGAAATTTCCGCACCACGAAAACGAGATTGCCCAAAACTACGGCGCCTGCAACTGCACCCCCGCGCGCCACTGGATACACACTAATATGCTTTTGCTCAACGGCAAAAAAATGTCGAAAAGCGATGGCAATACCATTACGCCGGCTCAGTTGTTCGAGGGTACCAGCCCACACATCAGCAAGGGCTACAGCCCAATGGCGATACGCTTTTTCATGCTCCAGGCGCATTATGGCAGCCCGCTCGACCTCACCGATGAAGCCCTCCAAGCAGCCGAAAAAGGCTATCGCCGCTTGATGGACGCCCACGAAACCCTGCTGACCCTGCAAGCTGCAGCTGCACCACAGCCAGGAGCTACCGACCAGCAACTCAACGAAACAATGGACGCGGCTTTCGCCAATATGAACGACGATTTCAATACGCCTCGGGCCTTGGCCAGCCTGTTTGAACTGGCTACCAAAATCAATGCCCTAAAAGGCGGGCAGTTGCCCATCCATGAAGTATCGGTGGCGACGCTGGAGCGGCTACGATCCGTATTTCACGATTTTATCTACAATATTCTCGGCTTGCTCAATGAAGCTCAAAGCGCTGCAAATGACGGTGTACTCGACGGCCTGATGCAACTCGTCATCGAAATGCGCCAAGACGCCCGTGCCCGCAAGGACTGGGCAACGTCTGACAAAATACGCGATGCCCTCAAGGCATTAGACATTCAGCTCAAGGACAGCAAGGAAGGCACGACCTGGAGTATCAATTGAACTTTGGCACTGCACGATTTGTTATAATATATTGAAAAACAAAAGCTTGCAAATGCAAATAACCAATTCGTTATTGGTGTGTTGCGCTCTTTTATGCTTATCTTCTACCACTTTTGCGCAAGGCACGCTTACGGTGCGGGTGACCAATGTCGAAGTGGCTCGCGGTAGCATTTATATAGCGGTTTATCAGGATGAAGCAGCCTTCTTGCGCGAAGATGAACCCTTCCGAGGAGAGATTATACCGGTGACAAGCCTCAAAGATTATACCGCATCTATTGCACAACTGCCTTTCGGCAAATATGCCATTGCGGTGTTTCACGACTCGAATGGCAATGGACGCCTCGACAAAAATAGCTTTGGCATCCCGACCGAGCCATATGCTTTTTCCAACAATCCTACTGCCAAATGGCGCCGCCCTACCTTTGCAGAAATGCTCATTACCATTGGCGAAAGCCGGCAAGACATCACCGTGGAGCTGAGGCGCTGGCGCAATCACTAATGAACCCTGGCGCGCACGGTTGTTGTAAAATAAAACACCGCTCAACTATTGCATAAAACCATAAAAAAGCGGATATTTGCCGTCGCTTTGAAAAAAAATGGCGCGGTAGCTCAGCTGGTTAGAGCGCAGGATTCATAATCCTGAGGTCGGGAGTTCAAGCCTCCCCCGCGCTACGAAGCAAAAAGCCGATTGTCTGATTGTACAGGCACTCGGCTTTTTGGTTTTTAGACCGTTTTTAATAGCAAACGGCAAACAGCGAATCTATTCGGCGGTTGACATTCCGCAAAATTTTTAGTACCTTGTACTGGTATTTCAAAAGCTTTCAAGCCATGGTTCACACTCAGGAAAAAGTTACTTCGCCCGCCGCATACCTGCAAGCTGAGCGCGGGCGCGCAGAAAAACATGAGTACCTCAACGGACAAATCATACCTATGGGCGGAGCAAGCACCAATCACAACCAAATTACCGGAAATTTGTATTTCTTGTTTAGAATGCTTTTGGACGAGCAACTTTACAATATTTATACCATTGACCATCGCGTGCACAACCCCATTACGCAAAGCTACACCTACCCCGATGTGGTAGTGGTGAAAGGCGACATTGAGTATCTGGATGATGCTTTTGATACCTTGCTGAACCCCCTACTCATCGTGGAAGTCAGCTCCAACTCGACCTTCGAGCGCGACCTGCACGAAAAATTTGTCGCTTACCGCAAATTCTCTGGCTTCCAGGAGTACCTGCTCATCGCGCAGGACCAAGTACTGATTCAGAAATTTTACCGCATTGAAGGCGACCACTGGGAGATCGAAGATTTTAATGACCCAGCGCAAACCATCAACTGCAAATCGGTGCAAGCAACGCTGAAAGTAGCCGATGTTTATAAAAAAGTGAAGTTGGCTTGATTTTTGAAGCTTCACCCAAACTCACCCTCCTCCTCACACTCGCCAGAAACGTAGCAGCAGTACTTCCACTGCCAGAAACACCAGCGCAAGTATCAAGCACCAACGCCAGAGCACAATGCCTTGGCTGCGCTCTTCGATGCGGGCCGTGAGCACCGTTTCTTCGAGGATGTCAATCACATTGACGTTGTTGCCTGCGCGGCTGCGCAGGTCTTCCGCCGTGGCGTAGGTGAGGGCCGATTCTCGGCGATCGAAATTGAACGCATAGGTAGCCAGTGTGGAGTCGGTTCGCAATTGCAGATCATAAAAACCGGCGTCTATCACTTGATTGCTAATGCTTAGAAAGACTTTGGCACCTACGATGCGCTGTTCGGGGATGAACTCGCCCGACTGCCCGCGCAGCTTATAGACCATATCGGTGCGGTTGGTGGCGTGCGCTGCTTCGATTACGTCGTCGCGGCCGATGGTGTAGGCAATTTGTCGGGCCCGGGCCGCCGAAATCGCCATTTTGTACAGCATAGGGATGAATACCTCGCCGCTCTGGGCTAAGTTGCTGTATTGCTCGTTGAGTGGTGCCGCGCACACGTAGAGGTTGCCTTGCTCAACCCGATATTTTGATAGAAAAGCGCTGCCGTCGCGGTAGGTAAGTAGTTGTTCTTCGCCTCGGGCGTTGCCTCTTGCCATACGGAAATTGCCTTTGGTAGCGGGCAGGCGCAGGTTGGCGTTGCGGTTTTCAAATACATCCCGGAAAACGAACTCTTCGGTATTCAACGAGCCGATTTCTCTTGGCGTCTCGTCAAAATTTTGCAAATCATTAGCCGGAAAGGTGTTCAAAAAGCTGCGATAGGCATTCACATCTGCCTGTCGGTTTGGGAATACGAGCACATTGCCGCCGTTGGTCACATATTCGCGCAAGTCGGAAGCGAGACCCGAAGACACAGCGCGCAGGTCGTTGAGCACGATGAGTTGAAAGCTCGGAAAACGAGAGTATTCGATATTGCGGCTAAGCTGATTTTCTGCTTTGAAATTTTGCATACCGGCAAAAGCGGCGTTGAGATAACGATTGGGTGCTTCTTCGCTGATAATCAAGATATTGATGGCGTCTGGCACATTGAAAGTAACAAAATAGGTGTCATCAAACTGCACCGGATAATCGGTGATGGCCAGTTCTGCCCGGTGCCAGCCGGTGCGTAGGGGAGTGATGGGCACGGTATCGGTCACGGCGCTCATGCCTGGAATACTTAGGGTGCCCACGGGTTTGTTTTGTCCCTCATAGCGAATGCTGAGGCGCACATTGTCGGCGTCGTCGCGGCTATAATTGCGTACGGACACTAAGAGGCGGTTGGTCTGGTTGAGCATTTGTACCGGCGCTTCAAACCAGGCAGAGTCAATACCGACGTTGCGTTCCTGTACGGCTTGGAGTGGTATGAGATTGATTTCCAGGGTAGTATCGCGGAAGTTTTGTACATCGGCAGCATTTTGCTGAAAATCGGAAATGACATAAGCTGTTTGTGTATCAGCCCTGCCCGTACCCAAGGCCTGCTGCTGGCGGGTGAGCACTTTAGACAATTCGCGCGAAGCAGGCGATAGCCGGATTTCTTCAATCAGATTAAGCGCATCTTCTCGGCTCACAAGGCGCTGGTGCCGCCCTTCAAAATCGCTGGTCAGTATTTGAAATTCGTCTTCCACACCGTAAGCCTGCACGATTTCGCGGGCGCGTTGTTTGGCGCGTTCCAGCAAAGGTGCATTCTGGCTCAGGGCTGCCATACTGAAGGAATTGTCCACAAAAACACTGATCGCTTTTTGCCCTTGTTTTACCTCGGCATTCTGCGGAATAAAAGGTTGCGCGAAAGCGAATACCAACATGGCAATAGCCAATAGCCGCATCAGCAGCACGAGCAGGTTGCGCAGTTTGGAGCGGGCGCTGGTTTCTTCTTTCACTTCGCGCAGGAAGCGCACATTGGTGAAATAGACTTTTTTGAACCTGCGAAAGTAAAACAGGTGCAGAATAATCGGAATGGCCAAAGCCGTCAGTGCAAACAGAAATGTCGGATATAAAAATTGCATGGAATGGGCATATTTGTACCAAGGGCTTATCGGCACGCGCATTTCTGACCACCTCTGCCTTGGCGTACAGCATTTGAAACGCTAAAAATACGTATTCCGTTGCAATGACCAAGTATTTTGCTACGCGGGAAGTGTTATAGAAGGGTTAAAAGCGTTAGTTGCCCGTCACTTACAACTCCTTGCGCAGCCGGGCCACCGGTATATTCAACTGTTCGCGGTATTTGGCCACCGTGCGGCGGGCAATGTCGTAGCCCTTGTCGGAAAGGAGTTGGGTTAGTTTTTCGTCGGAAAGCGGCTTGCGTTTTTGCTCAGTAGCAATGAGGTCACTCAGGACTTTTTTAACTTCGAGGGTGGATACTTCCTCGCCCTCTTGGGTTTGCATGCCTTCCGAGAAAAATTCCTTGAGGCGCTTGACACCAAACTCTGTTTGTACATATTTGCTGTTGGCTACTCTGGAAATGGTGGAAATATCCAGCCCTGTGATTTCCGAGATGTCTTTCAGAATCATGGGGCGCAGCTTGCGCTCGTCGCCGCTGAAGAAGTAGTCGTATTGGTATTGCAGAATGGCGTACATGGTTTTGTACATCGTTTCTTGGCGTTGGCGGATGGCGTCAATGAACCAGCGGGCAGAGTCAATTTTCTGTTTGATAAACGTGACGGCCTCGCGCTCCTGCCGCCCGGTGCGCTGGCTGCGGGCTTTGCGGGCGTAGTCCCGAAGCATATCGCGGTAGTGGTCGCTGATGCGAAGTTCTGGTGCGTTGCGCATATTGAGGGAAAGGTCCAACTCGCCATCCCGATTGACGATGATGAAGTCGGGCACCACGTAGTTTACCGATTGTGAGGTGTCGCCGGTGTAGCCGCTGGCGGGTTTAGGATTGAGCTTGAGAATTTCGTCTATGGCTTCGCGGAGTTCTTCTTCGGATACTTCCAGCAGTTTGACTAATTTTTCGTAATGTTTTTTGGTAAATTCGTCAAAATAATCTCGGATGATGCGGATGGCTAAGTCCGTTACAAACTGCTCACCGATGGGTGCTTGATGATTTTGGGCTGCTTCGTTTTCCAACTGAATGAGCAGGCACTCGCGTAGGTCGCGTGCACCGACGCCGGGCGGGTCAAGGCGCTGTATTTTTTGCAAAACTGCCAGAATTTTAGCTTCGTCGGCTACTATATTTTGCGAAAAAAGCAGATCGTCCATAATGCTGAGGGGGGCGCGGCGCAGATAGCCATCATCATCAATGCTGCCAATAATCTGGAGGGCAATGGCCATCTCTTGCGCGTCGGATAGCTCCGCCATGCCAAGTTGCTCCTCTAAGTAGTCGTGGAAAGAGCTGCTTACGGCTACGGGTATGGTTTTATCTTCTTCGGCGGCGTAGCTATCGCCTCGGGTTTTATAGCTGGTGGGGTCATCTTCGATGTAGCTGTCCCAGTATTCGTCCATTTCAAAGGCATCCTGCGGCTCGGTGTTGTCCTGGTCAAAATCCTCTGTGCCCTCTGATGGCTCAAACTCCTCCCGGTCGCCTTCCTCCAGCGCAGGATTTATCTCCAGTTCCTCCTTGATACGCTGTTCCAGATTGGCTGTAGGCACCTGCAACAGCTTCATGAGCTGAATTTGTTGCGGCGACAGCTTCTGGGTCATTTTCTGGCTTAAACTCTGTCGGAGCATGGTCATGGTTTGTAGCTTTTCGATTTCACAAAAGGCAACTTGTATTTAAAATCGAATTGGCTGAGTAAAAGTTTGCGACTTTTACTACAAAAATAGTCCGATTTGTACAATTGCACAAGTGATACAACAAAATCTGTGCCAAAAAATTTAGAGACCGCTCGAAATGCGCGTTACTTTTTGCGCATGGCTTCTACGGGGTCCATCCGCGAAGCTTGCAAAGCGGGTATCAAACCGGCAACAATGCCAACGACAATGGAAAGTATAAGCCCAAGTAGTACGTTGTTGAGAGACATATACAGCTCAAAATCAATGATTTGTGATAAGGCAGTGGTGGTGAGGAATACTAATACTAAACCCGCGATACCACCAATGAGGCAAAGGATGGAGGCCTCGACAAGAAATTCGAGTAGAATGACGTAGTGCTTGGCTCCGAGGGCTTTTTTGATGCCAATAATATTGGTACGCTCCTTGACGGAAACGAACATGATGTTGGCTACGCTAAACATGCCCACAAAAATGGCGAATCCGCCGATGATGATGCCGAGCATATTGAGTACGCCAAAAAAGCTGTTGAGAAAACCGGAGAGAATGGACAGTTCGTTGATCGAAAAATTGCTTTCCTCTTTGGGTTTGAGGCGGCGGTGGGCGCGCAGGATGCCCGTCACTTCGTCGCGCAGCTCCGATACTTTAGCCTCGCGTCCGGCTTTGATATTGACCGAAGAATTGCCGAAGGCATTGTTGGATTTCAGGTTGGCTACCTTGCGAGCAAATTCGTAATTGAGGATAATCGTGCGGTCGAAATTCATTACATTGACAAGGCTTTCGCCGGATTTTTCTAGCACGCCAATGACTTCGAGATTGCGCCCACCGACTTTGATAATTCTACCAATAGGATCAATGGCTCCGAATAAACTTTCAGCAATATCGTAGCCGAGAATTGCTTTATTGGCACCAAATTGATACTCCGTAGGCGAGAAGTAGCGCCCGCGCTCGTATTCGAATTTGAACATTTCGCCAAAATCATAAGTGATGGCGAAATAAAAGATATTGGTGCTATTGTTGCGGTATTTGGCTACGCGGCTGCCGATGCCCACATGAAAGGATACCTGCTCGGCTAAGCGAGAACGCTCGCCTACGGCTTTAAAATCTTCGTAGCTGATGTTGGGGCGGCGCAGGTATTTGAAAAAATTTTGCCCGGGGTCTTCGGCCCAAGATATTTTTTGCACATAGAGAATGTCATCGCCCAATTTGTCGAAACTGCTGCGCACGTTGGCTTCGAGCGAGTCCACAGCCGAGTGAACGCCGATAATGCAAAAGATGCCAATCGAAACACCAAGCAGAGACAGAAAGCTGCGCAATTTGTTGGCAGACAGTTGCTGCAGTGCTTGCGCAATACTTTCAACTAAGATTTTGGATAATACATTCATAATGGCAATAATTTCGGCATCGAAGCTACGGCCTTGCCGCTGATTTGGCACAATACATTCGATGAATATAACAAATTTATCTGCGAAATGATGCGCAGGGCAATCTTTTTTATTGTGCCTCTGGGGCCAATTGTACGATTAGCCCTTCAAGATCGGGTTGAATAGGGATTTGGCAACCGAGGCGCGAGTTGTCCTGCACAAAAAAAGCCTGGTCGAGCATATCCTCTTCGTCCGCCGACATGGTGGGCAGCGCCTGGTCGCTCAGCACATATACATGGCAGGTAGAGCACAGGGCCATACCGCCGCAGGTGCCTTGCACGGGCAGTTCGTGGGCTTTGCATATTTCCATGAGGTTCATATTCATATCAGTGGGGGCATCCAGCAGGTGCGGCTGCTCGTCGCGGTCAATGACAGTGATTTGAATTATCATTTGCAATGCAATGGTTTATCGTTAGGCTGCTCTAAGCCTTCAGATGTGTCTCAAGTCGAGTTTAATATATTTTATACCCAGCAAATTTAAGGTGCTTGCGGTAGAATTATAATTTTTACGAAAAGTTTTACATAAAATCTGTTTGTCAATTCTGGCATTACCTCGTTATCTTTAGCCGCAAAAAAGGATATGAATCTGATCTACTTTTTGAAAGCCTTGCACATTGTGGGTTTTGTAGCTTGGTTTGCCGGCTTGTTTTATTTAGTGCGTATTTTTGTGTATCATGTAGAAGCGCGCGAGCGGCCGCAGCCCGAACAGGACATTTTGACGAACCAATTCAACCTCATGGAGTGGCGCGTGTACAAAATCATCGCCAATCCGGCAATGATGCTCACCTGGACAGCGGGCTTGCTCATGCTGCTGCTGCCGTTTGTCAATCCTGCATATCCGAATTATTTGAGCAGCGACGTCGGCACGCCCGGCTGGATGCATCTCAAACTACTGCTGCTGGCGCTGCTTACGGGCTATCACCTTTGGTGCAAGGGGCAGATTAAAAAATTGGAGGCCGTTGCCGCCACGCTCAGTGCTTTTCGGTTTCGGTTGGCCAATGAATTGCCTACCCTTTTTTTGGTAGCTATTGCCTATATTGCTGTGTTTGGCAAAGCCGGCACGCTCCGGTATTCGTATCTTTTCTTTGGTATGGCGCTGTTCACGGGCTTGCTGTACTTTGGCGCGCGCGCCTACAAAAACCGTCGGGAGAAGATTGGATAGAGCAGAAAAAATTGAGTAATAAAGCACCAACAGTAATAAAAGCAGCATGAAATCTTTTACCATTTTACTATTAGCTATGGCATGGTTTTCCTTTCTCTGCGGGCAAACATTCGATGCCTTTGAGCGGCGCACGTTCCAGGGTGCTGCGGGCGATACCCTGCCTTATCGCATTTTATACCCTGAAAATTATAAACCCGGCAAGCAATATCCGCTGGTGCTGTTTTTGCATGGCGCCGGCGAGCGCGGCTTTGATAATGAAAAGCAGTTGACGCATGGTGCTCGCCTGTTTTTGAATCAGCAAAACCGACGCAAATACCCTGCCATTGTTGTTTTTCCGCAATGCCCCGCCGACGACTACTGGGCGCACATGATCCTGCGCGAGCGCGAGGGCATCCGCTACCGCGATTTTCCGATAGAAGAGACGCCTAAACCAGCTATGGGTAGCGTGCTGCAATTGCTCGACGAGTTGCTGGCTAATGCTAGTGTGGATCCTGACCGGGTGTATCTGATGGGGCTTTCGATGGGAGGCATGGGCACATTTGAGCTGCTGGCGCGTCGGCCCGAAGTCTTTGCCGCGGCTGTTCCGATTTGTGGAGGCGGCAATCCCGATTCGGCACCTTTATATGCTACACGTACTGCCATTCGGATTTTTCATGGCTTGCGCGATGACGTGGTGCTGCCGCAGTATTCTGCCTTGATGTATGAGGCGATTCGGGCAGCGGGCGGCCGCGTGCAGTACAAGACTTTCCCCAATGCCAACCACAATAGCTGGGACGCTACCTTTGCCGAGCCGGATTTGCTGCGCTGGATGTTTGCCGAGCGACGGGTAGGGAGGTGATGAGGCAGAAAGGTTTGAATATAAAATATTGATTGTCAAATTTTTATAAATTATTCGAGCCGAGCGTTTCATTTTTTCTTAACACTTCGATAATATTTTCAAAAAATAGGCATTCATATAGTACCTTTTTCAGCAGCAAACACCTAATTTTGAACCTGCATTTTGAGCTTGAGAAAAAACGGCTGTTCTTTGCTACTCAAATCTGGTATTTGTCAAAGAACCAAAACTACCACAACATTCTATTTTCATCAGGGGAGGTGTTTTTGTTAAAATTAGAAAAAAACAAATTTGAGAACCAAAATTTGCTAACTTTGCGCATCTCAAAAACTTATCCCATGACGAGGTATCTACTACTCCCTGTTGTTTGTTTATTGACAACAATTTCATCGAAAGCCCAGCAATTGTCCCTGTTTACACAATACCGGGAAAATGCGACCATTATCAACCCGGCAGCCGTCGAAAGTGATTTTCTGGCCTTCGGGCAGAATCTGAGCTTTGGCGCCTCCTATCGGGCACAATGGGCAGGCTTCAATAACGCACCTACCACACAGACCGTTCGGTTGTCTTATCTCAACAAAGAATACAGCGGCGTCACTTTTATGGCGGGCGGGCATTTGATGAATGATCGCACGGGCCCTACGGGTTTCACCGGTTTTTACGGCCGCATCGCGGGTGTACTCACGCAGGACGCCGAATACAATGGCTTTGTCGTAGGGCTTAGCGTGGGCGCTGTACAATATCGGGTGGATGCTTCCAAGATCTTCCTGCGCGAGGAGGGCGATGTGGTTGGGATGCTCAACCAGTCGCAGATGTACCCTGACGTAGGCGTGGGTATGTATTACTACCAGACCGTAGGTGGCTCTGATTATTTCTACGCGGGCTTATCGGTGCCACAAGTGGCAGGACTTGACCTTACGTTTAAAAATGACGCGGGTGAGTTTTTTACCAGGCGCGTGCAGCACTTCTACGGCTTACTCGGGTTCTATAAATTTTTCGACAACGACAGTTTTCTGGAGCCTTCCATGTGGGTGAAATACGCGCCCAATGCCCCTGTCAATGTGGATGTAAACTTGCGCTACCAGATGCCCGGTGGTCTCTGGATTGGCACCGGCGTATCTTCTGCCAAAACTTTCCACCTCGATACCGGAGTGTTGTTGGGCGGCGATCGCCTCGACAATATCATCCGTATTGGCTATGGCTTTGGCTATTCGTTCAGCTCTTTTGGCCCCTCGGTGGGTACCACGCACGAATTGAGCGTTTCTTTCGCTTTCGATCGTTGATTTTTACAAACAGAACTGCGTACACCCGTGAGTGCTAATGCTATTTTTTGTATGATAGACCAAAGCCCTTTGTAACCAACAAACGCGGCTTGTAACCTACTATTTCCCATGAAAAGAAATAATAATATGAAATTCCCTCGCTTCATGAAAAGACTACTTTTGCTAATGGCGACCACCCTAGCCCTTCAAGTAGGTGCTTGGGCCCAACCCTCACTTATTTTCGAGCCGATTGCGCCAGAACCCGGCGAGCAATTTTGCATAGACGTGACGGTTAAGGACGTGACTGATATCCTTTCGATGGACTTTTCCTTGGAATGGGATGCCTCGGTACTCGATTTCGAGCGCGTCGAAGGTTTTGGATTGCCCAATCTCGACGGCACCAATTTCGATGCGGCGTTGGCCGGTGAAGGCAAGCTGGCCGTTAGTTGGTTTTTTGCTAATTGTGCCCCCTCAGTACCGGGCCTCACTATTGCCGACGGCACCGTCATCTTTCGGCTTTGTTTCCGAGCTATTGGCGGCTACGGTGCTGTATCACAAATTCGGATTTCCAGCGATCCACGCCCGATTAATGTGCAACGGGTAAATGCCTGCCCTACCAATATTGGCATGAAAGGCGTTGGTGGCTTGATCTCGGTAGGGGTGCGCCCGCTCACGCTTGTCGCTTCGCAAGAGACCGCCAATGAGGGCGACTTAGTATGTGTAGATTTCAGCGTGCGCGGCTTTGACAACCTGACCAGTATGCAGTTTTCAGTAAACTGGGATCCCGAAATCTTGCGTTTTGAAGATGTAATTGTATTAGAAAACTTGGTCAATCTGGCGCGGAGCAGCTTTGGCACGCCGGCCAATCCGGCGGTGGGGGCAGGCAATCTCACCATGTCTTGGGAATATACGGTAGGTGGCGGCATTACGCTGGATGATGAAACCGTTATTTTTCAAGTGTGCTACCGCGTGATTGGGGCCTGCGAGCGTACTACGGATATTACGTTTTCCGATTCGCCAACTCCTTTTGAAGTAACAAATAACGTAGTGCAGGGCTTCCGCCTATTTGGTGTCACCGAGCCAGGGCGCGTTCGTGTGGGCAGTTGCACGCCTACGGGTTTGCAGCTTTTTGCTGATTGTGGCCCGCCGGTCAATCCCAATGAGGAAGTATGTGTGAGAATTAGCACGGCTGGTTTTACCAATATCCGTGAATTTGACTGGAACCTCGAATGGAATGAAAATATTCTGGAATTTGTCAACATTAGAAATGTCACTACGCAGCTGAGCGGCTTTACGCAAGGTAATAATTTCAATATAGCCAATGTTTCTAATGGCGTGCTGGGCGTCAACTGGATGACGGTGCTGCCTTCGGGGCTGTCCTTGGCTGGTGGGGCCGGCGATTTGTTTGAAGTCTGCTTCAAGGTAGTGGGCGTGGGCGGCGGTAGCCCGGTGCGCTTCAGCGGTGCGCCAGCCCGGGTGATTCGCACCAATAATAACATTGGTATCAATCCGAGCAATTGCGCCGTGGAGGTTATTCGCCCCAGCGGAGT
This sequence comes from uncultured Saprospiraceae bacterium, assembly GCA_937872385.1. Classification (GTDB taxonomy): domain Bacteria; phylum Bacteroidota; class Bacteroidia; order Chitinophagales; family Saprospiraceae; genus JADJNW01. The sequence goes on from CALMSO010000058.1 coordinate 17,406, forward strand.
GATTATTAGTATGGCAGATGTAGAAGCACCTTTGGGTGATAATGCTTGCGTGGATATTGCTGTTTCTAATTTTAATGACATCACCAGATTTCAGTTCTCGCTGGCTTGGGAACCTACGCACGCCGAATTCACCGGTATCAATAATGTAAATCTGCCAGGCGCCTCTTTTCCCGCCAATTTTACTTTGCTGGGCGTGGATAATGGTAGCCTCTCATTTACTTGGGCGCCGACCCAACCAGTGACGGTACCGGACAATACCGTGATTTTTCAGGCTTGTTTCGATTTAGTTGGCGAGCCGCAAGACTGCCAGGAACTGCTCGTAGTGAACGAACCCTTGGTGACGGAGGCCGTCACAGCCACTTCCAATGGCAATGACATCGGAGTGGTGGCGCAGCCCGGCGAAACCTGTATTCTTTTCCCGGAAGGCTTTTTCCTCAATATTGCTGATATAGCAGCCGACACTGGTACGGTAGCCTGTGTGCCCGTCTCAGTCAGAAGTTTTGACAATATTCTTTCTGCCGAATTTACCATCAGTTGGGAACCCTCGGCTTTGTTGTTCAATCGGGTAGAAATTCCTACTACCTTGACCAACCTCACGCAAGCCAGTTTCAATACCAGCTCTACTAATGTAGGCGTTTTGCAAATAAATTGGAATAATGCAACACCAGTAAATATACCGGATGATACAGTCATTTTTGAATTATGCTTTGACCTTGTTGGCTCGCCAGATACTTGCTACCAGGTGCGCGTGGGTGACCCAACGGCACAGGTAAGTACAGCCAACGGTGAGGGCAGCCTTTTGTCCGACCCAGGTGAGGTGTGCATCAAGGATCGTTTGGTGATTACCAATCGCAATATTCGGGCGGTAAGCTGCCCAGATACCAATGACGGCTCAGTAGTACTGACCGTTTCGGGTGGCCGCCAGCCGATAGGAATCACTTGGGCTACCACGCCACCACAGTTCGGACTCGAAGCGCGCAACCTGCCGCCCGGTGAAGTAATTGTGACCATTTTTGACAATTCCAACCCTTCGCTTATCCTGCGGGATACTATTGAAATACCTTTGAGCGCCGACTTGCCCTTCGCTGATGCTGGTGAGGATAGAACTTTTGTTTGTGATCCGCCGATTGTACCGCTCAACGGACAAGGTTCGGCAGGCCCCAATTTCTCCTATCGCTGGACAGCCTCTGGCGGTGGGCGCCTCACGCCCGATTTTACTGAACTTTCCTCGGGAGCGCTCGCGCCGGGTACTTATGTGTTGGCCGTGACCAATAACGAAACTGGTTGTACCGCTAGAGATACGGTGCGCATCATCGCTACTGATTTTCCATTAGCAGATGCTGGTTTTGAACGCGAACTTATCTGCGATTCGGATGGCGTAATGCTGGGCGGCACGGCTACTGCTGCTGGACCCAATATTGCTTATCTCTGGACCGCTCGCAACGGAGGTGTAGTGCCAGAAGGGCAGGAAACGCTGGCTGCGCCGATGGTGTCTATGCCTGGTACCTATATTTTGGCAGTGACCAATACCGAATCGCGCTGTGTAACCAGAGACACAGTACAAGTGATTTCCAATCAGATGTTTCCAAATGCCAATGCCGGCGAAGACCAGCGCCTGGGTTGTGACGAAGGTAGCCGCGTTACCCTCGCTTCAACTTCTGTTAATTCAGAATCGGTGGCTTTTGAATGGCTCGACCGCAATGGCGAGGTGATTAGTACCGGCGAAACCGCTACCGTTGATAGTCTTGGCACCTTTTTGCTGAAAGTTACTATGTTATCAAATAATTGCGCTGCCATTGATACGGTGCGCGTCATTCCAAGCGAAGAAGCACCGGTGCTCAGTTTTGGCACTATACAGGAATTGACCTGTATCACAGATACCGTAACGATTAATGCGAATGTGACCAATTCGACCAATTTTACTTTTGAATGGACCGCGCAGCAGGGCGGCGCTTTTGTATCAGGTACAGAGACCTCACTGACACCCCGCATTGCTACGCCAGGGATTTATCAACTCATTGTAAGAGACACCTCAACCAATTGTACCGTCGGGGATACTTTTTCTATCCGAACCAATGTAGAATTGCCAATGGTGGACGCCGGCCCAGCCGATACGCTCACCTGCCAGGAAACTTCCGTGGTACTTGATGGCTCCGGCTCGGCCACCGGCGAGGATTTCTCTTATCGCTGGCTGCGCAATGGACAAGAAATAGCTGCCAACACCCTCAATCCACAGGTAAATGCCATTGGTACGTACTTGTTGGAAGTGACCAACAATAGAAACGGCTGTGTATCAGTAGATTCTGTTCGTGTAGAGCCAGATATTGATGCACCTCAAGTGATATTGCCAGTAGAAATTTTCAAATTAGACTGCGAAGTGACTGCTGCGAATATTGCTGCGAATATCACGCCAGGTAATCCGAATTTTATTATAGAATGGACAACCGCGGAAGGCAATATCGTCAGTGGACAAAGTACCTCTGCTATCGAAGTAGATCGCGCTGGTACTTATTCTATAAAAGTGACTAATCCTGCGAATGGCTGCGAAAGCGTCAGCGATGCGGTGGTAGAATTGGAAGCAGATCTGCCAACAGCGGTAGCAGGCACCGATGCCGAACTTACTTGCGTGGACGATGTACTCACCTTGAACGGCAATGGCTCTTCGGTCGGCAATGACTTTACTTACCAGTGGAATGCACTCGAAGGAGGTACGCCGCCTTCGCCCAGCAATGCGCTGCAAGCCAGCGTGAATACCCCCGGTACCTACGAATTGGTGGTCACAAATACCCGCAATAATTGCGTTACGACCGATACCGTAGTCGTTATTCAAAACATTGAAGCACCGCAAATCAGTTTTGCAGCAGTAGAGCAGCTCTCCTGCGCTATTGAAATAGTCACCGTGGATGCCAGCGCTACCACGCCCAATGCCGGAGTTACGGCTCAATGGGTCGGCTTGGATGGAGGCAACGCCACAGTGGGCACCAATCCGCTGATTGTACAAATAGCACAGGGCGGTCGTTACGAACTGATTGTTACCAATGATATCAATGGCTGCGTCGCTCGCGACACGGTGAATGTCACCACCGACGAATCGCGTCCGGAGGTACTGATTGCCCTGCCGGGTATTCTGACTTGCAACCAGCCCAGCACCCAGCTCAATGCCACTGGCTCCAGCGTGACGGGCGAATTCACCACCCAATGGTCGGTAGTGAGCGGCACCGGTACAGTGCAGCCCGATCCGAATAATCCGCTGCTGGCTACAGCCAATGGCCCCGGCAACTATCGCTTGCAAATCACGCGCACTGCCGACGGTTGTAGCTCCACTGCCGAAATGTTGGTAGAAGAAGATACCAACTTCCCAATGGCTACGGCTACTGCCGACCAGTCCACGATTGGTTGTGGCGAATCTACTAACTTAAATAGCACCGGCTCTTCTGCTGGACCTGAAATCACCTATCGTTGGTCGGTGCTCAGTGGTACGGGCAGCTTGCCCAACCCGACCCAGTCCAGCGTACAAGTAAGCCAGGCGGGCATATACCGCTTGGTGGTGACCAACACAGAAAACGGCTGCGCGGACTCCGCCACCGTTTCCATTAATTTCGACGTTCAGTTCGCTTTGGCAAATGCCGGACCCGACCAGGGCGTTTGTGAACCCACGGCTTCTCTCAGCGCCAACCTGCCGTCCGGTACTACTGGCCGCTGGGCTTCGCTCACCGGTGCTACGCTGAGCGCTACTACCGAATCGCAGGTAAGCGCCAACAACCTGCAAGTGGGCGACAACCGCTTCATCTGGACACTCTCGGCGCCTGGCTGCGAAAGCTACAGCGCAGACACCGTAGTGGTCAAATTAGAATCTGCGCCGCTCGCCGCTGATGATGCCCTGACGCTCAAGGCAGGCGAAACGACCGGCTCGGTGCTGGTGACTTCCAATGATCAGATTAATAATATCGCTAATTTTAATATCACGATTTCGCGCAACGGGATGCTGGGCACAGCCGCAGCGCAGTCTGGCGGGCGTGTGAATTACACCGTTAAGCCAGGCGTCTTCGGTGATGATGAATTTACTTATACCATTTGCAGCGCCAATTGTCCGACTTTCTGCGACTCGGCTTTCGTGCAGGTCTTTATTGAACAAGACCCCAACTTCCAGGCGCCGCCTCGTACCAATGCCATCACGCCCAACGGCGATGGCGTCAATGATTTCCTCGTTTTCGACGAATTAATTGGCGCTACCGAGCAATATCCTGACAACCAGTTGATTATATTTAACCGCTGGGGCGATATTGTCTTCGAAGCCCGTCCGTATGTCAACAATTGGGAAGGCACTAACAACCTCGGACAGAATTTGCCGGAAGGCACTTATTATTACATCCTCCGACTAAATATCTCGGAAGGCATTATTATACGAGGTGACGTTACTGTGTTGCGCTAAGCAAAAAATATTAGACATTCTGTTTGTAAATAAAAATGGTCAGATAGCCCACAAGCTGCCTGACCATTTTGTTCTTTATATAATTAGATTTTGGATCATAGATTTTAGATGATAGATCGCGCATTATGAATGGTAAACAGCGAAAAGCGTTACATTCGTGTAGTAATTTTACTAAATAAACTGCATAAAAAAACCGCTCCCGTGCAAAAAGCGCAGGAGCGGGCTTCGTTGAAATGATATCAAACTGTCTTTAATTA
>CALMSO010000059.1 GCA_937872385.1 uncultured Saprospiraceae bacterium
TTCCCATCTTTTTGGCTGCAAGATAACATATATTTTATTATGTCTGAGTACTTATTAGCAGCTGTAGTGTACAAAATCAATACCCTAAGATTACAATTGTCGGCTGTTAAAAAAAGGTTATTTGTTGTATTAACTTGGTCTTGTGTCCTTTTAAATTTATTAAATTTTACTACTTTTTCTTGCTCATCTGATAGACATCTTGTTAATACAGCTTCCTGATGAAACCTTATCAATAAATGGACACTATCAGATAAAGAATAAATTGAATATGGATCATCGCCTAAGTAAAATTTCGCGAAGAACAAGCCGTCTAATTCAGTTATAAAGATGCCAGTCCCGTCAGTTAGCTCACCAAACCAACCAATATTGTTCTTATCACGTTGGTCAAGTCCAATACTTTTAGCTATTATATTATATCCTTTATAATTTATTGACAATAATTTTTTTGTTGAAAAATCTGTATTTTCAATTTTTACAAATTCAATAATAGCGACATCACTATTATCTAAAAAACTCCTGTAACTCTCATTTTCTAATTCAGATAACTTCACATCCCCTTTTTCGACTACTGTAAAAAAATTAGCTTGTGAATAAATTGAATCAATGAAAATGCAAAGAAAAGATATGACGATTAAAGAAATTTTATTTTTCATAGTTCAAGTTATTTATTTTGAATAAAAGTTTTTAACTCTTCATTTTCTTTCTCCAATTTCTTTATCTTCTCATCCAACTGTATCACATAAAGGAAAAGCTCTTCGATCTTTTCCTGTTGCAAAGTGGTCATTTTGCCGAGTTCAAATCCTTCTTCTTTCTCCAGTGTTGCTGTAGATGGAATGTTTGGTAGATGTTTGTTGATCTCAATAAATGATTTGACTTCTGAAAGGGGAGCTAAGTTATAATTGTTATCAAAAACGTAATCAGCCCAACCACTTGATGACTTTAAAGAGACTTTAACCTGCTCAGTTAAAATTCCCCCTTCAACATACAAACGGTAATTACCTGGAGTTGTAACATTTCCTATCCTAATCTTTTGGTCATCTTGCAATACAAAACTATTAAAAGAGTTTACTCCTGAAGAATTAGTGTAATAAAACTCCAAATTGTTAGCAAGTGATCCATTATGAATATTCCATCTACCAGCATTTTGTGTTCTTCTAAATTGTAAAAAATCTCCCCATCCTCGGCTAATTGTAATAGGAACACCTGAGTTTGGAGCTATTCCTATACCTATAGACGTGAATTGGGAATTTTGAGCAAAAGAATAATTGTTAAAAAATAACAATAAAAGGCTAAATAAAATTAAATTGTTTTTAAACATGATAAATAAATTTAAAGGTTATAAATAATAGAACAAAGATAGTCCTATAAATCACCCAAAAATTTGTAAAAAAGAACCTTAAACTTGTATATTTTTTACCTTTTTTAAAACAATGATATCTTGAAAACCCAAATAATGAATTTTAGAACTACCCGACCAATAACCCTTTATTTCATCAACTATTTGAAAACCAGCATTTTCTATAATTTTTGTCAAATAAGTTTTTTTGAAGCAAACATTTGCAGATTTTACTTTTTTATCCATCAAATAATAATTATCATATTCAAAGGGAAAGCTGAAGTCTTTATATTTTTTTTTACTTTCAATTTGACAATCATCAAATATAAAAAAAGTAGCTACCAGCAATCCATCGTTTTTCAACACTCTGTTAGTTTGCAATAGGTAATTTTCTACTTCTCTATCAACCATATGAGTAAATACTGAGATAGATGCAGCAAAATCAAAGGCATTATCTTTATATTCAAATTGGTACTTTGATGCATCTTTACCATCACTATTATAAAGATCATTATATAATTGAACCCATTTAAATTGAAAGTTTGGATATTTAGTAGTTATGTTATCTTTACACCATTTAACTCCTATTTCCATAGCTTCAAATCCTTCATATTGCCCATTCAAATAATCTCTTAATCCTAACGCTATTCTTCCAATTCCACTACCTATATCCAAGAAAGATGATTCTGGTTTTAATCCGTAATTAATAAAAAAAGATTTCCATTCTAACCCCTGCTTCCTAAAATTTCCCGCACCTGTGTAAATTAAGCCCATAGGTGGTAAATCAGAATCACTAATTAATAAATCGTATAGAAAATAATAAATTCTTCTGACTTTGAATCTCATTTTGGGATTAAAAGTATAATACAACTTTCTAACGTATTTCATTTTTTTATTATTTAATTTTACTCGGCAAAACTCCAGTTTTTTTCTTAAAAAAGTGAGTAAAATGAGAAATATCTTTAAAGTTTAATTCATATGCGACATCTGTGATGGGCTTTTGATCAAATATCAACATCTTTTTGGCTTTGTGTATTAGGGAGTCATGAATGATATCAATAGGTGTCATCCCAGAACAGTGTAAACAGCTACTTCTTAATTGCTTAGGAGAACAAGAGAGTTTCCGTGCATAATCTTCTACCTTTTTGTCTTGACCATCATCGTTTACGATTAAATTGATAAAGGCATGATATAGTTCTACATAATGATGTTTTGATTGGAATATTGTATCATTAAAATGTTTTACACAATGGCAAAATATTATATTCAAATAATTTGAAAAAGTTATTTTGGTGTACAGATCTTGATTTGAAATATCATTTTTCATTACTGTTATGATTTTCCATAAGTTATCGAATTCGTTATCTTGTAGATTTATGATAGGTGATATTTTACCCATCTTTAAATTATTTAAGCTGTTGGAAAGATCTATATTCATTAGCGATTGAAGAAAATATGCATTATCAAACATAATGACTAATCCACTACTACATGGATTCACTTTTAATAAATGAAGCTGATATGGCTGGATAAAGTGAATGGATTTTGGCTGGAAAGTAAATTCTTCAATCCCAATAAAATGCGTGCCATCACCTTCATTAAAAACAAAAATTTCCCAATAATCGTGACGATGTTGGTGCATTGAATTATAATGATGGGCTTGATCCACTGAATCAAGTTCAAAACCTAAAAGACTTTTAAAGTGATGTGTTTTTAAAAATTCTAATTTTTTCATTTTGTAGGTGTTTTTTTTTAATATCGAATAACATCTTATTTCGCGCACGTTGCTTAGCCATAAGTACATGAATTTTGAATAAGATGCCTACGCTTTTCAGGATTTTCGGCAATCTCCTTACTGCGATGCATCACATTACAAATATACGCCACTTTTTACTCCCATACATCGGACAAATTCGGACAAAATCGGTCATTTTCGGACAGGGGAGTAGCGCTGTTCGCTTCTTGCGGTTTGCTTTTCGCAGCAACAATAACTGATAAGGAAGACTTTCGATAAAGTTTGTCTGGCCAGAAAGTTAGTTAAAGTGGTCGTATCACACCTTGTCGGGGGGCTTTTCATCATCTTGTGGGGGCACGCCGGGTAGTCCTATCTTTTGGTAAATCAAGATATATTCTTCCGGCAATAACAGGCGCCGGGGCAGCTCAATGCCTTTCTGCTTCATCCAGCGGTAGAGCGTGCGCTCGTTGATGTCATATTCTTTGGCCAAGTCCTTACGGCTTTTGGTGCCAACAAGCAGCTGCATCGGGATTTTGGGATCTTTTTCCATGACCTCGTTTTTAAGGAATCATCATCAAGAACAACAACGCAAGCACTAAAAAAGAACGGCTTTTAGGCTTATTTATTTTTTTTTAGAGTAGCCCCGTTTTGCCAGCATGGGTACATTTTATCAAAATTATAACGCTATAGACTTCGGCTTTCTGGCTGGGTATAATATCTTTGCCCTTAAACCATTTTCATGTCTAAAAAAATTGTCTCCTACAATCTCAACGGTTTGCGCTCGGCGCTCAGTAAAGGTTTTGCAGAATGGCTACAAACGCATCAGTTCGACATTGTGTGCGTGCAAGAAACGAAAGCGCAGCGCGAGCAGGTAGATCACAGGCCTTTCATCGAAATGGGATATCACGACTCCTGGCACTCCGCGGAAAAAAAAGGCTACAGCGGGGTGGCTACTTTCAGTAAAATACAGCCCGACCATGTGGTAGAAGGCTGTGGCTTAGCCAAGTACGATGCGGAGGGACGCATATTGCGCACCGATTTTGGGGACTGGACCTTGCTCAACTGCTACTTCCCCTCCGGTACTACCGGCGATGTACGCCAGGATTTTAAAATGGAGTTTCTCGACGATTTTTTCAACTGGATACAGGAATTGAAAAAAGAACGCCCGCAGTTGATTGTTGTTGGTGATTATAATATTGCTCATCAAGAAATAGATATTCACAATCCGAAAGGCAACGCCAAATCTTCCGGTTTCTTGCCAGAAGAGCGCGCCTGGATGAGCCGCTGGTTTGAGGCCGGTTTCACCGATGCTTTTCGCTACCTGAATCCGGATGCGGTGCAGTACAGTTGGTGGAGTTTTCGAGCCAATGCCCGTGCCAACAATAAAGGCTGGAGAATTGATTATCAATCAGTTACGAACGGCTTGCGCGACCGACTCGTGTATGCTACGCATTTGACAGATGCTGTTCATTCGGACCATTGCCCCGTGTTGCTGGAAATTGATTTGTAAAATAAAACGACTATGGCTGGTATCGCCCAACCTGTTTTTGCCATTAGCGAAAGCGATATAATGACTGTTGTGGCGCTCTCGCAGCATATACCTGAATTAGTGCAGCCCCACGGTGCAGAGGAGTACCACCGGCGCTTGCAGGGTACGCCACATCTGATTTTAGTGGCGACGGTAGCGGGGCAGCCCGCGGGCTTCAAGGTGGGCTACGAGCGCGAGGGGTATTTTTACTCGTGGATGGGAGGAGTATTGCCGGCGCATCGGCGGCAAGGCATCGCGCAGGGGCTGGCTAATGCGCAAGAGGCATGGGCCCGCGCACAGGGCTATCCAGCTATCACCTTCAAAACGCGCAACAGTCACAAGGCAATGCTACTATTCGCTTTGCAAAACGGTTTTGATATCATTGGTTTTGAACCTAAAGAAACGCCTCCGGCACATCGGATTTTGCTGCGCAAGCAGTTGTAAATGGCTGCTGCCAATGCTTGTGCTCTGGCTCGGTGTCTGCACCTGGAGCCAGGGGCAGTCTGCTTCGCTCGCTATTGACCTGAAAGCGGGAGGTACTTTTGCTCGGTGGGAGGGGCCACTCGAAGACCTCGGCACGCGCACTTTGGAGGATTTTACCTATCGGACGGACTTCCATGCTGGGCTGGGGCTGCTGCGCGCCTTCAATGATTTCAGCGGTTTGCGCTTTGAGTTATTGTACAGCCGCAAGGGTACACACTACCGTTTCAACGGGCCGTCCTATTGGTTTTTTCCGACGAATAATGGTGGCGAGCTGTTCAGCATTGGCACGCGCAAGACGGAGTTGTCCATTCGTACTAATTACCTAGAATTGCCGGTATTGTATTATTTGCGCATCAATCGGATTGAATTTTCGGTGGGCGCCGGGGGCGGCTGGTTGCTGGGCGCACAGGGGCAGGGCACGTTGTTGTACAGTGGTATCAGCGAAAGCGGCAGCGCGGTAGCACCTTTCAGTATTGCACTGGATTTTGACTATTTGCGCGACCCCCTGCCTCCGATACCAAGCACAGATGGTATTCCGCGTTTGCTCGACGGGGAGTTGGTGCGCATCCCGCGACAAATGAGCGCTTACGACGAATACGCCGGAACAGGGGGGCGGTATCTGCACTTCCGAGAAGTCTATTTGCTGGGCGGCGTGGCTTTTTTTCTTACCCGCGAGTTGTACCTCGATTTTCGCTTCAATTATGGACTTGCCAATATTACAAACCCTGCGCAGGATGCATCCTTGACGCGAGTCAATCCTGACAAAAGCCGAATTTTGCGTGATGACTATGATCGCAATATGGCCTGGTTGGTATCGGCAGGCATACGGTTTTAGTTAGGATAATTGTTGTTTTGTAAAAATTTGATTGCCAAATATTTATACCAATTCTTTCAACGCTCTGACGAAAGTATCTAATTCCTTTGTGGTCGTATAAACATTGGGCGTGATGCGACAGCCCTGCACACCTGCATTGTCAATAGGCACTGTCCAGATGCGGTATTTTTGCATGAGTGTATCAGCCAGCTCGCGGGGCGTCTTACTTTTTACACCCACATTGGCAATGGCGCAGGCACGGTGTGGCTCGGCGGGTGTATTCAGCACAATATGCGGCAGGTCGCGCACTTGCTTAGTCCAGTATTGTTGTAAATAACGCAAACGCGCTTCCTTGCGCTCCGGCCCGAGGCGCAGGTAGTATTCGATGGCATTGCCAATAGCTAAGTCGGTATGCACCGGGTGAGTACCGATATGATTCAGGCGGCGGATGTCGTCATCAGTGTGCCCCATTTCGCCGAAGAGCGGCCAGACATTCGGGATGTGCTCTTTTTTCAAATGCAACAAACCCGCGCCGAGGGGCGTGCTCAGCCATTTGTGCAAGCTACAGCCGTAATAATCGCAGTCGAGTTCTTTCACGGAGAATCGAATGTGCGCAAAAGCGTGCGCGCCGTCCACTAATACCTGTACGCCCTTGCTGTGCGCCATGTCGCAAATTTTGCGAATGGGCAGTATCTGTCCAGTGATATTAATCATGTGGCAAACCATTAACAGGCGAGTTTTTGGCGTGATGGCGCTGGCGTATAATTGCACAATTTCATCATCAGAAACCGGGTGATTGGGCACCGAAATGATTTTATTGACCACGCCGTGCCGCTTGGCTTGTAATTGAAACATATTGAGCATGGCGCCATAGTCCTGCTGTGCCATTACCGCTTCGTCGTCGGGCTGCCAGTGCAAACCGCCAATCACCATATCCAGCGACTCGGTCGTGTTGCGAGTGATGATGAGTTCTTCGCTGGTGCAACCTGCCAGTTCTGCCAATTTTTCCGCCATAGAGCGCTTGTTGGCCCATTGCACCGTGCGCATGTAGTGCGAGCCTTGATAATTGACCTCCCGTACATGGTGGATGAAATTTTCCAGCGTTTCTTGAGGCATGAAGCAATAGTAACCGTTTTCTAAGTTGATATAATCGGGCTTGATGCGGTATCCACTCCGGATTTGCAGCCAAAAGTCCTCATTTTCAGCTGCTTCGGTGGGCGTGAGCTGCTCTACGGAGCTGACCCATTTGTCCAAATTTTTGAAAATGGCAGGTGCTGCGAGGCCCAGCACGGGCAGTTGCTTGAGGAAGGTGCGTTTGTCCATGATATACGGGTTTAATTTACAAGCCTTGAAGATAGGCAGAATGTAGTATTTTGGGGCTGGACGGCTTATGTTTTTGATCGGTTTAACAAAAAAATAAAATAGACGCTTGGCGTTTACATAAACCTTCCGGGGGCAATTGCTATTTCTCTTGAAAAGAGTAAGCTTATGGAATTAGGTTTGGTAATGTCGGGTGGTGGTACGCGCGGCGCGTATCAAATGGGCGTGTGGCGTGCCTTGCGCGAGTTGGGGCTGGAACCATACCTGCGGGTGGCAACGGGCGCTTCCATTGGGGCAATTAATGGGGCTTTGGTAGCCGGGCAAGACTGGGAGCAGGCGCTCGAACTCTGGCAAAGCGTGCAGCCGCATCAAGTTTTTAACAGCATAGCGAGCGAATTTAGCTACACTACGCTACTGCGCGAATGGTGGCAACACGGCGGCATTCGTGTGGACGGGCTGAAGGAGCTAATTCGTACCCACGTGGACGAAGCGACGCTGCGGCGCTCGGAGGTGGATTTTGGGCTGGTGGTGTACAATCGCACCACGCGCCAGGGCGAGGCCCTCTATCCAGAAGATATTCCAGAAGGGCTACTGGCGGAGTACGTCATTGCCAGCGCTACGTTTCCGGTCTTTCAGCCGCATCGAATTGGTGCTTTTGAATATATTGACGGAGGTATTTACAGTATTTTGCCTACCAAAATGGCTTTTGAGCGCCGCGACCTCGATCTGGTCATTGCGGTAGATGTAGCCGAAGCTTCCCGGTTTTCCCCTCAACAATGGCAGTGGCATCGGCAGTACGCCGACCGGTTGGTGTATGTGCGCCCCTCGCGGCTGCTGCCCTCACCGATGAATTTTTCTAAAAAGGCTTTTCAGCAACAATTAGCATTGGGCTACGCAGATGGGCTGAAAAAATTGTCGCCAATAGCCGAAAAGGTAAGGATTGGGGTTTTGTAATGCTGCGAAATAAAATAGCAATAAAAACGCCAATCATCTGACAACCAGATAATTGGCGTTTTTGAAGCGGTCCGGACGGGACTCGAACCCGCGACCCCGTGCGTGACAGGCACGTATTCTAACCAACTGAACTACCGGACCAATTCTTTGCAAATAACTTGCGTTTTTGCGGCACATGCTGCTTCCAGCGTTGGCGAGTGCAAATGTATAACAGATTTTGCTGTTGCGCAATACCCTACTGAAAAAAAGTCAAAAAAAATTGCTCCCGGCGCATTTTACTATACCCTTATTGCTAACTTTGCAGCCTGATAAATGACAAAACCCCTCCAAACCTGTATCAACAACCTACACCACAAAAAAATTGGGGATTATGGTTTTTCTAGACTTTGAACAGCCCTTGGAAAGCTTGTATGAACAACTCGACAAAATCCGGCAGGTAGGTGAAGAAGGCGAGATTGACGTATCCGTCATGATCAAGGAATTAGAGACGAAAATCAAGAACAAGCGCAAAGAATTATACAACAACCTCAGCGGTTGGCAAAAAGTGCAAATTTCGCGGCATCCAGAGCGACCATATACTTTGTATTACATTCGTCAGATGAGTCGCAAGTTTGTAGAATTGCACGGCGACCGATACGTAAAAGACGACAAGGCCATCGTAGGGGGTCTCGCTAATCTGGACGGGCAAACCGTGATGCTCATTGGGCACCAGAAAGGGGTGAATACCAAGATGCGCCAGTTTCGAAATTTTGGCATGGCCAATCCCGATGGCTATCGCAAAGCCTTGCGCTTGATGAAAATGGCCGAGCGTTTTCAGATGCCAGTAGTCACGCTCATTGATACGCCGGGTGCCTATCCTGGCTTGGAAGCCGAAGAGCGGGGGCAGGCCGAAGCCATCGCTCGCAATCTTTTTGAAATGGCGCAGCTCCGGGTACCGATTATTTGTATCGTCATTGGCGAAGGCGCTTCCGGCGGCGCGCTGGGCATTGGCGTGGGCGATCGGGTTTATATGTTAGAATACACTTGGTACTCAGTGATTTCGCCGGAGTCTTGCTCGTCTATTCTTTGGCACAGCTGGGATTATAAAGAGCAAGCGGCCGAAGCCCTGAAGCTTACCGCAGACGATATGCACGCTTTCGGTTTGATTGATGGCATCATCAAAGAGCCGGTAGGCGGCGCGCACAGCAATCCGGAAGAAATGGCCAAACTCCTCAAACGGCAAATCAAGAAAGCCATCACAGAATTATCAGAGATGACGCCGGAAGACCGCATCGAAGCCCGCATCAATAAATATGCCGGGATGGGCGTTTATGATGTAGTGTCGGAAACGGCTACAGACGACAATAATAACGTGCCCTCCGACGAAAAGTGAACAATGCCTTGAAGTGCCCATTCTGAAAATGGGGGAGCTATTTTTGTTTTCAAAAAATCATAAATACCTGATTTTCAAAGGCTTTTATTGCGCTAATGAGCTATTAACAATCGCCAAACACTGACTATGCTGCAAAGGATGCGCCAATATTTTTTCCATCAGTCGCTGCTAAAATTATTGCAGTCCAATCGGCCTAAGCCCAACGTACCAACGTTTGAACAAGCCCGGTCGGTGGGCATCTTGTTTGATGCTACCGATTTGCACATCCGGCAGGCGGTGCTCGAATACGCTGACCAATTGCGCGACCAGGGCAAGCGCATCAAACGGCTCGGCTATTTTGACAGTAAAGTAGAAGATCCCAATTTCACATTTAAATACTTCAACCGCAAAAACCTCGATTGGGCCGGGCGCCCCACAGGCGAGCAAGTACAGGAGTTTGCACGGCAGTCCTTTGAGTGGTTATTGATATTGAGCACAGAGACACAACCCTTGTTTGAGTACATCGCCGCCATGTCTGCTGCCAGCCTGCGCGTGGGGCCGGTGGCCGAGCATACCTCTTGTTACGACATTATGATTGACTCCGGTAGCGCCGATTGGCAGGCGTTCATCCAACAAATGGAATTCGTATTAGCAAAGACCAATACCCGACATGAAGCAACACCAATTTAGCGGCACGGGCGTAGCGCTCGTCACCCCTTTCCGGCAAGGAGCCATTGATTATCCAGCATTGGAACGCATTATCGAACACGTCATCAGTGGCGGTGTGGATTATATCGTTTCGCTTGGCACCACTGGCGAAGCCATCACGCTTTCGGCCCAAGAATGCCGCGACGTACTTGATTTTACAATCGAAAAAGTGGCACGCAGGGTACCCATTGTAGCTGGGTTTTTCGGTGGCAATTTCACCGAAGCGCTTGTAGCCAAAATCCGACAGTACAACTTCGACGGCATCGCCGCCATTATGTGCAGCAGCCCAGCTTATAGCAAACCCTCTCAGGAAGGCATTTATCAACATTATATGGCTGTTGAGCAGGCTTCGCCCATACCAATCATTATCTACAATGTGCCGGGCCGCACCAGTTCCAATATTCTACCCGATACCATCCTGCGCTTAGCTCATGCCAGCGAGCGTTTTGCAGCCGTTAAGGAAGCTTCTGGCGACCTCGTGCAAGCCATGAAAATCATCAAAAACCGTCCGGAGCACCTGCTGGTGTTGTCTGGCGATGATCCACTCACTTTGCCTATGATTGCTGCCGGCGGCAACGGGGCTATTTCTGTCATTGCCAATGCACTGCCAGCACCGTTTTCCGATATGGTACGCGCTGCGCTGAATAATGATTTAACTACTGCACGCCGACTCAACCTCGACCTGCTTGACGTGCATCCCTGGCTTTACGTAGAAGGCAATCCTCCTGGCATCAAGGCTGCCATGGAGGTACTGGAGCTTTGCACCCGCGAAGTACGTATCCCGCTCACGCCGGTATCGGAGGCTACCCGACAAGGGCTGCAACAGGAGTTGGCAAAAGTATTGGGGGCTGCTGTAAAAGCCTGAAATACAGTAGAAAAGCAGCAATAGCGCTATTTCGCAATCGGCAGTTTTTTGTAAACTTGCTGCCTGCATCCAATTTGTCTGTCTGAAAAAATCCTAACCAATGACCCACCAACCGCTCATCGAATGCGTGCCGAACTTCAGCGAGGGGCGCGATTTGTCTATTATCAAACAAATTACCGATGCCATCCAATCTGTAGAAGGCGTGCGCCTGCTCGATGTGGACCCCGGCAAAGCCACCAATCGTACCGTTGTGACTTTTGTGGGTACTCCCGCCGAGGTGGTGGAAGCAGCTTTTCGCGGTATGCAAAAAGCAGCCGAACTGATAGATATGCGCCGCCACCGAGGCGAGCACCCGCGCATGGGCGCTACCGATGTGTGTCCGCTCATTCCGATTGCCAACATCAGCATGGAAGAAACCGTGCATTGGGCCCGCCAATTAGCTCAACGTGTGGGAGATACGCTTGATATCCCTGTCTATTTGTATGAAAATGCCGCCACCCGGCCTGAGCGCCGTAACCTCGCACACATCCGCGCGGGCGAGTACGAAGCCCTGCCTGAAAAGCTCGGCAAACCCGAATGGCGCCCGGATTTTGGGCCAGCAACTTTCCATGCGCAGGCTGGCGCTACCGTCATCGGCGCACGCGACTTTCTGGTGGCTTATAATGTGAACCTCAACACCACTTCGGTGCGGCGCGCCAACAGCGTAGCCTTCGACGTGCGCGAACAGGGGCGCGTTCGGCGATTGGGCAATCCGATCACTGGCGAAATCCTGCGCGATGAGCAGGGCGAACCCCTACGCGAACCCGGTATGCTCAAAGCGGTGAAAGCCATCGGCTGGTATATCGAGGAATACGGCATGGCACAGGTTTCCATGAACCTCACCAACATTCGCATCACGCCAGTACACGAAGCCTTTGAGGCTTGCTGCCGCAGTGCTGAGCAACGCGGGATGCGCGTCACCGGCTCAGAGTTAGTGGGCATGATACCGCTCGAAGCGCTATTAGAAGCCGGGCGTTATTTTTTGCGCAAGCAGCAACGCTCGGTGGGCGTATCGGAAACCGAACTGATTAAAATAGCTGTAAAATCAATGGGTTTGGACGAATTGGCGCCTTTTGAGCCACAGCAAAAAATCATCGAATACAAACTTCGGCAAGCACAGGACGCGCCGTTGGTGCAGCAATCGCTATTGCAATTTGCCGATGAAACGGCCTCAGAAAGCGTGGCCCCCGGCGGCGGCTCGGTGGCAGCTTATGTGGGGGCACTGGCGGCTGCATTGGGCACTATGGTCGCCAACCTCTCGGCGCACAAGCGCGGCTGGGATGAGCGCTGGGCATTTTTCTCAGACTGGGCAGCCCGCGGGCAACACCTCAAAACTCAACTGCTACGCCTCGTGGACGAAGATACCCAAGCTTTCAATGCCATTCTGGCGGCTTTTCGTTTGCCGAAAGGCACCGACGCCGAAAAAAATATGCGTAAAAAAGCTATTCAGGATGCAACCCGCTACGCTATTGAGGTTCCTTATCAGACGATGGAAGCGGCTTTTCAAACGTTCGAGTTGCTAAAAATCATGGCGCAAGAAGGCAATCCCAATTCCGCTTCCGACGCGGCGGTGGGTGCTTTGTGTGCGCGGGCGGCCGTGCATGGCGCTTTGCTCAACGTGCAAACCAATGTTTCCGCCTTAGATGATAAAGAATTTGCAAATGATATGTTGCAAAAAGCATTAAAAATGGCGCTGCAAGCCGATGTCTTAGAACAGGAAATCGTCGCCATCGCGCGCGGGAAAATGTGATACACGAGCGTATCAATGACTTAAAATCCATATAGCAATGCAAAAAACAATCATCACCTTGACTCTTTTCTGCACAGTGCACCTGCTGCTGGCGCAGGGCATGGAGGCTTTTTTTACTTCACACCCAACGCTGACCCCCGACGGGCAGTCCATTATTTTCAGCTACGAAGGCGACCTTTGGCGTGTCAATGCTACCGGCGGTACGGCCACGCGCCTTACGGCTATGCCTGGCAATGAGCTATACCCGCGCGTGTCGCCCGATGGCAAATGGTTAGCTTTCACTGGCTCGCAGTATGGCGGTCAGGATGTATTCGTGATGCCCGTAAATGGCGGTAACATTCGACAACTCACGTTCCATGAGGCTTTTGACCATGTGGATAGCTGGTCTTGGGATTCCAAACATATCTATTTTACATCCAATCGCTACAACCGGCAGTCGGGCTACAAAGTGGCCCTCGAAGGCGGCACGCCGCAGCGGCTGTTCGAGCATTATTTCAATACCGTGCATACGGTCGTAGAGCATCCCGACGGCTCGCTGTTTTTCAACGAAACCTGGGAAAGCAAATCTGCCGCCAATCGCAAGCGTTACAAAGGGGCGTACAACCCTGATATTCAATCATATAATCCGAAAACGAAAACATTCAAGGTTTATACCGATTGGATAGGCAAGGATTTTTGGTACACCATTGACCGGCAGGGGAAGGTCTATTTTGTATCGGATAAAGACAATGGCGAGTATAATTTGTACGAATTGGATGACAATCGCCAGCGCCGGCTCACACAGTTTCCGACGTCTATTAAAATGCCGCAAGTGAGTGCCAATGGCGAGCGGATTGTATTTGAAAAAGACTATCAAATCTGGCTGTACGATGTAAAATCGAAGCGCAGCGAGCGCGTGAATGTGCAGCTTTTTTCTAATGAAACCTTAGCCAAAAGCCAAGATTTTGATGTAAAAGGCAAGATTGAAAATTTCGATGTATCGCCCGATGGCAAGAAGCTGGCTTTCGTGTCGCGCGGTCAGCTATTCGCTTCGGATATCAAAGGGCAATTTGTCAAAATGTTGCCCACCGGTCAGGGGCGCGTGCTGGAAGTGGTTTGGCTGGCAGACAACAAATCGCTGGTTTACAACAAAACCAATGCCAACGGCTACATCAACTGGTTTAGCATGGCTGCCGACGGCACTGCCGAAGAGAAGCAAATCACCCAAGTGAATCGCAATGACCGCGACCTGACGCTCAATCACGACCGCAGCCAGGGCGTTTACATCAGCGGCCGCGACGAGGTGCGCCTGCTCGATTTGAAAACATTCGAGACATCCCTGATAGTGAAAGACGAAATCTGGGGCTTTCAAAACCCCGCGCCGCGCTTCTCGCCCGATGGCGAATATGTCGTATTTACGGTGCGCCGCAATTTTGAACAGGACATTGTAGTGCATCATTTGAAAACAAAAACTACGACTAACCTCACCAATACCGGTGTCACAGAAACCAACCCTTTTTGGTCGCCTGACGGCAAATGGATTTACTTTGTTTCCAATCGCACACGCCCCGGCTATCCTTATGGGCTGAGCGATGCGCGCATCTATCGCCTGCCTTTGGAAAAGCACGAAGAACCCTTCAAAAGCGAAAAGTACGACGAGTTGTTTGTTGCGGATTCCTTAAAAAAGAAAGAAGTGCGCAAGGATTCCGTGCGCGTGGTCACGCCGGCTACCATTCAGGCGGCAGGCCTGATGCGCTTAGCCGAGCAGGTAGGGCCCAACTTCGGTACGCAGTATAATTTGTATCTGACGCAAAAGGACGATAAAATCACGCTCATCTTTTCGTCGAATCATGCCGAAGGGCGGCCCAACTGGTGGAAGCTGAGTTACGAGCCTTTCGTCGAACCCAAAGTGGAAAAAATAGAAGGCGCCAGCGTGGCCGGGGTATCCATTGCGGAAGCCAACGGCAAGATGTACGCATTGATACGCGGCGATATACACACCGTCAATTTGGATGGGAAAAAAGTGGAAAAAATAGACATCGCGCATACCTTTCGCAAGCAACTGTCCGAAGAATTCCGGCAGATGTTTTATGAAACTTGGGCGAATATAGAAGAAAATTTCTACAATGAAACCTTCCACGGCACCGACTGGGCCGGCATGAAGCAGCGCTACGCCTCGTTTTTGCCACATTTGCGCAGCCGATCCGACCTGCGCACACTCATCAACGATATGCTGGGCGAGTTGAATTCTTCGCACCTCGGTTTTAATTCTTTTGGTAGCGAGGAAACCATTTTTTACAAAACGCGCAGCGCCGAAACCGGTATCCTTTTTGCCGAAGACCGCCCTTACACGGTGAAAGCCATTGTTAGCAACAGCCCCGCCGACAAAAAAGACAAGGACATCCGCCCCGGCGACGTGCTCACGCAGGTAAACGGGCAAGCTGTGGACCCCGCCGTGTCAAGGCATTACTACTTTGCTCAGCCCTCGCTCGATGAAGAACTCAGCCTAACCTTTCGGCGCGGCAGCGAAGGCTATACGGTGCGCATCCGGCCGCAGAGCTATGGCGCGCTCGGCTCGCTTTTGTACGACGAATGGATTGACCACAACCGCCGCATTGTAGCGGAAAAAAGCAACAATCGCATTGCGTACAGCTACATGCGCAACATGGGGCAGGATGAGCTTGAAAAATTTCTCATTGACATGAATAGCGACGCCTACCGCCGCGAGGGGCTGATCCTCGATTTGCGGTACAACACTGGCGGCAACGTACACGACGACGTGCTGCGCTTTCTGAGCCAGCGCCCCTACTTGCAATGGAAATACCGCGAAGGCGCCTACACCGTACAATCCAACTTCACGCCAGCGGCCCTGCCCATCGTGCTGCTCGTCAACGAGCAATCGCTGAGCGACGCCGAAATGACCGCTGCGGGCTTCAAGCAATTGGGTCTCGGCAAAATCATTGGCACCGAAACCTACCGCTGGATTATTTTTACCTCTGGCAAGAGCTTAGTGGATGGTTCTTTCTATCGCCTGCCCGCTTGGGGCTGCTACACGCTGGATGGCAAAAACCTTGAATTGGAAGGCGTGCAACCCGACATTCCGGTGAAAACCACTTTCAAAGACCGCCTCGAAGGCAAAGACCCCCAACTCGACCGCGCCATCAGCGAGGTGCTGCGGCAGTTGAAGTGAGGGGAGGGGAGAACCCTCGGCAGCAAGAATAGCAATTAAAAGGACGGCAGGATTTTTTTGACAGAAATGCTGCCGTCCTCGGTTTTGCATTTTCGCAAAAAAGTTTACCTTTGCGGGCAATTTGTACAACAGGTTACCGCCCGTTTTTGAAAAATTGCAAAAAATAAAATGCCAAAAGATACTTCCATCCAGTCCGTGCTAATTATTGGCAGCGGCCCCATCATTATCGGTCAAGCTTGCGAATTTGATTACTCCGGCTCTCAGGCCTCGCGCTCGCTGCGCGAAGAGGGCATCGAGGTGACACTGATCAACTCGAATCCAGCGACGATTATGACTGATCCAGTCACTGCCGACCACGTTTATCTGCTGCCGCTGACCACCGAAAGCATTATAAAGGTGCTGGAAGAGCGCCAGATTGATGCCGTACTGGCAACGATGGGCGGCCAAACAGCCCTCAACTTGTGCGTAGAAGCTGACAAACTCGGCATCTGGGAACGCTACAACGTGCGGATGATTGGGGTGGATGTGCAAGCTATTGACTTGACCGAAAACCGCGAATTGTTTCGCCAGCACATGGTGAATATTGGCTTGAAGGTGGCACCTTCTTTTATTGCCAATTCTTTCCTCGAAGGCAAAGAAGCGGCGCAAAAGATTGGTTTTCCGTTGGTTATACGTCCATCCTATACGCTCGGCGGTACGGGGGGCGGCTTTGTACATAAAGAAGAAGACTTCGACGCGGCGCTGCGGCGGGGGCTGAGCCTGTCGCCTACACACGAGGTGTTGGTAGAAAAAGCGGTGCTCGGCTGGAAGGAATTTGAGCTTGAACTATTGCGCGATGCAGCGGATAATGTGGTGATTATCTGTACGGTAGAAAACCTCGACCCGATGGGTATTCACACGGGCGACAGCATCACGGTGGCTCCGTCCATGACACTCTCGGATACAGCGTACCAGGATATGCGCAACCAAGCGATCAAAGCGATGCGCTCGTTAGGTAATTTCTCCGGGGGCTGCAATATTCAGTTTGCACAAAATCCTGAAACAGAAGAACTTATTGTAATTGAAATCAACCCGCGGGTGTCGCGCTCCTCGGCGCTGTCGAGCAAGGCAACGGGCTATCCAATTGCCAAAATCGCGGCTAAACTTGCCATCGGCTACCGCTTGGACGAACTGAACAATCAGATTACGAAAACCACTTCAGCCTATTTTGAACCTACGCTCGATTATGTCATTGTAAAAATGCCGCGCTGGAATTTCGACAAATTCATCGGTAGTGACCAACGCCTCGGTTTGCAAATGAAATCGGTGGGCGAAGTGATGGGTATCGGGCGCAATTTTCTCGAAGCTTTGCAAAAAGCCTGCCAGAGCTTGGAAAACGGGCGCATGGGCCTCGGTGCCGATATGAAAGAATGGATTCGCACGTCGGATATTCTCGAACGCTTGGAATATGCTTCGGAAGACCGCATTTTCCGCCTGAAAGACGCGCTGCGCCTCGGCGTGCCGGAAAAAACGATCCAGAAACTCACCCGCATTGACCCCTGGTTCATCAAGCAGATCAAGCGCTTAGTGAAAATGGAAGAGCAACTGATGCGCTACAATGTGGCTGAAGATATTCCAGCGGATTTCTTCCGCGAACTCAAGGAAGTGGGCTATGCCGACGCACAAATCGCTTGGCTGCTGCGCATCAAGGAAGAAGAAGTGACGCGCTATCGCAAAAAAATAGGCATTCGGCGCACCTACAAAATGGTGGACACCTGCGCCGCCGAATTTGAGGCCCGCACGCCGTATTTCTACTCGGCATTTGATACCGAAAATGAAAGCATTCCGAGCGACCGCCGCAAAGTGGTGGTGCTGGGATCGGGGCCTAATCGCATCGGGCAAGGTATCGAATTTGACTACTGCTGCGTACACGGGCTGCTGGCGGCAAAAGATGCTGGTTTTGAGAGTGTTATGATTAATTGCAACCCAGAAACGGTTTCTACCGATTTTGATATTGCCGATAAATTGTACTTCGAGCCGGTTTTTTGGGAACACATCGAAGAGATTCTCGAATTGGAAAAACCCGAAGGCGTCATCGTGCAACTGGGGGGGCAGACGGCATTGAAATTAGCCGAAAAATTCCATGAAAATGGTGTAAAAATATTTGGCACCAGCTTTCCCAATATGGACTTGGCAGAGGACCGGGGCGCATTTTCGGATTTGCTCAAGGAATTGGATATTCCCTACCCGCAGTACGGCGTAGCGAATGACACCGACCAGGCCCTTCAGGTGGCTCGCGGCATTGGCTATCCGGTGCTGGTGCGCCCCTCTTACGTGCTGGGTGGCCAAAACATGCGTATCGTGATCAACGACGACGAGTTGGAGCGCCACGTGCTCAATCTTTTCAAGCATTTGCCGGACAACCGGGTGCTGATTGACCACTTCCTCGACCGGGCTAAAGAAGCCGAAATTGATGCCATTTGCGATGGCGATGAGGTGCACATCATGGGCATCATGGAACACATTGAGCCAGCGGGCATTCACTCTGGCGACAGCTCGGCGGTGTTGCCTACTTACAGCCTTTCGGTAGAAGCGGTGAGCACAATGGTGGAATACACCCATAAATTAGCGAAAGCACTGGATATCAAGGGCTTAATCAATATCCAATTTGCCATCAAGGACGACAAGGTATATGTCATCGAGGCCAATCCGCGCGCCTCGCGTACCACGCCTTTCATTGCGAAAGCGTACAAGGTACCTTATTTGCAAATTGCTACCAAAATCATGCTTGGTACGCACAAGCTCAAGGATTTCGACATCAAGCCGCAGCCCAGCGGATTTGCCATCAAGGTGCCGGTATTTTCGTTTGATAAATTTCCCAATGTGGACAAAAACCTCGGGCCCGAAATGAAATCCACCGGCGAGGCGATTTATTTTATCAAAGACCTGAGCGACCCCTATTTCCGTGAGTTGGATAGCCAGCGCTATATGTACCTGACGCGTTAGACGACGGGCACCGATGGGTTGTGAAAAACCACGCGCCATGTTTTTTGAAGACTTTTTGCTCGAGTTGGCTGCGCTGGGGGCGGTGGATTGGGCAGCTACGCTTACCGCCCTTGTATATGTAGTGCTGGCGGCCCGCGCCAACCCCTGGTGCTGGGTGTGGGGCATGATTAGTTGTGCGCTTTGGGCTTACGCTTCTTTTTTTTTCTACCATCTGTGGTTGGACGCCATTTTACAATTGTTTTACGTGGCAATGGCCTTTGTCGGTTGGTATCGCTGGCAGTTTGGGGGCGCGCAACAAAGCGCGTTGCCCGTCACGTGTTTGCGCCTGCGGCAGCATTTGCTCATTTGGCTGTTCGGCGGATTGGCAACCCTCGTTTTTGGCTACTTTTTCAGTGCTTATACTCCAGCGGCAGCTACTTACGCAGATGCTTTCACGACGGTCTTTTCGGTGGTAGCCACCATTATGTTGATACAAAAAAAACTGGAAAACTGGCTGTACTGGATTGTAACCGACCTTACCTACGTCTGGCTGTACGGCACGCGCGGGGCATATCTGTTTGCCATATTAATGGTGGTTTACACGGTTATTGCCATTGTAGCTTACCGGCGCTGGCAGAAGCTATAAAGCGATTTTATGTCTTTTTTAGAATGAATCTAAATAGAGTGCGTCTATGAACTTTGCACAAAAGTCAGTGCTTTACAAGAGAAAACCTTTTATATCTTTGCGGTGCTAAAAAATAACGTCCATTACGACTATTATTGTTGCTATAAAACAGTGATTTTAAGAGCTTAAAGCATGAAAAACCGAATACTTTATCTGCTGTTTTTGTCCCTTCCGGCCCAGTTGGTGTCGGCGCAGGCCAATACGGATCCTTCTAATTACTTTGTGTATGGCATCCTTGCTATTGCGGTGATCCTTTTTTTAGGATTGGTGGTGCAAGTATCTGATAATCTGTTGAATATAGAAGCAAAGAGACTTGGCGCAGAGGAAACAGGTGCTAATTTTTCTATCTTTCCGCGGCTCAACGAGTTGTTTGCCCCCCAAGCCCCTGCTTATGCCAACGGTGCGCCATTTGCCATGATTCGGCGTGGCTTCGACATCTTGCTGGAAGGTGAGGCAGAAAAAACGATAGACACATCCATTCAAGCGAATACTTTTGCCTTGCAACCCGCCAATTTCATTGGAATGTCGCCCATTCCGAAAGTAGAGGTAGAACCCGGGCAAAACGTGAAGGCAGGCGATGTGCTTTTTTATGACAAAAAGCGCCCGGAAGTCAAGTATGTAGCCCCAGTGAGTGGCGAAGTGATTGCCGTAAATCGCGGCGAGAAGCGCTCGATTAAGGAGGTCGTGATTCTGGCAGACAAAAATATACAGTACCGGGCCATTCCGGCTTTCGATCTGGAAAATGCCACGCGCGAGGCCTTGGTTGAGTTTTTGCAAGAGTACGGCGGTTGGGCTTTGATTAATCAGCGGCCTTTCGATGTCATTCCTGACAAAGATGACCTGCCGAGGGATATTTTCATTTCAACTTTCGATACGGCGCCATTGGCACCCGATATGGGGCTGGCAGTAAAGGGTAGGGGAGCAGCCTTCCAGCGCGGTCTGGATGTATTAGGCAAACTGACCGAAGGTAAGGTATATCTGGGCTTAGACGCACGGGGCGAGGTGCCACCCTCTGAGGTGTTTACAAAAGCCACCGGCGTAGAGAAAGTTTGGTTCAAAGGCAAGCACCCGGCTGGCAATGTAGGCATTCAAATTCATCATATTCGCCCGATTACCCCGAACGACAAGGTCTGGACGCTGACTGTACAAGATGTAATCACCCTCGGAGCATTATTTACTGAGCAACGCTTTAATGCAGAGCGTGTGGTAGCGCTGACGGGCGCAGAGCTGAAAAAACCAGTTTATGTGCGCACTTACTTGGGCGCAAACATTGGCAATTTATTGAAAAATAATCTGGCAAACAACCACGTCCGGATGATATCGGGCGATGTGCTGTCGGGTGCGCAAAAAACGGCGGAAGAATTTTTGAATTTCCGGGATGACCAAGTGACGGTAATAGAAGAGGGCGACGATTACGAAATGTTTGGCTGGCTGAAGCCACGCTTCGTTCCGAGTGCCTCGCGCGCGCTGCCGAGCTTCCTGTTTCCGGATACGCATTTCAAACCGAATACCAATACCAATGGCGAGCACCGCGCTTTTGTGGTGACGGGGCAGTACGAGAGCGTGTTGCCGATGGATATTTATCCGCAGCATTTGTTCAAGGCGATTGTTACCAATGATTTTGAAAAAATGGAAGGCTTAGGTATTCACGAGTTGAGTGAAGAAGATGTAGCGCTGTGCGAGTTTGTCTGCACTTCCAAGCAGCCTTTGCAGGCTATCCTGCGCGAAGGATTGGAAATTATCCGGGAACAAAGTTGAGCATTTATCATTGACTATTTGACCACCTTTAGTTGGGAAATTATAACATGAAACAGACCTTATTAAATCTTTTCCAAAGATTAGAGCCTAAAAAAGGCACCGTTTTACACACAGCTTATGATGCGTTTTTCACCTTTGCTTTCACGCCTAATGAGGTGACCAGCAGGGGGGTGCACATCCGCGATGGGATTGACCTCAAGCGCACCATGGTGCAAGTGGTAGTGGCTTTACAGCTTTGCTACTTGTTTGGTACGTACAACATTGGTCATCAGCACTACGTGGCGCTGGGCGAGTACACTAATTTTTTCGCCGGTTTTCACCTGAAGTTAGTTTATGGCTTCATCAAGTTATTGCCTATTTGGGTAGTGACGCACGTAGTGGGGCTGGGTATTGAATTTTACTATGCCTACAAAAAAGGCCACGCAGTAGAAGAAGGTTTTCTGGTGTCTGGCGCTTTGATTCCACTCATTATGCCACCTGATATTCCGCTGTGGATACTTACTGTATCTATTGTGTTTGCGGTTATTATCGGTAAAGAAGCTTTTGGCGGTACTGGTATGAACATTCTGAACATTGCGCTGCTGGCGCGGGTGTTTGTATTCTTTGCCTACCCAACCTACATCTCCGGTGATGATGTCTGGATTTCTGGCTTAGAAAAAGTGGACGGACAAGTTGTATCCGAGTCCTATGGCTGGGCGTATGGCCTCTTCGACGGTATTTTCAAAAGTTTCGGCTGGGCTACCTTCGGCTCCGGCGGGGTGCCCGTAGTGGACGGCTACACGGGAGCTACGCCTTTGGCCTTAGCTTATCAGGGCGGCTGGAGCAATGTGACTTCGGTCTATTCTGTAAGCGATATGTGGTGGGGCAATATCCCCGGCTCGATTGGTGAAACCAGCAAACCGCTCGTTATTGTCGGCGCTTTATTCCTCATTTACATCGGCATTGCCAGTTGGCGCATCATGGTGTCCATGGTCTTGGGTATGATTACAATGGGGCTGCTTTTCAATGCTTGGGGTGCTACGCCTTTCATGGAAGTGCCTTGGTACTACCATTTCCACATGGGCAGCTTTCTATTTGCGATGGCTTTCATGGCTACCGACCCCGTGACGGCAGCTTCGACGAATCGAGGCAAGTGGATTTATGGCTTCTTCATCGGTTTCGTAGGTTTGATTGTGCGCGTGCTCAACCCCGCCTACCCCGAAGGCTGGATGCTGGCTATCCTGTTTATGAATGTATTTGCACCGCTGATTGATCACATGGTATTGCAAGGCAATATCAGCCGGCGCTTGAAGCGCGCGAAGGCAACTGCCTGATTGCAGTGGTGTTTGTAGTTGTTTTGTAAAACCGGCTGAAAAGCCCGGTACAAGACAAACCTGGTAATATTTTTTATTGTTGACATTTCAAAAAACATTTAATTGTGAGTTCAACAAGATATATTCTCATCTTCACCATCACTATGTGCGTTGCCGTAGCATTGATGCTGTCGGGGATGTTTTATGCAACCAAACCGGCCGCTGATCGCAATGAAGTGGTTTTCAACAAGCGCGCCATTCTGGCAGCCGTAGGCAATTACCTACCTAAGCCATTGGCGAGCATGAGCGACGAAGAGGTTTTGCAAGTTTTTGACAACCAGGTCAAGCCTATTGCTATCAATATGCAGGGCGAGGAGTTGCCAGAAGTGCAAGCCGACCAGATAGACATGGGTAAGGAGCGCAAGAAGCCGGAAGCCGACCGGGTGCTACCGTTTTTCATCTATTCAGCCGAAAATGGCGATCAGTACTACATTATGTCGGTGCGTGGCAGCGGTTTGTGGGATGAAATTTGGGGCAATATTGCATTGAGAAGTGACCTGAACACCGTAGCGGGTGCTTCTTTTGATCATAAAGCGGAAACGCCGGGCCTCGGTGCCGAAATCAAGGATAATCCGTCTTTCCCGCGTCAATTCATTGACAGACAAATCTACGCCGACGACAAATTGGTCGCTATCACCGTGCGCAAAGGGGGTGTTCGCAATCCATTGCACGAAGTGGACGGTATTTCTGGCGCGACTATCACCGGCGATGGCGTATCGGAAATGCTGCAACGTGGGTTGGGCTATTATCAACCCTATCTCGAAAGGCTGCGCGCACAAGGCGGCGGCACCAGTATGAACAACTAAAGAACAAACATTAGCAAACATTCAAAAAAGCATATTGCCATGGCAGATACTGCAATACAAACCGCTCCGGTAAAAGAAAAAGAGCCCTTATTTGGCAAGAAGGAACGGAAACTTATTACCGACCCGCTAAACGACAACAATCCCATTACCGTGCAGGTGCTCGGTATTTGTTCGGCGCTGGCGGTTACTACGCAGGTATATCCTTCTTTAGTCATTTCAATTGCCGTTATTTTTGTATGCGCTTTCGCCAATCTTGCCATCTCTTTGATGCGTAACTATGTACCCAAACAGGTGCGTATGATTGTGCAATTGGTGGTCATCGCTACGTTGGTAACGGTGGTCGAGCTGGTGCTCAAGGCGTTCAACTATGTAGTGTGGAAACAACTTTCGGTTTTCATCGGTCTGATCATCACCAACTGTATCATCATGGGGCGTCTCGAAGCTTTCGCTATGGCCAACAAGCCCTGGCGCTCTTTCCTCGATGGCGTAGGTAATGGATTGGGCTACGGCGCTATTCTAATCATTGTAGCGGTGCTGCGCGAATTGTTTGGCAAAGGTACTTTGTTTGCAGGCAGCCCCATCGAATGGGCTATTATCGGCCCAGGCGCACTGCTGGATACTAATAAGGCATGGCTGAGCTGGTACGCCAATAACAACCTGATGGTACTACCGGCAGCGGCTTTGTTCGTGATTGGTGTCCTCATTTGGGTACAACGCGCATACAACAAAAAATTGGTGGACGTATCCTGATTAGTCGTCTTTGGTTCGCAATTATTTTGCAACAAACAATTAACAATTCTCAGACATGGAAGCTATAAATATTTTTATAAAATCTGCCTTCATTGAAAACATGGTACTGGCTTATTTCCTCGGAATGTGCTCGTACTTGGCCGTATCCAAAACCGTGAAAACTGCTTTTGGTCTCGGCATGGCGGTTATTTTTGTAATTGGCATCACAATTCCGATCAACTGGGTTATCAATGAATACCTGTTGAGCGAAACCGGTCCCTTTGGCGTGGATCTTACGTTCCTGCGCTTCATCCTGTTCATTGCTACCATTGCCGCTATGGTGCAATTGGTAGAAATGGTGGTAGAAAAGTTTTCCCCTTCCCTGTACAATGCATTGGGTATCTTTTTGCCGCTGATCACCGTGAACTGCGCCATCCTTGGTGGCTCGCTCTTTATGGTAGCCAGAGAGTACAATTTTGGCGAGTCCGTGGCTTATGGCCTCGGTAGTGGTTTTGGCTGGTTCTTGGCAGTAGTGGCCATTGCCGCTATCCGCGAAAAAATCAAATATTCCAACGTACCGCCCGCCCTGCGTGGCTTGGGTATGGCTTTTATTCTGACCGGCTTGATGGGCATCGCTTTTATGAGCCTGATGGGCATTGATCCGGCGGCGCTAATGAGTGCAAAGTAAACTGATTATACAATTTTCAAGAAACGATTTAGATATGTTCATCCTTTTGGCATCCACTTTTGTAAATATCCTGCTGGCGGTAATTGTCTTCAGCGTGGTGATTTTAGCCTTGGCTTTCATGCTGATCACTGCCCGCAATCGCTTAGTACCCCAAGGCGACGTGAGAATCATCGTCAACGGCGATGAGGAAAATCCTATTTTAGCCAAGCCCGGCTCCTCGCTGCTTTCCACCTTGTCCGATCGCAATATTTTCTTGCCTTCGGCTTGCGGCGGCGGCGGCACTT
>CALMSO010000060.1 GCA_937872385.1 uncultured Saprospiraceae bacterium
TCTTGGTAGAGCTGGCGGTAGCGCTCGGCGAGTTCTTCGGAGAGGGCTTTGCCGTTGAGTAGTACACGGTCGTTGAGCAATTCTAAGCGGTAGTCGTCAAGGTGCTTGATCAGTCCTTCCTGAAGTAGGGCGGCTTCGATTTTTTCTTGCGCAACGAGGGTTTGTGCGCGTAGCTGCTCGGCGGCTATGCGGTATTGTTCGGCTTCGACGCGGCGCTGCTCAGCCGTTTCGCGCAGCAGTTGCACGTCCACTCCGTAAAGACGGCTGGCTTCTTCGGCTATAGCCTGGGCTTGCTGCTGCATTTCTTTGGCCTGTGCTCTCAGAGCTGCTATTTCTTCGGCGTCGTACGCGTCGTCAGTCCAGTAAAGGACGGAGCCTTGCTTTTTAGGTGCAGGCGGTGTGCGGGTGGCGTAGGTGGGGCGGGCGGTGCCGGTGGTGTAAGTGGCGCAGGCGGAGCCGGTACTTCGGGCCGTTCAGGTGCAGGGGGCGGCGGCGGCACATCTCCCATGATGTCTTCTACCAAAGACTGGTACTTTGGATATTCCTTAGCGGGAATCTCGCGGCCATCCACTTTCAGGTAGGTAATTTTGTCGTTTTCTACTTTCAATTCTACTTTTTGTGTGCCTCGTTTTCCGTCGTAACGCACACTGCTTTGCTTCGGTACGGTGTCCAGTATTACGAGGTCGGGTGTTGCGGGCGCAGGCTGCGCATGTGGCCGGGTAGCGTTGATGGACAAGCCAATGATGGCGGCCAACAACAGACAAGTCGCGGTGATTTTTTCCATAATGTTTGTTCTATTTTGTGGTTGTTGTAAAATACGTTGAATACGATGCAGCAAATGTTTTTTCTGATGCCCGAAAGCCATAGCCAGCCCTGGGGCGGGGCGGTGCATCTCTTGAATAGCGACCAATGCTTTGGCATAAGCGAATGAATTGTCACAGACTTGCAAAGCCCGATCATCGCAGCAGTGCTCGCGCTCGGCGCGAATGACCGCCGAGAACCACCATACCGCTGGATTGAAATACAATAATGCTTCAATGAAGGATTGCAGCACATTGAGCAGGTAGTCGTATCGGGCAATATGCGCCAACTCGTGCGCCAAAATGGCTTCTACTTGTGTTATACTCAAGGCATTGACCATACCTACGGGCAAGAGAATCAGCGGTTTGAGGTGTCCGAGCACTACTGGTGTTTGCACCAATGCCGACTCAAGTAGCCTCACGGGTCTTTGCACCGCCATTCGCTGTGCGAGGTAGGCGAGCAGTTCTTCCCAATGGGTGTCCACGGGGGCGGTATGCGCGGTTTTTAGGCGCTTGAGATAGACTAATCCGCCGAGCAAGCGGAGTACAAAAAACACTACGCCCAGCAGCCAGAGCGATACGAGCATGGGCAGGTGCGTGTCAAAATATTGCTGCCAGCGCTGCAGCAGGGGCGGGCTATCCGCTATGGCGGCGTGGGGCGCGTCGGGTATTGTCAGTCGGGTGATTTCAACAACAGAAAAGGCTCGCGCAGATGCATACAAATCCCAAAAAGTGGCAATGGCCAGCCCAAACACCAGCACCAGCGCCGCATACGCCAACCAATAGCGGAGGATAGCTGATTTTTTTTGTAATAAAGGTAATAACCCTGCCAGCAGTAATGCAATGCCGGCCGCCTGCCAAAGCGTGTGCACCACCGTCCAGCCCAATGCATAAATCAAGGCTTCTGATATATAATGATGAATAATGTGCATAAAGAATTAATTATGGGTTTATTTTTTTGCAAAATACTGACTATCTGATTCTAAAAATTAGAACTATAAAACAAACTTGCATAGATACTTACTCATGCTTTATAATAAGCCAACAAATTGATGTTGCGTATCATAATAACATTACAAACCATTATGCCATTTTCAAAAAATAAAGATCTATTCATTTCCTTACAATAAACGGCTCACTAACTCACCGCTCATTGCTCGCGTTCCATTTTTTCAATCAGCGCCTTGATGGCTTCCAACTCTTCGGCGGAGGCCTGATGATGACCAAGGGCTTGCATCACCATTTTCATAGCGGAGCCCTTGAAGGTAGTGTCCACAAATTTTTGCAATAGTTGCTGCCGGGTCGCTTCTTCGGGGGCGGCGGCGGCATATACGTGCGTGCGGGTGCGGGTGTCGCGGGTGACGAGGCCTTTTTCCGCCATGATTTGCAATAGCTTGAGGGTCGTAGTGTAGCCTGCTTCTTCGCGGCCGGCCGCCTGGCGGGCGATGTTTTGCTGCTCATTCACTAAACGCACCGGCGAAGGGCCCTGATCCCACAATATTTGCAGGATTTCTAATTCTGCCTCGGTCGGTTTGGTGTTGTTTTCCATTTGTTAAATAATTGGTTATCAGATTCTTAAACTTTTTATTGCCTGTTAAAATTACGAATGCTAATATAGTACGATGACTTTCGTAGCACGAAGATATACGAACGATTTCGTACTTGCAAATTTTTAGTACGATTTTTTTCGTAGTGTGTAGAAAGTGGTCTGCTGGTTGGGTTTGCAAAGAACGATAAATTCGCTGTTCGCTGCTCTGACAAGGGAGTAGTATGGCATTAGTGTTCTGCAACGAAAAGAAAAGGGCGCCAGATGTACTTTGCACCTCTGACGCCGCTTTTTTTACCAATGCCAATCTCAAATTAAGAAAGGTATTTTTAAAGGAATAATTGACTCGTTTTGATAGAATTACGATACAAATAATGTCGTTATACGAACTTTCGTATGCGCGCCAGCAGAAGCGATTTATTGAGCAACCATGGACGTAGCTGCTACCCACTGATAGCTGCGCCGCCCTGGCAGTAGCGGATCGTCGCTTACGTTCGTGAGGGAGAAGCGCCCTTCGGATGGCTGCGCGACTGCTTGTGTCAATTTGCCGCGATGCAATGCTTCATACATTTGATAATCAAGCACTTGCCGATTACTTAATTTTGTCATCAGTTGAAATCCGGCACTTACTTCGCGCCATTTCGGCTGCAATTCGCCTTCAAAAACCTTCGATTTGGAGCCACTGCCATACGCAAAGAAGCCGATTTTTTTGCCGCTCAAGTCCTGTCCTTCGCTTGCTTCTGCGTCGAGTAGGCTCATCAGCGCCAGAAAAACAGAGCCTGTATATACATTGCCAACGAGACTGGAGGCCCGCTCGCCTTTTTCAATAAACTCTTTCACAAAAGACTGATAAACAGGTGTTTTTGCAACTAATTTTAGATAATTTGCATCTGGACCCTCGGGTGGCACTGGTAGGCCAGTTTCCGCTTCGAGCTGTGCTTTTTTACCTGATTTGAGCGCTTCGGAGGTATAAATTTCGGTGAAAATCCGTCGCCCGTGATAGGCATACGGCAGGTGGAAAACTAAACGCGACCAGCGCCCCGACAAGACCGGCCCAGGATGCCCATTGACATGCCCCAGCGCTGCCGATACAAAGCTGCGGTACGCCTGCCCGATTCTGTCTTGATAGCAATCGTTAGAATATTGCCCGTCAAAAACAGGTGTATCGCGGTGCAAATGAATTTGCGCATCCGTGCCGTCGAAAACGCCCAGCGCGGGCGTCGTTTTGACAGTAGCTTCCGGCAGGTCTTCTTGCGCATCCTGACCCGCGGCCGCCAATGCTTCCCGGAACACCTCGCTGCGCTGAAACGTGCGCACCGGCTTGAAAAAATCGTGCACATCGGCCGTAGCTACGCCCCAAGCATCGCCGATAGCGAGCAAACGTGGCTGCTGCTTCACCAGTAAGGCTACCGCGCCAGCGCCTTGCGTATATTCACCGCCGGAGCCAAGTTCATATTTGGCAAAATCAGTGGCAATCACAATGCCGATACGATCGGGCGCCCCCTTCACCCAGTCGAGGGTGTTTTGCAGGGCATCCACTGCGCCGATGCAAGCAAATGTGAGGTCCACCGCGTCGCATTGCAACAGACAATCAGCGCCATACGTATTAGAAAAATAACGCGAAAGCATTCCAGACACGTAGCTGGCAATGGGCTTGGCACCATCAAGGGCGCTTTCCGTACCCACGTACAGGCGTCCGATGCGCCGCGGATCGAGCTTATTTTTAAGTAATAAATCTAAGGCAGCATTGGCAGCCATGGTGGCGGCATCTTCGTGCACATCGGGCAGGGCCATAGCAACGAGGCCGAGGCCCTTGTTCAATTTGGCAGACTCAATAGCGCGCGCTTCGGCCAGCGTTTCGATGGGCAGATACAAGTGCGGCACATACACCGACATGTCATCAATACCAACCGGAATAATCCTTTTTTCCATAATGACTTGTGTTTTGTCCGTTTTTCAAGTATGTAATAACCTTTGAAAAACTAAATCCCAATTTTTCGAGTCATTATAAGATAAAATCGGCAAAAAGGTTCATAGACCGTCAGGAACAAAAATGTGCTTTTTTACGACGCCCAAAGCAACTATAAGCGCAAAACCGCCTTTAATAATAAGGAAAACACAGCAGCGCACACCCGGATTGCCAAATCAAATCGTCTGGGGTATATTGCTTAAAAACCGTGGTTTAAGGACGGAATATTTATACAATAGTAGATTGGAAATTGGCCAAACTGTGCGAAAAGCGCTCTATAAACAAATCCGCTTCTGCCCTGCCGAGCGTCAGGGGTGGTAGCAGGCGTATTACATTCGAATTGGACGCCGAGCCAACGAAACTTTTTCATTACGAAATTGTTATGAGGAAATCTATTTAATAGATTAACGAAACGATCAGGTTCATACAAGACATCTTGGAAAGAAGCAGTAAACTATTTCAAAACCAAAATTAGTTAAATCATGAGAACTCCATCCATCTTTCTTTCTTTCTTTCTTTCTTTTAAATTGTAGTGATAATAAGCCACCCGAGCAATTCTTAAATCCATATGAATATGTCGGGATTGAGCACAACCGCATTATAGAAAAAATACTACCCTCCATTTCTAATGGAACACGCTCACGCGAAGAAGCATTAAACGAAATAGTAAGGCTATTTGAAGAGAAGTACAGTTCAAATGTCACTAAGGAAAGACAATATGGTACTGGTAATCCCTATGACTTGTTAAATTATTACAATAGCGTAGAGATTGTGTCTTTACTTGTCTATCAAACAGTTTCTGACGACATAGAAAATTTAAAGGGTAAAACGTTCTTCGAGATTTCGGAATATGTAAATAACCAACAGCAATATTTGGCTAACCTCCTAAATTCTGAAGAGCAGAAACAATATTATTCTTTTCTTGCAGTGGTGAAATACTCAGCGAGACTCTGGTTAACAGAAGATTATGGCGGATTAAATTACATAAAGTATTTCAATCCAGAATGGGGTAATGGTGAATTAAATCTTAGAGGAAATTGCTTTAATGAGTGGAAGGCGCTACTTTGTGATGGAATAGGTGCAATTGCGGGCGGCCCAACCACTGCGGGGGCAGCCACGCTTATATCCATTGTCAATCAATGGGATTGCAAGTAAATTATTAAATTGATTAGCCGCCCTGTGAAATTCTTTGGTTTCACAGGGTAGCCCTTAAATAAACTGAGCTATGACTTCTTTTTTTTCTTTCAGTCCGCGATGCAGAAGAGAAGACTTTGTTAATAAGGCTATTGCCGTTGGTGTTAAATTAAATTGGAAACTAAAAAAGACTGGTGCAGATTATGTCCAGTTTAGTACTGGCATAAGCTTCAAATCTTTTGGGCAGCATATAACGGTTGAATTTTTAAATGAAGACTCAGCCACCATAACGTTGATTACTAAACTTTCACTACAGATTACAGACAGCGGTGAAGGACACGAACTGGCTAAAGATTTTATACAACGCTATCAGAAAGAATCCGTCCTGCCAGACGCAGTCAAAAAATAAAAAAACTGAGTACAAAAATTTATCACTTTATTTTATGCTCAATTAGCATACCCCACTAAGTTGATTGCACTCAGTTTTTCCAAAAACAAATCCGCTTCTGCCCTGCCGAGCGTCAGGGGCGGCAGCAGGCGTATCACATTCGGATTGGACGCCGAGCCAACGAATACGTGCT
>CALMSO010000061.1 GCA_937872385.1 uncultured Saprospiraceae bacterium
ACCACGGGCCCCATGCGCAGTGGTTTTTGGGTAGAAGGGCAGGGCCGCGATGTGCACGTATTGCCGGACGGTAGGGTGCTGGTAGCGCGCAATGATTTGCCGATGCAAATTTTCAAGACGCGCCCGACGCGCAGTGCCCAAGAATGAACTGTCGGAAAAAACGATTTGTAAGTTAGAGCAGGAATATTCACGAACTAAATTTTTCCAATCATGAAACCCACTCCCATATTCACTTTATTACTGTTCGTTATAATGGCATTTTCCTGCCAAAAACCAACTGCCGATACATTTAGCGTGGCCTCGCCTGGGGAGCAGATTCAGGTGTCCTTCCTGCTGTCGGACGCGGGCCAACCGGGCTATACCGTGCGGTTCAAAGGGCAACCGATTATTGACACGTCCTTTGTCAGCTTCGATTTGCGTGATGCGCCGCCATTGGGCACCGGCTGGGAAGTGTTGCGTACCGCCGTTCGCACTTTCGATGAAACCTGGCAACCTGTCTGGGGCGAAGTACGTGAAATTCGCAATTATTATAATGAATTGCGGGTAGAATTGCAAGAAAAAGAAGCCTTGCAGCGCCGGATGAACCTTGTTTTTCGAGTGTATGACGATGGTTTGGGTTTTCGGTATGAATTTCCGGAGCAACCCAATTTGCAAGAGGTAGTCATCATGGATGAAAATACCGAATTCAAACTCACTGGCAATCACCTCACTTGGTGGCAGCCCGGCGACTGGGATATTTATGAACATCATTACAACCGTACGCGTTTCCGCGAAATTGATGCTTTGTCTAAACGTGATCATCCTAATCTGGCACAGACCTACATCCCAGAGAATGCTGTGAATACGCCCGTGACTATGAGAACCGACGACGGCGTGTATCTTAGTTTTCACGAAGCTGCGCTGTACGATTATTCTGATATGACGCTCAAAGTGGATACTGTCAATATGAGCTGGGTGAGCGAACTCGTAGGTGGGCCCGAAGACATCAAGGTGCGTACCCGCACGCCTTTTCATACACCCTGGCGCACCATTCAGATTGTGGACAGAGCTGGCGATCTCGTGGAGTCGCATCTGATTGTAAATCTTAACGAACCCAATGTGCTGGAAGATGTAAGCTGGATTACGCCCATGAAATACGTCGGTATCTGGTGGGAAATGCACCTCGGCAAGTCCACTTGGCAATACGAGGGCGGCAAGCACGGCGCCACTACCGCCAATGCCAAGCGCCATATTGACTTTGCTGCGGCCAATGGTATCGGCGGGCTATTGGTAGAAGGCTGGAACACCGGTTGGGAGCACTGGATTGGCTTTGAAGACCGCGAAGGCGTCTTTGATTTTGTCACGCCCTACCCAGATTACGACATCGAGGAAGTGGTGCGCTACGGCCGGGAGAAAGGGGTACAAATCATCATGCACCACGAGACTTCCTCGGCGGTGACTACTTACGAGCAACAATTGGATACGGCATTTGCTTTGTGTCAACAATTGGGTATTCATGCTGTAAAAACGGGTTACGTCGGTAAAATCATCCCGCGAGGCGAGTACCACCACGGACAATTCATGGTCAATCATTATCAGAAAGTGCTGGAAACAGCGGCACGCTACCAGGTGGCGGTCAATGCCCACGAGCCAATCAAAGATACCGGCATCCGGCGCACTTGGCCCAGCTTTTTGTCGCGGGAGGGCTTGCGCGGGCAGGAATTTAACTCATGGTCATTAGAAGGCGGCAACAACCGCGACCACCTACCCAATGTCGTTTTCACGCGCATGCTGGAGGGCCCCATTGATTATACACCGGGCATTTTCAACCTGACGCTGGCACCTTGGCGCGAAGGAAGCCGCATTAAACACACCTTGGCGCAGGAGTTGGCTTTGTACGTCGTCATTTACAGCCCGGTACAAATGGTAGCCGATTTACTCGAAAATTATGAAAATCAGCCTGCTTTTCAATTCATCCGCGATGTAGCGGTGGACTGGGACGATACGCGTGTACTCAACGGCGAGCCGGGCGATTTTGTAACTATTGTACGTAAAACCAAAGGCAAGGACGAATGGTTTTTGGGGAGCATCACCAATGAGGAGCCGCGGCAATTTACTATTGCGCTTGATTTTCTAGAACCTGGCAAAACCTACCAAGCCACCCTCTACACCGATGCCCCGGATACCGACTGGGAGAAGAACCCCACGGCCATCAGCATCAGCCAGCAGACCGTGCGCAATGGCGACACCCTTGCGTTGAATCTGGTGGCCAGTGGCGGCGTAGCGATTCGCTTTGCGGTAGAATAGTGCTGTAAAGGGGGGTAAAGCCGTCGTTACAATTCACTATTTGAAAAGGCTGCGCAAGCTATTGAAATAGAGGGTGTTAGGTTTCGAACATCGGTTTGCGGTACAAGGAATATTATGATGTGAATTTTAAAAAAGAAAGGGGGACGCTATAAATATGTAATAAAATCGTCCCCCTTTCAATGTTCAGAAATACGCTGAATGCCGATAAGCTACCATCATTTTTTCTGCATATCCTCAATTGACATTATACTTGGGGATTTCAGGAATTTTATTTCTACCCTTCGATATTGTGCTTTCTTTTCTTCAGGAATCGAAGTATCTGTAACTTCTGTGCCATGTCCCGATGTTGAGATTTTAATGGCAGGATAGCCTAAGTCCACAAGAATCTTCTTTACCGCATCAGCCCTTTCTTTTGATAGTTGTTTATTGCGCAGGACGTCACCGTCGGGGTCTGCAAATCCGATTATTTCAAGATCGAGTGCTTTGGAAGACAGTTGTTTATAAAACTGTTCCAATTGTGTTCGCGCTTCTTTACTGATTGTAGATGCGTTTTTATCAAAAAACACCATGCTACTCTGTGGCGAAGCCTTATCCATCAATTTGATAGGCTCTGGCAAAACGATTGCCTCATCTTCTGAAGCCGGGAGTTCAAGTTCATTATTGAGTACTAT
The DNA here is from genome assembly GCA_937872385.1 of uncultured Saprospiraceae bacterium. Lineage (GTDB taxonomy): Bacteria > Bacteroidota > Bacteroidia > Chitinophagales > Saprospiraceae > JADJNW01. The sequence goes on from CALMSO010000061.1 coordinate 2,958, forward strand.
TATAGAAGGGTCGACTGGCACGATTTTTATAGAACCTATTATATCCAATGGTACTGCAAAATCTATTGTGCCATCCGGTTTAGTGGTAGCCTCGCCGATGGTTTGTCCATTTGCATCTACTATGGCAACACGAACCGGAATGCTATCCTTCAACTCAATGGTAGCGGTAATTGGCTTATACGGTTTAGACCTTATAATTTCAGGCATTCCGATAGTGTAAATATTCTGGATGCCACCGTACTCATGGGTATGCGCAATAAAAGCCGTACGGCCACCCGTATTGACACTGAAATAGCACCAATCGTCTTGCAGGTTATTGATTTCCTTACCTGCATTTTCAGGGGTGGACCATTTTGTCCAGGTACTATCAAGGCGGGTGGTTTTATACACATCCATTCCGCCGAGTCCTTTATGACCATTGGAGCTAAAATACAGGGTAATCCCATCTGCACTCAAGTATGGGCTGCGTTCCTGCTTGCTTGTATTGACGGTTCTACCTATTGAAAAAGGCTTACCCCAGGTATCACCGGTTTTAAACATAACAAAAATATCGGTATCGGATGCTTTATCAATCTTGGGCTGCCTAGTAGAAGCTGAAAAAATAATGACCCGGCCGTAATCGCCAAATACAGCGCGGCCGATCCACGGGAAAGCTTTTTCGTTCAATCCTGGAATGGGCTGTGGAACGCCCCAGCCAGTGTCCGTTATTTCACTAAGCCGGAGTTTATTGTTTACAAAAACAAGCATTTGCCGAGCATCCGAGCTAAGAGATAGCGGCACGTAATTTTCTGGTCCCGATAGGTTTTTTACTAATACGGGCTTTGTCCAGCGGCCGTCTTTCAGATGCGACACAAAAACATCTTCACCTTTGATATTGTCCACTCTGCCTGATCCGGCAAAATAGAGGGTTTTTCCGTCAGGAGTAGGAACAGGGGAAAACTCGTTACCATTTCGCGTATTAATTGCGCTAAGCGGTTGCTGTTTGATGTTCTCGGCTGGGCGCTGTAGGATAGGGATAGCTGCATCAAACCACGATAGATCAAAGCCAAAATTCGAACAACCCAACCCATTACGCTTTATATTGGAAAAATAAGGCTGGGATTTTCGGGCCAATTCTTCTGCAAAGTCCCACTGCCTGGATTTAATGTATCTTTGCAACGTAGTTTCCATTAAATAATGCGCGCGCGCATTGGGTGCACTGCGTTCCATATAAGTGAGCATCTGCTGATGAAAACTGCTGTCCAATCGTAATCCATTGAATATAAAGGGACTCAATTTTTTGTCCATATTGATGTTGTCCCATTGAGTGCGTTGCGGCACTGTCAATTGCTCTATTACAGAAATGTGGTTATTGATGTCTTTGTCTTTAATTCGCCAAACAACAGTTTCGTATAATGAACTAAGTGGACAATCATTCAGGAAATCGAGTAACGGTGCCAGCGAATCTTTATCAATAACGGCTAAACATTGCGCTATGCAGCAGTCTTTGTTGATGTAATGCTTGGGATTTTCTTCAACAAATCGTTGGAGGTACTTGGCACTAAATTCGTTTATGAATCCACAAATCAAGAGCCATTCCGAATTGGCAGGAAATAAGAAGTTATTTTGTTCAATGATTGTGTGGTGGCGAGTAAAAAGGGAATATAACGTAGTGTAATTAGAAACCCTCGTTTTTTGCAATGTTTGCTGCACAGCATCCCGCCGCACCGCATCAAAGATTATTTGCGAGCTATCCGGAAGTTCCAGTGTTTCTGCGCTAAGTAGATCAAGTACTTCGTCTATCAAGGGTAGCGTTGTACGTTTGAGTAGGTCTTTTTCTATATTTTCCCGAATGCGACTTTTGGCATTGTCAAAATTGCGGGTCAACCACTTTTTCTCGCTTAGTTCGCGGTGCTTTTGACGAGATAGATTTTTGGCTAATACTTCTGCTTGCGTTATATGATGATAAGCGCGAAGCCAGGATTTCAGCTTGCGTCCTTCGGATAGCGCTACTTTATGTAGCCCCCAGTGTGCCGAAGCGCCATAGACCGGATCATTCAAGTCTTTTTCGAGTGCTTCGGTTGCTTTGTCCCATTGTTCGTTGTCAATAAATCGGAATCCTTTGCTTACTTGTGCCAGTGCTGTATTTACACATAAGATAACAATCAGGAAGGAAAGCATTTTTGCAGTCATGGTAGTCAGGTTTTAATAATGAAGTAATTGGAATGTAGCACAGTTTCGCGTTTTCGAGATCATCAAGAGCAATATATTATTGCCCATAAATATAATAGTATCCTTATCATGTAGAAGGTAGTACGGTACTACTACAACATGCAATAATTGGAGTATTATCATATCTTTTTAGTGCGGCAATGAGTACAAAAAGGCTTTTTAAGCTCATATATACCAAATAATTGGTATAACAAATATTTTTATACCTGCAAAAATAGGTCTAACTTTGATGCATCTGTAGATTATTATATGCAAAGCCCATAATCCTGCCGATTAATTGATCTGATTTACGCCTTTGGTGTGCAATCAGTGAAACTGTACAAAGTGATATGCTTTTTAATTTTTATGTAATAATGTAATAAGCAGCGTAGTATGAACTTAGGCGAAGCGATAGATCCCCCTTGGTCGGAGGTAAGGCAACGCTGGCTGAAGGCAGTAGTACATCGGCCGCCCCGCACTGTTTTACAGCTCTTCGACGCGCGCGAGGGGTGCACCGTACGTTCATCGGGATTCAGTTTGCTGGGCTACGCGGACGACCGGGAGTTCAATACGCGCGAGTTGCTTCAGAAAACACACGAAAATCAGCGAAGTTTGCTGCATTATCAGACAGAGAGAGTATATCAGGTATTTGTAGATAAACCAGAACTGATAAAGGGCAAGGGAGTAGTGTATTGCAATATGCGATCATTCATGGATGCCAAAGGGGAATTCTGGCGCGTACATCAAGCTTCAGTACCCATGCAGTTTGACTATGCCGGACGGCTGGTGCGGTATTTGAGTTATTATAGAATTATTGGTAAATATAATGGTGAGCCTTTTGAGACCGATATCTTCACGGATGCCCGGTTTCCGGAGGAAGAGCGTTTGCTCAAAGCAGCGTTGAAACAGATAAAAAGAGACCTTTTGCAAGGATTGGGCTTCACTTTAAGGCAGGAAGAAATCATTCGATTAATCCTTAAAAAACACTCCCGGAAGGATATTGCTGAAGTGCTGAAAATTGACCCTCGCACCGTGGACAAGCACCGACAAGCCATTCTCGAAAAAGGGAGGGAAATTTTCCCGCTCAATCAATTTTCGAAGGCAGATGATGTGGTAGTATATCTCAATCGGCAATGGCTGTTGTAGGGGTAGTACCATACTACCTCTTATGAAGGCAGAACAAATTATTTTTACGACGGCAATAGCGTTGCCGCTAACTAAGGAGAATATTGCAATAGCAGAAACACCTATTCACGAAAAGTTATTTCAAACCTATGAAAACCCTTACTATGAGCCGTCTGACCCTACTTAGAGTTCCATTTTTAAAATGGCACATCTTCGGCTGCCTCGTTTTTTGTTTGGCGGCTTCAACTGCCTGGGGACAAGTCGTACCACTGCCAGTGTGTGAGGTCTATTGCCCGCAGGATTATAGCCCGGTATGCGTGGAGCTGGCAGATGGAACTATTGAAGAGTATCCCAATGCTTGTTCGGCAGAGTGCGATGGCTACACAGAAGATGATTTTGTACAATGTTACCCGGATCCGCCATGTTATTGTCCAGCAGTGTACCCATTACCATATGATCCAGTATGTGTGCTCTTACCGGATGGCTCTATCAAAGAGTATTATAACCGTTGCTTTGCATGCAATTACGACGAAGATGATTTTGTAGATTGTACATTGCCAGATCCGCCATGCTATTGCCCATTATATTATGATCCGGTATGCGTGCGCTTGCCCAATGGGACTTTACTTGAGTATTCTAATTCCTGTTTTGCAGCTTGCGATGGCTATACGGGAGATGATTTGATAGGTTGTGCAGCAGTAGATCCCTGTAGCAATTGCCCCACATTATACGCACCGGTATGCGGCTCCGACGGGGTTACATATTCCAATTCGTGTCAGGCGGAGTGTGCTGGTGTAAGCTGGACGGCCGGTGCTTGTGCCCCGCCGCCGCCTACCGATGGGTACAGGTTTATCAGAGCAGTTATTTGCGAGCGTGTACAGTCTTCCAATCCGTACAATTTTATCAATGAGCGATATCTCTTTGAGCCGGGTGAGCGGGTTTCAGCTTGGATGGAATTAAGAGAGGCTTATGGGTCTATTCGAGGCAGATTTGAATGGTACAAACCCAACGGGCAACTGCATGTCAGTTATGAGACAATTACATTTACCAATAATACAGGCGGAAGAGTCAGGATGTATTCCTCTCGTACCGACATTACAGAAGGTGGTACATGGACGGTTCGATTCTATGTACGGCGTAATAATGGCGCGTATCGTTTAGTAGAATCGCTCAATTTTGAGATAAGCTGTCTGTGCCCTGCATTATACGATCCCGTGTGCGGCTCTGACGGTAATACTTACAGTAATGACTGTGCGGCTTCGTGCGCTGGCGTAGATTGGACAAGGGGCGCCTGTACGGATTGTAATGATTTGAATATCAGCACTTCATCTGTTGATGCCACCTGTGGACAGTCGAATGGCTCAGCTGCGGCGAGCGCCACCGGTGGGCAGGCGCCTTATACCTATCGCTGGAGCAATGGCCGCACTGAAGCGATCATTACAGGGTTACCTATGGGCAATTACAACGTGACTGTAACCGATGCCAATAGCTGTACCCGTACACAAACGATCAATGTTGGAGCTATAACTGGGCCTACCACGAGTGTCTCCGTAATGAATGCATCTTGTGGCCAATCGGATGGCTCAGCTACAGCGAGTGCTACCGGTGGGCAGGCACCTTATACCTATCGCTGGAGCAATGGTCGCACTGGCGCTACTATTACAGGTCTATCCGAAGGTAATTACATTGTTACTGTTACTGATGCTAATAACTGCACTACAACAAGGCTTGTGCGCATTAACAACGCCACACCCCAGATAAATGTCTTGAATGTAGTCCCAGCTCAATGTGGACAGGCAAACGCTTCTGTTACCGTTCAGGCAGTTGGGGGGAGTACGCCATATGTGTATCGCTGGAGTAACGGGCAAATCGGGGACCGCTCGACTAATTTACAGGCAGACACTTACATAGTCACTGTCACAGATGCCAGGGGATGTACGGCAACCCGGAATGTAGTAATTAACGAAATAAATGCGGGTGAGCTATCTCTCATGACAATTGAACCTACCTGTGGGCAGAATAATGGATTTATCAATGTCAATATAGTCGGAGGGACACCGCCTTATTCTTATCGCTGGAATAATGGACAAACCGGGTCTTTTTTATCGAATATAGTTGCCGGGACCTACGCGGTTACGGTGACCGATGCCGCCAACTGTGTACAATCTCGGACAGTAACACTGAACCAAAGAGGTGGCATACTTAACATACCAAGCGCTGATATCACTAATGCGACTTGCGTCAGCAATTCCGGGGCTATTCGAGTTAATGTTTCAGGTGGCGAATCACCTTACAGCTATACTTGGAATACTGGTTCAACAGGTAGCTCCCTGAACAATCTTAATGCGGGTACTTATACTATAACCGTAAGCGATCGCAACAATTGCAGAGCTATCCGCTCTTTTATTGTCGAGCGTGTTTGTGATACAGAATGCCAAGCACCCGTTGCTAATTTTGAATTTACTATTGATAACAATGGGGTAGTATCGTTTCGGAATACTTCTACAAATAATCCAAATACTTGCCGTTGGGATTTCGGTACGGGCGCCAGCTCTACCGATTGTAATCCAGTATATCAGTTTACACAAAGTGGTACTTTTGAGGTGAGGCTCACGGTTGGAAATGAGTGCGCTTCATATATACATTTCATAGCGATACCCATCCAGATAAATCTTGGCAACTCGGAATCCGGTTTTCGTTTGGAAATAGGCCAGGTAAGTGGTTCCAGTGGCGATGTGGTTTGTGTACCATTGTTGTTAAGAACGCCTGTACCCATTACATTCTCATCCATTCAGGGCACAATCTTACTTAGCAACACTCAGATTGCTCAATTAATCGAATTAGTAGAAAACCCAGCTATCACAGGGCTTTATAACAACAATCGCTTCAGCTATTCCGCCAGAAATGCACAAAATGCGGTTATGCGCGACGGAGATACATTGTTTTGTATGCAAATAAGATTGGTTGGTAATCCCGGTGACCACTCTATAATTAATTTGACAGGTGATTTAACAGACTTCGAATTTGTTATTATAAACAATGGTACTACTACATTTCAAAATGATATTCCTATTATTGGTGGGCGAGTTTCCATTCATTCAAATACGCTTTCTATTCGTGGCAATATTAAAAGTGCTATTGGAGCCAGTATTCGTAATACGACCATAAAGCTTAGTCAGGACGGTAGCCAAATAGGTACTTTTTTTACTGATACAGAGGGTGTTTTTTACATGGACAATTTGCCCGCCGGCAGAACTGTAACCGTGACTCCTCGCAAAGAAGATTTTCCTGCCAATGGGCTAAGAACAGCGGGCATCACAGTTATTCAGCAATTTATTTTGGGTATTACACATCCACTACTTACCTCGCCCTTCCAACTCATGGCCGCTGATGCTAATTGTGATGGAAGAATAACTACTGCGGATTTATTTACCATTCAGCGAATGATTGTAGGGGTCTATGAACAATTTCCTAATTGTCCTTCGTGGGTGTTTCTTCCGACTAATATGAGCCATAATTTGCAAATGAATACTCAATATTACCCAGACTTTCCTTACCCCCAAACTATTACTTTTCAAAATATGCAACAGGAGACCACAGCCAATTTTACAGGGGTAAAGGTAGGCGATATTTTGAATCTTGCTAACCCGCAGCGGCTTCAGGAAATAGATGTGAGAGCAACCAATTCAATCGAATTGGCTGTAGAACAGCAACCTTCGAATACACATGAGCAGATATTGGTTTTGAAGTTTGCCGAGCGTAGCGCCTTGCTTAATTTCCAGTTTAGCCTTCAATATGATCCGAACAATTGGGAAATTGTAACTTCGGGAACTCCGGAAATGCCATCATTCTTGCTAAATACCAATTTACCAGGACGCCTTGTCTTTAGCTGGTTTAGCGATTCTGGATACGAGAAAACCTGGAGGGCAGGCGAAAATATTGCAAGATTACATCTGCGCCCCAAGTACCATGGCATAATAGCTGACAATGTGCTGCAAATGGAAACTTCCTCCTTTATAGCCGAAGCATTCAACAGTAAGTGGCAGCGGTACGCTTTATCTCTTAAAGTGGATCAAGTTCCTGCCTATCAGTACCAGCTTTTTCAAAATATACCCAATCCGGCGGCAGACCAGACCATTATCGCGTTTGAATTGCCGCAGGAAGAAGATGCGCACATCTTGATTCACAATCAATTGGGGCAGTTGCAGTACGAGCTGAGAGGCTACTATCCTGCAGGGAGGAATGAGATGCAGATACCGCTTTCTACAATGCCTTCGGGAGTTTATTACTATACTTTGCGAACATCAAAATTCACAGCAAGTCGCACTATGATGGTAAAACGGTAGAGCAATTCCTTAGTCTTCTTACCAAGGGTAAGTTGCACCCACAGCTTTAGCAAGCTAAATGGCGGAACGAGTAAGTAATAAACTTACCCTTCCTTCGGCGGCTCCTTTCTAAAAGTATGTTTAAAAAACCATTTACTCAATACGGTTAATAATGATTGGGTAATTAACTAACCATATCATAGTTCGAGCGCTTTTAGCGGTCTTTTCGACGGCTTTACTTAATCGACGAAAGTAGTTGAAGTAGCCAAAAGTACGTTTTACTACCCAATGCCATTTTGATGGGTACAAAGCCTTTTTGGGTCTCGGGTCGCGCCTCAATTTCCACTTCAATGTCTAATTCCTGGATGACATAGCCCTCAAAAGTGCCCTTGTAGATGCGCTTGCGTCCATTGATCTTTTTGTTGCCATCCCAACCTTTATCCACCTTGATAAACGGACCGGTTTTGACACTTTGACACAATTTGCTAAGCCGGAAACCGACTTCCCAGCTTGCGCCATCGAGCACCCGTACGCAAGATCCAAAAAATCGCATTTATAATGACCCGTAAACAATATTTACGTTTTTGTTGCACCGGAAGATATTCTTTTATAACTTTCCACTGAGAATCAGTTAGTTCATGATATTGAGTGACCTATTACTTGTGATTGGGGGGTTAAAAACACAAGTTTATGAACTGATTCTCAATTTTTTATACCTCTATGCAGAATTTAAACATACTTTAATACGGAAATAATTTTTATTACGCATTCTAAAAAATTAATGGTAAAGAAAAATTTGATAAACTCACTAAGTCATTGATAACCAATTTTAAAATAAGTCTATTTTGTATATTTTCTTTATTTTACAAAGCTTACTTCAACGCTGGCTATTATGAATGCTTTATCCTTCCAAACGGCTATTTTCGATCATATCTTGGAAAAGTATTCCAATGCCAAAAAACCGGAAATTATTGATCAACTTTCGGATTTGCTACAAATAGGTAAAGATGGTATTTATCGCCGCATGCGAGGAGAGACAGCACTGACCGTCGATGAACTCAAAATTATTGCCACACATTTTCAGCTTTCCTTAGATTCCATGATTCATGAAAAAAGTGATATCCACCTTTTTTCCTATAATTTTTTCTCTTTGAAAATTAATAGTAGCCTCGATTATATCCAGCAGATTTACGATAATATGAATTCTGCTTACCGATTGCCAGGTCTCAAAATTTATTACGCATCCATGGACATTCCCATTGTGATGTATTTTGGATCGCCAGAATTGCTGGCATTTAAATTATATGTATATGGATTGACTTCATGGAGTTTTAAGTTTCTGGAAAATCAAAAATTCAGATTTGATCTTTTTCCTCCACAAATTATTGAAGCCGCTCAAAAAGTGACCAAAGTATATAATTTGGCGCATTCTCACGAAATTTGGACATCCTCCATGCTGGATACGACGTTGAATCAGCTGGATTATATGGTAAGCGCAGATCAATTTGAAAATAATGCAGATGCACTATTGATTTGTGATGCTATCCTTAATTTGATTCAGCATTTCAGAAAAATGGCTGAAACAGGGCATAAATTTCCCTTGGGGCAGACGCCGCATAGTGACGGTGGTCGGTTTGACTTGTTTCACAACGAATTAGCAAGCACCAATAATACGGTTTTGGTGAGCAGTAATGCTGACAAAATGCTTTTTACGACTTTCGGCACGCCCAATTTTCTTAAAACCAGTGATGCTAAAATTTGCGATCATATTGAAAGTTGGTTCAATACACTCACCAACAAGTCCACTTCCCTGAGTTTCCATTCCGAAAAAAGTCGCAATTGGTTTTTTAATCGCCTTAAAAAGAAAGTGCTATGGCAAAGACAGCACATTGAAATGCATATCTCCAGCGAAACCAGTCTGTAAAAATTGATTCTCTCTTCATTTCCTGAATTATATTTTGCTTTTGATCAATTGCTTTTTGCTCAAAGGCATTCCATTTTATTAATATTAGCGAAATAAATATATAATAGTAACGAAATAAGCTTCCCTTGCATTTTAATAAAGGTGCAACTTGCCGGTGTATTTAAAAATATTCAACAACACTTAAAAGTAAGATCATGAAAAGCACCCTATTGATTACATTGGCATTTATTTTTATACATCATGTAAAAGCACAAGACTCGATATATCAACGAATTGCATATCAGACTGAAAGAGATTCGGGAAATTTAACAGCAAAAAAGCAAGACGAGGAGATTAAAAATAGAAAAAATATGATTTATGGGTCAGTTGGAGCTTGGAGCTTAGGACTTTTTACGGGCAAGCTAAGCTATCAAAGAAAAATCTTTAATTTTCTCTCCCTCAAATCAAGCATTGGCAGAGGGGCATATTTCTATGGGTTTCCTTTTGTTTATGATGTAGGGCCCATAGTAAGCTTGGGATCTAAGAGCGTTCGCTTTGTAAGTGGAGCTTTGCTTTATGGCTATGTAGATAGTAGTGATTCTCCAGTTTTTTTCGCAATTCCCTTTGGTATTGAAATTTATAATAAAAAAGGGTTTTATATATTGCCTCAGGGCACTTTTATTCAAGGCGATTATAATTATGGAACCTTTGTTGAAATTCAGCTTGGAATAGGCGCCTCCTTTTAAAATAAGAATCTAACATTTCTCTGTTGTAATATTCTTTTGAATCAAACTTCAAAAAACCAAGTTTTTATTAACCTAAAATCATTAACCTTTATGGATAGTGTTAATTTACGAGTGATAAGTTTCAAGTAAAGCTCTGAAAATCAAAGTTTTGAATACGAAAACCACTCAATTATTAATACTGCCAAAATGATTAATAAAAAAGAATAAACTGCGCTGAACATCGTAGCAACGCCAATAGCGGCTTATCGTAGGCTACTGCGTTGCTATACGTTTATTCTATCCAATTAACAATTAAATAAAAAAACATGAAACAAGTAAATTCAATCAAGCAACAAATCGAGAATCTTAAAGATGCAATTTCTAAAAAGGAAATAATTCCGCAAGATTTTCAAATCAGCTTCAAAAGAGAAACAATCGAGTCAACAACTCTTGGTATCAATAAAGAAGTATCAATCGTACCTGAAAATATAGGGAATGCACCTCCCCAAGCAAAATCTAAGCAAAATGATGATACAGCGATGCATTTACCCAAAGTACAGTGCAATGGAACAAATATCATCTTTGTATCAGGAAACGGAGTAACAGATTCGTCCGGAAATAGCATACTATATATAAATGAAATAGCATGCAGTTTGCCAATTGATGAAGTTGACCAAATTAATTTTGTTGCAACACCAATGGGTAGTTTACCTTCTATTTTAACTTTTTTGATTGATAGACAAAATGGAACCATTACAGTTTATTCATTTGATTTAGAGGGTAAACCAAAAAAGAATGTGCCTTTTCATTGGCATATAATGGCAAATTACTTTCTAAATATTGTGGATTGATAATAAACGAACTAAAACAAGAACTGGATAGAACAATGCACTGCTGCCCGCCAGCCGCCCAAACCCGCAAGTGCCAACACTCCGGCGGGCAGGGGCAGCAGTGCCACCGTTGGCAGCAAGTGTAAAATGATAGCGATATAATAAACAGAAAAGTGACAGAAATAGAAAAAATAGAACATTTTGATAGGTGACCAAAAACAAATAAACAATATTATAAGTCAACAACGGTTAATTCAACTCACTAATTGACCTGATGTTCTCTATTTTTCTCCAATAGCACATTTTTTAAACGGTTGCAATGAAAATACAAAAGAAACAACTATATGAAGGTATTACTCACTGGCGCAGATGGCTTGTTAGGAAACAATCTGGTTCGGGAATTATTAAGCAGAAACTATGAGGTAGGTGTAATGCTACTCAACGAACAACTCCTCCCTTTGGGACTTATTGGCTTACCTGTTCATAGGTATTTTGGAAATATTCTCGACAAGTCAGCTGTAGATAATGCTATCTCAGGTCATGACATAGTAATACACGCTGCAGCTAATACGCAAGTCTATCCAGCTCGTGATTCACTTATTCGTGAAGTGAACATTACCGGTACAAGCAATGTGATAGAAGCTTGTCTGAAGCATAATGTAAAACGGTTGATACACATCGGAACCGCCAATTCATTTGCGCCTGGTAACAAGCAAAAGCCCGGCAATGAAAACGGCAGTTACATTGGCTACAAATATGGCCTCGATTATATTGACTCTAAATATGAAGCTCAAAACTTAGTAATCAATGCCGTAACCGCAAAGGGGCTAAATGCTTTAATTGTTAACCTCACTTTTATGATAGGCCCTTACGACACCAAGCCCAGCTCAGGTGCGCTCATTTTAGCATTGTATCATAAAAAAATACCCATTTATACAAAAGGTTCAAAAACTTATATAGCAGTTAAAGACGCTGCAGTTGCAATAGCTAATTCTTTAACATTAGGACAAGTAGGCGAATGTTACATTTTAGGCAACCACAGCCTTAGCTACAAAGAAGTCTTTGATCTTATTGCCGAAACCATTGAGATTAAAGCTCCAAGATTTTCACTGCCTTCGCCATTGGTAAAATTTTATGGTAATTATAATTCATGGTATAGTAAAATTAGTGGCAGAGTACCATCTGTAACGAAAGAATTGGCCTTGCTTTCGTGTGAACATCATTGCTATTCGGGAGAAAAAGCACGTCAAGAACTTCATATGCCCTGCACGGATATGCGCATTGCCATAAAAGAGTGTTTTGAGTGGTTTCAGCAAAATAAATACACCACCTAATTAAAATGATATGTTCAGCGACAAAGTAATTATCATCACCGGTTCAACCCAGGGAATAGGTCTGAAAACTGCAGAACTGCTGGTACGCATGGGCGCTCGCCTTGTTATTAATTCGCGATCCCCGCAAAAAGTAGAAGCTACACTTTGCTACCTTAAAGAAATTACCCCACACGCAATTGGTATAGCGGGAGATGTGAGCAATTACGAATTCTGTTTAGAATTACGCAAGTTTGCGATAGGAAGCTTTGGTCGAATTGATATTCTTATCAACAATGCAGGTGTAGCCTCTAGTGGACTGATGAAGGACATTGTGCCTAATGCCTTCGAAAAGGTACTTAACATTAACTTACTGGGCAGTATATATCCAACTATGGCTTGTATAAACGAGATTCGTCAACAAAAAGGTTCTATACTGTTTATAGCATCTGTGGCAGGAATAGTAGGACTGCCCAACTATTCGGCTTATGCAGCCACCAAGCGGGCTATAGTAAGTTTGGCCGAAAGCCTCCGAAGCGAATTGACGGATGACGGAGTGTTTGTAGGTGTAAATTATCCGGGCTTCACCGAAAACGAAGATCAGAAAACCATTATCAACGCAAAGGGGGAAGAAGTACTGCTACAAAAGCGAAGGGGTGTTAAAGCCCTTAGTCGAGAAAGAACCGCAGAAAAAATCATCGAGCAGTTGCAAAAGCGCAAGTTTCGAATGTATTCCTCTTTTTCTGCAAAAGCGATCCAATTGATGTATCGGATATTCCCTCAACTTACTTTGAATATTCTGCGGCATTATCGCATGAAAATTAGTTCTATGCAATAATTTATGTAAAATTACCATATAGAATGCAGGAAAGGGCGCCTCTTGCATTCACAGTTTGGTTTATAAGAGCCTAAACACAAAATATAAATTAATTGTATCCAAGTTACAAAGGCTATCAATCCTTCAATAGCAGGCACTGCATTTTGTGAAGTATATACTTTTGGTAGTGTTAATAATTGAGTGACTTTCGCATTCAAAATATTGACTATCAGTATTTTAAACTTTAAATTTTACACGACTATCAAGGATTTGTCTCTGCCCAAACGGTTTCGCCCTGTGGGGTGATGTAACTCCAGCGGCCAGCGCTTTCTGTCCATGCGAGTCCGTCGCGGAAAGGCAGTACGGCATCGTATTGCGGCGGGATAACCCACTCGCCCGAAGGGTCAATGAAACCCCAGCGGTCGTCTTTTTTTGCGGGCGCATGCCCTTCACTGAAAATACCAGCATCGGCATACTGGGGTAGAATGCGCATGTTACCTTGCTTATCAATAAAGCCAAAAGCGTCGTGGCTTTGCACAGGGGCCAGCCCTTCGCTGAAATCACCGGCAAAGGCATACTGCGGCGGAATAATGATTTCACCATCCGTACGGAGGAAGCCGTATTGGTTGTTGGTTATAATTACTGCCATTTCTTCAGCAAACTCGCCCCAAAGTTCGTGCTCCGGCACGTCAAAACGGGGTTCTACCAACACCTCGCTGAAGCGATGCGCCAGCCCCCATTTTTTGCCGAGCCGCACCGGTGCTACATCGCCTTGAAAAGGATAACAAGCATCGAAAGGCAAGAGCATGATAAGGGCGCCAGTCGGATCAATATAGCCCCAGCCACTTGCCAATTGTACAGGTGCTAACCCTCCCGAAAAGCGGTCGGCTGCTGCAAATTGCGGCTCAATAGCAAACGAACCGTCGGTGCGAATATAGCCCCAACGACCACCGCTACGCACGGCTGCCAGCCCTTCGCTGAAGTAGCCCGCTGCTTCGAATTGTGGCTCAATAGTTAGATTGCCACGCACATCGAGATAGCCCCAGCGCCGTACCAATTGCACTGGTGCCAAGGCTTCTTCAAAATAACCGACCTGATTGAAAAGGCGCTTCATGAGCAAGCGGCCGAGTTTATCCATCGGTACCAGCTTGTCGTTCAGCAGTACCCGCGAAAAGCCATTATAAAAATCTTCGGCTTCGAGAAACTGCGGTTCTATTGCTATCAGCCCTTGCGCATTGATAAAACCATAGTGCCCGCGCTCCCGGATGCGGAAGAGTGCTTGCTGAGGGGTCAAGGCTGCTTGGTCGGTGCCATTGGCCGCCTGAAAAAGAGCAAGTTGGCTCTGCGTTTCCCCCGTTTGACGATATGTGCGTGATTTGGCCATGCGCTGCGAAGATACGATTTTTCAGCGTTTCCTTATTTTATAGAAAATGGAGGTGCTTGAAAACTTTACGGATGTACTGGTTTACCATGATTTTTCGGTATCCCGTTTTTACGTGGTGTTTGTAGCGCTCAATAGCCCGAATTTTGGAACATGGAACCAAACACACCAAAACCATGAAAAAATTACTCGTTTTAAGCGCTGCATTGTGCATACATGGCCTGATACAGGCGCAAGGCTTCAATTATCAGGCAGTAGCTCGCGACGCCAACGGAGCGGTGCTGAGCGATCAAACTTTACAAGTGGAAATCGCTATTTATGATGGCGCACTGTCCGATATTCCAACCTTCAACGAATTGCATGAAGTGCGTACCAATGAGTATGGGCTTTTCACGCTGGTCATTGGCGAAGGCATGGTACAAAGCCGACCTTTTACCGACTTGCGCTGGGATGTACCCGGCCGTACCCTCGGTGTGAAGATAGATGTCGGCGGCGGTTTTACCGATATGGGCCGCACGCCGCTGCAAGGAGTGCCGTACAGCCGCTTTGCCAATGTAGCTGAAAAAGTAACGCAGGCACAATTGTCTGAACTCACCGACGTGCAGCTCACTGGCCTATCCGACGGGCAGGTATTGAAATGGAATGCCGCTACCCAAAGCTGGCAGCCCGCCAACGACAATGTTGCTACCGGCACCGGTGCCTCAGTCAATACCGCCGCCCGGCTTACTGGCGATGGCAGCCAGAATACTCCACTTGACATTGCCCGACAGGGCGCACAAAATGGGCAGGTACTCACTTGGCAGGGCAGTAGTTGGCAACCGGCCACGCCGCCAGGCACATCCTATCAGGCAGGAACGGGCATCGCCATTCAAGGGAATACAATAAGCAACACCGGTCTTACATCCAATACCGACGCGGGCGGCGACCTCAGTGGCAAGTATCCTAATCCACTCGTCACGCGCTTGCAGGGGCGCTTGCTGAGCAATACTGCACCCAGCAACGGGCAGGTGCTGGCTTGGAACGGTAGCACCCAGCGCTGGCAACCGGCCACTATCAATTTTCCATCCCTTCAAGCTGGCAATGGCATTGCTATTCAAGGCAATACGATTATCAATACCGGCATTACCGAAAATACCAATGCAGGCGGTGACCTCAGCGGGCGCTATCCCAATCCTACCGTGTTGCGCTTGCGCGGTCGGCTGGTGGGTAGTGCTGCGCCGGAGCGCGGGCAGGTGCTGGGCTGGTCGGGCACAGAGTGGGCACCCATAGACCCGGCGGGTGGCTCAAGTCCTTGGAGTTTGGCTGGTAATAATGTTTTTTATAATAGTGGCAATGTAGGTATTGGATTGAATAATCCAGCTTACCTTGCCCACCTGCGCGGCAGCTCGCCTTCTTTGATGATTGAAAACACAGCGACATCGCCCATATTTCTCAGGTTTAAAAGAGCCAATGATGGAGTGAATGACCATTATATCGCATTGGGTAGCAATGGCAATATGTTCTTCCGTGTAGGTGGCAATGATCGAATGACGATTGATAATAACAACGGAAATATTGGGATGGGTACTGCCACCCCTATTGAACGGCTCGACGTGAACGGAGGCGTGAAAATAGGCAACACCACTTCTACCAACGCAGGTACCATCCGCTGGACAGGCACGGACTTCCAGGGGCGCAAAGGCAACGAATGGGTATCCCTTACCGAAGGCGGCGGCAGCTCACTCTGGACACAGTCGGGCAGCCATATTCATTATATCGGCGGCAGAATAGGCGTGGGCATAACAGACCCGGCTTATCTCGCACACCTGCGCGGCAGCACCCCCGCTTTGATGATTGAAAGCACGGGCAATACGAATCCTTTTTTGCGTTTTAAAAGAGCCAACGACGGCGTCAATGATAATTATATCGCGCTGGGCAGCACCGGGAATATGTTCTTACGCGTAGGTGGCACCGACCGCATGACGATTGCTGGCAATAACGGTAATGTGGGCATTGGCACTACCAACCCCGGCAACCGGCTACAGGTGAACGGCGATGTGCAGGTGAGCGGCAAAGTAAAACGCACGGCTACCGGCAATGCCAATATGGTAGCGATTGCTTACGGTCATATTGATACTAATGGGGCTATTTTGAACGGTTCTGGTAATTTTACTACTCGTAAGCTCGGCCCTGGGCACTACCAGGTGGATATTCAAGGCGAATCATTGAGCGCGCAAAATTATACCGCCGTAATCAGTGCGCGTGGGTCTGCGCCCTCTATCGTTACCTGGGGAATAGCCGATTTCAATCTCGTTGTTTTTACACATAATACCTTGGGCATTCGTACCGACAATATTTTTTCATTTGTACTCTACAAGCCGTAAACTAATGCATTGTTTTAAAATTGCAAAAAGCAAAACAACCATCAAAAATACCTTCATTATGAAAAGCTTATGCCTTTTTTATTGCCTTTTTACAATTGGTTCCATTGTGGCACAAACCAATACCGAACAACAAATCCGCGCTACCTGGGATGCTTTCATCATGGCCTGGGAGCAAGGCGATGCGGCCGCCTGCGCGGCTTTCTACACCGAAGATGGACTAAACGTGCCGCCGGGTTTCAAGGAAAATAAAGGCCGCGCCGAGATCGAGGCGTTTTACGCTTTTCTCTTTACCAATCATGCTTCCTCAAAGTACGCGCACCGCATCGGAAGTCTGCAACTGCTGGGCAATTATGCGGTAGAATACGGGCATTTTGAAGTTAACTGGACGCGCAAGGACGACAGCACTTGGGACTTTACCGCACGCAGCCTCACTGTTTGGGAAAAACAGGGCGATAGCTGGAAAATTCGACAATTAATGTTCAATAATCCGCCGGAGTAGCAAAAAAATACGACCATGAAAAACCTTTTTCTATATTTTATCCTGATGGTTGCAGTGTTCTCTTTGCAGGCACAAAGTATTGAACGTCAGGTAGTAGCGTTCGGCGGGGCATTTGCGGAAGCCACCGGTTTGCAACTTTCTTTCACCCTTGGCGAATTGGCAATTGTACAATTGGAAAACGGCGAACTGCTATTGGCACAAGGCTTTCAGCAAGGCGAGGCAGCTACGCCTGTCGCCATTTTCGAGCCAGAACGCCTGCATTTCACCCTGTATCCCAACCCAACCAAAGATGCCGTGTGGCTAAAAATGGATGCCGTGCTGCAAAATTCGCTAAAAATCAGTATTTTCAACGCCGAAGGCAAATTGCTACAGCAACGCATTGAGGCGCTCGCAGCCATCCCGTTTGAGCTGAACCTGCGGCCCCTACCGGCGGGCACCTATTTCATCCTTTTGGAAAATAAAGATGGGCAACGCGGCGTCGCTTCTGTTATAAAAAATTGATAAAATACACATAATCAAAGAATTATAATGTAAGTTCATCAACGGATTCGTACATTGGCAAAATGAAAGAGCTTCGATTTATCGCAACATGGTGGCTATTAGCAGCCACGTTTTTCGGCTTATCGGCTCAGGTAACGGAAGCGGAGCTGCGCGCCCGTCTGCGCGAGGCCACCGATGAGCGCGTTCATCTCGAAGTATTGCTGGAACTGGGGCAGACCATTGTAGCCAATAAAACCGAGGAAGCGCAGCGCCTGTTTGAGGAGGCGCTCACTGCCGCTCAACGCCAAAAAGATCACTTGTCTATTGCCAAAAGCTACAGCGGCCTTGGTGCCGTACATTCATTGCAACAACAACAAGCGGAGGCTTTGCAATACTTGCACACTGGCCTGCGGTACGCCCGCCGCACCAAAGATGCGGAAATTGAGGCGCGTATTCTGACGCAAATCTCTCGTAGTCAGCGGTTTATTTCCCAATTGGATAGCGCAATTTTTTATAGTGAAGTAGCTTTGCAGCTACAGGAAAAAGCCAACATCCGTACGCAAGTAAGCAACAATTACTTTGAAATGGGCGTGGCTTATGATATGAAAGGCGAGTTAGACGCAGCGCTGGAGCATTTCTTGCAAGCCCTCGAGGCAGCCGAACAAAGTGACAATCAGGCGCAAATAGCACTGGTAATCAATAGTTTAGGGATTGTGAACCGCTCGGCGGGCAACTATGAGCAGGCGCTGAGCTACTATCTGCGCGCCAAAGACCTCTACATGAAGCTCGATAACCGACGCAACCTCGGCAATGTTTTGCACAATATTGGCGATTTGTATTTGCAGCAGCAAGACTTTGCCAATGGACTGGATTTTACCTTGCAAGGCAAAGCCATCCGCGAGGAAATCGGGGATAATTATGGGCTGGGCTATACCTATCAAAATTTAGCTTATATTTATTTTACTGAAAAAGAGGATTTTGCAACTGCTTTTCGTTACGATAGCTTGGCTTACGAAGTGCGTCAAAAAATTGGCGATCGGGGCGGGATGTCCCATTCGCGCACGGATATGGCCTGGGCTGCGCTCAAACTCGGCCGCACTCGCGCCGCGAATGCCTACGCAACGGAAGCCCTGCAAATAGCCCAAGAACTCGGTGCTCGCACCGCCCGGCGCAATGCTTATCGGGCGCTCGCGCAAATTGCCGTGCAGGAGCGCCGCTTTGAAACCGCTTTTGATTGGCAACGCCAGTATTACGAATTGAAAGACAGCCTGTTTAATGAAGATAAAAATAAGGTCGTCCACGAGCTGCAAGTACAGTACGAAACTGCCAAAAAAGAACAACAAATATCTGAAAATCAGATTCTTATAGAAAAACGTACTTTGCAGCGCAATGGCTTCATCATCGTAGCGGTTTTATCCGGGTTGTTGGCCATTTCTATATTTCTCAGCCTCAGAAGTCGCCTGCGCTATCATCAGCGATTGCAGGCCCAGCGCATCCGCGAGCTGGAGCAGGCGCAAAAAATTGTCGCCTTAGACGCTATGGTGCAGGGGCAGGAGGAAGAGCGGCGGCGCGTAGCGAAAGATTTGCACGATGGGCTGGGCGGTTTGCTCTCGTCTATCAAGCATCATTTTCGGGCGGTAAGCGAGCAAAACGAGGCACTTGGTGCGTTGCCGGTTTATCAAAAAACCAACGCCATGCTCGACGAAGCCCACGAGGAGGTGCGCCGCATCGCCCACGACATGATGCCCGATGCGCTGGCAAAGTTGGGTTTGATAGCCGCCATCGAAGATTTAGCAGACAGCTATCAGCTTAGTATGCAGGTTTCGGTTCAGCATTTCGATTGTGAAAAATATTTTGATAAAGTACTGGAAGTCAATTTGTTCCGAATAGTGCAAGAGCTGTTGCAAAACATCGCCAAGCACGCGCGGGCCACGCAGGTTTTCATCCAACTGAGCCAGTTCGACCACACGCTCACCCTGACGGTGGAAGACAATGGCGTCGGGTTTGATTATGCGCAAGCCAGCGAAAGCGGTCTGGGTTTGAAAAATATTGCTTCGCGCGTTGCCTGGCTCGGCGGCAGCATGAACATAGAAACGGCACCCGGCAAAGGTGTTCTGACGATTATTCAGACGCCCCTGTGACTATTTTCCGGTGAAGGCAGGGGGGCGTTTTTCAATAAAAGCTGCTGCGCCCTCCCGGAAGTCGGTGGTATCAGTGGTGTTGCCAAATTCTGTGACTTCACGAGCGAAACCATCCTGTTTTTCATCAAAATACGCATTCACACTTTCAATAATTTTTGCAATGGCAACCGGGCCTTTGGTCGTAATTTTAGCTAACAATTCTTTTGCTTTATTTACTTCCTCGCCTGCGGGCACTACATAGTTTACCAATCCTAACCGATGCGCTTCTTCCGCGCCGATGATGTCGGCGGTCATCAGTAATTCCATTGCTTTCGTTTTGCCAATATATTGCACTAAACGCTGCGTGCCGCCGTAACCGGGTATGATGCCGAGATTGACCTCCGGCTGTCCGAATCGGGCGCGCTCGCCCGCCACCCGCAGATGACAGGCCATAGCCAATTCGCAGCCACCGCCCAGCGCAAAGCCGTTCACTGCTGCAATGACCGGTTTCGGAAATCGCTCGATGAGGAAGAAGATGTCCTGCCCGCGTTGGGCCATGGCTGCGCCAGTGCTTGCATTCAATGCCAGAAATTCCTTGATATCCGCACCTGCTACAAAGGCCTTTCCGCCGGCTCCGGTGATGATGATGCCTTTCAGACCAGCGCGCGTGGGCGCATCTTCGCCGAAAAACTGCTGCAGCTCCAGCATGGTTTGGGTGTTTAGCGCATTCAGTGCCTGCGGCCGGTTGATGGTCAGGATGAGAATACCCTCTTCTTCGGTCAAAAGCAAGTTTTCGTAGGTCATGTCCATTTTGTTTTCTCGACAAAGATAAAAAAATTGCCCCTCCGATTTTCATCGAAACAGCAATTTTTAAAACCTCAGATCAACCTTTCAGCTATCTCAACTTTCCTTCACCTCCTGTGCTTCAATCACCCGCCCTTGCGTATTGATGGATTCCTCGTGAATGGCTTTGAAAAATTCATACACAAAATCAGCGGTCAGCCCTTTGGCCTTGCCTTTGGCCACGCTGCGCTCCAAGATTTCGCCCCAGCGGTCTGGCTGTAGAATGGCAATGTTGTTGCGCTTTTTGTATTCGCCAATTTGCTCCGACAGCTTCATGCGGCTTTGCAATAAGCTTAGCAATTCGTCGTCAATTTCGTCAATTTCGTGGCGCAGGTGCTCCAAAGTGGGCAGGAAATCACTGTCGTAAGTAGCCTTGCGCACTTTCAGTTGGGCAATCAATTCCTTAAATTGCGTCGGCGTGATCTGTTGCTTAGCATCGCTCCAAGCCGCATCGGGTGTCGAGTGTACTTCGGTCATCACCCCGTCGTAGTTCAGGTCCATTGCCTTTTGCGCCACGTCGAGCAGCGTATCGCGGCGGCCACAAATGTGGCTGTTGTCGCACAAGATGCCCAAGTCCGGGAAAATGCGCTTCAGCTCCACGGCAATCTCCCAGCGCGGCACGTTGCGGTATTTCGTTTCGCTATGGTGCGAAAAGCCCCGGTGGATCACCGCTACTTGCGTAATGCCCGCCTTGTAAATCCGCTCAATTGCGCCAATCCACAGCTTCAAATCCGGGTTCACCGGGTTCTTCACTAATACCGGGATGTCCACGCCTTTCAGCGCATCCGCCACTTCCTGCACCGAGAAAGGATTCACCGTGGTGCGCGCCCCAAGCCACAGCACATCAATGCCGTACTTTAGCGCCTCGAATACATGCTGCGTATTGGCCACTTCGGTTGTCACCTTGAGGCCGGTCTCCTGTTTCACCTGCTTCAGCCAGCCGAGGCCCACCGTGCCCACGCCCTCAAATTCGCCCGGACGCGTGCGCGGCTTCCAGATGCCCGCCCGAAACAGATCAATGCCCTGCGGTGCTAAGCCCCGCGCGGTTTCCAGCACCTGCTCCTCCGTTTCCGCGCTGCACGGCCCCGCAATGATAAACGGGCGCTTTTTAAAAATAGGTTGGATGTTCATTTCCATATCGCTTCGTTTTTTAGTTTACAATTTAGTTATGAATTATGAGTTTTAAGTTATTACACACTTTTACATTTTACATTTAGTGTTTTATATTTTGCGGTTTCATCTGGGCGTGCCCCTGCGGGTCGGGCTATCCGCTCTCACCTTCCCTACGGTCGGTACCGCTACTATCCCTCACGCAACAGCCGTTTTCAAATTGGTATAATACGTAATGGGATATTGTTATTTGGATAATTTTTTATTTTGATATCTAACACTTTACGAATTTTTGTTAAAAATTATGTCCGAGGACTAACCAATCATTTCTTGATAGCGCCAAACCCGTAGGGTTGAAAAAATTATAATTGCTATCATCATCATTTACCCGAAAACCCCGTGAGGGGTGGCACACCGCCCGTATTTTATATCACCCCTATCGGGGTTCTAAAAAATTGTAATGTTCCTATTTGCTATAAATATTTCACCCCCTTCGGGGTTTTGCTTGGCACATCCGTCCCAACCATGATTTTATACTTACATGATGCCTATGGTTCAAGATGAAAAAATCACATCCATCACGATTAGACAAGATACCCTACGGGCTGCCCCGCTCGGCATCAACCCCTACACCTTTTTCAACGATTGCGCCTTCACATTCAATATCGGTCGTATCCGATTCGCCTCCAAAATTAATTCATAAAACGTCTCGAAGTCCTTCTTAATCAACAAACTACGAAAGCGCGACAACTGGTTGATATGCTCGTCCAGCACATCCAGCACATTATCCCGATTCTGCCGAAAAATGGGCACCCACATATCCGCCGAACTCTTCGCCAAGCGCACCGTCGAGTCGAAGCCTCCGCTCGCCAACTCAAAAATCCGGCTCTCGTCGCGCTCCTTTTCCAGCACCGTGAGCGCCAACGCAAACGAGCTGATATGCGCAATATGCGACACGTACGCCGTGTGTACGTCGTGCTCGCGCGCGTTGAGGTACACCAATTTCATGGGGATCGAGCGGTACAATCGTTCCGCCGTTTCTACCGCACTGGGGTCGCTGGCTTCCACATCGCACAGCACCGTGCATTTGTGGTCGAAAAGGTTTGGAATAGCGGCCTCCGGCCCCGAATATTCCGTGCCCGCCATCGGGTGCGTGGCTACAAAGCGCCCTCGATTCGGATGATTTTTCAGGTTTTCCAACAGCCGCTCTTTGGTAGAGCCTACATCTATTACTGTCTGATTTTCAGATACTTGATCTAAGATTTGTGGCAGTAAGTGCATCATTACATCCACTGGCGTAGCCACGATGATGAGGTCACTTTGCACAATGGCGTCCTCCAAGAGCATGTCCTCGTCAATCAAACGCCGTCGCACCGCTTTGTCTAAATTATCTTGGCTAGCATCCACGCCGATGATGCGCGTTGCAAAGCCGTTTTCTTTGAGCGTAATGGCGAGCGAGCCGCCGATGAGTCCGATTCCTATTATTGTAATGGTCATAATGGTACACTGATTTATGATACACTGATTTTTTATGATGTAACTGATTTTGACTAATTTTTTGATTTAAATCTTAAAATATCATCATTTATCAAATCAGTGTCCTATCTTTTATTCCAATATTTAATTTGATACGACGAATGGCTTCTTCAAAAATCGCGCCGTCGCTACATAAAGAAATTCGTAAGAACTCCTCCCCTTGCGAGCCAAAAATGCCACCCGGTGTAATAAAAACATTTACTTTGTATAATATTTCATCCGAGAGTTCATAGCCATTTTTATACTGACTTGGCACCTTTGCCCAAACAAACATGCCTACCTGCTCGGTCGAGTACGTACATTCTAACAAATCCAGCAGCTCAAATACCTTTTCCCGGCGCTCCCGATATACCGCATTGAGCGAGGCGTACCACTCCGGCGGGTTTTGCAGGGCGCGGGCTGCTGCCATTTGCGCAGGTTTGAACATCCCGGAGTCCATATTGCTCTTGAAACGCAGCACATCCTGTAGATATTCTTGCCGCCCGGCCAGCATCCCGATGCGCCAGCCAGCCATGTTGTGCGATTTGCTCAGCGAATTCAGTTCCAGCGCTACATCTTTAGCGCCGGGCACGCTCAGCAAGCTGTTGGGGCGCTCGTTGAGGATAAACGAATACGGATTGTCATTGCAAATCAGGATGTTATATTGTTTAGCAAAAGCCACTAATTCCATAAAAAAATGCACCGGCGCCTGCGTACCCGTGGGCATATGCGGATAATTCACCCACATAATTTTTACGCGGCTCAAATCTTGCTGTGCTAAAGCGTCGAGATCTGGTAGCCAACCATTAAATGCATGTAATTCATAATCAATAGGTTGTGCCCCTGCCAGCGTTACAGCGGCGCGGTAGGTCGGGTAGCCAGGATTGGGCACCAGCGCGGCGTCGCCTGCTTCGAGGTAGGTCATGCAAATGTGCATAATGCCTTCCTTCGAGCCGATGAGCGGTAAGATTTCGCGGTTGGCATCGAGCGTCACATCAAACCAGGTCTGGTACCATTCGGCGAAAGCCTGGCGCAGCTCCGGTACACCCTGATAGCTCTGGTAGGCGTGGCTATTGCGTTCGCGGCTGTGCAGCAGCAGGGTGTCAATGGTGTCCTGTGCGGGGGGCAGGTCGGGGCTGCCGATGCCGAGGTTGAGCACGTCTTTGCCGGCGGCGCGCATTTGGGCAATTTCACGCAGCTTTTGCGAAAAATAATATTCTTGGATGCTGTCGAGTCGTTTAGCGGTTTTGATATTTATCATGATATTAATGGTGTAACGTTGTAATGGTTTAGGGTGTAATGGTGTAAAGTTTAGCTGATGTCGGTAATGGAAATAATTTTATCATCTTGGAATTGAAAAACAGATTTACCTTGCAAGGCTAAGGTATCGCCTTTTTTCATGCCATTCGGCAAATCTGTTGCCAGAACTGCCTGATAATCAATGTCAATGGTGATGTTATTGTCATTGAAAATAAGATTTGTAATGCGCTGCTCCCGCGTTTGAAAAAACTGTTTTGCCTGCTCTGCCTGCTGCCGGAAAGCCGCTATGCCATTTATCTGAATATTTACTTCTCCATTGGAAATGTTTTTAAACTCAATGGCTTTGTGTAAATGTTCGAGCATAGCATCCACATCAAAATTATTATACGCCTTGATATATTGCTCGATGTAATATTGTTGTAATTGTGGCTCCATATTAATCATAATGTTTACCTTGTTGATAAATGCCCAGCACACGCAAATCGTGCGTAATAGGTCGAATAGCCTCAATGGCTTGCTCGTAGGTCAGGTCGTCTCCGTCCATCACGAAATCGAGAAAAAAGCGATACTCCCAGGGTTTGCCCACGATGGGGGCCGACTGGATTTTGGTCAGATTGGCGTGGTACGCTGCCAGCACCGCCAGCACCTTGTGCAAACTACCCACAGTGTGGTCCACGGCAAAACAAAGCGAAACCTTGTTGGCATCGTGCGGCAGCAGCCCGTAGCCCATGGGTTCTAAGATCAAGAAGCGCGTGTAGTTCTGTTTATTGGTTTCGATGCTTTCTCGGAGTATGTCCAAACCATACATTTCGGCGGCCAAGCTACTGGCAATAGCTCCGGTGTGCAATAGGTGGCGTTCGCGCACCTGGCGGGCGCTGAGGGCCGTGTCTTCGGTTTCTACCAGCCGGATGTGCGGATATTGCCGAAAAAATTCGCGGCACTGCTCAATGGCCATCGGGTGCGAGTGCACCTCGCGCAGGTCTTCGATGCCTTGCCCAGGTAGGGCCAGCAGGTTTTGCTTGATGCGCAAAAATACTTCGCCTACAATGTGGAGCCGGGAATTGTAAATCAAGGCATAATTGAACAGAATGGCACCGGCTAAGGTGTTTTCGATAGCCATAATGGCCACGTCAGTGTCTCGTTGTTGTTCTGTTTTGTCCACCATTTCGGCGAAAGTAAGGGCTGGTATAATGCGGAGCGCCCGCCCACTGAACCAGTGCTTGGCCGCGATTTCGTGGAAGGCCCCCGCGCCGCCCTGAATACACACGCGAAGGGCCGATGGCGCGTTGTCATCGTGAAGGTCTTGTTCGGTCGCCTCTGTTTGTAACATATAGTTGCGTTTTTTAAACCTGACAGATTCTAACAAAAAAATCCCGTCGGAGCGGGACTTTCTGTAGCGAGATTTTTATCGAAAAAAATCAACAACAGTGCGTCCCTTTATGCTGAGCATAAAAGTAAAAACGGGTGTAAAAATATCGCTGCGTTTGGTTAGGTTTCATCATTACAAGGGTTTAAGCAAGTTGTAAAAACAAAAAAGCCCCGCCTGAACGGGACTTCCTGATTTTATCTTTCAACGCTTTTGAACAGCAAATCGGTCGTCCCTTTATGATCGAGCATAAAAGTAAAAACCGAAATAAAAAGCAGCTGCATTCAAGTGCGCATTCATGTCGAATTATTTAATTAGTTGCAAATGTAACTATCTATTCGTTCTGTTGCAAGCGTGAAGCTACACTTTTTTTGTAAAAAAAATGCCCATGATGCCATTATTGCCAAATATAAGTTTTTTTATTAAAATATGAAAGTCTGATTTTCAGTATTTTAAAATTAAGAAATGCCTTAATTCAAACAATTGGCAACGCCCTAATTTTTTTGCACCTTCCGAATCAGGGTTTTGGGCCCGTGCTGTATCTGCAAATAATAAGTGCCCGCCGGGAAGCCGCCCAGGGAAATTTCGTGTACTAATTTTCGGGGCCCGATGCGCTCTTCCGTATTGCGCAGGATGCGGCCGTAGGCGTCGAAGAGGCGCAGTTGGTAAAGTCCGGGCTTTTCTACCTCCATTTCAATACGAATAGAATTGTCTGTAGGATTGGGCGCGATGACTAACTTTTTCACCGGCAGCGTTTCACTCGTAGCCGTGGCTATATTGGCATCGGTCAGCCGGAAAATTTTCCCGGAGTTCAGCCCTGCAAGGTACAATTCGCCAGTATGGTCTTCGCCAAAAGCGACAAAATCAAAAGTGCCGGCGTTGAGCCATTCCGTGTTGATCCAACTGTCTTCGCCCTCGGGGCGGAGCGACCAAACGCGGCCCGAGCAGTAATCCGCATAGAAATAACGCCCTGCAAAAGCCGGATACCGGCTACCCCGATACACATATCCGCCCGTGACCGAGCAGCCCATGCCGTTGGGCCCCTGATTGGGATACACCAATACCGGGAAAGTAAAGTTTTCTGGGGGCGCGCAGCCAGCCGTATTGAAAGTTGCATTACCTTCGTAGCAGCGCCAGCCATAGTTTTCGCCGCCCTTGCTGTTGGCGGGTTGTATATTGATTTCTTCCCATGAGTTTTGCCCAACGTCGGCTATCCACATATCGCCGGTAAGGCGGTCGAAGCTGAAGCGCCAAGGGTTGCGCAGCCCGATTGCCCAGATTTCGTCACGCGTTGTAGCATCATTTACAAAAGGATTATCTTCCGGAATGGCGTAGGGCGTGCCATTGTCCACATCAATGCGGAGCATTTTGCCCAGTAGAGATTGCCGATTTTGCGAGCGGTTGCCGGGGTCGCCTCCGGAGCCGCCGTCGCCGGTAGGAATGTAGAGGTAGCCATCGGGTCCAAAAGCGATGTCGCCGGCATTATGATTGGAAAAAGGCTGCTCAATTTCCAGTAGTATTTGCTCGCTGTTGGGATCGGCCTCGTCCGGGTTATTAGCATTGACGCGAAAGCGGGAAATACGAGTGCGGCCGCCATTATTGGTAGTATAGTTGACAAAAAACCAGCCATTGTCTTTATATTGCGGATGAAAGGCCAGCCCCAGCAAGCCGCGTTCACTCTCGGCAGAGCGCACCCGCGTTATGATGTCGAGAAATGGCTTGGTTTGCGCTTGGCCATCGCTATTGAGGATGCGAATAACGCCGCGTTTTTCTACAACGAAAAGGCGCTCGTCGCCGGCGTTGCTGATGCTCACCGGGCGATTAAAGCCAGTGGCAAATTCTTCGAGCCGAAGGTCAGGCTGAGCGTATAAATTGTTGATTATGAGCGTAGTGAACAAGGCTATGAGTAGTCGTGTCATAAGGCTTTTTTTAGTTTTTGAATTTGTATAATGGTGCAAACGCTTTACTTTGCCAGTACATGTATGCTGCAAAACGTTGCGTTGTACAGTATTTTCAATAAAATAACAACCGAATCGCAGGAAATGTTAACGAAAGAATCTGCTTATCAAATATTGTACGAAATGACCGAGTCGCCCTCTTTATTGCGGCACGCCCGCAGCGTTTCAATTGTCATGGAGGCCTTGGCCCGGCATTTCGGGGAAAACGAGGAACAATATGCCATCACTGGGCTGCTGCACGATGCCGATTACGAAAAATACCCCGACCAGCACCCTGCGGTAGTGGTGGCCCGCCTCGAAGCGCTTGGCGAAACGGCCATTGCGCACGCTATCAAAGGACATTATACGCGCTGGAACGTGCCGCGCCAGTCGCTGCTGGACAAGTGTATTGTGGCTGCCGACGAGCTTACCGGTTTTATCGTTGCGGCAGCGCTTATCCGACCGGGGCGCTTGGAGGGCATGGACGCCCGCTCGGTGCTAAAAAAATTGAAAACCAAAAATTTTGCCGCTACCGTTGACCGGGAGGAGGTGCAAAAAGGTGCCGATTTACTGGGCTGGCCACTGCCGGAGCTAATTGAATTTATCATTCCTGTACTGCACGCGCACCGCGAAGCATTAGAGCTGACGGGTTGATTGGACTGTTTCACAAAAGAAATTTCAATTTTTTTGCAAAAAAATGGACTGCCTGGGCAACGTTTTGCATACTCAAGGTATCTACCCAATATAGACTTGATAATACACCATGTTTTCCTTCATATAGCAAAGTCGCTGGTCTCCGGAATTAGCGACTTTCTTTTTTCCTGCCAATAATTTTTTTACAACAGATAGGGGAGCTGCTGCCGCTTTCGCATCCTGTTTCTGAAATTATATCACCCGAAAAAATACCCCACATGCGTGAATATTACACGATTTGAAACCGTGTTTTATTAACCAATTAGAAAACAATTATGCAAAAATCACCCGTTTTCACCATCATCACTGGCGCCAGTCAGGGGCTGGGCAGCGTATTGGCTATTGAATGTGCTCGTCGCGGCCGACACCTTATTTTGCTGGCTTTGCCCGATGAAGGGCTTCCCGACCTGGCTGCTCGACTTACCGCCGATTATGGCATCCAAGCCTTTTATTATGAGACCAATCTTGCACACGAAGGCACCCCGCAGGCTTTTTACGAGTGGGTTATCGAGCAGAATCTGCCGGTGTGTACCCTCATCAACAATGCTGGCATCGGCGGCACCTTGCGCTTTACACAGGCTACACCCGCGTATTTGGACAACATCATTCTGCTGAACATCCGCGCCCTGGCCTTGCTTACCCGCTTGTTTGTGCCTTTATTGCAAATGCAACCGACGGCTCATATTCTCAATATTTCAAGTATGGCTGCCTTCAGTCCCATTCCTTTCAAGACGGTGTATCCGGCATCCAAAGCCTTTGTCTATTCCTTTTCGATGGGCTTACGCGAAGAATTGCGCGATAGCTCGGTGCGCGTAAGTGTACTGCATCCTGGGCCAATGGCCACCACCGCCGATAACACAGCGCGCATCCAACGGCATAGTGCTTTGGCTCAACACAGTGCCTTGTCGGTAGAACAAGTAGCCGCAACTGCACTCAAGGGCATGGAGCAAGGTAAGGGACTTATAATTCCTGGCTGGCTCAACAAGATCAGCTATCGTCTGATGGGCATGGTGCCGCACAACTTGCAAGTACCGATTCTAAGGCGCATCTTTACCAAAGAATTACCTCTGTACCATGTATAAGAATCGAATATTGGTAACCGGTGCAACCGGGCTGTTGGGCAGCAATGTCGTCGCCATGCTCAATCGGCGCGGCTACCGCGTGCGTGTGCTCCTACGAAGCTCCAGCAGCACCATAGCCTTGCAGGGCTTGGAGTACGAATCGCATTACGGCGATATTACTGACGCAGCATCGGTGTGCGCAGCGGCGCAGGGCTGCGTGGCTATTATTCATGCAGCAGCCAACACCACCCAATGGGGTGCGAATATGCAAGCCCATGATGCCGTGAATGTGGTTGGTACTCGTAATGTAATAACCGCCTGCAAGCAAGCATCGGTCGAGCGATTGATTCACGTCAGTACGGCGAATACCTTCCCGCCGGGCAGCCTGCAACAACCGGGTGATGAATCTGGCGTGTTTGCGCATGGACCGGCTCCCTCGCGGTATATCGAGACCAAACGCCAAGCAGAAGCATTAGTGCTCGAAGCAGTACAAACCGAAGGGCTCCCTGCCATTATTGTCAATCCGACTTTTATCATTGGTGCCCGCGACGCCCAGCCCAGCAGTGGCAAAATGATTTTGCATTATTTGCGCGCGCCGGTAGTGCTTTGCCCGCCAGGCGGCAAGAATTTTGTACCCGTAGAAGACGCGGCCACCGCTATCGTCAATGCACTCCAATCGGGGCATTACGGTGAGCGCTACTTACTGGCGAGCGAGAATTTGAGCTATCGGGATTTCTTTCGGCTGGTAGGAGAAGCCACGGAGCGCCGCCGGCGGATAGTACCGCTTTCGCCTTGGCTGCTGAAAAGTGCCGGACGACTCGGCGACCTCGCGCAACAATTTGCACGCGACCCATTGCCGCTCAATTTTACCAATGCTACCCTGCTAACGATTGACAATTATTACACCGCTGCCAAAGCAATAACCGAACTCGATATGCCACAAACCGACCTTTCGGATGCCATTCAAACGGCTTTCCGCTGGTTTGTACAATACGACTATCTGTAACGGAAGAGGGGGTTTTTATTTACTCAAGTTTATAATATCATTACATCATGTTGATTATGATGCTTTTTCTGGCTATCCGGAAAATACGGCGGCGGTATGCACGTGCGTAAAAACATTATTACATTTCATAACCTATTTCTTGATTTTTTTTAAAAAAATCCATTATGAAAAATATCCTATTAGCGTTTATGTACATCATAACGGCTACCTGCCTGTGCGCCCAGTCGGCCCAATACGACATCTACGTTGGCAAGCGGCATACCGGTACGCTCGAAGTTACTATCCATACCGATGGAGGGGGCGACAGCAAAATTCAGCTCACTGCTCACTCCGCTGTTCTACTGATGAATATTTATACTTTTACCTCGGCAGAATATCGGAATGGACAACTCCGCAGCTCCATCAGCGAGCAAAAACTCAATGGCAAATTGCGTGAGCGCATGCGCATCCATTTGCAGGAAGGGCACTATCACATGCAAGCGGGGCAAGAAATGCGCAGCCATCAAGGGGCAATCACTTGGAGCGTAGCCATGCTGTACCAGCGCGAACCAAAGGGTATCAAACAAGTATTTTCGGAACGTTTCGGGGTGTACTGTAACCTGAAAGAGGTAGCGCCGCATCACTACGAACTGCTCATGCCCGATGGCAAAACCACGCACTATAGCTATCGCAATGGCGTATGTGCCGAGGTACAATCCGCGCATACCATGGGTAGCATACGCATGGTGCGCATTGACACGCCAGCAATGGCGCGCAAGTAAGCTGCTTTTGAGCTTAATCCTTTTTCTTAAAATCGCCTTTTTTCCAAGCGTCGAAGAACTGTTTCCAGGCTACCGGGCTGAAGATGTTCATCGGTGGCTGCTGCCCAATGTAGTAATATTCGCGGGCTTGCTGCCGCATGTAGAAACTGGCATTTTCGCCCCCGTCGCGGATGACGCCTACACTGGCACGTTCGAGGTTTTCCTTGGCTAAATTTTCCGTAGCGCGGCGCTGCAACTCCGGCGTCACATCCATTGCCAAAAACTCCAGTTTGAAATGCTCGCGGCTGGGCCAAGGAAAGACCACCGTTTCCGGCAGGTTGTAAGCATCTTGCGTCATAAGTTGTACAATGGAGTAGCGGTCGTCATCGAGGTCTTCCGGAATTTTATACTCCACCGTTTGGTAGCCGATAGCCGAAAAAACGATTACATCGCCTTTTTCCACCACAATGGAAAAGAAGCCTTTGAAGTCAGAATACGTACCGCGGCCCTTGTTTTTCACCAAAATATTGGTGTAAGGCACCGGATACAGTTGCTCGGTGCTACCATCTAATACCATCCCAGAAAACTGCACCAACTCCCGGAGCTGCTGGGCGGTAGCCAACTGTGCCAACAGGAGGCAGATTGTCGTAATAAAAAGCGCTTTCCGCATAGTCGTTGTACTCTTTGTGGCGAAAATAAGGTTTTTCGTAGAAAAAAAGGCTTTGCCTTTACATTAAGACTACAACTTGCGTACAAAAGTTCGATGATGGGTTCATTTTTAACCTTTCGGCAACAAAGCGGCAAGATTTTTTCCGCATTGCTGAAACCTTTTTAGCGAAGGTACGTATCTTGGCGAGAAGAGGAGTATATGAAATTTGAATTTTATGGAACAACTACAAGCGGGATATATACTTGATTGCGTAAAAGAAACATTAGAAACAAACTACGAGCCGACAGAAGTTCAAGGACTTTTGACGCAACTTTCCTATTTTGACATTGAGGTAAACTCAACTGCTGAACTCAAAGACTATTCAAACTTTGAACAAATTCTTTCGGTCGCTCATAACATTATTTCAAGAGGCTTGCCGACAAGACCAACTTTTTGGTTAGAAAACAAAATCTTACAAGCGTTTAACTTGACCAAAATAGATGAAAAATTACTTAACATTGGAACAATACAACACGAATTGAAAATTGAAGAAAAACTAATCCAAAAACTCTTTCGGGCATTACATATAATTGACCCAAATTTGAAAGACAACAACATTTCAAAACAAAAAATCACGACTTGGGAAAAATTGGGAAGTAAATATGAAGAAGGTTTTTTGTATGAGCAATTACCTAAATATGCTTCTCCGATATGGGTTCAGCTATTTGAAACACAACGAGAGTTAGAGAGTGTTTTGCGATTTTCAACCACAACAGAAGATGAAGTTGAAAAATACATAAATGGAACAATCAAAATATTTAACGAACAACGTTTAGATTTTTCGGTAGAGTTTCCATACAAGATTAATGAGCAAAGAGGTTTTATAGTTGAAATTGACGGAAGCCAACATAAGATAAATCCACAAAAGTTAATTGATACTGATAGGGATAATGCCACAATAAAAGCTAAGTGGGGAAAAGCTATCAGAATACAAACTGATGAATGGAATTTTATTGAAAATAAAATAAACCCTATAAAGCAATTTGAAAGTGTACAATTTTTCAATTTCCTAAAGCAAAATTTTGAAAAACCGCTTTATTCTGAAAAGGAAGGATTGACGGCAATGGAGTTATCTCTCATTCCCTTTGCAGTAGCAAGAATTGAAAAGACACTTATCCATTTACTTTTTGAGGGCAAACTAAATGTCAGTGCAAATGAATGGAATATTGCCATCATTGAGCAAGACATTCCTTGCGGTAATTTAGCAATAGAAGATTTTGAGGGATTGATAAACTCACTTCTGAAATTAAAAGGCGACAATGAAAAGTTACCCAAAATTAACATTTTTGTTGAAGAAAACGAAAGATTTGCTTCTGCAAATCTTCGTTCTACATCCAACATTGATAGGAGCAAGAATTACGATTTGCTGATTGATATTTCTATTCTTCAAAGAAGCGGACTAACTAACATAAATAATACAATCAATGCTGACACAAAAGTTTTAATTCGTTCGGCTCATTCACCTAAAACCGACAGAAATTTTAAAACAACAAGTTTAATTACTTACAAACCGCTTGGGAAAAAGAATACTCAAAAGAATATTTTCATTGAGAACAAAGAGCAAGTTGAAGCATTAGAAAAGTTTGTTCAAAACATTTTTAGAAAAACAGGTTTTAGAGCAGGACAAGTTGAAATCATCAACAGAGCAATACAAGGTCTTAGCGTAATTGGTTTGTTGCCGACAGGTTCGGGTAAGTCTTTGACTTATCAACTTACAGCTTTGTTGCAACCTGGAATGACAATAATCATTGACCCGATTAAATCGTTGATGAAAGATCAGTTTGAAGGGCTTTTGAAAAACGGAATTGACGGGGCGGTTTATATCAATTCATCTCTAAATCAAAAACAGCGAAAAATTGCATTAGAAAAAATAAAAAAAGCACAAACCATTTTTGCCTTTGTTTCCCCCGAAAGATTACAAGACAATACATTTAGAAAGGAACTTTTGGAAACAAGCAATCTAAATAATAATTATTTCAGTTATTGCGTAATTGATGAAGCGCATTGCGTTTCAGAATGGGGACACGATTTTAGAACATCATATTTGCGTTTAGGTGATAATGCTAGGAATTATTGTATTGCGAAAGACAGAAAATATTTACCATTTTTTGCTTTGACAGCTACGGCATCATATGACGTTCTTTCAGATATACAACGTGAACTTGGTATTCCCGAAGAAACAGCAATTGTAAGACTAGAAAAATTAGACCGCCCAGAAATTCAGTTTAAAATTATCGAAATAACGGCAGACATTAAACCTGAAAACGGATTAGGTTGGGGAAATAAACAGGCATTAGGCGAAGCAAAACAATATCAACTAATCCAACAATTAAAAAAGATACCTGAATATTACAAAGAGTTTTCAGACACCGAAACAATAATAGAAGAAGCCAAAAAAGTGTTTAACGGCAAGGACATTCGCCTTCCAAACTATAATCCTAAAACATTCTACCAACAACAAGGCAGAGAAAGTAATGCAGGGCTAGTTTTTTGCCCACATAGAAATTGGTATTTCGGAGTAATGAATAATGCTTCAAACATTACCGACCATTTTAGTAGTCTAAAAATTGGAACTTTTTTAGGAAGTGACGGAGTAAAAGAACGGGATAATGAAAACGACAAAAGCCAATCGGCTTTTGTAAATCACGATTTGGATTTGTTGGTAGCAACTAAAGCGTTTGGAATGGGGATAGACAAACCTAATATTCGCTATGTTGTGCATTTCAATTATCCGAGTTCAATTGAAAGCTACTATCAGGAAGCAGGCCGTGGTGGTCGTGATAGAAAGTTGGCTTTAGGTTTGATTTTGTTCAACAAACAGGAAGTTACAACTTCTGAAAAAACAGAAGCCGTATCCGAAGACGGAGAAATAACGGAAGTAATTGAAGAAAGAACGGCTTCTATTGACAAAGACATTTTACAAAGTTTCCACAGGAACAATTTTAAAGGAATAGCCAAAGAAAAACGCCTATTAGCGGAACTTCTAACGGAAATAAAGTTTCCTTCCAAACGCATAATAGACACATTTGAAGATAAGATTTTTGAAGAATTTGAAATAGAAGTTGATTTAAAAATCAAAGAAAATAAGGCAGGGACAAAAATAATCTATATTGACAATCCTGAATTTGGCAAACCAAATATCGGAAGCATCTATCTAAACAATCTGAAATTCTTTATTGCAACGCCTCATACAGAACTTGCAAATGAAATAGGAAACTATCTTAGAAAAGTTCTGATTTCAGAAAAACCTTCAGAAACGGAATATTTTGAATGGTTAAATCAATTTGCATATAACCAATCAAGAGTTGGAATTGAGAAATTATTAAATGACCCTGAAACAAAAAACGATTTTCAAGTAATTATACCCTTTACAAATGATGCTATTGAGAGAATTGCAAAACACTTATCAGACAATGGATTTGAGTTTACTGAAAGAATAGTAAAGGAAGCTCAAAACTTCTGTAACGATAAAGTAGAGTTTATAGAAAATCTTGAAAAGCAGTTTGACAAGTTTTTGAAAAAGAAAATCGTAATTCCTGACGCATTAAAGCCAACTATCCAAAATCTATTTATCCAAATCAGAAACGAAGAAGATACATATAAAGCTATTTACAGACTTTCAATCATTGGAGTTGTGGATGATTATACGGTTGATTACAATTCTAAAACAATATCGGCACATATAACTAAAAAGCCTAACGGACATTATACACAAAAGCTGAAAGAGTATTTGTTGCAATATAACAGCCCCGAAAAAACAGACGAAAAATTAGAGCGTTTGCCATTTTACAAGGGTAATACTGAAATTCAAAAATGTTTGGGTTTTCTGATAAAGTTCGTTTACGAAGAAACCGCCATTCAAAGAAAAGCCGCCATTGACGCAATGGAAGAAGCTTGCGTAATCGGACTTGAAGAAAATGGAAGTCAAAAATTTAAAGAGTTTATCGATTTGTATATGAATTCAAAATACGCAAGACCTCAATATTTGCCTTCTGACACCGATAAAGGCTTGAAAGCAGATTTTTCAATCGTAGAAAAGTATATGGATTTGGTAAGGACAGACGTGGGTGAAATAAATAACTTCAAACATTTGCGAGGCGCGACAACAAGGCTTTTAGTTCAACGTCCTGATAACTTTGTTTTTATTCTTCTTAAGTCATTTTCAGTCTTAATTATTGAAAAGGAAAACCAAGATTTTATTGAAGAAGCACAAAACGATTTCATAAACGGATTTTTAAAAGCACGAGAAACAACAAAAGAAGATATTTATTCATTGAAACAAAAAGTGGACACGTTTAAACAAAAAATAAAAAGTTTTGACTTGGAGGCGTTAAAAAAAATCGAAGAGGTAGAAAGTGCTTTATACCTTAATTTACATTCTAATTGGCTAATAGAATTTAATGACAAATTTATAGGAAATTATGTTTGACCAGCAGATTAACGAACAATTGGGGGGGCTTCAAAAAGAGCTTTCAAGATTAAAAAAAGCAACTCAATACATTGAGAATGCAAAGGAGAACTCTGACATAATAATGGCTGAACTTGAAAAGATTCAGCAAAATTATGTGGATTATATAGATGGGGTTTTTACTCTTTACAGGCAGTATGTTGACGAGTTAAAAAAAAATATTGAAACACAAATCAATAATGGGGTTCTGAAATTTGAAAACACAGGTAACAAAATTGATATAA
Organism: uncultured Saprospiraceae bacterium; assembly: GCA_937872385.1. GTDB lineage: Bacteria > Bacteroidota > Bacteroidia > Chitinophagales > Saprospiraceae > JADJNW01. The sequence continues at coordinate 39,958 of CALMSO010000061.1, forward strand.
CTAATAAAGAAAAGCTTACAGAAACGAAACGCCTCATAGAGCAATATAAGAAGATAGCAGAAGCAACAGATAGTCTGATAGAGGTAATAGGGACAATTAATTTTCCTGAGAGGCTTGACCATCTTGATGCAAGTATTCAATTTGTTAATGCTTCTGTGAATGAATCCAGAAAATCTATGGAAAAGAACATCGCAGGTAGCCAAGAATTATTGATGCGATTGTTGTTTGATCTTGATGCTAATATCAAGAATACGAATGCTTTGATTGGTGAAATGAAGCTGTCAATAGAAAAAAATATGTCAGATAGTAAAGTATTATTGTTGAAAAAGTTTGACCAACAATACAAAGAAATAAAAAGCATTAGAATGCTTTTGTATTTTATTTTTGTATTGATTGTTATCGGAGTAATTGTGGTAATATTTATATTGAAATAGGCGTTATGTGTGCCAATATTTTTTATTTTACTAAACCCTGAAACACGCGCCTATTTGGTTATAATATTTTTTGTTACTTTCTATAATATTTTTGAAGCATAAAAAAATTGAAGTATTCAAGATTTGATCTTTCAAACGCTTGTTTTTTAGTCAGAAGCAAATATGACAGATGTTCTTGTGAACATTCTCTTTTCTAAGCCCTGTTAGAGAATGCAAATTGTAAGAAATTATCAGTATTCAATCCAACCAAATTGTAAGATCAAGTCCAGGCTATTAAATTTCGCCCCCAAACTTTTCACCACCCCAAACGTTCTCATCCCGTATCGAATGAATTACCTTTGCATCCGTGAGTAATCTGCACCGTGTATTAGAGCTGTATCGCCAAGATCGGCGAACGCAGCAAATCGTCAGCGCCCTCAGCGGCGATACGCCCGCCCGGCTACCTTTGGCTGGCTTGGTAGGCGCACAGGAGGCCTTTGTCTTGTACGCAACGTATGCCAATCTGCCGCGCAATTATCTGTGCATCGCCAACGATAAAGAGGAAGCAGCTTATCTGCAAAATGACTTGTCGAGCCTTTTTGACAAAAAGCCGGTCTGGTTTTTTCCGGATTCGTTCAAGCGGCCTATGCACTTCGAAGCATTCAACAGTACCAATGTGCTGCAACGCACCGAGGTGATTAATCGCATCACGGCGTCGGGCGCGCGCGGCGAAATCATCATTACCTACCCGGAAGCGCTGTTTGAAAAGGTCGTGTCGCCCGAAGCGCTCAATGCGCAGCGCATTCAGATTGCCATCGGCGAAAAATTTGACGTGGATTTTGTCATTGAAATCTTAGTGGAATATGGCTTTCGGCGCGAGGATTTTGTGTACGAACCGGGGCAGTTTTCTATTCGTGGGGGCATCGTAGATATTTTTTCCTACGGCAGCGAATTGCCTTACCGCATTGAATTGTTTGATGATGAGGTAGAAACCATCCGCCTATTCGACCCGCTCACGCAGTTGTCCGAAAAGAATATCGCTTCGGTTTCGATTGTGCCCAATATCAACACCAAGTTTTCGCGCGAGCAAAAGGTATCGCTATTTCAGGTGCTGCCGCCGGATACCATTCTTTGGGTGAAAGATTTTCAAATTTTGCTCGACAAATTGCAGCAGTGTTTTGAAAAAGCCGAAGATTTTGCCCAAAACCTAACCGTTTTAGACCATACCGAGCTGGCAGAAATTTTCCGCGACCGCGCCTTCATTTTCCCTCGACAAGTGATGGAAGACGTGCAGCAACACGCCGTTATTACCCTATCCCCCCATTCCCCTATCCCCCCATTTCCCCATTCCCCTATCCCCCTATCCCCCCATTCCCCCATTTCCTACGCTTCCAAACCCCAGCCTAATTTCAACAAAAACTTCCCGCTGCTGATCGAGGATTTGCAAAATAATGCTAAAAAACGCATCGAGAATTTTTTGTTTACCGACAACACCAAGCAAATCGAGCGCTTCTACGCTATTTTCGAAGATTTGGACGCCGATGTACATTTTCACCCAATCCCACAAACGATTTATCAGGGCTTTATTGACTTAGATTTGCGCATCGCTTGCTACACGGATCATCAAATTTTTGACCGTTTTCATCGGTACAAACTGCGGCAGGGCTACGGCAAAGAGCAAGCCCTGAGCGTGCGGCTGCTGCGCGAATTGCAACCCGGCGACTACGTGACGCACCTTGATTTTGGTGTGGGGCGCTATTCTGGTTTGGAAAAAATTACCGTAAACGGGCATGCCCAGGAAGCGGTGCGATTGGTGTATAAAAATAATGACCTGCTATACGTTGGTATCAATTCTTTGCATAAAATTGCCAAATATGTCGGCAAAGACGGTACCGAACCCGCCCTGAGCAAACTCGGCTCGGATGCTTGGAAAAACCTCAAAGCCAAGACCAAAAAGAAGGTCAAAGATATTGCAACCGAACTCATCAAACTCTACGCCCGGCGCAAGGCCTCGCAGGGGCACGCCTTCCCGCCCGACGGGTATTTGCAAAATGAACTCGAAGCCTCGTTCATCTACGAAGATACGCCCGACCAATACACGGCCACGCAAGCCGTGAAGGAAGATATGACCAAACCTTACCCCATGGATCGGCTGATCTGTGGCGATGTGGGCTTTGGCAAAACCGAAGTAGCTATTCGGGCCGCATTCAAAGCGGTAACGGATGGGAAGCAGGTGGCTGTGCTGGTGCCCACGACGATTTTGGCTTTGCAGCATTTTAAAACTTTTGGCGATCGGCTGAAGGAATTTGGCGCGGACGTGGACTATGTCAATCGTTTTCGCAGTGCAAAAGAAAAAAAGGAAGTTTTTGCCAAACTCCAAGAAGGTAAAATTGATGTCATCATCGGTACGCACGCGCTACTGAGCAAGGATGTGAAATTCAAGGACTTAGGGCTTTTGGTGATTGACGAAGAGCAGAAGTTTGGCGTGGGCGCTAAGGAAAAACTGCGCAACCTGAAAGTAAATGTGGACACCCTGACGCTGACGGCAACGCCCATTCCGCGCACCCTGCAATTTTCGCTCATGGCGGCCCGCGACCTCTCCATTCTCAGAACGCCACCGCCCAACCGCCAGCCCATCCAGACCGAGGTACGCATCTTCAGCGAGCAAATTATTAAGGATGCCATTATGTACGAAGTGAATCGCGGCGGGCAGGTATTTTTTGTACACAATCGGGTGAAATCATTGCCAGACATGGTCGCTATGCTGCGCAAAATATGTCCCGACGTGAGCTTCGCCATGGCGCACGGACAAATGGAAGCCGATTCCTTGGAAAAAGTGCTGGTGGACTTTATTGACAAAAAATACGACGTGCTGGTATGCACCAACATCATCGAAACAGGGCTGGATATTGCCAATGCGAATACCATCATCATTGACCACGCCGAAATGTTTGGGCTGAGCGACCTGCACCAACTGCGCGGGCGCGTGGGGCGTTCCAACAAAAAAGCTTTTTGCTATCTATTCACGCCGCCGCTGTCCACCCTGACCACCGAAGCGCGCAAACGCTTGAAAACCATCGAGGAATTTTCGGATTTGGGCAGTGGTTTGTACATTGCTATGCGCGACCTCGACATCCGCGGCGCGGGCAATCTGCTGGGCGCGGAGCAAAGCGGTTTTATTGCCGATATTGGCTACGAAACCTACCAGAAAATACTCGAAGAAGCCATTCAAGAACTGAAAGAGAACGAATTTCGGGATGTTTTTGAGGAAGAATTGGACAAGGATCGCCGATTTGTGCGCGACGTGCAGGTGGACACCGACGTGGAAATGCTCATTCCGGATGAGTACGTGAGCAGTATTTCTGAACGCTTAGCGCTTTACACCGAATTGGACGGCATCGAAACCGAAGCAGATTTAGCAAAATTTGAGGATAAGCTGCGCGACCGCTTTGGCAAGGTGCCGGGCGTGGTGCGCGAACTCTTCGACGGCCTGCGCGTGCGCTGGATTTGCCGCGAGCTGGGTTTTGAGCGTATTATTCTGAAAAACAATAAGTTGCGCTGCTATTTTGTCGAAAATCCGCAATCGCGCTATTACGAAAGCGACACCTTCAAAAAAGTGATGGACTACTTGGCCAAAGCCGGGCATCAGCAAGGGCTGAGCATTAAGCAATCGGCGCGCAATCTCATCGTCGTAAAAGACCAAGTCCGCAGCCTGAAAAAAGCCTACGAAGTGCTCACGAGCGTGGCGGCGGCGTTGGCGGCGGTAGAAGTGGTGTGAAGGGGTTTTTATAAAAAAAAAAGCTACCCAACTCGTTGTGAATCAGGTAGCTATCATCTTTTTTGTTTTAGGGTTGCATCATCTTACCGATAAAGAGCACACTGTTGGTTTTATTGTCTCGAATGACGAAGACAAACGGCCGGTTGACAATGATTTCTGGCGGCAGGGAGGTGGTCTCAAATTCAATGGATGTCACCGCCGCCGCTTCGGTACCTTTCTCGTCTATTTCTACAAAGGCTTTGTGGCGCACCGCGCTGATGTGCAGGTCTTCGTCTTTGGCGATGTTGGTAAAATTGGCTTGCTGAGGCGCAAAAGCTATGCCCATGCCCATATCGGTGAGTGCCCGATTGAGTAGTTGCTCGTATTCCATTTTAAATTTTGGCATTCTGAAGGTCATGCGCGGGCTGTCGCTGAGGTTGTCGAGCCAGACGCGCCAGTTGGTTGCCGAAAGTGAAGCCACCAAGGCATCCATCGAGTAGCCCTCATTGGGCAGGAGGATGGTCATCGAGAAGATAGAATCGCCGTAGGGCAGGTCAATGGCCGTCAGCCGGTCGTCGCTAAATACAGGTAGTGACACTTTAGGCAGGAGCATCATGTCCACGTTTTTTTGTGTGCCGTCGGCTAAGAAAAACGGTTGCTGGTTAGTCTTTTTTGTATCAAACTGGTGGCGCCAAGTGCCCTTGAAGTAAATAGCATTGATAATAAACATCACCGTTTCGGGCGAAATATCATTTACGATATCTTTTATGAGTCCTTTGGTTTGGTCATTTACCCATTTGTTGATGGTGGCTTTGGCGGCCGGGCTGTTAAAGTCGAGTGCGCTCACTTGGCTATTGAAAAAAGTACGATTTACATCCAGAAATTCCTGGCGCACTACATAAGTATCTCGATACCAGATAGAATTGGCTATTTGTAGCTGCACTTTCGGGTCGAGATTGGGCACTACTTCGAGCAAACTGCGATAGGCCGCATTGAGGCGATTCTGTTCCCAGTCCGATACGCGCATAGCACCCTGCATATCCGTGTAGGTTTGGCTGGCGGCCCCATTGAGCGCCATGGCGAGCGCCGTCGAAATACTCATCGGTGAGATGAAGATATTATCGGTTGGCTCAGCGGCGTGCAGTTCCTGAAACAGGTCAAAACCGAAGACATTTTGATCCTTGGTGAGGGAGCACACATCGGATGTGTCCGTGCAAGCGAAGTCGGTGCCACGCGGCCCTTCCACCGTGTCGGTACATTGCAGGAGCAACATAGCTACACCGAGCGCGAGTAGCATGAATGGTGTTTTCATAATTGGATTTTTTGTATTTTACAAAACAAGTACTAATCAGTAAGACGCTGCTCAGTAGCCAAAAGGTTGGCCGTGTTTTCTGTTCCGATGCGCTTGTCCCGCCGAAGTTCTGCGGTTTTGTCGGATTTTAGCCGCCGCTTTTTTTCGGTATTCAGCAATAGGGCGCTACTTTTGTTTATTGCCACGGCAAAACGTTGTAGGCTCATAAAGCCACGCAGCTTTTCACTTTTATTTATTCCCTAAAACGCTTATGCTCATGCAAAATCTGTTTCGTTTTATCTTCTTTTATTTGCTATGCACCACGGCCATTGCGGCAAGCGCACAGGTGTTGTACACCGAGCCTTTTTTTCCGAAAATAGACCAGCCGGTAACGATTTTCTTCGACGCGACGCAAGGCTCTGGCGGTTTGAGAGATTGCAATTGTGATGTATATCTGCACACCGGTGTCATCACCAATGCCAGCACCAGCCCTTCCGACTGGAAGAATGTAGTGACCACCTGGGGGCAGTCCAACTCCGCTTGGCGGATGACGCGCGTGCCCGGCGAAGCTAATTTGTACAGCTACACGATTGGGCCATCCATTCGTAGTTATTATAATGTAGGCGCCACCACCCAAGTGCAACGCATGGCTTTTGTCTTTCGCAATGCCAATGGCTCGCGCGAGGGCAAAGACGTAGGCAATTCCGACATTTACTACGATGTTTTTCCGAATAACCTGCCCTTTACAGCGCTGCTGCTCAACCCGACCGCCGGCACGCTGGTGCGCGACATTGGCGAAAGTATCAATATCAGTCTCGTAACTTCCGAAGCGGCGACCATTACCGTTTTTAGAAATGGCAACGAAGTAACGCAGACCTCCGGCACGCGGCTCGATTATGCATTAGAAGTGACGACCACTGGTACGAATACGGTGGAAATCCTTGCCGATAATGGCGCTACCACCCAAACGACCTCTTTCACCTACGCTACGCCACTCGCGCTGGCTGAGGCCAACCCGCCCGCTGGCACCCAATTAGGCGCTACCTTGCTCAACGGCGATACCAAAGTACGGCTCGCGCTGTTTGCACCTGGCAAAAAGCATGTATTTGTACTGGGTGATTTCAACGACTGGACGCCCGACACCGATTATCAAATGACGCCCAGCGCAGATGGCACCTTTTGGATTGAAATAGAGGGGCTTATACCTGGTGAAAATTATACCTATCAATACTTGGTAGATGGAACCTTGCGCGTAGCCGACCCGTATAGCACCTTAGTGCTCGATCCTTTCAATGATCCATTCATCCCAGCGGTGATCTATCCAAATTTGCCTGCCTATCCGAGAGATAAAACCGCCGGTAACGTCACCCTGCTGCAGCCCGGCGCGCCGGAGTACCAATGGCAGGTAACGGATTTTGAGCGGCCCGCCAAAGAAAAATTGGTCATTTACGAACTGCTGCTGCGCGATTTCGTAGCCCGCCACGATTATAATACACTGGTGGACACGCTCGATTACTTAGAGCGCCTCGGCGTGAACGCCATTGAACTGCTGCCCGTCAATGAATTTGAAGGGAACATCAGTTGGGGCTACAATCCTTCGTTTCACATGGCCTTAGACAAATACTACGGCACCATCAATGATTTCAAACGCTTTGTGGACGAGTGCCACCGGCGCGGCATTGCGGTCATCTTGGATGTCGTATATAATCATGCTTTCGGGCAAAGCCCGCTGGCGCAACTCTACTGGGACAACGCCAACAACCGCCCGGCTGCCAATAATCCCTGGCTGAATCCGGTGGCCCGCCATCCGTTCAATGTAGGTTTTGATTTCAATCATGAAAGCCCCGCTACGCGCACCTACGTGGAGCGCAACATTCGCTACTGGCTCTCGGAATTCAGGCTCGACGGCTTCCGTTTTGACCTGTCGAAAGGCTTCACCCAGCGCCAGTCCAATGATGTAGGTGCTTGGAATCAGTACGATGCTAATCGGATCGCTATTCTAAAACACTACACCGATGTAATGTGGGAAACCACTCCCGGCTCGTATGCTATCATGGAGCATTTTGCCGAAAACCGCGAAGAAACAGAGCTTTCTGACTATGGTATGATGCTTTGGGCGGGCTTTGGTCCGCACGACAACTACTTAGAGGCGGCGATGGGCTACGGCTCTAATTTTGCCAGCGCTTCCTATCAAAATCGCAACTGGCGCGACCCGCATCTGATTGTTTATATCGAAAGCCACGACGAGGAGCGCATGGTTTATAAAAACCAACAATTCGGTAATGCTTCCGCCAATTATAATATTCGTTCGATGCCTACGGCCCTACGCCGCGCCGAGCTGGCCAATGCTTTCTTTTACACCATTCCTGGCCCGAAAATGCTCTGGCAATTTGGCGAGGTAGGGTATGATTTTCCGATTAATTATTGTCCCAATGGCACCGTTAATCAAGCCTGCCGCACCGACCCCAAGCCCATTCGCTGGGATTATTATAACGACCCCGACCGCCGTCGCTTGTACGATGTAACGGCTGCGCTTACGCATTTGAAAACAAATTATGAAACCTTCAATACCACTGATTTTCAATTGAATACAAGTGGTTTTTTGAAAAGCATCCGCTTGAATCACCCGGAAATGGATGCAGTGGTACTGGGCAATTTTGCCGTGACGAATGGCTCGGTCGCTGCCCCGTTTTCTCGCACGGGTACTTGGTACGAATATTTTAGTGGCGATAGCTTGGAGGTGAGCACCACGCCCGTGCTACTGCCTTTTTCGCCCGGCGAATATCGGCTTTATACCTCGGTACGCCTGACGCCGCCGGCAGGAGTGATTACCAGTGCGCCAGCGGTGGTGCGCGATTATTTCGGGCTGAGCGTAGCGCCTAATCCGAGCAACGGCGACGATGTGCAGGTGCAATACAAATTGGAAAAAGGAGGGCAGGTGCGCTTAGAAATTTTCAATATGATGGGACAAAAACTACAAACGGTAGTGCAAACCCGGCAACCATCGGGGCTATACAGCGAGCGCATTAACCTGCTCGACCCCGGCTTGTATCTGTTGCGCCTCACCGTGGATGATAAGATCGAAACCCAACAATTAGTCGTAACGAAATAAGTGCGCGTAGCAACCAACCGGTCAGGTTTTTATAGCACCCTGACCGGTTGGTCACCTTTTCAGTAAAAGTTGTACCTTTTCAGCAAGATGTGCATAATCAATATAACGCGTTACGAATTGAATGATCCCTTCGCTATTAATAAAAAAGTTGATAGGAAAGCCGTCAAAAGCATAGTTTTCGTGTATCATTTTGCCGTCCGGTATAACTTCAAACAGTAGGTCATTGCCAAAATAATTATATGGTTCGCGTAACTCATAATTTTCATTATGTTTTATGTTTATGAATTTTAATAAAGTTGCTCGGTCATCTATGGCAATTGTAACAATATTTATATCAGGATAATTTTCCTTTATTTTATTGAGATCGGGAAATTCTCGCCGACAGTGAAGACATCCCAAAAACCAGAAATTAAGCAGAACCGGCTTGCCCCTCAAATCAGAAAGCGTAATAGGCGCACCCGCGAGCGTAGTGGCCGTGAAATCAATAGCCTCCTGCCCAATGAGTTCCTCACCATGCCGAAAGTTTTCGTGCATGGCAAGGTTTTCAGCGCTTGCAATAGATTTATTATAGGTGCGTGCTTTTTCTGTAGAATGCAAAAACAGTGTTTGCTGCCCGTTATATTTACCGATGGTGCCTTGACGGATGCTGTCAAGCGCGATTACTTCTTCCTGTATGAGTAACAGTTTATTGCCCCAAAGAAAATGTTCGGGTATAAAGATATGATGCGTAGTGTCGTTCGTCTTGCCATACTGCCGGATAATTGCCACTGTTTCAATATTTTGCATGCTTATTATATTTTGTAAATAAACGGCAGGCTGCGGTATGTCTGTTTTAGTAAATAAAAATTGTCCATAGATAAATGATGGTAAGCAACAAGACAATAATAACAGGAAAGTTTTCATAATTAGTTACGTTTTTTAAAGAAAAACGTGGAAGAACATCGCAAGTTGCAGGGTCTTTGTATTTTTGGCAACCAACTGGTCTGATTTTTGCACCCTGACCGGTTTTAAAGCATCTAACATGAATTTTAGCAATCAGATTGTACTCATCACTGGTGGCTCGCGGGGCATTGGCAAGGCGGCTGCAGTAGAATTTGCCAAAAGGCAGGCTACCGTTGTCATCAATTATCGGCAAGACGAAGCGGCGGCCGAGGCCACGCTGGCGCAACTGCCTGGCACGGGGCATACTACTATCCGCGCTAATGTATGCGACCCCGAAGAAATCCGCGAGATGATAGAAACCATCGTTGAGCGCTACGGCCGCCTCGATGTGGTGGTCAACAACGCGGGGCTGTCCATGTTTCATCCGGTAGATGAGGTGGACTTTGAGCATTGGGCAACGAGCTGGCGTACTACGCTGGAAACCAATTTGATAGCTCCGGCCAATGTCTGTTTTTTTGCTGCCCGACAGATGATTCGGCAGGGCGGCGGCCGCATTGTGAATGTGTCGTCGCGTGGGGCTTTTCGGGGTGAGCCAACCAAGCCAGCCTATGGGGCCAGCAAGGCAGGCCTGAATGCTATGAGCCAATCTTTGGCTAAGCAATTGGCACCGTACAATATCTTTGTGGGGGTAGTAGCACCTGGTTTTGTCGAAACCGATATGGCCAAAGTAACCCTCACAGCGGCTGAGCGCGCGGCAGTGATGAACGATTGCCCGCTCAAGCGCATCGCCCAGCCTGAGGAAGTAGCTTATGCTATCGCTTTTTTAGCTTCGCCGGGGGCGGAGTTTATGACGGGCGCCATTTTGGATATAAATGGGGCTTCGTACCTGCGGTCATAGTGTGGTTTCGGATTCGGCCCTGATTTTCAATGCGTTATTCATAGCTATAAAACCTTGCTCGGTAGCTGCGCCGATCATTTTTAGAATCATGCCCGATAGGATGCCGCTGAACTGTTCGCCATGAATCAATCGTACCTGCCGCTCGCCCTGTGGCTCTATGCGGAAGTAATGCTCGCCGTCGAATAGCCCCCTTACCCCAAGGCTACCGCGCCATCGGAAGGATTGTAAAGGCTCCACTTCGAGAATGACCGGCGTGAAAGTTTGCGGTTTTTGCCCTTCGAGGTGCATGGTATTGGTCAGTTTGGTGCCTACTTTGGCAATACCTTCGCTGTTGCGGATAAAAGGATTCCACTCGCTGTAGCGGCTGAAATCGGTCAGAATATTCCACACGGTGGCGGCATCGGCATTGATTAGAATTTCGGTTTGAATACTTTTCATAATGTTGTATTTTTTGTAATGTTGTAATGATTTACAATGCAAAGATGCAGCCAATACGCCCTAAAAGTATGGTGACTAAACGCCAATAGATTGACATTTGGTGCCAAAACGAGCTGTGGCGGAAGGGTTTTGGATAAAGATGCTAAAACAGTCTGATTTTTTATGACTTTCAACGCCAGATTTATTGCCAATATCATTCACTTTGCCGCGCAGCAGGGCGTGAGCAAGCGCGCTTTGCTGGCGCTGACCGGCACAGATATGGACGGGCTGCAAGATGAGCAGTTGCGCTTCGATGCGGTGGTTTATAATGCAGTGATGGAGCGCGCTTTAGCACTTTCGAAAGACCCTTGTTTTGGCTTGCACGCTGGGGAGTACCTATCGCTATCGGCGGCGGGCATTATTACACAATTGGTACAAACCAGCCGCACCGTGCACGAAGCGCTGGGCTATGTAGTTGAATTTGCCAATCTGGGTTGCTCGGCACTACCTTTCACCTTGTCAGAACGGCCCGATGCTTGGGAGCTATCGCTTGCGCCCAATCCGCTGTGGGTAGAGCAGTCGCCTGCAAGTGTACGCCACACCATAGATGGCGTGGTGGTGTTTACCATCCGCGAATTTCAAACCCTGACGCGGCAGCGCTACTATCCGTTGCGGCTGGATTTTAGCTATGCGCGGCCAGCACAATCCACTGAGTACGAGCGCCTTTTTCGCTGCCCGGTGTATTTCAATCAGGAAAAAAATGGTATCTATTTGGATAAAAAACAAGTGGCTGAGCCGGTAGTCACCAGTGATTATCAGCTCTTGCAAATATTGGTGCAGCACGCCGAGGCAAGGCTGGCCGCTATGCAACAAGACGCCGGTTTTTTTACCATTGTAAAACAGTCCATTCTGAACCTTGTAAAACCACAATTTCCAACCATCGAGCAAGTAGCCGCCAATCTGAACATCAGCGTGCGCACCCTCCAACGCAAGCTCCAGGAAGAGGGCCATACCTATAAATCGGTGCTGGATGAACTGCGCCGCCAATTAGCCGCTGACTACCTGCGCAAGGAAAACCTGAGCATACAGGAAATTGCTTATCTGCTCGATTATGCTGACGCCAGTGCTTTTAGTCGCTCTTTCAAACGCTGGACGGGCAAAAGCCCCGGTGCGTACCGGCAGCAAATACGGTATTGAAGAAATAAATGAAACAAGGTAAAAGTCTGATTATCAGAATATAATATTTTATGCCATTTCCAAGTGTAAATAGCGAACGGCGAACAGCGAATTACACACACATCCTATTTGATGGAAACCAATATTATTATACCTATCTTTGAAAGCTCAAAATAAACCTTTGTATGGTTCAGGAAATACTTTTTCGTTATCTGCATTTTATTAGCCTTTTCATCATGATTAGTGCTGTGGTGAGCGAGCATTTATTGCTGAAAAAGCAACTGACACGGCGCGAAATTCTGCGCTTGTCCATTATAGACGCGGTGTATGGCGTGTCGGCACTGGTGGTAGTCGGTGTTGGGCTGACGCTGTGGTTTGGGGTGGGTAAGCCAGCAGAATTCTATTCTAAAAACTGGATTTTTCACCTCAAGGTGGGCTTGTTTATTGTGGTGGCCATTTTGTCTATTTATCCGACTATTTTTTTTCTGCGGCACCGCAAGGGCAGTGATATGAATGAATTGGTGGACGTGCCCGCCCGGCTCGTGTGGCTGTTGCGGCTGGAGCTGCTGCTATTATTGTTTATACCACTTTGCGCCACTTTGATGGCCAAAGGCGTGGGCTATTTTGGATAACCGAGCGTATTGCTTATTACCGTTGGGTGTTTATTATTAGGCAAATTGCTGAAAATCAGGTTTTTAAAACAATTATTTAACTATATTTGCTTCGGAATAGATATTTTTACAAAATGGATTGTTATGTATAAAAAAGTCTTTTTGCTATGACGGTACAACTCAAAAAGCGGCTGGTTTCGGTAGCGGATTATCATAAAATGGCGGAGATAGGCATACTGCCGGAGCGCGGCGTAGAATTAATCAATGGTGAAATCATAGAAATGAGTCCAATTGGTAGCAAGCATGCTAAAATAGTTAACAAACTGAACCAAATATTAAATGTCAGCCTTGGACAAAGCGTTATTATCAGCGTTCAGAATCCAATCATAGCCAATGATTTCTCCGAGCCGGAGCCAGACATCACCGTGCTGAAACGGCGGGAGGATTTTTATGAAAATGAGCATCCGCATGGCAAGGACGCGCTATTGGTGATTGAGGTGAGCGACAGCTCGGTGGCTTATGACCGCAAGTTTAAATTGCCGCTTTATGCTGAGAGCGGCGTACCCGAATGCTGGCTTATTGATGTAGAAAAACAGGAAATCTATACCCATTGGCAGCCGGCAGGCCAAGCTTATAAATTCAGTGAATTAGTGCAGCGCGGCGAGCTGGCCAAAACCCGCTACTTCGAGCTGGAGTTAGACACGGCACAGCTATTTCGATGATATAACTGCCCGCTTTATCGCGCAGCCAATGCCCGTTGCACCAATCCGTCCATGGCTTCACGTTTGATCCAACGCGCGACGATAACCAACTCGTTGTCGGGATCCACATACACCATATTGGTACCATTGCCCAGATGGAAAAATGAGGTCTCCGGGGCGCTCGGCAGTTCTTTTTTATCGGTATTCAAAAACCAGTTCATAAAACCGTAGCTCGTATTAGCGGGCGTGGGGGTACGCGCCATTTGCACCCATTTCTCCGACAGGAGTTGCTGTTCTTTCCATTTGCCCTGGCGCAAGGTAAGGTAGCCAAACCGTGCCATATCATACGCATTGATGAACATGCCACCGCCCCAGTGCCCACCGCCACCTACGGCCTGCATCGGCACGCCATCTATAATGACCCAGGAATTGTCGTAGCCTAACCAGCGCCAAGTCGGCGAAGCACCGATGGGATCCATGATATATTCTTTCAGTACTTGTGGTAGCGGTTTGCGCCAGACGTTGAGCGCAGCCAGCGCCAGCACATTCACGCGCACGTCGTTGTATTCGTACTCCGAGCCGGGTTCTTTCAGCTCGCGGTTGAGCCATTTCGAGGGGTCACGGTCGGGGCGGTCGGCCCAGTCGGGTTTGCCCCACAGCGTGCCCTCCCAGTTGCTCGTTTGGCGCAGCAGATGATCCCAAGTTATCTTGCGGTTGTGCTCGGTAGCGAATAAATCCATGGTTTGTGGCTCGCCAATGCGGGCCGCGCGATGCAACCCGGAGGTAGGCTCCATCGTGACGATGGGCGCCATGGAGAGGTGCACCGGTTCGTTGATGTTTTGAATCAACCCTTGGTCAAAAGCAATTCCTACAGTAGTGGAAAGCAAACTCTTGGTGACGCTGAAAGTCATGTCCACACGTTGCGGATCACCCCACTGGGCAACGATGTAGCCTTTATAAACAATCAATCCAGCCGGAGCGCCGCGCTCTTTGAAAGGCCCCAGCCCGTCGCCAAAGGGTTCGCGCCCAAAGCTCTGATAATGCGCAATTTCCAGATTGCGGGGCACCGGATTGTCATTGGCTTCGGCAAATTGTACCGCTTCTTGTATTTTGGTGGCGTTCAGGCCCAAGTCAGTTGGCTGGCGGGTCTCCCAGCGCTGCCCAGGGTCAGGATAATAAATAGCGCCTGTTTTTTGGGCCCAAAGCGTAGAATTTGACACCAAAGCAGGCAGCAATAGCCAAAATATATTGAAAACCTTTTGCTGGAGTGATCGCATGACAAATGTGTTATTTGCTGATTGGACAGCAGGCGCGGCGCGTATTTTCCCTGCGATGTTTATAGTTTTGCTAAACAACTGACTTGAAGTTGGTTATTGGGCGTTTTATCCTGTCACAAAGTTTTATTTTTTTTAAAACAATTGCTCCGGCATTTTTATTTTTTTTGTTATAACTAACTTTTTACAACGAACATGTAGGCGCAGAGCCACCTATGTTCCCCCCTTATGCAGATTATAGTGTTGTTTCATAGTGTTTGTTTTCCCCCTGTCCCGGTTTGGTTTTAACTGGGCAGGGTTTTTCTTTTTTACACAAAACCTTGGCGAAAAATCGTTGTTTTGCAATAAAACTACGGTTAAATGATGCAATTGGAAATAGAGCATTTGCGGCAAGATTATCGCCAAGCCAGCCTCGATGTGTCAGATGTGGACGCCAATCCTTTCCGCCAGTTTGGCAAATGGTTTCAGGAAGCCATGCAAGCGGAATTGCCTGAGCCTAATGCCATGACTTTGGCCACGGCTACTACTGCGGGCAGACCCTCGGCACGGATTGTGCTTTTGAAAGGTTTTGACGAGGCAGGTTTCGTGTTTTTTACCAATTATGAAAGCCGAAAAGGGCAAGAAATGCTGGAAAACCCTCAGGCCGCGCTGGTTTTTTTCTGGCAAGGGTTAGAGCGGCAGGTGCGTATTGAAGGGCGGATTGCCAAAGTACCATTAGAGGAATCCACGGCTTATTTCCAAAGCCGACCCAAAGGTAGCCAGATTGGTGCCTGGGCATCGCCGCAGAGCAAGCGCATCGGCAGCCGCGCCGAATTAGAAGCGAATGTGCAAACCTTGCAGGCAAAATATGCCGCCCAAGATGTATTGCCCCGGCCGGAGCAATGGGGAGGCTACGTGGTGCAGCCTGAGTTGATAGAATTTTGGCAAGGACGCCCCAGCCGCCTGCACGATCGCATTCAGTACGTCCGGCAGGCGGATGGAACTTGGCAAATAGAGCGCCTCGCGCCCTGAGCGCAGTTTTTTAGCAATAGCGGTCGAATGCCATTTGCAAATTGGCAGCAATGATTTCCGCTGAGCGCCCCTCGATGTGGTGTCTTTCTAAAAAATGCACCAATTTACCATCTTTAAACAGGGCAATAGCCGGTGACGATGGCGGGTAGGGCAGCAAATATTCGCGCGCTTTGGCAGTGGCTTCCTGATCTACGCCAGCAAAGACCGTCACCAATTTTTCCGGTTTTTTTTCATTGTCGAGCGCCAGCTTTGCTCCCGGGCGGGCATTGGCCGCTGCACAACCGCATACCGAATTGACTACCATCAGCACAGTGCCCGAAGGCTGCTCCAGCACTTCCGAGACTTTATCCGGCGTTTGGAGTTCCTCGAAGCCAAATTGTGTTAGCTCTTTCGCCATCGGCGCAGTCAAATTTGGAGGATACATCATAACAAATGTATTGTTTTTGATCTGAAACAAGTTTTTTAGAATAAATCTTAATACAATTTTACTCCGGCAATAGTTCACATGCAGTAGTGCGCTTTCTACTTTGCCAACAATCTTTTCCAACGGCTGTTTCGCTATAATGATAGAACGACCAGTAATACAACTCGTATGGTTGAAGCGCGACCTGCGCCTGCACGACCATACCCCCCTGAGCGAAGCGGCCCGCACGGGGCTGCCCACGCTTGTCTGCTACTGGTTTGAACCGAGTTTGCTACAAAGCCCGGAATCGGATGTGCGCCACTGGCGTTTTGTATATGAATCATTGGAGGATATGCGGCTCAAGCTGTCGGCGTATCATATTCCGCTGTATGTATGGCAGGGCGAGGTGCTGCCAGCGCTGGAGTTGTTGCAGCAACATTTTACCATTCGCTATCTGTGGTCGCATCAAGAAACGGGTGTCAAAATTACGTTTGATCGGGATGTAGCGGTGCAGCATTTTTGTAAAAAAAAGGGTATTGAATGGCGGGAATCGGCGCAGGACGGCATCGTGCGGGGTGCCAAAAACCGGATCGGCTGGCAGGAGCATTTCACCAAAACCCTTCGGGAGCCACTGCGGGAAGTGCCGCTCGCGCAAATCAAGGGCTGGCCACTGCCAGCGTCATTGCAGCAAGCGCTACGTGGGCCAGAACTACCCGCAGCTTTTCGCCAACGGCATCCAAATTTTCAGCCGGGCGGCGAGTCTGTGGGGCGGCGCTATATGCAAAGTTTTTTCGCCGAGCGGGCGCAGGACTACAGCCGCCATTTGAGCAAACCTTTGCTGAGCCGACGTAGTTGCAGCCGCTTGTCACCTTATTTTGCTTGGGGTTGCCTGAGCGTGCGCGAGGTTTATCAAACGGCAGAAACGCAGCGGGCAAACCCAGATCAAGCTTTTTCGATGCGCAATTTTCAGTCGCGGCTGTGGTGGCGCAGCCATTATATGCAAAAATTAGAATCGCTGTGGCAATTAGAGTTCGAGCCGATAAATCCGGGATTGCAAGTATTAGATCGCACAACAGATGAGCGCTTCGAGGCCTGGGCCACCGGGCGCACCGGCTTCCCGATGGTGGATGCGAGCATGCGTTGTCTGGAGGCTACCGGCTGGCTCAATTTCCGAATGCGGGCCATGCTGGCGACTTTCGTGACCTTCACTTTGTGGCAAGACTGGCGGCCAGCGGCGCAGCACCTGGCACGCTTGTTCCTCGACTACGAACCCGGCATTCACTTTGCGCAATGGCAAATGCAGGCGGGCCTCACAGGCTACCACCCAATGCGTATTTTCAATCCGATTGTACAATCGCAACGACACGATACCGATGGTGCCTTCGTGCGGCAATGGGTACCTGAATTGCAAGCCATACCCGCTCCACAGATTTATACGCCCTGGCAGATGACGCGCATGGAACAGTCCTTTTATAACTGCCGAATCGGGGAAGACTACCCCTTACCAATAGTGGATTATGAAGCCGCTACCCGCGCCGCCAAAGCGCGATACTGGGAGTTTCGGCAACTGCCAACAGTACAGGCGGAGCTGCCACGAGTATGGGAGCGCCTTTGTATTCCAACGGATGTGGCCAAATATCGGGCGCATCAGCCCTCCGATGCATTCATTGAGCCGGAAGACTGAGTCTTTTCCTTGCGCGCTTTTTTCTGGTCGTTATTACTTTCGTAAATGGTGTAAGCCTCATATTTGACGGGGTCTTTCTCCGCCCAAATGTCCTTGCCAATGTCGCAAAGTACAATCAGTTCCAGATACAATTTATTCCCCTGCTCGATGCGGTGCTCCACGGCAATGTCTCGGTCGGCGATGCGATCCTGTTGGATGTTGAGCGCATTTTCAAAAACCTGATGCGCCTCAACGATGCGCTGGAGTACGGTTTCATTGACGCCGACTTCCGCCAGAAAGTCAATCTGTTGGCGGGCCACCCGCACCACGCGTCGGCCACAGAAGAGGAGTTGCGCGTCGGTCATGTCACCCATTTTGGCGGTACCGAATTTGCGGTAGCGGCCGCTGCGGTTGCTGTACTTCATCGCTACGCGCGTCATCAGGCTGCGAATGGCAGATTTGAGATTTTCGGCAGCTTCGTATTTTTTATCCGTTGTAATCATCTGATCACCAACGAGTTCGTCGTCATCGGGGAGGGCGCGAAATTTTTCGCACATAGCCAGAAAGCCTTTCAGCCGTTCCGGGCCATAGCCATATTTTTCAAAAAGCGACAAATCGCGGTGGGCGTCGCGGATGCGCTCCATGCACTGTAGGTACAAGTCGGCGTCCGGAAAATTGTATTGACGATGTCCAGCCTGTTTTTTCATAACTAAAGGCAAATCAATTTTTTACAAATATAAAACAGATAGTTGGTAAAAACAAGATTTTGGGTCGTTAAAACATTCTGGTTTGCCATTTCAGCATCCGGTTTACTCAGATGAAATTTTCCATGATAAATTGAAAACAAAAATGCAGCAGCACCAGATTGCCTGTTTGAGGGCTTTCGCCAAAGGGAAGATTAATTTTTTGTAAAATTCCGCACTTTCTTTGGCGGAGTCGAAATCGGAACGTATATTTGAAACATTAATGTAATCCCGTTTTTACACACAGGTTAAATTTTTTTCCCATGAACATGAAACGAACCACCGGCGAACCGTGCGGTAAAGTGCAGGTATTATCTTCCAAAACCGAACCGCCATAGCGTTGCCTTTATTCGCAAAACCGAGCTGAACGTAGCAGGGTTCTGCTCAAGAAAAGCTGTCTGACAAGTGTTGCGGGCAGCTTTTTTTGTCTAAAAAAGGGTCTATCGTTGTGCGAGAATTTTCTGTTTTTGTGCAGCAAATTCGTCTTCGGTCAGGATGCCCTTGTCGCGCAGTTCGCCTAATTTGATGATTTGATCGAGTAGATCATCTTGCAATACGAGCGGTGTTTCTTCTGGGGCAGGCGGGGCGGTTTCGGCAGGTATTTCGGTGGTCAGGCGGTAGCCATTTTGTACAAAAGCGTCAAATTCGGGCTGTGCCCGCAAGAAAGCCAGCGCGTCGTGGGTGTCAATTTTGTCAAACTGCTTGAAACCATAATCCACGGCAGCTTGTAAATGCCGAAAAGCCTCATTTTTTTGCTCAAGCAGGGCGTAGCTGCAAGCCAGATTGAAATGCGTGGCGGCATCGGCGGGTTGCATTTCGAGCGCTTTCAGAAAATCTTCGATGGCGCCCTCGAAGTCGTAGTCGCGGAATTTTTCAATGCCCCTTTTTTTTACCTCGCCGAGGGTGGAGCGTTGGTCGGCGATAACTGGGCGGGGTTCGTAGTGCTGCCGGGTACGGGCTTGTTGGCGGAGGCGTTTGCGATTGTAGCGCTCATCAAAATCTTCTTGGGGCATCACGGCCAGCAGCACACTGTCAATGAAGCCAATAAGTGCAGGTATTATAATGAAAGGTGGCGCACCGGTGCCATTATCAGTCATAATAATAAAACCGATGGTAAAAGCCATGAAATATAATACACCGAGAAAGCGCTGCCCTAAGTAAAAACGGTGCACCCCGAAAATACCAAGAAAAAAGGCTAAGAGAGCAGCTGTAACTTTACTTTTCATGTTCGTTTCGTACTTTGGCAGCCTCAAATGTAAGGCAGTTTTTGCTTTGGCGCGCAAAGATTTGGCGGGCATTGCAAATTTATGGATAAATATAACGGAATAACGGACGAAAGGGTTTTCTTTACCATGCAGGCAATGGCGAGGGTAGGGGGAGATTGGGCCGCCAGAAACGCGAGCAACTATCAACTGTCATCAAAAACCGTTCAGCTTATGAAAAACTCAAATGAGCAAAGCATCAAGGACATTTTGAAAGACCTCGTAGAAACCTACCGGCTGAAATCGAAGTTGCATCAGACGCGCATCGAGTTGGTCTGGGAGCAGGCTATGGGCAAAATGATTGCTAATTATACCACCGAACTGAAAGTGCGTGGCGACAAGCTCTTTGTGGGTATCAGCTCGGCACCGCTGCGGCAGGAGCTTTCCTACGGGCGGGAGCAAATTGTAGCGAAAATGAATGCAGAGTTGGGCGAGGATTTTCTGAAAGAAGTGGTCATCCGTGGGTGAAGGGCCACCGAGGCACGGCATGAATATATCCCGCCCATCTCATCTGCACGCATACAATTGGGAACCAGATTTTTTCAGGTATCTATTTATGAACTTATGCACCGTCTCGACGGAAGCGATATTCGAACAAATCGCAACAAGGATCGCTGAGAATAAGTATGTCCTGAGAAAGCCTTACGGTTTTGTCTTGTACTTCAAAGCCGATACTTTCAGCTTGATTGGGGCTAAGGCGCAGTATGATTTCGCCATCTACTGTGGTCAAGGTGTATCTGCCCTCGCCTTTGGCCTCGTCGTGATTGTTGAGGCGATACGTGCCGTTGCTTTTAAATTCCAGATCGGTAAAATCGGCTGCATGACCTGTACCAATTAGTCCTCCGGTGATGGACTCTAATGTCCAGAAGCCAATCAGGTCGTGCTGGGTTTCGCGCTCCCGGCGGCTATTGTCGCAGCTTGGCAGCACCAGCAGTAATGTAAATACTGTCAGTAAAAATGAAGTTGTTTTCATGGTCGGGTATTTTTTATAACAATAGACAGTGCGTCCGATAAATTTCGTTGGTGCTTTTACCAATTTTCAGTCCGTTTCGAGGTAATTTAACGCCGGTTTTCCTAACTTTCCCCTTGCATCTGATTCCCTAACAAAAATTTTTTCCAGCATGAAATTAAAGCACGGTTTTCTCCTGCTATTGGCACTACTGGCGCTGCATATAATAAGCGCGCAGCCGCTTGACATGAGCCTTTTTCAAAATATCAAACCGCGCAGCATCGGCCCGGCGGGCATGAGCGGGCGCGTGACGGCCATTGATGTGGTGCGCGACAATCCTGACCTTATTTACCTCGGTACGGCTTCCGGCGGCTTGTGGAAAAGCGAAGGCGGCGGCGTAGCCTGGACGCCTATTTTTGATACGCTCAAGGTGGCTTCCATCGGGGCTATCGCTATTGACCAGCGCAATCCGGACGTCATCTGGGTCGGCACGGGCGAAGGCAATCCGCGCAACAGCCAGACGATGGGCGCGGGCGTCTATCGCAGCCTCGACGCGGGCCGCACTTGGCAATACATGGGCTTAGAAAGAACGCGCACCATTCATCGTATCATCATTCACCGCGACGATCCGAATGTGGTCTATGTGGCTGCGCACGGTACAGCCTGGGGCGACACCCCGGAGCGCGGCGTTTATCGCACCAAAGATGGCGGCAAGACCTGGGAAAAAGTTCTGTTTGTCAACAACCGCACCGGTGCTGCCGATTTTATCGTGGACCCCGCCAATCCTAACAAAATGTTTGTCAACATGTGGGAATACCGGCGCTGGCCCTGGCTGTTCAAGTCGGGTGGCCCTGGCTCTGGGCTGTACATGACGCTCGATGGCGGCGACACCTGGACCCGCCTAAATGAGAAAAACGGCCTGCCTGCTGGCGGCGAATTGGGTAGAATAGGTCTGGCTATCGCTCGCAACAATCCCCGCGTGGTGTATGCCCTCGTTGAAGCCAAAGTAAATGCCTTGTATCGCTCGGACGATGGCGGCTTCAACTGGCGCATGGTGAATGACAAAACTGTGGGCGACCGGCCTTTCTATTATTGTGACATCGAAGTGGATCCTACCAACGAAAATCGCATTTATAACATTTTCTCAAACGTAACCGTCAGCGAAGACGGCGGCAAGACCTTTACTACACTGCTCGGCTGGGACAACATCCACGGCGACCACCACGCTTGGTACATCCATCCTGACAATCCGAATTTTATTGTCAATGGCAATGACGGTGGCGCAGCCATCTCGCGCGACCGCGGCAAAACCTGGCAATTTATCGCCAACCTACCAGTGGGGCAATTCTATCACGTACAGGTGGACAACGCCATTCCTTACAATGTGTATGGCGGTATGCAAGACAACGGCACTTGGCGCGGCCCAAGCCAAGTATGGCGCACCGGCGGCATTCGCAATGAGTACTGGCAGGAAATCGGCTTCGGCGATGGCTTTGATGTAGCCATTGATGCCAACGACGAACGCTACGGCTACGTGATGTGGCAGGGGGGCA
The DNA here is from genome assembly GCA_937872385.1 of uncultured Saprospiraceae bacterium. Lineage (GTDB taxonomy): Bacteria > Bacteroidota > Bacteroidia > Chitinophagales > Saprospiraceae > JADJNW01. The sequence continues at coordinate 62,074 of CALMSO010000061.1, forward strand.
ATCTACTGCGGGTAGATTTTGAAACGGGTGCGCAGCAATGGGTAAAACCTTATCATCCGAATAATGTGCCGCTGCGCTTCAACTGGAATGCGGCCATTGCCACCGATCCATTTGCCAAAGGCACGATTTACTACGGCAGTCAGTTTTTGCACAAATCAAGTGATAATGGCAATTCCTGGGAAATCATTTCACCCGACCTGACTACCAACGATCCGGAAAAACAGCAGCAGAAGACCAGTGGTGGCCTCACTTTTGACGTCACCGGCGCAGAAAACCACACCACTATTATCGCCATTTCGCCCAGCCCGCGCAAGCAAGGCGTAATCTGGGTAGGTACCGACGACGGCAACGTGCAAGTCACGCAAGATGGCGGCAAAACTTGGGTCAATGTGGCCAAAAATATCCGAGGAGTGCCCGCCGGTAGCTGGGTGCCGCAGGTACACGCTTCGCGCTTCAACGATGGGGAGGCTTATGTGGTGATCAACAACTACCGCCGCGATGACTGGGCGCCCTACCTCTACCGCACCCGCGATTTTGGAGCTACCTGGGAACGCCTCATTGACATCAACAAGGTGTGGGGCTATGCCTTGAGTTGGGCCCAAGATCCCATAGAGCCGAAATTGCAATTTCTCGGCACCGAGTTTGGCTTATACCTCAGCATTGACGAAGGCAAAAACTGGACCCAGTGGCGCGCTGGCTACCCAACCGTTTCTACCTACGATATGGTCATTCATCCGCGCGAGCAGGATTTGGTAATCGGCACTTTCGGGCGCGCTTTTTACATTCTCGACGACATTCGTCCGCTGCGCGAGCTGGCCCAAAAAGGCGCAAAAGAACTCGAAAAGCCGCTCAAGGCCTATCCTGCCCCTGATGCTTGGCTGGCGCATTACGAAGAAGGACGCGGTACGCGCTTCACGGGCAATGCCTATTATATGGGCGACAATCGGCCGTACGGTGCGTTGCTTACGTTTTCTGTAAAGGATGTTTTGAAAAAAGATGACAAAGGGCAAGCCGCCAAAAGCGATACTTTGCAAGTAGAAATTTTTGCTGCCGATGGCAAATTGGTGCGCAACCTGCGTGCGCCGGTCAGCAAAGGGATGAACCGTTTTGCCTGGGGGTTAGAAAGGAACAGCGTCCGCACGCCCGCCGAACCTAAGCCCTCACCCGATGCGCCTGTACCTGGCGGACTGCTCGTAGCGCCCGGCGTGTACAAAGTGCTATTCACCTATGGTGCGCATAAGGATTCTACGATGGTAAATGTAAAAGCCGACCCGCGCCTGAAGGCAAGCCCCAATGATATCATTGCATTTCATAATGCTTATCATGATTTTGAAAAAAATGTAACTTCCGCTACCCAAGCGATGGATCATTTGCGCGAGGCCAAAGCCCGCATTGGTGATATTACAAAATTAGTAAATGAGCAAGTAACGGACGAGCAGCTTAAAAAAAGTATGATGGAAGTAAATAAAAAAACGACCCTGCTGCTCGATACGCTCATGCTGATAGTAATGCCCAACGAAAGCATTAAAGGCATTTTTGATGATCCGGATATGCTGATGAGTCGGCTGTTCCGCGCGGCTGCTTACTTTTCGCCGACCTTTGGCACGCCCAATCCGCCCTTCCACGCCCCCACGGAAGGACATAAAATTGTATTGCAACAAGTAAAAAATGATGTAATAGATTTCGTTACTAAAGTAAATCGTTTCTTTAGTGCCGACTGGAAATCTTATGAACAGGAGGTAAATAAACTGCAACTCAACATCATGAAACCCATTCCGCAGGTAATGATAGAATAGCGACGCGTGTATAATATCCATTGAGCGGGTGACTACCAAGTTGCCCGCTCGATGCAGCGTTATGCTTCCTCAATTTGCCAAGTATGATCGGCCAGCAGGCGCACCGAGGCCGTATGCTGATAAGGGCAGCGCCGGCCCCACTCGGCGGGGGCAATGAGTGAAAGGAGGTGGCTACCGTCGGGTTTTTCGTACAAGTGGTAAGTGCGCCCGATGAGCGGCTCGAAATTCATGTCCGCTAAATAAATTTTTTCCGAAATTTCCACCCGATCCTGGATGGCTTTGGCTTGGCGGGCTAATAGCTCGATTTGCTGCCGAATCTGGTCGAGCTGCATATCGGTTTGTTCGTACATAGCTGACACGGCTAATCCTTTTACTCGGCCTTTGTCCATAGGGCGAATGAGCGCGCCACCTACGGTGTGGGCGTAGGGCAGCAGGTGCGGGTTGTCGGCTACTTTGTCCGGGTCAATGGGATTGATAATATCTTTTGGTTGCTGGTGGCTCATAATACGGATTTCAATCAAATAGGATGTGTATGTAATTCGCGGTTCGCAGTTCGCGGTTGAAAACAGCAAATATAGTTTTTCAAAAAGGGAAACCCCTGAAGCGGCGGATTGTTGCCAATAAAAAATGCCGGAGTTGCGTAGTGCAGCCCCGGCATCGAAGTTTTACGTTTATTGCTGGAAAAAAAATTACTTCAGCGTGAGGGCTGTAGCGCCGGCTACGTAGCCCTTGTTGTACACTTCTACTCTGTAAACGCCCGCCGAGAAGCCCTGATTGGGTGCCCAGTTTGAGCATAGCTGCATCGAGTTTTGCTTGTAGTCAAACTCTTTGGTCATGGTGTAGGGTATTTCTTCGCCGTTGGAGCTGCTTTTGAACGAGCCGGAGCCCATGTCAGCCATTTGCAGGGTAGTGCCTTGCGGGTCAATAATGCGGATGTGGTATTTTTCTGCGCCGGGTTCGGCTACCTCATTGGCGGTGGTATTGAAACACACCTGGATTTGATCCACATTTTTGGCACGGCGTTCTTTCGACATTTTGCCAGTGCCTTTGGTTTTGTAGCCTTCTACATCCATGCTGGCCACTTTAATCACCGACGCAAAAGTCACCTTGCTCGACAGCTTGGCTTTGGTTTGCTCCAATTCTTCCTTTTCGCTCACCAAAGAGGCGCGCACCGTTTCCGATTCTTGGTAAGCAGAGCGCTGCATTTCCAGGTCGGTAGCCAGCATCGTACGCTCTTCGGCAAGTTGGGTGTTTTCGGTCAGTAGCTCTTCATTTTGCTGGCGCAATTGATTGATTTCAGCTACATATTGCTCCACTTGGGCGCGCAGCTTGGTCAGTTCACCACGGGCGGCGGAGAGGTTGCGGCTGTCTTTCAAAAGAACGTCAATGCGATCTTTCTGAGCGGTCAGCTCTTCCTTTTGCTTTTCGATGAGCGCATTCAGTTCTTCATTGCTGCCGCGCATCTCTTCCAATTCAGAAAGTGCCGTGTAATACTGCTGTTCCAGTTCTTTTTTCAGTTGCTCCGATTCGCTGAGCTGAGAAGACAGCTCGCCTTTCTGTTTGTTTTGGCTGATGGTAGTTACTAAAAGTCCGATAGCTGCTACGGCCAGAATAGCAATAGCGACGATGAAACCAGTTTTGTTGCCGCCAGATTTGGGCGCTGGATTCGACGAATATTGCGGATTCGGGTTCGGGTTTGGATTGTTGGTTATCATACCGTTGAAAATTTTGTTTTTAAATTTTTTTTCCTGTTCAAAAAAAGCGTGTTTCTATTCGTCCATAGAACGGCTGTCATTTTCAGAAAATTGTCTTATTGGGATATAATTTTAACATTCTGTAAAAAAACAAGGGGCGGGTTGCAAAAAAATAGCGCCGAGTTTTACACAATTAGTGTTTTTTTATCAAAAAATAACTACCTTGAATCGCAGAAAAAATCTATCTTTGCACCCGCCTTTTGCAAGGCAACACCAAAAAACGTTCTTTATCAATGGACCGGTTGATACAGTACTCTATCCCTGTGAAGGGCATCCGATCAGGTACGCATCAATTCGATTTTCAAATTGACCGCGCGTTTTTTCAGGCTTTCGAAGACTCGCCCGTGTCTGATGGATCAATCGCTTTGACGCTGCTCTTTGACAAACGTCCGGATATGTATGTCCTTCAGTTTGACTTTGCCGGCACGCTCAAAACCGAATGCGACCGCTGCCTTGCAGTGATTGACTTGCCGGTGAGCGACCAGCAGCAACTCATTGTCAAACTCAGTGAGGCCGAGCAAATGGAAGATGCCGACGTGGTGTACATACACCCGGAAACGCAGCAGCTCAATGTGGCAGTCTATATTTATGAGTACATCATCCTTTCGATGCCCTTCATGCGGGTATATGATTGTGAAAATGACGACGAACGGGTCTGTAATGAAGAAATGCTCCGCTATCTGAATGGGCAAAACGGTGCTGATGAAGTAGCCGAAACCCCTGAAGCTCCGGAGCAGAACGAATTTTGGGAAGCATTAAAAAAATTAAATATTCGAGATAACTAGAGGTGCTTTACGCAAAAAAAACATTGCCACCGAGCAGCATTTTTTTCTGTAAAAGCCCTTATTAAAATTAGCAGACAATGGCACATCCCAAGAGTAGAACATCGAAGCAGCGCAAGCGTAAGCGCAGAACGCATTACAAGGCCAGCACGCCCCAGATTGCTACCTGCACCACTACCGGCGAGCGGCACTTGTATCATCGCGCCTATATGGATAGCGAAGGCAATATGTATTATCGCGGCAAGGTGCTCGTGAAAGCAGCCGAAGAAGAAGTCTGAACGTAAAATATGCGTACAATCCAACCGTAAGCTCCCATCGTTTTTTGCTGATGCGGGGCTTTCTGTCATTAATTATCAACGATTTGGTATTGCTATGAAAAAAATAATCAAAACACCAAACGCACCCTTGCCTATTGGCCCTTACAATCAGGCGGTGCTGCACCACGGTACGCTCTACATTTCAGGGCAAATTGCCATTGAGCCGGGTAGCGGCGAGTTAGTCAGTGGCAACATCGAAGCCGAAACCCGCCAAGTAATGGAAAATCTGAAAGCCATCCTCGAAGCGGCGGGCCTGAGTTTTGCTAATGTGTTGAAATGCTCGGTCTTCGTGAAGGATATGCACGATTTCAGCCGGATCAATGCGGTGTATGCCGAATATTTTGACGAAGCGATTGCACCCGCCCGAGAGTTGGTAGAGGTAGTCAATCTGCCGCGGTTTGTCAATATCGAAATTTCGGCTATAGCCGCTATGGACTAATCGAAACTCAGGATACAGAACATCAAGGACGATGCGCTGTGTAATGAATTGATAATCAGTAGTATGAAAAAAAGAGTGCTTTCCTGCATCCAGCCAACTGGCGATATGCACTTTGGTAATTACTTCGGCGCAGTGAAAAACTGGGTGGATTTGCAGTCGGAATATGAATGCTTTTATGGCGTAGTGAATTATCACGCCATGACCATGCCCTATGATTCAAAGAAATTGGTGCAAAACACCTGGGAGCTAATCTTCAACCTAATGGCTACCGGCATCCGCCCGGAAAATCTTTTCATTCAGTCTTTAGTGCCAGAGCATGCCGAGCTGTGCTGGGTGTTCAATTGCTTTACATCCTACGGGCAATTGAGCCGTATGACCCAGTTTAAAGACAAGAGCCGCCAGAGTGAGGAAAGCTCCGAGGGCTTTATTTCGGCGGGTTTGCTCAATTATCCTATTCTGCAAGCAGCCGATATTCTTATCTATCGCGCTGATTTCGTGCCAGTTGGCGACGATCAAGACCAGCATCTCGAATTGGCGCGTAATATTGCCCAGCGTTTCAATAATCAAGTGGGCAAGGAGTACCTGATTCTACCCAAAGCCATGCATACGGAAGTGCCCCGCGTGATGTCCACCGCCGATCCTACCCGCAAAATGAGCAAAAGCGCTGGCGAAAAACATTATATCAATATTTTTGCTGAACCAGACCGGATCCGGAAGCAAATTCGCTCGGCTGTGACCGACGCAGGCGACACGCCGGCTGGGGAGATGAGTGCCGGGGTGAAGAATCTTTTTGACCTGCTGAAAGCCGCTGGTGCTGCGGCCGCGCACGCCAGTCTTCTGCAAGACTATGAAGCGGGCAGCTTGAAATACGTGGATTTGAAAGAAGCCGTAGCCGAAGCCTTAGTGATGCTTAGCGAGCCTTTCCGGGAGCGCAAGGCGCAAATCCATGCCGATAAAAAAGCGGTAAAAGAGCAAATCAAGGCTGCATCCGCCGAAATCCGCCGCCACGCACAGGAGACCGTCCGTGAAGTGAAGGAATTGGCGGGCTTGTTGAATGTAAAATTCTAACATGCAGCAATTTTTGCATTAAAAATTAATAGCACATGAAAATTATCTGTATCGGGCGGAATTATACCGAGCACGCCAAAGAACTCAACAACGAAGTACCCGAACAGCCCGTCGTATTTATGAAACCACCCTCGGCGTTGTTGATTAATAATAAGCCGTTTTATTATCCCGATTTTTCGCAGGATATTCATTTTGAACTGGAAATTGTGCTGCGCATTTGTAAAAATGGCCGCCACGTCCAGCCGGAGTTCGCCCCGGATTATTACGACCAAGTGGCGCTGGGCATTGATTTTACGGCGCGCGACCTACAAGCGGAGTGCAAAAAAAAAGGGTTACCCTGGGAAATTGCCAAAGGCTTCGACGGCTCGGCGGTGCTCAGCGACTTTGTTCCTTTAGGCAAACTGAACCGCAACGCGATTGAATTCAAACTGCGCAAAAACAATGAAGTGGTGCAGCAGGGCAATACAGCCGATATGCTGTTTTCTTTTGAAGACATTATTGTGTATGTATCGAAATTTTTCAAATTACAAATGGGCGATTTGATTTATACCGGTACGCCGGCGGGCGTTGGGCCCGTGCAAATCGGAGACAAACTGGAAGGCTTCCTTACCTTCGCCGATGGCAAAACCGAACATTTGCTCACCTGTGATATTCGATAAAAACCTCCGCCCATGGCGCACAGTCGCAATGCAATTTTAGAAACGAACTTTCAACTGCCCGGCCAAACAGCCTTCTATCGGGGCAAGGTGCGCGATGTTTATACAATTGGCGAGCAATTGGTGGTGGTAGCCAGCGACCGGATTTCGGCCTTTGACCACATTCTGCCCCGCCCGATTCCGTACAAAGGGCAGGTGCTCAATCAGGTAGCAACGTATTTTTTGCAAGCCACCCGCGACATCGTCCCCAACTGGCTACTTGCTTCGCCCGATCCTAACGTGGCTATTGGCTATCGCTGCGAGCCGATTCGGATAGAAATGGTGATCCGGGGCTATCTTTCTGGGCACGCTTGGCGCACGTATCAGGCGGGAGGGCGGATGCTCTGTGGTGTACCGCTGCCCGAAGGTATGCGCGAAAGTGATCCTTTTCCCGAGCCAATCATCACGCCAGCTACCAAAGCCGACAGCGGCCACGACGAGGATATTTCCAAAACTGAAATTCTTGCGCAAGGGATTGTCACCGAGGCGGAGTATGCCCTGCTCGAACAATACACCCGTGCTCTGTTTGCGCGCGGCAAGCAAATGGCCGCCGAGCGTGGTTTGATTTTGGTGGACACCAAGTACGAATTTGGCAAGCGCAACGAACAGATTTATCTGATTGACGAGATTCATACCCCCGATAGTTCGCGGTATTTTTATGCAGATGGCTACAACGAGCGGCAGACCCGAGGCGAGCGGCAGCGGCAGTTGTCGAAAGAATTTGTGCGCGAATGGCTCATGGCGCAGGGTTTTCAAGGGCTGGCGGGGCAAGTGCTGCCCGATATGCCCGACGCTTTCGTAGCCGAGGTGTCCGATCGGTACATCGAATTGTACGAGCGCGTGACTGGGCAGGCTTTTGTCCGGGCGGATGCTACGCAAATCGAAGCGCGTATTTTACAAAATATCCTTCACTGGCTGAATGAATAGCTAAATACGGGTCAAACCATTACACCTTACACCCCCACACCATCCACATAGCTTTGCAAATACTGAAAATAAGCGGTCAGCTCGCCATTTTCGGCAATGGTAGCCCGCTTGATGACCGGACTGTTTTCATCGAGCAGCTCTGGCAGCACATGGTGCAGAAATTTTTCACCAAAGGCATAAGACGCGTCGCGGGGCAGTTCGCTGGGCAGGTTGTCAATGGTCATCATATCAATACCTTGGGGCTGATAAGGCGCGATTTCGCTTTCACTTTGAGGATCGTAGCCGAATACTGGATCGGCAATGGTAGAAGCCCGCAGCGTGGCCGGTACTGATGATTTTGGGGCAATATCGCAAGTTACATCGGCAATGACGGCGATGTGAAAATCTTGGCGGCGCATGTCTTCGGCACTGAAAAACGCTGGGGAGCGTACATCCCAGAAAATGCCATTGATAAAAATATCTGCTGCCTGAAAATAAGGCTCGAACGCACTGCGATAGTACTGCGGGTGCGCGTAAAAATCCTGATAATCAAAGGCTTTGCCATCAATGCGTGCTACATAATGCTTGCTGCTCAGGTGCGTAAACACCGGCTCATCGTAGCGGAAGCGCACAAAATCGGCCGGAGGCACTTCTCGAATGTCCATGTCGCGGAGCACTTCTACGGCTCCTGAGCCTACGCGCCCGGTGCCAGTCACCACGATTTTGAGGGGCGGCAGCCGCAATTTTTGATAATCTACTTTAGCTGCTGCATAGTCGAAGTAATCTTTGAGGCGACCGAGTTGAAAAGCTCCGCTGCGCTGCCCGTAGGTCCACAGGGCATTGTGCGCGCCTACCATGCCCGCGAAGCGTCCGAAGGCGATGAGTCGTTCGCCATGCTCGTCGGTGAGCACTTCGTAGTCAATCAGGCGTATTTTTTTGTCTAAAATAGCTTGCAACAACTGCCGATTGTAGGCTTGTGCCTTGATAGTATGCGAGAAAAAAAGATAGGTTTTTTGTGGTATCAATTGCGCTACCGGTACTTCCTTGATACCCATCAGCCAGTCGCAATCGGCGAGTTCGGTAGTCAGCCTTACTCCGGCGGCAGCGTATTCGGCATCGGTATAGCAACGCACCGCTGAAGGCTCTACGACTACTTCAAGGTCGTAATTTTTCATCAGAAAGGCACATTGAGAAGGCGCAAGTGGCACTCTGGAATCGGGCGGGACTTTCCCTTCGCGGATAATACCTATTTTCATACGGTTCGTTTTTTGGTAACATACGACACAAGGCCTCAGCGAGGGGCAACCAACTATCCCGACGGCTACCGATGGCGCTTTCTGCCGGCGATTGCAAAAATCCATAAAGCCCAACGGATTGCAAAGTTTCAGGAAACTTTTTTCCTGTGGAATTAGTTCTTACTTTTGCAAGACCGTAAAAAAATACGGCAGCAGCATCCAATCCATGGGGACGTAATGGTATCGACAGGATTGATGGTTGGCAAGTAAGCATGCCGGGGCAGGATTGCTCACCCCGTAAAAAATGGTGATCGAACAACAACTGGCGAATATAACTACGCCATGGCTGCCTAATTCCAGGAATTAGAATGCCATTGTGCCTGATGCCCGCGCTACGTGCGCTTCGCTCCCTGCCTGACGGAGCCGCAGATGGCACATCAACCAACCCTCAGGCTGGGGTGTATATCTGGCTCGGATATATGCTCGAGATTCAGAGCTGGACGAAAGGCACGGGTCGGTTGCTGAACCTCCCCTTTCGTTGAGAAACCCAATCGGTAACTAAGCATGTAGAAGGCTTGTCTGCGCTTTCTCTGGACGCGAGTTCGACTCTCGCCGTCTCCACTACCCAAACCTTTGTCCTCGTCGGGCAGAGGTTTTTTTATTATAGCGTTTTCTTCAGTACAGGGACAAAAGTGTCCTTAAATAAAAAAGCCATAGCTTAGTAGTCAACCAAAACATACTGCACTATGGCAAAAAGGATTAAACCTTTGTGCAGAGGTAATGAATTGCTGGAGGTTTTGCAAGTAGAATTACCATTCTGGTCCGGTGTAATACCTTGTTATTTTGAGGTCAAAAATGTAAGCATATCCAAACTACATGAGAATGCTGCTTTAATGTTTAACAAAAGAGTTACGAACAACATTTTAAAGCGTTTCTAATTGGCCTTAAGATAAATAAACATTACAACTATACTTTAGAACGGAACCCCATCATCCCATTTACCCTATTCCCAATTAACAAATAACAATATACCATTACATAATAATGCCATTACTTATTTAGCGGTTTTCGTTTTCATTCTGCAATTTGCGGGCGCGCTCTTGAAACTGAGCTACCCGATCCACGAGGTCCCACACGCGCAGTACATTGCCAGAGCAGATTTTTTCAATATCCGACTCGCTATAGCCGCGCTTCAGCAAGGCATAGATGAGGTTGGGATACTGTGAAACGTCCTTCAGCCCGGTGGGGAGTGAGTCGCCTACGCCGTCGAAATCAGAGCCTAAGCCTACGTGTTTGATGCCTACCAGTTTTACGACGTGATCAATGTGGTCGGCTACTTTTTCTACATCGGAGTAGAGAGCGGGGTTTTTCTTGCGAAACTCTTCGATGACGGGTCGGGCCGCGGCGTCGGTCATTTTCAGGTTGCGTTTGGCCAATAGCTCGCGCAGTTCTTCGCGTTTTTGGTTTTGGTAGTTTTGCACTGCTTGGTCGAGGAAAGACGAGCCGAAATTGATTTGAATCACTCCGCCTCTATCGGCGAGGAATTTAATCATATCGTCATTCATATTTCGCTGAAAATCAGGCGTAAAATAGCGAACCGATGAGTGCGACGCGATGCAGGGCGTACTGCTGAGGGCTACGGCCTGGTAGAAAGCACTGTCGGATACATGCGAGATATCCACCATGATGCCCACGCGGTTCATCTCTTTGATCACCTCGCGCCCGAAGGGGCTGAGGCCGTTCCAAGTTTGGGTGGTATCGTAGGAGGAGTCGCAGATTTGATTGTCCTTGCCGTGCGTCAGGGTGATGTAGCGGATGCCGCGTTTGTGAAAATACTCCACGTTTTTGATGTCATCTTCTATCGGGGCGCCATTTTCCATACCCATAGGCAGCGACATGATGCCGCGCTCGAAGTTGCGTCGCACGTCGGAGGGGCGGCGGGCTATGCTAAACTTGTCGGGGTGGGCCTGTGCAATGCCCTGCACCATATTGATGAGGGAATCGGCAAAGGCTTTAGCGCCGCCGGTTTCCTGATAAGACGAGGGGATGTAAATAGACATGAAGGGCGCGTCGAGGCCACCCTTGCGGGCGCGCACATAGTCAAAATCGCCATCTTCAGATTCAATTGGGATACCAATCAGCTCCTTAGTCAGGCGAAAATTTCGAGTTACTAAGCGGTAGGGCAGGTCCACGTGCCCATCGGTGATGATGAACTTTTGGGCGAGGCTGTCCGCAATTTGCCGCAGTTCTTCGTCGCTTTTACCTTCCCAGGGGTTGGGCTTTGCTGCCGCTGCGGCTTCCTGCTGCGCACACAGGAGCTGCACATTCAAAAGAGCTATTAAAACCAAAAAGATTGTACGAATCATGTTTAATGTTGTTTTGATTAGCCGTCAAAATTACGTAACTCTTTTGACAATCGCGCCATTTTAGCTGGTAGAAGTAATATAAGGCTATTTGCGATTTGGGAAGTCCGATTTTAGCTTTTGTAAAGCTTTGGAAAAATGAGTTTTTGATAATAAATATAGGTGTGTCATTTCCAATTGGAAAAGTTACAAGACGCATCTCTTCGGCTATTTTCTCTTGACTAAGTACCCGGACATAATTATTTCCAGTGTAATTTTATTACAAAAAACTGATTATCAATTATTTGAAAAAATATTTTAATTAACAAATAACAATGTCTCATTACTTAATTACAATATCTTTTTTATAATATCCTCTTTCAGAAAAGCCGGCTCTATTACTTTCAGCTCGCCACCATAGCGGAGTATAGTTGCGATTAGCTCTTGATTGGGAATCAAATACAATTCATAAAATGTATGGGTTTTGTTACTACGCTTTTTTATTTGTGAATGATGAATGGGCTTGGTATCCAGATAACCTTGCATGGATTTTGTAGCCTGTAATGTAATTTTTACCGGCGTGCTGTTGCTGTCTCTTGATACGCCAATCATATGGGTAAAGTAGGAGGCAGGATCAAAAAAAGTATTGGGTACATAGGTAGCCTTTGATGGGGCGATGTTTTTGATACGGTCTAAGGCAAAGTTACTGATTTCGCCTACCTGTTCGTTATAGCCGAAGACAAACCACCGGCTTTGATATTCTTTTAGTAAATAAGGATGGTAAATAAAAGAAGTCGGTTTTTGAGCATGAAAAGGCTGATAAGATATCTGGAGCGCCTGTTGATATTGCATAGCTTGAAATAATAGGCTTAGCCATTCAGTGCCTTGCAGGAGATTGTTATAATCAAACTGAATATTTACAGAAGACGCGTGATGAAGCTCGAGTTCGCCTTCTATTTTGAGCAGCAGGGCTGCCAGTTCTCTAAAATGGGGCAATCCTTTAAATTGGCGCAGCAAGGCCGTGGCTTCCCGGATGGCTTGTAAATCATGGCCGGATATGGGCGTTTTGTCAATACTGAAACTGCGGTCTGTATAATAATATCTGCCCGTTCCTCTTTTCACTTCAATAGGTGCATCGAAGCCTCGCGGGGGCAGCGAGCGCATCAGCGCAATATCCGCTTCGATGGTTCGGCGGCTCACGCCGGTATGGATGCCAAAATCATTATATAAATGTTCGCTTACTACTTCTTGCAATTCTTCTATACTCCAATCGCGCATACGCCGGAAGCAGTCATTTAGTACCCGATAGCGGTAGCTTGCATTTTTATTAGACGGCATATTTTTACGTTTACTCCACTTTATTATGAAATATTTTATGCCCTATATCAGAGCGGCGCTATGATAGTCAGTTGGCTAATTTTTTATAAAATAAAGTTATTTAAAGTGCTCATTGCCAGAATTTATATTGAAAAAAGGGAATAAAAAACCGCAAGAGACATTACATAAGCGCTTTAAAGAGTTCATATATAAAGAAAAAAAATTACAAAATGCAAATAGATTGCGGAAACATACTGCTTATTTGTCCGTACAACTGCTATAAACCACAACCGTCAGTTATGAAAAAACTACGATTTTTGCGCATTCATTTTTTGAATGAAATAGCCTTTCAGGAAATTCCCCTTTTTCGGGGCGCCGTGATTGCTCATGTATCGTCCGACAGCATCCTGTTTCACAATCATCAAGGTAGCCTTTTGCGTTATGGTTATCCACTCATTCAGTACAAACGCATCCGCGGCAGGGCTGGGCTAATTTGCCTCGAAGAGGGCATTGAGCAGGTGCACGATTTTTTCAACCACAAGGCGCGGCAGCTTCAGCTTGGGTCGCGCACGATTGAGTTGAGCGTTGAGCACCTCCATTTACAGGAATATACCTTTCAAGCCTGGGATCGTTCCTTTACCTATCGGCTGCACAATTGGATGCCATTTGATGCTGAGAATTACCGCCACTACAAAACCTTAGGCGACGAATTCGACCAACTATCATTTTTGGAGACCATCCTACGGGGCAACCTACTCACGGTAGCCAAGGGTATTCATTGCACCATTGAGCGCGAAGTGAAGGTACGCATAAACCGCATAGTACGCAACAAATTGCTGCCTTACAAAGGGCTACGTATGCAAACCTTCGACCTGGAATTCAGCTGCAACGTATGGCTACCACCCTACATTGGGCTGGGGCGCAAGCCTTCTATAGGATTTGGCAGCGTGACACCATTGACAAATAAATCCAAAATAAATGAATATGAATCCTAATACGATGCCCCAGCGCGAAGTCATCTACCTCGCCGCCCTGCTGCACGATATCGGGAAGTTTTGGCAGCGCGCGGATGATAACGGGCTACGCTATTCCACTATACTGGATAAATCCGTCAAGGAATTGGAAACCCTGTACTGTCCGGTAAGTCAGTATGGATATACTGCGCACAAACATGTAATCTGGACTGCCCAGTTTATCGCTGAGCATGAATCTTTTTTCAAACAATTGATGAAAGAGGATTATACAGAATTTTTTCAGGCAGCAGTAGCTCACCATAAGCCTGACGCAAACAACCTCGCTCAACGGTTGGTGCAAGCTGCCGACCACTATGCCTCTGGTGTGGATCGTAACAAAGAACCCGGTATCCAAGACGCTGAGGCAGAACGAAAATGGGATAGCTTCAAAAGTGTCAGAATGGTGTCCATTTTTGAAAATTTGTTGCAAGAGAATACGTCCCACACTTACGAACTACCGATCGAGGAATTGACGTTAACCCGAAATTCCTTTCCTGAAAAAGCGCAGGATCAGAATGGACAAAAAGCTTACGCCAATTTGTGGAAAGACTTTGAGAAAGCATTTGAAAAGCTTAAAGAAAATCAAACACGGAGCGTACGCAGTTTTTCAGAGAACCTGTTGTATCTGCTGCAACGGTTCACTATTGCGGTGCCATCCAGTACCATACACCTGCCGGACGTATCGCTTTACGACCATCTGAAGAGCACGGGGATTTTTGCCTACGCTCTTCACCAGTACTTAGAAGCGCATCAGCGTCTGGATACTTCATTTCGGATTGAAGGTCACGAAGCACCTTTTTTACTGGTGGGGGGCGACCTGTCAGGCATTCAAAAATATATCTACGACATTGTAAGTACCGATGCTTCCAAGAATTTGAAAGGGCGGTCATTTTATCTTCAGGTCATAATAGAAAATATTGTACAGCGGTTGCTGGACGAACTGAATCTACCCTCAGCGGCTGTCGTGTATGCCTCGGGCGGCGGGTTTTATTTGCTTGCGCCCAATGCGCCAGATATCATTCAAAAACTGGAGCAATTGCGTCTTGAATTGGCTAATGAGTTGTTTGAAAAACATCAAACCAACCTCTTTCTTAGCATTGATTGGGTGTTAGTAACACAAAGAGCTATTTTTGAGCAAAAGATCAACGAAGTATGGCGCGCACTTATGCAAAAGCTTAGCGTCACAAAAGCCAGGAAATTTCAGACTCAACTCGTTGCAAGTTCCGATGCGTTTTTCAAGCCGATAGAAATAGGTGGAAAACAATTGCGTGATTATATCACCGGCGAGGAATTTACAGAGATTGAAAATGATGCAATATTGACAAAGAAGAAAGGGTCCGTACGATTTATAGACGACGAAGCAGACAAGCCGGTAAAAGAAACGACCTACAAACAAATAAAGCTCGGTGGCAAACTCAAGAAAACACAGTTTTGGGTGATGCTTCGGCAGGAAGCCGATCTCCATCGAAACGGAGAAATACTCTCAGGGTTTGGCTATAACAACTACTTCCTGACGACAGAAGGCAAAGATACGTACTTTGACCAGGCGCTCATCCGCTCTTTTAATTTGCCGGATCAGAAAAACCTCACGATTCCCGGCGGGAACCAAAATAGGTTAGGGTTTACTTTTTACGGGGGCAACAATTACCCCAGCGATGAAAATGGCGAGCCTTTGACTTTTTCCGATTTGGCGGAAGCCAACGCCACCGGCGCTACCAAGCTTGGCGTGCTTCGGATGGACGTGGACAATCTGGGGGCTATTTTTATCAAGGGTTTAGGCGAACAAAAACGGACTTTTTCTCGATACAGCGTACTGAGCCGTAGCCTGGATTTCTTTTTCCGGGGCTATCTCAATACGATTTGGCAAGAACATTTTAGTACAAATACCTACATCATCTATTCGGGTGGCGACGATCTGTTCATCGTCGGGCATTGGTCGTCTGTATTAGATTTTGCCAAAAAAATCAAGGATGAATTTAAGGACTGGGTATGCCATAACCCACACCTGACTTTATCCGGCGGCATGGTGATTGTACCGCCCAAGTTCCCAATTGCCAGGGCAGCGCTATTTGCTGAAGAGGCAGAAAAAACAGCCAAGAGCCATCACTTTAAGGGCGGAACTGGTATAAAGCGCGAGAAAAATGCTTTCACCCTGTTGGACACACCACTGGATTGGAACGAGGAATTTCCGATTGTAGAAAACCTAAAGAAAGAATTAGTGGAACTGGTAACATCCAATCAACTGCCTCGTGGCGTATTGCAAAAGCTCATGAACTACGCCGAGCGCGCTGCAATACAGCAAAGAGAGGGTAAAAACCTAAGCTGGAAATGGCACATGGCCTACGATTTTAGCCGGGCAGCACAGCGCGCCAAAGGCGAAGCGGTAAAGCAGTTTTACGATACCCTGAAAAACGCAGCCTTTACCAATATCTGGGGCGGCCGTTATCTGGGCGAATACACTTGCTATTCCTTCCTGGACCTGCTGGGCGTAGCCGCCCGCTGGGCAGAGCTGGAAACGAAAAGTAGCTAAGCAATTACATTTTATAACTTTTTAAACATCATACAACATGAATAAACATGATCGAGGGGGACGTTCAGAGCGTTCAAGCAACCCTGGGCAACAAATTACCCTTCCGAAATTTGAGTCAATCTGGATTTCCGAAGGTATAAAACATGCTGCAATAGAATACGCTGAGGCGTTGGGGACACTGCTTAAAAATCAAAATTTTACGACTTCACAAATCCGTAATTTTTTTGGTGAATTAAAGCGAATACAATTAAAGGGAATTGCCGGGGAGCAAGCTTCTTTCCACCTTTTACGTCCTAAACTTGCCTACGCCGCAGCGAGAGCAAAGAAAACCGGTGGTAGAGAAAGCATTGGTGCTGAGACTTTCAAAAACGCAATTTTAGAAGCTCACAGAGAGGTAGATATTGACAATGAAGGTTATGAAAAACGCTTTGCAAACTTTTGTGACCTGATCGAAGCAATCTTGGCTTTCCATAAGGCTGCAGGTGGTAAAGATTAACAATATTTTTTAATCAAAAATGAGATAATTTATCATGGCAACATCAAAAATAAAATTGGCTAAGAAACTAATCATCAAGGGTGAAATCGAAGCCGTGACCGGACTTTTGATAGGTGGTTCTAACACAGCGATGAGCATTGGCGGCCCCGATAAAATGGTCATCCGAAATCCGATTACCAATGAGCCATATATTCCGGGAAGTTCACTGAAAGGAAAAATGCGCTCTTTGCTTGAAATTTCCTATGGATATGTAAAGGACGTGAATATGGGGAAAGTCAAAAATGGTCCCAGCGATGATCCCAATCACATTACTACTGTGTTGTTTGGCTCTGCAAGAACAGATGAACAACAACGCCCGAGCCGTATTATCTGCCGAGACGGGCGATTGCTAAACGGCGATTCATTTCGGGATATGACAGACCTGCCTTATACTGAAAGCAAAACTGAGGTTGTAATTGACCGAATTACCAGTGCAGCCATGCCTCGTACGTTTGAGCGTGTACCGGCAGGGGCAAGGTTCGGGTTGAATATTGTAGTCAATATATTCGAACAGGATAATAAAACGGAAGAAGAATTGATAGACCTGACCATTCGAGGACTACAAATGATTCAGGATGATTACATCGGGGGTAGCGGTTCGAGAGGTAGCGGACAAGTAAAATTTCACATTCAAGAAATCAAACAACGCACCGCTGATTTTTACCACAGTGGAAACACAACAGATGAAGATTATGCCTACCAGATACCACCGGATTTGCAGTAAAATTTTAGAAATATTAAAATGATGCGAACCATGCAAAAAACCTTTGACTGCATCCGGCTGCATTTCCAGGCACCGCTGCACCTGGCTACGGGCAAAAGTCAATACGACCGCAGCGGGCAAATACTGCACTCGGATGCCATACTCGCAGCGCTGTTTGTGAATGCCTTGCACCTGGGAGCTTCGTCCGAAGATGCGCTAGCCATGATGGACGGCATACGCCTGTCATCAGGGTTTCCATTCTGGCAGGAGGAGTATTTTTTCCCAAAGCCAATGGCACGGATGCCTTTCCAAATTCAGGGAGTAGAAGAAGAACGGCAAGGCAAGCCTTTCAAAAAAATCCGCTTCGTTGGCAAAAGCTGGTTGGAGCGACTATTGCGACAGGAATCCGCAAATATTAAGCAGGAACAGCATTTGCATAGTAAAGGTGCTTTTCTAAGCGACCATCCCGATGTATTGAACCAGGCAAGCACGAATTCAAAATTTTCCATTTTCAAATCGGAGGTGAGCCAAAGGGTGACCATCGCGCCCGATCACATGGAAGACTCGGTGCCGTACTTCACCGACCGGATCTTTTTTGCGCTGGATGCCGGATTATCTGTATTGGCAGAGATAAAAGATGAAAATGTCAGATCGCTTTTCCAGCAGGCATTTCGATTGCTGGGCGACAATGGCGTAGGTACGGACCGCTCGGTAGGCAATGGTTTCTTCGAACCGGAATTTACCCAACTTGCCTTGGAGCTTCCGGTGAATGCTACGCATCAGATGAACCTGGGTTTGTATTGCCCGGCAGACCAAGAACTGGATGAGCCGGATTACCGCCAAAGCGCCTGGCAACTCATTAAACGCGGCGGTTACTTGGCCGGAGCTGCCAACCCGGATCAAATCACCCTGCGCAAGCGCTCAATCTTTATGTTTGAGGAGGGATCGG
The DNA here is from genome assembly GCA_937872385.1 of uncultured Saprospiraceae bacterium. Lineage (GTDB taxonomy): Bacteria > Bacteroidota > Bacteroidia > Chitinophagales > Saprospiraceae > JADJNW01. Next base: position 80,455 of record CALMSO010000061.1, read on the forward strand.
TTTTCCCAAATCAAGGATTACGAGGCAAGCGCGAAGACCTTGCACCCCCTGGCATCAACGTCAATCATGCGGTATGGCGCGACGGGCGCACCATTTTTTTACCCATCAATACAGATATGAATTATGAAAAAGATAACGGTTGAAACCCTGACCCCGGTACATATCGGTAGCGGGCGGATGATTTCCGGTAATGCGGAGTACTTATATTTTCCGGCAGAAAATGTGCTTGTGCTTGTTGACGAAGTGAAAATTCTGAAACTAATCGGCAAGGAGCAGTTGGACATTTGGGTGCAATACATCGAAGAGCCGACCGAAAGCTTTCTCGATTATCTGTACCAGCGCAAACCCGACCTTCGCCCGCCAGATGTGGCCAAACGCATTATCCCGCTACGGGGGAGGATTCCAAAATTTCACCAGACCCTGCGCGAGCAGATACACGATGGTTTCGGAAGACCCTACATTCCCGGATCATCCCTCAAAGGCGCCATTCGTACGGCTTTGTTTACCAGCGAAATAATAGAGCGATATAAATCGGAAAGCATTCCGCAGTTTAGGTTGGGCAGAAAAAATAAAGAAGGGAAGTTCCAGTTCAAGGATCAGACCTTACAAAAAGAAGTCTTCGGTAATGACCCCAATCACGACTGGCTCCGCCTGTTCCGCATCAGCGACTGTTATTTTGATACGGCTACCCACGCTACCTTCAGCGAAACCCTCAACGAAGGTCGGCAGATGCACTATCACCTGAAACAAAGCGTAAGCCAGCTTACCGAATACATACCGGCAGGCGCACAGACGATCGGCACGCTGCACATACAGGAAGCCCTGCAAAAACTGGCAGCTAAACGCCGTTATTTCCTACCTCAGGCAAATGCACTCAGCTATGATTGGCTTTTCGAACAACTACGTGTGCATACTATTCAACTGCTGAAGGACGAACTGGATTTCTTTGACGAAGCCGAATTGCCACGCGATTGCGATATGTTGCCCGATCACCTAATGGAAATCCGCGCGCAATGCAAGCATTTGCAACCCAACGAAGCCATCGTCCGGTTGGGCTTTGGCACCGGCTATCGCAATATGACCGGCAACTGGACCAAAGAACTACTGACGGATGCGCAGTACGACGAACTCAGCGATGCAGTGCGCCATCGGCGGTATCAGGGTTTACCATTGCCCAAAAGCCGCAAGGTGGTACGCGAAGGCGAACCGCTCGGATTCATTAAACTCACACTAAATAACTAAACCAATGCAAAACATCCTCTTCATTACCATCGGTACGCGGGACTTGCAATTACCACCGCAAGTTCAAATAGAAGTCCAACTCTTTGAACATTTTGAGGCAGGCAATGTGGATACCGGCAAAAATCATGTTGTCAAAAGAAATGATTTTCTGAGGCATACTCAGGCAATATTAGAAGCTTATGACCAACTAAAAGACCGGGTCGTGTTTCCAATGGTGGAAAAAAGCATCGAACTGGCAGGTGAAAATATCCAGGAAATTGTTTTGGTTTCGACTTGTCAAGAACCAAATGACGTGCAAGACACTTACTTTCTCGGTCAATTTATCCGGCGTCGGTTGCATGAGAAAGGCTTTGTGGTGCATGAGCATCCTATTACTTTTCCACCAATTGACTTTGAGCAATTAGTTGAGTTTTTTACTAATCTCTATGAAATGTTCATTGAGTATCAAATTTTCTTTGGAAACTCTGGGGGTACCCCCGATATGCGCGCCGCGTCTCATTTTGCCGGTATGTTTCGCAATATTCAGTTCATAACTTTACAAGCCCGCACTGGTCAGGCCAATATGCGAAATTTTGACCGGCAGGAGAGACTGGTACTGCTGCATACCATTGAAAAAATGCTAGAAAACTTTGATTATGCTGGTATTACACAGCTACCGCTATCCAATAATATCATATCAAAATACGCTGAATATGCGCTGGCACGGATGTCACTGGATTTTGAACGTGCCAATGACATTGCCCAACAGTTGGGTATAACCGATTGGATCGTACCAGAAAATCCAAAAGTAAACGAATGTGAAACCTACTTTTCCGCTAAAATAAAGTTACACCAGCATGCCTGGGCGGATTACCTGTGGCGATTGTTCACCATCCATGATAATATATTTGTGCCTTATATCGAGGAATTATTAGGTGGGAAAGTCATGCATAACCCTAGAACAGAGCATGAGGAATGGCGTAAGCTTATTGCACAACATCCTGAACTGGAAAATTATCTGCGTTCGAAGGTATTAAAAAATGGATCACCCCTACGCTGGGAAGAACCCAACAAATTTGTGTACCATCAAATACTTAGATTTTTCCATGAAAGAGGTGACTATTTGCTGACCGCTGAATTGGAAGACATCCACAAAAACCTCCTGGCACTTGGCGCTTTGCGGAATGCTATTGCCCATAATTACAAAGGCATCAATCGGCAAATGATTGAGGAAAAGTTGATTGGCAAAACGCTTCCTGATGGACAACCGGCTCTGGAAGGTTTTAACCGTTTGCTGGAATCTTATCTGGATATTAATGCTGAAGATTTTGGCATTTACCCGAAGGTTAACGAACGCATTCTAATGGAAGCACGATAATAGCCAGCCATACCCCCCACCCGTTCTTTGACATCTCGGATTTTTTTCTTTACAAAATGTAAATACACTGCGGCGAGTGGTCGCATATTGTGCCAAAAAAAAACCAAAAAGCCATGCAATTGTACATCAACCAGCCCGGCTGTAGCCTGCGCCTGCGCGAGGGGGTGCTCACGGTGCGCCCGCCTGCCCATGAAGGGGAGGAACAACGCATCCCTTTCAACCGGGTGGAGCGCCTCTTTCTCAATCGCACCGTGCACCTGAGCGCGGAGGTGCTCTTCGCTGCCGCCGAACTCGATATTGATGTGGTCTTTACCGATCGCAACGGGCAGCCCGTGGCCCGCCTTTGGAGCAATCGCTTCGGGAGTATTGCGACTATCCGCAAGCAACAACTGCTCTTTTGCCAAAGCCATGTCAGCCTCGATTGGGTGCAGCAACTGCTCGCCGATAAAATGGATACTCAGGTGGCGCTACTCGGTATGCTCGAGCATCTCGACCGTAGCAACGAAACGATTATTTTGCAAACCATTAACCGCATTTTTACGGCTAAGGCGCGTATTCGTACGGTAGCCGGAAACACCCTCGCCGATGCTGCCGCCAGCTTACGTGCTGCCGAAGCCTCAGCGTCCAAAGCTTATTGGCGCTGCGTGAGTGAGTGCCTGCCCCGCCAATACCGATTCGATGCACGCAGCCAGCACCCGGCACGGGATATGTTCAATGCTATGCTCAATTATGCCTATGGTATGCTGTACAGCAAGGTGGAGTCGGCCCTGATCAAAGCCGGCGTGGATCCATTCATCGGCATTTTTCATAGCGATGGGCACAACCGACCAGCACTTGTATTCGATGTAATCGAAAGATTCCGTTACTGGGTGGACTATGTCGTCATTCATTTGTGCCGCCAAGAGGTCATTTTCCTCGAATTTTTTGACGTACAAGACGGAACCTTCTGGCTCAATGAGCATGGCAAACGTATTCTTATTCAAACGGTCAATGATTATTTTGAAGAGGTAACCCCCTGGAACGCCTTAGAACGCAGCCGCAACACCCATATCGAACTCTATGCGCACAACTTGGCCACTATGTTTAAAACTTGGAAGGAGTAAGCTGCCTGTTTAGCTGTTTTTTAACCCATAAAACCTTTTCAAACATGATTTTTTGGTACGGAGATAGCCTTTTCGACACACAAACGCCCTTGCAGCCCCTGAGCCTCGATGCACTCTGCGAGCGTATGCGCACCGATGCCCAACTGCAAGACAACATCACACGCCTGCGCCGCCTGCGCGCACTCGACCAAGATACCTACCGCCGCATGAAAACGCGCCTACCGTTTTTTTGCTGTGCTACGTTTGCCGAAAATCAACGCCGAACCGACCGCTTCGAGCGCACCGAGGCTTTCGTGCTCGACCTTGATGGCTGTGCTACTACGCCCGAAGCCATGACCCACTGGCGCACCATGCTGCCCAAGGACCCCCGCTTGCTACTGCTTTTTACTTCGCCCGGCGGCGACGGCCTCAAGCTCGTCTTCCGGCTCGCTACGCCTTGTACCGATACGAAGCAATTTAGCGATTTTTACAAAGCTTTTGCAATCGAATTTGCTAAAACACACGACCTCAGCGCTTATATTGACTTGCGGACTTCCGACTGCACCCGCGCCTGCTTCTTGTCTTACGACCCCGAACTTTACGTACAGCATTTTTGCGAATCGGTGGACTGGAGCGCTTACGTCTTGCCAGTCGAGCCTACGACCCCTCCGGCCGCCGAGCAACCAAACCAAAGCCACCACATCCGACCCGATGTGTATGCCGATATTTTGCGCAAATTGCAAACCCGACCCCGACCCAAAAATCCGCTCGGCCCAGGACGCATCCCTACTGCGCTCGAAGCTTTTTTGCCCCTTATGCGCGAGCAATGTGCCAGCCACAATCTTGCGGTGCTCGAAGAGCTACCTATACCCTATGGGCTGAAACTCAAAATTGGGCAAGCGCTCGACCACGCAGAAATCAACGTCTTTCATGGTAAAAAGGGCTTCAGTGTAGTGCAGGTACCCAAGCGCGGCACCAATGCTAGCCTCGCCGAACTCATCGTATTCCTTGCCGAAGAGGCTTTGCGCGGCCGGCACTTTCCTACTGGCGAAGCTGCCTCCGACGAAGCACCGCCACAAACCGATATGCCATGAAACGAAAAACACCCTCAGCGCTCACTCCTTATCAGGAGAAGGTCAATCGCATCCGAGCCGCAGGGCTGCATACCCGCTATTTCCGAGGCTGGGCGCTGGGTATTAGCCCCCCGCAGGAGCGCCTGCAGCGCCTGATGGAATACCTTGATATGCACCAAACCAAAAATCCACAACAGATGCTTTTTTTAATTATGTACGACATCGAAGACCACAAAATCCGCCGCCATATTGCCAAATACCTCATCAAAAAAGGCTGTATGCGTATGCAAAAATCCATCTACATTGGTAGTGCCCGCGACGCAGTGTTTCAGGAAATCAGCGAAGCGCTCCGCGAAATCAATCAAATGTACCAAAACAACGACAGCATCGTGCTGCTGCCCGTCACGCCGGCTGTTATGCAACAAATCAATGTGCTGGGCAAAAATATTGATTTCAGGATGTATATAAAACCGCCTACAGTTTTGATTATTTGAAAAATAGTTGTATCTTTGCACCCGGAAAAAGGATGCAATACAATGGTAGAAAAATGTTTTCTAACAAGTTGCGCACGTACGTTAGTTCTTTGATTTACAGCCTTTTACGATATGTTGCGGCCACAGGCCATATTCCACTAAAAGAAGGATTAAGACAATACAAAACACGCACTCGTAAAGCGCTAATTATAAGTAGCCACAGGCCATATTCCACTAAAAGAAGGATTAAGACTGCTTCCGCGAGCGCCGT
>CALMSO010000062.1 GCA_937872385.1 uncultured Saprospiraceae bacterium
TGACGTAAAGGTAGTCGCGTTCAAAAAAATCATTGGAGACATAGATATCCGGCCAGCCGTCGCCATTTACATCGCCAATCGTGACGCCCAATCCAAAACCAATGGCGCTGGTGTAGATACCCGCCTCTTGGCTCACGTCCACGAATCGGCCGCCGTCGTTGCGATAGAGTTTGTTCCCACCATCGGGGTCGGGTATGTTGCGCTGGTCTTTGATGAGGTCATAGCCACCCACGGGGCGCAGAGAGTTATTGAGCAAATAGCAATCGAGGTCGCCGTCGAGATCGTAGTCAAAAAATACGGCGTGCGTGGACAGCCCGACGTCGGCCAATCCATACGTTTTGGCTTGCTCAGAAAAAGTGCCATCGCCATTATTGACAAACAATTCGTTGTAGCGGTTCTCGCCTTCGGGCTTGCCCGATTTGCAAACGTAGATGTCGAGCCAGCCATCGCCATTGATGTCAACGAAGCTCACACCGGTGCTCCACACTCCAGGCGAAGCCACGCCGGCTTGCTCGGTAATGTCTTCAAATTGGAAATTCCCCTTGTTCAAATAGAGTTTATTGCCCACCAGATTGCCGCAAAGGAAAATATCAAGCAGCCCGTCGTTATTGATGTCGCCTAAGCCCACACCGCCGCCGTTATAGAAATTGCGAAAAGTGTAAGTGTTATAATCTTCGGTATAATCGAGCCGATTGACAAAATCAATACCGGTATAAGCTGCCGGCAATTCGGTAAAAAGCGTGGAAAAATCGTTGGTAAATGCCTCGCGGGGCTTGTCGCAGGCGGACAACAGCAAGCTAATCAGAAAACCAAGGCCTATCCTGTATGGTAAAGTGAAACCCCTCATAAAAGCAATGTCTTGTTTCTGATGGTGAGCGATGCGCCGTAATGCATCCTCTTTTATTAAAAACGGTACAATTTTCCAGTTGCTGGAAAAAGAGGAAGCAAGTAAATGTTGCTTACTTGCTTCCTGTGCACATTAGATTCTTATGAAAAAACAATCGAAAAGAGAAGTGATGATGCGTTTTTAAGAGACCACCATCCTCTCTTCGATTTTATCCATTCCTTAGTAGCCCGGATTTTGTTGCAAATTCGGGTTGGCACTGATCTGGTTGATCGGAATCGGGAAAATATTTCTTTGCGGTGTAGAAGCCGGCTTGAAGCGCCAAGGGTCATTGTATTTGCCGAGGCGAATCAAATCCTGGCGACGCCAGCCTTCGTAGAACATCTCGCGTCCGCGCTCTGCCAACAGGTTGTCAACCGTCAACGTAGTGAACGGCGCTACTCCGGCCCGCTCCCGAATCTGGTTGACCAAAGTCAGGGCTGCTCCGCTTGCTCCAGTACGGAACTGGGCTTCAGCTTTCATCAGCAGCACGTCGGCATAGCGGAAAATTGGGAAATCCACATTCAAGTCAGGCGTAGATTCCGGTGCAAATTCATACTTGCCAATACGGGCACCTGCTTGACGCAATGCGTTGGGTTCCAGTTCGTTAACCTCCGGAGTGAACGTCAGCGGCTGACCATCGGGGTCGTTTGGCTCGGCGCCAGAATCAATCAAACGAGCGCCGCTCGCATCGAACTGCGGGCCAGCGTGGAAGTTGCCACGAATCTGCTGATTGCCCGATACGCCCTTGCGAACATCATCATCCGAGTACGACTCGTAAAATTCCTGCAGGGTGCAGTAGCCATTCCAAGGCTGTTGTTGCAGCCGGAAAGTAGCTTGGCTGCTGTAGTGCAGCGTCATTTGCGCTAAGTTGAAGCCTTGCGCTTCTTGCTCGTCGTAAGGAATCGTGAAAATGTTCTCTCTCGAAACAATATTATTCGTATTGAAATTCGTAAAGTAATTGGCTTCAAGGTCATAAAGACCAGAATTGATGATATCATCGCAGGCTGCAATTACTCTTGCCCATTCGGCCTTCCCCGTGTAGACTTCCGAGTTGAGGTACAATTTCGCTTGCAGGAAACGACCTGCGTAGAAATTCATACGTGCATACGTAGAAGCATCTTTTGCCACTACCAACTGCGGTACGCTTTCGTTCAGCTCAGCCTCAATAAACTCGAATACTTCGGCGCGGCTGCGCGTGCGCGGGTTCGGCTCAGAATCGGCAAAACTCACTACAATCGGCACATTACCATAAGCATCGAGCAGCCAGTAGTAAAACAGGGCACGGAGCGTGCGCACTTCAGCAATGAAGGCAGCCGCCTGCGCTTGCTCTACTTTACCCTCAGCAGTCAGCTGATTGAAAAGCGCGATAACGCGATTGCAGTTATTAACGCCGCCATACAAGAAGCTCCAGCCATTTTCGATAGACTCCTCGCGCGAGTTGTACTCGTGGCGGTGTACCCGAATCCATTGACCACCGTCAAACCAGTCGGCTCCGCGGTGCGGAATCATCGCCTCATCCGAAGAAATTTCTTGCAGTGCGAAGATAGAATTGTGCCCCATCAAGCCATACAAGCTAGTGTAAGTGGCCCCCAAAGCGGAGATAAACTGCTCCTCCGTGGTCGGGAAGTTGTCCTCTGTCAATTCGCTGAAAATCTTTTCATCGAGATTGGTGCAGGACTGGTTGAAAATCAGCAGCAAGAGCAGCCCCGAAAGGAGTGCTTTTCCTGCGAAACTAAACCTGTTTATCATAATTACCATTGTTTAAATTAAAGATTGAATAAATTGTGTGTTTAAAAGCCCACGTTGACGCCGAAGGTGATCGTACGTGTACGGAAATACGTATTCCGACGATCCAACCCTGGATGCAGCGGGTTTTGCGTCAGCCCCTGGAAACCACCGTTATCGGGGTCGCCAGCATCACCAAAACGCGGGGAGGGGTCCACACCGGTATAGTTCGTAATAAAGAATACATTCTGACCGGTCAGATAGAACCGCATCCGGGAAATCTTGCTGCCTTCGCCCATTTTCAGGGTATAACCAATGGTGGCGTTGTCCAACGCGAGGTAAGAAGCATTTTCCACATAGCGGCTGGAGAAGCGCGGCGCATCTGTCAAATTCTCGTCAAAAAACTCGGTCTTTACCGAATTTTCAATCGGACGCGAACCCAGCGGCTCATAGAATACGCGGTACATGTTCACCAAGTCGTGGCCAAAGTCGCCCCGCAGGAAGAAGTTGAAGTCAAAATCCTTGAAGCGGAACGAGTTGTTGAAACCAATCGAGAACGTCGGCAGACCATTGCCAATCACACCGAAATCATTCTCGTCAACTACACCATCACCGTTTACATCTCGGAAGATGAACGAACCATCGTCACCTACTCTATCAAAGGTTGGGCCCCAGATTTGCCCCAATTGCTGCCCTGCTATAACAGCCACAGTGGGGTTATTGTTCAGACCCGGCGCACCCGGCGAAGTGGAAGGATCAAGGATGAAACCACCGCCCTGGAAGAAGCGGAAGTTGGCATTCGGAGCGGCTACAGTATCAAGCACAGTATTGTAAGTCGAGAAGACAAACCGCGGCTCCCAGCTGAAATTACTGCCTTTGTCGAAGCGATAGCCGAGGCTCAACTCTACCCCACTATTGCGCAGAATGGCGTCTTCTAAGTTGGCCCAAGTGCGCGATGCAAAGTTAGGCGGCTGCGGTACCAGTACATTAAAAATTAAGTCGCGCGTACGACGAATATAGTAATCAATCGAACCCGTCAGTTTGTAATCCAGCATGGCGAAGTCCACCCCAGCGTTAAATTCGCCCTTTGTTTCCCACTTCAGGTCGGGGTTGGCATTTTGTACGGGTGCAAAAGCAGGAACGAAATCACCATTAAAGAAGAATGATCCACTTTGCGAGAAGCGCAGGCGCGAAAGGTTGTCGCTCGGCGGCAGGGCACCGGTTTCGCCATAGCCCACGCGCAGTTTCAGGTTGTCCACGCCATTTACATCAAACAAGTTGCTCAGCGTCACACCACCACTCACGGCAGGGAACAAGCCCCACTGGTTGTTGGCACCAAAACGGGTAGAACCCTCCCGGCGCAAAGAAGCCATCAAGAAGTAGGTATCATCGAAATTCAAATTGACACGACCGAAGAAACCGATTATGCGGTTGTTGCCTCGGAAGGTATCGAAAGTTGAACGCCCGCGAGCACGGTCGCGCGAGAAGCTGATGCGGTTGTAGCTCACATCGTCGGTGATGAAGTCGCCCGTTTCGATGAAGAGGCTGCCATCCTCGATGTCCTGCCAAGAATAACCAGCTAAGGCCGTCAAGAAGGTTTTGCCAAACTGTACGTTATAGTTTAATGTAGTTTCGAACAACTGCGTATTGCGGTCAATATCGGTACCTCTTACCAAGCCATTGCGGTTGAAACCACGGAAATAGGCTTGCTTTTGGTAGTATTCGCGGTATTGTTCAGTTTCGCGCAATTGCGAATAGAAGCCCGAAACAGTAAGGCCTTCAGCGATCTTATAATCCACCCGACCGCTCAGCAAGAGGTCGTTGGTTTGTCCGATGTTTGTACCTTGGCGCTGAATGGCTACCGGGTTGAAAAAGTCGAAGTTTTCTTCCTGGTAGAATCCGCCGTAGCGATCAAACAGAGGGCTGGAAGGATCCTGCAGAATCGGTGCCGTCGGATTGTACAATACCGCATAACGCAGGGCTTCGGTGAAGCCAAAGTTGGCGTCGCGGCGCGTCATAGCGATATTGGTGGTGAAGGTCAAACGATCGTCGAGTGCTTTTTGGGTAAGATTCAAACGACCGTTGAGTTGCTGGAAGTCACTCACGCGAGCGATGCCCTCAATACCCCGGAAGTTGAGCGAAGCACGATAAGTAGTACCGCCACCAGTACCCCCCGATAAGGAGAGGTTGTGTACGTGCGACGTACCGGTACGGGTTACCTCATCCACCCAGTCGGTATTGGCACCCCGATCGCTACCCGGGCGCAGACGCCGAAAGTCCGCTGCTGAAGCGGTTTCTACCCGCTTGCCAATGGATTCTGCAGCTACATAGCCATTGTATTCTACCTTGGTAGAACCTCTGACACCTTTCTTGGTCGTAATCAGAATTACCCCGGAAGAACCGCGCGTACCATAAATAGCAGCGGCGGAACCGTCTTTCAGTACGTCAATGGATTCGATGTCGTTAGGATCCACCGATTCAAGCGTCGCACCAATTACACCGTCAATAACGATGAGCGGCGAGGTGTTGGCACCGATGGTCGAAAGACCGCGCAGACGGATGGTCGTGCCGCCGTTGGGGTCGCCACCGGGCTTGGAAATCGCCAGACCCGCCACCTTGCCCTGAATGAGCTGGGTGGGGTCGTTTACGTTACCTACGTTGAAATCGTCGGCTTTTACGCTGGTTACAGCGCTGGTTACTTCGCGCGAGCGCTGAGTACCATAACCTACCACTACGACTTCATCGAGCAACTGACCAGCGCTCAGGGCTACATCCAATACATTGGAAGCGCCCAGTGTGACGCGTTGGGTAGAATAGCCGGTGTAGGAAAATTCTAGTACGGTAGAGCCTTCCGGTACATTCAAAGAATAAGTACCGTCAAAGTCTGTAACTGTACCTGTAGAAGTGCCCACCACGAGGATGCTGGCACCAATCAGGGGATCGCCTGTGGCCTGGTCTGTGACGGTACCACTAACGGTACGCTGGGCAAATGTAACACTACCCATCGCCATTATCAGAACGACAAACAACCATTTGGAGCAATAGTCAACTCTAAGTTTCATACATTACTTCGGTTTAGTGAAAAAAACTGAAATTACGTTTAGCAATGCTCTTTCAGTTCATGGGACGCTTTAAAGTACTAAATACTTGTTTCAAAGCTCGCTCCGCGAACCCGAAACCTGTCAAAAACATTTTTTTTCTAATTAGAAAGGTGATTTACAGTCGCTTATGACCCTATGTGTTTTTTTTACACTAATTTCATTCTGTAAAAATGGAAAATAACACGTAAAAAAACAAGAACAAGCAAAAATATTTTTCCTAAAAGTTCACAAACAAAATTATATTGGGATTCTCAATATGGCAAAAATAATTTACCTTTCAAAAAAAAAGGGTAAAACTCTTTGCATTGCGTTACGTTATTGGTGAAAATGTGCTGATAGAAAGCAAACAAAATCCGCCGGGTGTCAGAAAACGTATTATTTTTGATAGCGCACAGGTAGCAGCATCCGGCAAACGACTATGTAATAATGGCGAAGCGACTCTGGAACCCTACGTTTACTTTTTTCAAGACACTACACTATTCAATTCATATCCCGACTTATGAGATGTAGGTTATTTCTCTTTCAGGCACTTTTGTTTTGGGCAGTTCTCGGCTGGGCACAGGGCTACGATTTAGAGGTTCGGCGTGGCGTATCGAGTATCGAAATTCCGTTTGAATACGAAAATAATTTTATCATTGTCAAAGTCATTTTCAATGATGTTTTTCCGCTGAAATTCATTTTCGATACCGGAGCGGAGCACACTATCCTGACCCGACGAGAAATCACGGATATTTTGCAAATCAATTACGAGCGGCGCTTCCCCATTGTAGGTTCCGACCTAAGCACTGAGTTGTATGCCTACTTAGCGCGGGGCGTCAATCTTACGCTCAATAAAATGGTGGCGCTCAATCGCTCCATCCTGGTGCTCGATGAAGACTATTTTCGCTTCGAGGAGTTTGGTGGCATCAACGTGCAGGGCATCATCGGTGCCGACCTGTTCCGGCGTTTTGTAGTGAAAATAGACTACCGCCGTAGGGTTATTACGCTGTTTGATCCTTCCAAATTTGAGCCGCCCGGCAATCGTTACGCAGAAATCCCCATAGAAATCAGCCGCAACAAACCTTATATGTACGCGCCCACTTCGCTGACCAGCGATACGACCATCCAGGGCAAGTACCTGATAGACACCGGTGCCAGCCTTGCGCTGCTGCTCTATACCAATACCCACCCGGCTTTCAATTTGCCGCCACAGTATATTCGCAGCAAAATAGGCATGGGGCTGGGCGGCTACCTGCAGGGGTTTCTCGGCAGAATCGAGCAAATTGACATTGGCCCCTTTGGGATGGACGGCGTAGTCACCAATTTTCAGGATGTGCCGCCAGGGGCCGACACCTCTATATATATGAATGACCGCAATGGCATCATTGGCAATGAAATCCTGAGCCGCTTTGAGATTATTATTGATTATATCAACGAAAAAATGTATTTGAAAGCGGGCAAAAACTTGCGGCAGAAGTTTCAATACGACAAGAGCGGGCTAATCATTGCCGCTTCGGGGGCAGCGCTCAATTCTTTTACCGTAGTGGACATCATAGCCAACAGCCCGGCCGCTCAGGCCGACCTACGCATTGGCGACGAAATCAAAAACCTGAATGGGTTGCCCACCAATTTTCTGAGCCTCGGCGACCTGACTAAAAAACTGCGCCAGCGCTCCGGCAAGCGCATTCGTATGGTTATAAAGCGTGGCGACGAACGGCTCAAAAAAGAGTTTCGCCTGCGCGAACTGCTGTAAATCCTATGGCCGCACCACGATTAGGCGTTTAGTGGCAATGGTTTGCCCGCGCTCGTTTTGTAGGCTGTACAAGTAGGTACCCTTGCGCAAGTTAGAAATATCCACTTTTTCGATCCGTTGACCATTGATAAAATAACGCTCGCTCCAGACCACCGAGCCGAGAATATTATAAATCGTCAGTTTATAATTGCCGGGCGGCAGGTTAGAAAATTCAAACCGCACATTGACAATGGCCGGATTGGGGAAAGCATACACGCCGGGCTTGAGCGCCTGCACGTTTTGTACGTCGGTGATGCGCTCGCTGGCACGGTATTCTACACGCAGCGGGCGTTTTCCGGATTTGTCCATGGTTACAATGGCAATGGGTTCCTTGACTTCATCGCTAAAAAAATAGTAATACACTGTGGTATCTTTTCTGATAAGTTCAGAATGGGGCATGAGATTGGTAATATCCTGCCAGCCCAAAAAACCAATGCGGGCATCCACACGCGGCTCGCGTATTTCGGTGCGTTTTTCGCGCAAGACATTGTAAATATCGCCAGGAATAATGAGCTTACCCCAAGCGTCCACTACATCCTGCCGGGTAGAAGCGATGCGGATACGCAAGGAATCAGGCGTGACGGGCAACTGGTTGAGTATAAAATCGGGTAAATCATCAGTAGAAAAAGCAAAGGAAAAAGCCGAGCGGGCTGTTCTTTCGTCGCGGTAGCGCATGGGCGCCCGGCGCTCGACGATGGGCGGGCTGAAGCGCGTGGAGGTTTTGATATTGAAACCAAAGGGGTCTTTGCCAAAGCTGCCCACCATTTCATAAGTACCATTGGTGCTGCGGTAGTAAGCTTCCCCTTCGAAGATGAGTGGTACAAACTGATTGGCATTCGGAAAATCAGCACTTTGCTCGCCTTCGCTGACCCGACGCACGGGTATTTGCCGTACAAACGGTGCCTGCAAGCTAGAAAAATCCCAACGCAAATCTGCACCGCCAGGCGTGATGGAAATATTGGATGGAAGATTGTCCACTGCAATGAGCAAAGTATCGCCAATGGCTGGAAAATTTTCTCGAGAAACAGTGATTTGTGCCATAGCTGGCACCACAATGAGCCAGCAAAACCAGCGTAAAAGTTGTTTCATATGTGTGGTATTTGCGTTTTAGGGATTCGATTAGCAAAGTTAGCAATTTCCTTGCACAGTGCACAAGCCTTGCTGACCAGCGATTTTACCTACTGCCGCTGGTATTTGGTATTCTTGCTTTTTCAAGCTAATTTTGAATTTTAGAAATATATCCTACAACTTTTTTAAACAAAATCCAATGCAAAAACTCCTGCTTTTTCTGTCTGTCGCCGCCATCCTTACGGGTGTTGCAGGTTGCAAATCCGGTGCTCCCTCCATTGAAACTATTGCCAAAGAACTCTGTGCCTGCCTGCAACCGATGGTAGCAATGTACGACCAAATGGGTGCTCAGGTAGCCGAAGATGAAGATGCTTTCATGGAAATGATGGAAGCTTTTGAACGCACCGCCGGTGAAAGCCAGGAGTGCTCCGACGCATTGACCCAAAAATATGGCGACTTGGCCGACCGGCATCAGGAAATTGAGGCAGCTATGACCAAAACCTGCCCGGATGTGATGCAATTGTTGGACGAATTTGGCGAGTAGTTTTGCGTTTTTTTGGGTGTAATGGTGGCTCAATTGCCTGATTATTTCAGCACTTCTAACTCAAAAATGAGCACAGCATTAGGTGGCACGAGCGTTTTTCCTTGCCGGTTTTGCAAGCCCTGCGCGCCATAACCAAGATGCGAGGGTATCAAGAAAACGGCCTGTGCGCCAGGGCGAAGCAGTTGCAAACCTTCGTTCCAGCCATCAATCATGCTACCAACCGTAAACGCCAAAGGCTGCCCCCGCCGCCAAGAATTGTCGAATTCGGTGCCATCTGGGAAGTAGCCGCGATAATGCGCTTGTACCTGTTCGCCGGGCTGTAACAGCTCGCCTTCGCCGGGCCGCACCATGAGGTAGTACAATCCGGAGGGCATGGACTGTACATCGAGCAGGTGGTCTATGGCATAGCTCACGATGTCGTTGCGGTCGTGCTCCGCCTGTGTTTGAGGGTCTGACAATAAATCCTGTAGCAATCGCAACGCGAGGTCTTCTTCGTTGGCACGAGGTATCACCAAGCCAGCAGTGTCGTTCGCGGTTTCGCCCGCCGGTGCCCTTGGGCCACAAGCCTTGCTAATCAGGATGGTGCATAGTAAAATGAGCAATCGGTATGGTACAGAAAGAGCCGTCATAATGGACAAATTTTTTGCTAAAGATACACCTAAATTTTCTACAAAACAGCCCTATAAAATCTGCCTTGCCGTGATGCGCATATTGCGACAAGCATACAGCCAATGGGGTTTTTACTATATTTGCTTTTTCATCTAAAAAGTTTGGCTGCCGAGAGCACCATCAACGCCACTGCCCGAAACCTGGTTCGGATGTAGGGCTATCATCTAAAGTCAGAACAAAAAACAGCTATGATACAACAACTTACGCCGGGGCTGATCTTGAGTATCATTTCCGGATACTTCCTGTTGCTGATCGTCATTTCGTGGTTTACCAGTAAGGACTCGAGTAATGAAAGTTTCTTTTTGGCCGGTCGAAAATCTCCCTGGTTTGTAGTGGCTTTCGGTATGATTGGCGCTTCGTTGTCGGGCGTCACATTCATTTCCATACCGGGCGCCGTAGGCGCAGGTGCTGAAAACCAAGCTTTTGCGTATATGCAAATTGTGTTTGGCTATTTGTTGGGCTATGTGGTCATTGCTTTGGTACTGTTGCCATTATATTATCGGCTCAATCTTACCTCTATTTACAGCTACCTTGAGCAGCGCTTGGGCTTTTTTTCTTACAAAACCGGCGCAGCGTACTTCCTACTCTCGCGGGCCATTGGCTCTTCGTTTCGGTTGTTTCTGGTGGCTATCGTTTTGCAACGATTTGTCATGGATTATTATGGCGTTCCTTTTTGGCTGACGGTATTCCTCACCATCGTGCTAATCTGGGTTTATACTTTTCGCGGCGGCATCAAGACGGTGGTTTATACCGATACCCTGCAAACCCTTTGTATGGTCGCTTCGGTCATCCTGACGATTGTGGTCATTGCTCGATCGCTCGAAACAGATCTTGGCGGGCTGGCAGCTATGGTGCGCAATAGCGAATACGCACAAATGTTCTTTTTTAAAGGTGGCTGGAACGATCCGAATAACTTTTTTAAACAATTTTTGAGTGGTGCTCTTATTACCATCGTAATGACCGGCCTGGACCAGGATATGATGCAAAAAAACCTGACCTGCCGCAGCCTGCGCGACGCTCAGAAAAATATGTTTACCTTCAGTTTTATTCTGATTTTTGTCAATTTCCTTTTCCTGACGCTGGGTGCCTTGCTCTACATTTACGCTTCCAGCTTGGGGCTGGACACGCCAGAGCGCTCCGACCAGTTGTACCCCATGATCGCTTTCAATCACCTGCCGGCTTTTGCGGGCATTGTATTTGTGCTGGGGCTGATTGCGGCTGCCTACTCGAGCGCCGACTCCACGCTGACCGCCCTGACAACTTCCTTTTGTATAGATTTTCTTGATTTGTATAATAAAGACCAGACTGAGGCACAAAAAAAACGCACGCGTACCATCGTGCACATCAGTATGTCGCTGCTGTTGTTTTTTATTGTATTGTTTTTTGCTGCGCTCAATAACGACGCCGTTATCAATCAGTTATTCAAAGCTGCGGGCTACACCTACGGCCCGCTGCTGGGGCTGTTTGCGTTTGGTATTTTGACCCGACGGCGGCTGCAAGACTCATGGATAGTGGTAGCTATTTGTGTGGCGGCGCCGGTGTTGTCATTTGTGCTGGATACTTATTCGGCGCAGTGGTTGTACGGTCTAAAATTTGGATTCTTGATTCTGGCGGTCAATGGATTATTAACCTTTTTGGGGTTGTTGGCCATCTCCAAGCCAGGCGAAGCAGCGGAAGAAACTACCTGATAACCAGACAATCGGCTACTATTTTGCAAAAAAATTTATACCTTCGCGTCCGATTTTTAAAATGAAATAGCAATGTCCAAAATTCAGGCTGCCATCACAGGCGTACAAGGTTATGTACCGGATTATATCCTCACCAACAAGGAGTTGGAAACCATGGTAGATACCACCGATGAATGGATAACGACCCGCACCGGCATCAAGCAACGCCACATATTAAAAGGCGAAGACCAAGGCACTTCGGTGATGGGCATCGAAGCAGTAAAAGGGCTATTAGCCAAAACGAATACCGATCCGCTTGATATTGAGTTGGTTATCTTTGCAACGGTCACCCCGGATACGGTTTTTCCCGATACCGCCAATACCGTATCCAATGCGGTGGGTATGAAAAATGCGTTCGGCTTTGATATCAATGCTGCGTGCTCAGGCTTTCTGTACGCCCTGACTACCGGCGCAAAATTCATTGAATCAGGCACTTATAAAAAAGTAATTGTCATCGGCGGCGATAAAATGTCGTCCATCATTGATTATACCGATCGTACCACCTGCGTGATTTTTGGTGATGGCTGCGGTGCCGTATTGCTCGAACCCAATACCGAAGGGCTGGGCGTGATAGACTCGATACACAAAAGCGACGGCTCGGGCCGAGCGTATTTGCATCAGAAAGCAGGCGGCTCGGCTCGGCCCGCCTCTGCCGAAACCATTGCCAATCGGGAGCACTACGTTTTTCAAAACGGCAAACCGGTTTTCAAGGCGGCGGTCTCTGGCATGATTGACGTAGTGAGCAAAGTCATGGCACGCAATCACTTAGGCAATGACGACATTCAATGGCTCATACCGCACCAGGCCAATACGCGCATTATTGAGGCAGTCGCTCAAGGGCTTACATTTCCGATGGAACGCGTGACCATCAATATTCAAAAATATGGCAACACCACTGCTGGCACCCTGCCCCTGTGTATGTGGGAATGGGAAAACCAGTTTAAAAAAGGGGACAATATCATGCTCACGGCCTTTGGCGGCGGCTTCACCTGGGGCGCTACCTATCTGAAATGGGCGTATTGAGCATTTCCTGCTGGCCTTGTTTGCTACGAAAAAGGAAAACAGTGCCACAATATCTTTATCTTTGCAAAGTCATACACCTGATTTTTCTAATAAAAAATCTTTGAACCTTAAAATAGAAACAATGGCAGATACTTCCGATATTCGTAAAGGCTTGTGCATCGAATACAACAACGGCATTTACACGGTGGTAGAATTTCAGCACGTAAAACCCGGCAAAGGCGCTGCTTTCGTGCGTACCAAACTCAAAAATATAAGCGATGGTAGAGTCATTGACAACACCTTTCCTTCCGGGCACAAATTGGACGTAGTGCGCGTGGAGCGCCGCAAATTCCAATTTTTGTACACCGACGACGAAGGCTACAACTTTATGAATCAAGAAACCTTCGATCAGGTATCTATCAAAGGAGACATGATAGAGCGGCCGGAGCTGCTCAAGGAAGGTATCGAGGTAGAAGTGCTTTTCCATTCTGAAAAAGAAATACCCCTTACCTTAGAAATGCCACAGCATATCGTTTTGCAAGTAACTTACGCCGAACCTGGCGTAAAAGGCGATACCGCTACCAATACCTTCAAACCGGCAAAAGTAGAAACCGGAGCCGAGGTAAAAGTACCTTTATTCATCAACGAAGGCGATTTTATTAAAATAGACACCAGTACCGGCGCTTACATGGAGCGCGTAAAACAATAAGCCCTATGAATTTCAAGGAAATCCAGGAGCTGATCAAGCTCGTCGGCCGGTCGGATCTGGCTGAATTCAAAATGAAAGACGGCGAATTCGAGCTGTCCATTCGTACCAAATTTTACAATGCCGGCAGGCAACAGGTAGTACAAACGATGGCTCCGGCCCCGGCTACCCTGCCCGCCCCGATAGCATCGGCTCCAGCACCCGCGCCCGCACCACAGGCTGGCAATACGGAAGCCGCACCTGCACCTAAATCGGCAGAAACCGCACCCAAATCAGACAAAAAGTACCTCGAAATCAAATCGCCGATTGTAGGTACTTTCTATCGCTCTTCTTCACCCGACAAGCCCGCTTACGTCAAAGTCGGCGACCGCGTGGAGGCAGGCAATGTGGTGTGTATTATCGAAGCCATGAAACTTTTCAACGAAATTGAATCGGAAATCACTGGTACTATTGTCAAAGTAATGGTGGACGATGCCCAGCCGGTCGAGTACGACCAGGTGCTGTTTTTGTTGGAAGCCTAATGACTTCAATATTGTGGTACAATAACTGGCAAAAGCTGCTGTACCGGGTCTATCAACTGTACGCAAATCGGTGCATCGGCTCATTGAAAAAATCAGTATATTCCTCCTATGTTCAATAAAATACTCATAGCCAATCGCGGCGAGATCGCCCTGCGCATCATCCGCACCTGCCGGGAAATGGGCATCAAAACGGTGGCCGTTTATTCTACTGCCGACCGCGAAAGCCTGCACGTGCGCTTCGCTGACGAAGCCGTGTGCATTGGGCCGCCCGCCTCCTCCGAGTCGTACCTCAGCATCCCGCGCATCATGGCTGCGGTAGAAATTACCAATGCCGATGCCATCCATCCGGGCTACGGTTTTTTGGCAGAAAACGCTGATTTTGCCGAGGTTTGCGCAGAATACGGGATCAAATTCATCGGCCCCACTGCTACTCAGATTCGCAAAATGGGGGATAAAATAACTGCCAAAGAGACCATGATAAAAGCCGGCGTGCCGGTCATTCCTGGTTCTGAAGGCTTAGTGAAAGATCTGAAATCCGGCCAAAAAACCGCCAAAGAAGTGGGCTATCCCATCATCATTAAGGCTACGGCCGGCGGCGGTGGCAAGGGTATGCGGGTGGTCTGGAATGAAAAAGACTTTGAAACCGCTTGGAATATGGCGCGCCAAGAAGCGAAGGCATCCTTTGGCAACGACGGCGTTTATATCGAAAAATTTGTGGAAGAACCGCGCCACATCGAGTTCCAAATTGTAGGTGACCAGTACGGCAAGGTGATTCACCTCTCCGAGCGTGACTGCTCCATCCAGCGGCGGCACCAGAAATTGGTCGAAGAGTCCCCCTCGCCTTTTATGATACCAGAGCTACGCGAAAAAATGGGCGATGCGGCTGTAAAGGCTGGCGAAGCCATCAATTACGAGGGCGTGGGCACCATTGAATTTTTGGTGGACAAATACCGCAATTTCTACTTCATGGAAATGAATACGCGCATCCAGGTGGAGCACCCCGTGACGGAGGAAGTGATTGATTATGACTTGATTAAGGAACAAATCAAAATAGCGGCCGGCGAAAAACTCAGCGGACAAAACTACATCCCCGAAGTACATGCCATGGAGTGCCGCATCAATGCGGAAGATCCTTTCAACGGCTTTCGGCCCAGCCCCGGCAAAATCATCTCGCTGCATACCTCCAAAGGGCACGGCGTGCGCGTAGATACGCACGTATATGCTGGCTACGTCATTCCGCCGTTTTATGATTCGATGATTGCCAAACTCATCTGCCGTGCGCGCACCCGCGAGGAGTGTATCAAAAAAATGGAGCGTGCCTTGGATGAATTCATTGTGGAAGGTGTAAAGACAACGATTCCTTTCCATCAGCGCCTGATGAAAGACGAAAATTTCCGCGCCGGCAATTTTCACACCGGTTTTTTGAACGATTTTAATATGAACGAGTAAACGTATAATTCAAACCTGATTGTTTTTTAACCACGCTACATGAGCAGTTTCTGGCGATTGATACGATACTTGGGGCGTTATAAAGTAAATGTGACGCTAAATATCGTCAGTAATATTCTTACGGCTTTATTTACGGTCATTAGTATTCCACTACTGATTCCGTTCCTCGAAATCCTCTTCGACCGCGCCGCGCCCATGGCCGAAGCACCCGCTTTTGCTTTCAATATTGGCGCTATCCGCGATTATTTTTACTACCAATTTGGTTTACTCATTACACAAAATGGTAAAGAAGCCGCGCTGGCTTACGTTTGCACCGCCATTATTATTGCTTTTTTTCTAAAAAACCTTTTTCGCTACTCCGCGCTGTTTTTTATTGCACCAGTGCGCAATGGCGTCATCCGCGACCTGCGCCAACAGCTCTTCGACAAGGTGCTGGCGCTGCCTTTAGCTTATTTTTCCAATGAGCGCAAGGGCGACCTGCTTTCGCGCATCACCGCCGATGTGCAGGAGGTGGAGTCGAGCATTTTGAATATGCTGGAAATTGTGTTCCGCGAGCCGCTTATTATCATTGGTTCATTGGCTTTTATGCTCTACGTTAGCCCGGCGCTCACGGGGTTTGTTTTCTTGCTGATGCTCTTCACAGCGGTAGTCATTGGCGGCATTGGGCGCACGCTCAAGCGCAGCTCGGCGCAGGTGCAAGGCAGATTGGGCAACCTCGTCAGCATCGTAGAAGAAGCCCTCGGCGGCTTACGTATTGTAAAAGGTTTTAATGCAGAACATTATCAGCATGAGAAGTTTGCCAAAGAAAACAACGCTTATCGTCGCATTCTCACTCGGCTACTTTGGCGGCGCGAATTAGCCTCGCCCCTGTCCGAATTTATGGCCATTGTGGTGGTAGCAGCGCTACTCTGGTATGGCTCGCGGCAGGTATTTGCGGATGCTCTGAACGCGGAAACTTTTTTAGCTTTTATTTTCGCATTTTATAATGTAATAGACCCCGCTAAATCTTTTTCCAAAGCTTATTATAATATTCAAAAAGGCATCGCGGCCATGCAGCGCGTGGAGGAGGTGCTGGACGTGGAGGAAAGCATCCGCGAAGCGCTTGATGCCCTGCCTATCCAGGAATTTGAACATGAAATCGAGTATCGTAATATCACCTTTGGCTACCGCCCGGAAGATCGCAACGTACTGGAAGACATCAATTTACGTATTCAAAAAGGCAAAGCTATCGCCCTCGTGGGCGCGTCGGGTGCAGGCAAATCCACGCTGGTGGACCTGCTGCCCCGTTTTTATGATGTACAATTGGGAGGCATTTTTATAGACGGTGTAAATATCAAAAAATACCGACTAAATGATTTGCGCAATTTGATGGGCATTGTATCACAAGAAGCGATTTTATTTAATGATACCATTTATAATAACATTGTTTTTGGTTTGCAAAATGTAAGCGAAGCCGATGTAATAAGCGCCGCGAAAATTGCTAATGCGCACGAGTTTATCATTGCTACGGAAAACGGCTACCAGACCAACATCGGCGACCGGGGCAGCAAGCTTTCCGGCGGGCAGCGTCAGCGCCTCACCATTGCTCGGGCCGTGCTGAAAAACCCACCCATTCTCATCCTCGATGAGGCCACTTCCGCCCTCGATTCTGAGTCGGAAAAACTCGTACAAGAAGCCCTGCTAATGTTAATGAAAAACCGAACCTCCATCGTCATTGCCCACCGCCTGAGCACTATTCAGCACGCCGACGAAATCATTGTGCTACACGACGGCAGCATCATTGAACGCGGCAGCCACCAAGCCCTCCTCAAAAAAGCAGGTGCGTATCGTAAATTGGTGGAATTGCAGGCGTTTTAAAATAACCATTAACTATTAATAATTAACCGTTAATAATTAACATCATAGCAATAACATTAACAAAATAACAAGGTCCCATTACTTATTCACTTCCGGGGCTCTATCAAATCCCACAAATTGCCATATAAATCCGCAAAAACAGCGACTTTACCATAGCTTTCCACCGTTGGCTCCCGCACAATTTTTATTTGCTGCGCAATAAGCCCTTCATAATCGCGCTCAAAATTATCGGTATGTAAAAAAAGGAACACCCTCCCGCCGGTTTGATTGCCTACCCTGCTCCGCTGCTCATCATTGGCGGCTTTGGCCAATAGCAAACAAGCCCCCTCGCTGCCTTTGGGGCGCACCAACACCCACCGTTTAGTCGCGCTGAGCGGAGTGTCTTCTACCAGTTCAAACGGCAATCGTTGTGTATAAAATGTAATTGCTTCGTCGTAATCATGCACTACAATTGCAATATGCGCCAGAAATGTCTTCATTTTTTTTTGCTCAATATAACGCAAAAACGGTAAATGCCATTTTTATAAAAATAACCAACAGATGCCGATAGTAATATTTTCACTCCCGTTCATCTTTTTTCGCAGTGACTTGTTGCATTGTGAATAAAACTTTTTTCCATGAAAAATTATCAGCTCATATATATTTACGATGCGCTCTGCGGCTGGTGCTACGGCTTCAGCCCAGTGATAGAACAGCTGCACGAGCGATACCGAAAAGAAATAGATTTCACGGTATTGTCGGGGGGTATGGTGCGGGGCGCGCGCGTGGGGCCCATTGGGCAGGTGGCAGGCTACATCAAGGAGGCGTACAAAACGGTGGAGGAGCATACCGGCGTGCGGTTCGGGGAAGGTTTTTTGCAAAATATCTTGGAGCCTGGGCAGGCGATTTTTAATTCTGTACCCCCCAGCCGAGCGCTTACGGTATTCAAATCGTGGAAACCAGCGCAAGCTGTGGACTTTGCTGGGGTATTGCAAAAAGCCATTTATTACGATGGCATTGAGCCGGAAAACCTCGAAGCGTATGGCCCTTATGCTGCGCAATTCGGACTCGACCCGAAGCATTTTGTGTTTCAAATGCAACAGAATCAGCATATTGATGCTACCGAAGATGAATTTCAGCAAGTGGAGCAATGGGGTATCTCTGGCTTCCCGACGGTGCTGATGGCTACCCCCGAAAAGCTCTACCTCATAGCGCGAGGCTATACACCCGCCGAGCGCCTCGACGCAGCCATCCAAGATGTGATGAACGGACGGGTGCAGGTGTGAAAAGTTGAGGGGTTGAGGGGATTATGCGTCCTTGCCTTGTTGCAAGGCGGCCAAAGCTAATTGCCCGAAAGCGATACATTCGTCGTTGGGCGAAAGTTGTTGATGAAAGTACAGTTGGTGCGTGTCTGCGAGGGTATGCATGAGTAAATCCACTAAGAGCGTATTTTGAAAAACGCCGCCACTAAAGGCAATTTGGCGAAAGCCGAGCCGCTCCGCCAGGGCTTGTACACTTTTGGCCAAACTCCAATGAAAACGCGCCGCGATGAAGGCCGTTTCCTTGCCCGCAAATATATCTTCCAGGATGCGCCCTGCCCATTCGGAAGTGTCAAAACAGTATTCGGCATTGTGCCAATAGGGTTCAATCGGGAAAATACCGCGCCGAAAATAGCTGCGCGCGAGGGCTTCTAAGCGCATGGCCGCCTCGCCTTCGTAAGTAGATACATCTTGGAGACCGAGCAGTGACGCTACCCCGTCGAACAAGCGCCCAACGCTGGTGCTGTACAAAATAGGAGGCTGCGCTACCATTTTTTGGTACAATGTCCATTCCCGCTCCGAAAATTTATTGTGCAAAAGCGCCTCCGCCTCCGGATGGTCCCGGCAAAGGGAAAGCGCCGAAAGCCGCGGCTCCAGCGGCATTTTATTGCCCAGCAAATGCGGAAATCGCTCGAAATGTGCTACCCGTTTGAAGACACGCCGACAGTACAAAAAACACTCTCCGCCCCAAATGTGCCCATCGTCGCCCATACCCGTTCCATCCCAGATGATGCCCAAAACCGGTTCGCGGGTATCCAACAATTGATGCTCAGCCAATACTGCCGCAAAATGCGCCCGATGATGCTGCACGCTTAGTACCGGTAGCCCTTGCTGCTCGGCTATTTCTTGGCCTAATTGTGTCGAAAAATACTGCGGGTGCTTGTCCACAATCACCTGAGTGGGGTGGGCGCGCAGCACCTCCGTCAGATGCGCGAGACTGTGACGATAGTTGTTTTGGGTAGCAAAATTCTCCAGATCGCCAAGATACTGGCTGAGGTAGGTATTGCCCTGATGCGACAAGGCAAAGGCACTTTTCAAATCAGCGCCCATGGCCAAAGCATTGGGTAGCGGCAGTGCCCCAGCCACCGACCACGTAGGCGCATAGCCGCGCGAGCGACGCAGCACTACGCGCTGTTGGTACCTACCAGAAAAACGTACTACGCTGTCATCTTGTGGTGTGACAATATCTCGGTTATTGCAAACAAAAAAATCAGCAATAGCGCTGAGGTGCGCGCGCGCTTCGGCATCCTGAAAAAAAATGGGCGAGCCACTGACATTGCCACTGGTAGCCAACAGCGGTCGGCCAAAGGCCCGACACAGCAATTCAAACAACGGTGTGTAAGGTTGCATCGCACCCAAATGTTGCAAGTATGGCGCAATCAAGTCTTTGTGAATGCCGCTCGCAGGCTGTTCCTTGGTTTGGAATAATACAATCGGGCTTTCGATGCTATTGTAAGCTGCCAATTCGGCCTCGGTCGCTTCTGCATCACCCAGAAGGGTTTCCTGGTTGGGGTACATCAATGCGAAGGGCTTGGCGGGGCGGTGCTTGCGCGCACGCAGGGTACGAATGGCATCAGCATTAGTGGCATCTGCCACGAGTAAATAGCCTCCTATTCCCTTGATTGACAGTATTTTACCAGCTTCTAAAAACTGTACAGTACGATTGAGTACCTCAGCAGGTTGAGTGCTCAAGCACTGTCCGACAGCATTCCAGAGCGTCAGTTCGATGGCACATTGCGGGCAGGAATTCGTTTGTGCATAATAGCGCCGATCGTGCACGTTTTCGTACTCCGAATGGCAATTGCGGCACATCGGAAAAGCAGCCATGCTCGTGTGCAGTCGGTCGTAGGGCAGCCGCCGAATGATAGAATAGCGCGGCCCGCAGTGCGTGCAGGTGGTGAAGGCATATTGATAGCGGCGATTTTGCGTATCGTACAATTCATTGCGGCAAGCCTTGCACAGCCCCAAATCGGGCGTTAGCAATAGAGAAGGGCTGCCGGTTTTATTACTATGGCGAATTTCAAATTTTGTAAATGCCTGAAATTCAGATTTTTGAAATTCAAATTTAGTAACAATGGCACTGACAGGAGCTTCTTTGAGCAGCCGTTGTACGAATACCTCGGCTATTGCTTCGGTCGCATTGATTTCAATATGTACGCCGTTCACATCATTACTAACCCAGCCAGCAAGCGCCATCTCCTGCGCCAGCCGATAAACGAAAGGGCGAAAGCCCAGGCCTTGCACTTGCCCCGCAAGCTGGATTTGAAAAGTAGTCATGGCTACGAAAGATTGAAACGGCTATGCTATTGATACGCAATTCTTCACCACAACTTGCCTTGCGGACAACAGTTATTCCACTTTTTTGCGTCTGGCGAACTTCACTGCTTGAAATAACAGTAAAACAAATAACAGCCCCAAAAGCACGATAGGAATCAAATGCTCCGGCGACAGCCAGTAGTGACGCACATCATCGGTGTGGAAATGGCCATGCCCTTCGTGGGCAATGGCCAATAGTGGCAACAAGGCAGGAACAATGGCAATCAGTCGCTTCATGTTGTTAAATTTTAGGCGTTTATAAATATATGCGAATATCAGGTTCAGATGATTAATACCGATTTCAATTGCAAAGTGACGTGTTTGTTTGGGTTTAAAATTTTGGTTTTCAATACCTTAAAAATCGTAAATCGGATTTTGTAAACCGTAAATAGTATAAAGCATCCGGCAGATGTAAAAAAACGAACCCCAACGGGGTGACATAATTATAAGGATATAAAAAAAAGCGATTTAAACCCCAACGGGGTGACATTCGCATAAATATGTAATTGTTTACTAATTAGCAATTAGCACGCTATGCGCTTGCCTGTTTTTCGGCTACCCGCTCCAGCAGCCAATCGCACCAAGCATCAATTCCTTCGCCGCTGAGGCTGGAAATCGGGATAGTTTGGATGTCAGGATTTACCTCGCGGGCATCCTGCACGACCGCCTCCACGCTGAAGGGCAAGTATGGCAGCAGGTCGGCTTTGGAAACTAACATCAACTCGCTGGTGAGAAACATCCGGGGATATTTTTTCGGTTTGTCGTCACCCTCAGTGGTAGCAAGGAGCGTCACGCGGTAGTCTTCGCCGAGGTCGTAGGAAGCTGGGCAAACTAAGTTACCTACATTTTCAATGAAAAGCAATTCTACCCCATTGAGTTGCATCACCTGCATGGCTTGCCACACCATTTGCGCTTCGAGATGGCAAATACCACCCGTCACGATCTGGCGTGCTTCGATGCCCGTTTCGCGGATGCGAATGGCGTCGCGCTCGGTGTCGAGGTCGCCCACCATTACGGCCATAGTGAGTCGGTGTTGCAATCGCCTGGCGGTCTCCTGCATCAGGGTCGTTTTGCCACTGCCAGCCGAAGAAGTAATATTGACTAACAGGATGTTGCGCTCGCGCATTTCCTTGCGAATGGCTTCCGCTACGAAGTCATTGGCTTGAAGCAAGTGCATGGTTGTGTTGTCGCAGGCTACAGAGCCGCGCATATTGCGAGAAGATTTGGGCACTCTTAGTATTTGCATACAGAATTTTATAAAAATGAATAAGCTTTTACCCGTATAAAATTACAGCGTGCCCAAATATAGCAGTTGTTTTTAGATTAGAAAAGTTTTTCTAATTATTAGGAAATATTTTCTATCGCGGCGCGCCAGCACGCAGCCAAGCCCGGTGTACCCGTTGCATAGAGCCGATATGCGTATGATTTTCGTAAATGCGCAGCCAATCTTCAAAACGCATCGTACCATTTTCGGGATGCTCGATGGTGTGCGCCCACACCGCATCGGGTAGCGTACGAATCAACCGCCAGGAGTTTCGGCGCAACAAGCGAAACTGCTCAAGTGCATCCTCTATTGACTGTCTGTGGTAGTCGAGCTGCTCCGTCCAGCGGTTTTGGTCATAAGCCATGACCGTACTGCCTGGCTCGGCAATAAATTTGCGGCAACGCGCATACGAATGTGCCTCACTATCAGCCAAATGGATAACATTTTCGTGAATCGTCCATTTATCGGGGGCGGGACGCCATTGCCACATCGCACGCGGAAATTCAGCCAAAGCAGCCGTAATTTTCTCATAGGCCTGACCATAGCTTTCGATCAAATGCGCACGCTCCGCCGGAGTCATCGGGTACAGATTTTTTTCCATCTTGATGTCGGCTCGGTCGTAAATAACGTTCTTTTCCAATGGAAGCTCCAGAAAACCCATTTGACGGTACATCCGGACGGCGGGGCCGCAGTGCTCAGTATTGGAATACAACATCACGCGGCGCGCCCCGTGTTCGCGGGCTTTGTCGAGTATAGCTTGGCAAAGTATTTTTCCGTAGCCTTTACCGCGCACGCTATCCGCAACGGTCATTTTCACCATTTCAAAGGTTTGGTCATCCACTTTTTTCAACGACACCGTACCTACAGGCACGCCATGCTCCAGCGCCATGAGAATAAGGCCGCCGGGTGCCAGAATGTACTCCTGCGGTTGGGTGATGACGCGTAAGTCTTCAGGCTCAAGGGCAAAATGTGCTTCTATCCAAGCGCGATTCAGGTGCTCGAAAGCAGCGTGCAGCTCCGGTCGGTAGTCCGTGATTTGTAGCATAAGTCGGGTGATTTCAGGTTGTGTTTTAAAACTTATAATTAAAATACTAAAATCATAAAATACTTGTAATCAAATTTTTACAATTCATCGGCAGTATTTATAAAATAGCAATGCGGAGCGTGTTGCATCCCGATTTTCGGGTAGTACTGCTCGGCGGCGGGTGCAGCCAGCAGGATGAGTTTGCCGGGGCCGCTGGCTAATTTGGTTTGCCGAATGAGTTCCTTGCCAATGCCCTGTTTTTGCCACTTGAGGTCCACTGCGAGGTCTGACAAATAGGTGCAAAAAGCAAAATCCGAGAGCGCCCGCGACACGCCGACGAGTTGCCCCTCCGCACGGGCCGTCACAATTAGGTTGGCGTGTTGCAACATGCGGCTGATACGCGCAGCATCGTGCACCGGGCGGCGCTCGGCCAGCGTCGAGTTTTGCAAAACAGCAATGAACTCCGCCGCGCTCAGGTCGTTTTCGATTTGATAGGTAATCATAGTTTGATGGGTTTATGAGGTGAAGGGTACGGATAATTCGCGGTTTGCGGTTTAAACGGTATCACAACATTGCGAAAAGCAAACAATCTCATTTTCAAAACAGCCGCTCACTCCTGCCGCGCGCCGGGTGCCCGAAAGAGCAATGCCAGCCGTGCCGCCACTCGGTAGCGCACTGTGGATGGTGCATTGCGCTGCTGCCTCAAGCCGCGATTGACTAAGTACAAGCTGCCAATAATGCAGATAAAAGCCAGTGCAATCATTGCGTTGAGTTTTTCGCCCAGCATCCACCAGCCGAGCAATACCGCGACCATCGGATTGATGTAAGAATGCATGGACACTAAGGTGACTGGCAGTTTCGATAGCGCGTAGCCGTAGGCGGCAAAAGCAGCAATAGAACCGAATAAAATGAGATACAAGAGCGATACCAACATCTCCGACGACCACTGCGCGTGGCTCCAGTCGTCAAAAATCAGGCTCAGCAAAAAGCAACCGATGCCTCCAAAAAACATTTGCCAGCCGGCATTGAGAATAGGGTGCACATTACTCTTTTGCTTTTTTACGAATACGCTACCGCCCGCCCAGCCCAAAGCCGCTAAAAAAATCAGCAGCGTACCGGTGGCGTACTGCGGGTTGGTAAGCAAAATCAGATTGTCTCGAAACAAAACGACCATGCCAGCTACACCGGTAAGAATTCCGAACCAGATCAAACCATTGGCTTTTTCGGTGCGGTTGGCGGCCAGATTAATCAGCACTACCCACAGCGGCGATAAGGAGGCAATCAACGCTGCAATACCCGATGGCACGTACATTTCTGCCCAGCCTACGAAGCCATTGCCTACCGTGATTAGCAGCACACCTGCCACCATCTGCCGCCGAATATTCAACCAGTCGCCCCAGGATTGATGCCGTACCAACAGCATAAAACCCGCCAGCAAAGCGCCAGCCGTGATTTGCCGTAAGGCAGTAAACAAAAAAGGCGGAAAATGCCGCACGCCAATCAATAGTGCCACATAAGTAGTGCCCCAAACGACACAAATAAAAGCCAAGGCCAGATAAGCCAATCGGTTGCTACGCATTGCAAATAAAATTTTGCTGCAAAGAAACTACGCTACCGCAACAAAAAACAGATGCAGAATTGTTATTTTATTGCATAACAGATGTGCGACATCCAATATTCTGATACTGCAAGCGACTATTGACTATAAAACCAATCAACATGCAGCACACGCAGGAAGATTTCCTTTACCAACAGGTAGCGGACCGAATCGAGCAACTGATCCGGCAGGGCACCTTGAAAACCGGCGATAAACTACTTTCGGTGCGTATGCTCAGCAAAGAGCAGGGCATCAGCATGAGTACCGCGTACCAGGCTTACACCCAGTTGGAGGCCAAAGGACTAATCGAAGCGCGGCCCAAGTCAGGCTACTATGTGCGGCTCAATCCTGTAAAAAACCCTCCTTTGCCACGCATTTCTGCCCCCGAACCCGTCGAACGAGACATCAGCTTATCGCAAATGATTGCTACGGTTTTTAAAGACATTGCCTCGGATGCCATTACCCAATTTTCGGTAGGCGCGCCTTCGTTGGAGCTACTGCCCGCCGCAAAACTCAATAAAGCGGTATTGCACGCCTTGCGCCATTCGCGTTTTCAAGGCATGAACTACGAGCACATTCAGGGCAATCCCGACTTGCGCAGCCAGGTAGCGCGGTTGGCTTTCAACTGGCAAGGCAACATTTCGCCCGATGAGGTGGTCATCACCTCCGGTTGTATGGAAGCACTGATTACCTGCCTAAAAGCCGTCACCCAGCCCGGCGATACAGTAGCCGTGGAGAGTCCGACTTATTTCGCCATTTTGCAAGCATTGGAAAGCCTCGGCCTGCGCGCCCTCGAAGTACCCACCTGCCCCAAGTGGGGCCCAGAACTCGATTTTTTAGAAAATGCGCTGCATAGATTCAATATTCGCGCTTGCGTTTTTATCCCCAATTTCAATAATCCGCTGGGGAGCTGTATGCCCGACGAGCGCAAGCGCACCTTAGTAGAAATGCTCGCCAAACGCCGGATTCCGCTTATCGAAGATGATATTTATGGCGAAATGTACTTTGGCGAACACCGCCCCAAGACCTGCAAAACTTTCGACCGCGAAGGGCTTGTTTTGCAATGCGGTTCTTTTTCCAAATCGCTCGCACCGGGCTATCGTGTTGGTTGGGCTATCCCTGGCCAGTGGATTCGGCAGGTCACGCACAATAAACTTATCCATTCGGTCTCCAGTCCTACCCTACAGCAAGCTGCCATCGCCTGGTTTTTAGAAAATGGCCGCTACGAATTGCATCTCAAGCGCCTGCGCAAAGCCTTGCACACCCAGTGTTTGCGCTATTTACAAGCCATTCAGGAATACTTCCCCGACGCCATTCGCATCACCCGGCCCGCCGGTGGTTTTGTACTTTGGATTGAGCTGCCGCCGCGCCTCAATGCCTTTGATCTCTACCGCGCCGCTATCCGCGAAGGTATCTCCTTTGCCCCCGGCCAAATCTTTTCTACCCAGGGCAGCAAGTACCTTAATTTCATGCGCATCAGCTTCGGCCGCCCTTTCGACGACAATGTAGAAAGAGGTATTCAAAAATTAGGGCAATTAGTACACGAAAGATTGGCAGTATGAATAACTGCCAGCCGTTCTAATTATTTAGCAGGTTTGCCCTAAAAATAGATTTGCTAAGTATTTTTAACTTATTAAACTACTGATTATCAAAAAAATAAATCATTCTGCATTTTATCTCGCCCCGCTGTTCCATGATCCATAACCTACCGCCCCATCCAAACAAATTTCTCCTCTCCGGTTGCCTTTCGGCAAATTTCTCTGTACCTTTGTGTTAATTTTTTGTAAACTAAATATTAATTTAAAGTAAAATCAATGGAAGACAACAAAAATACCATTCAAAAGCCAATACAAGAGCCTGCGGTCGAGGTCTTAGAGCGTGCTGCAATGCCCCCACAGGAAAAAAAACCTGCTGAGCAACCAAAGGTATTTGGATATAAAGCCTTGAAAAAGAAAGCAAAAGCGCTCAAAAAACAGCTCAAAAAAGCCATACAAAACCTGAAACAGAAACGCCGCGACTGGCAGGCAGCCAAGAAAAAAGCTGGTAAAAAAACGGCAAAAGCTGCCAAAAAAGAGGTCAAAGTGGCAAAAATTGAGCGCAAAAGCCTCAAGCAAGCCCTGAAAATTACCCGCAAGGAAATGAAAATAGCCAAGAAAGCCGCCTGATGCTTTGACGACGTACCTGCCTCTGGCTGTATGTAAGGGCAGGTGCGTCGCTTGTACGAAATACCCTACCTTACATTTCTTGCGTAGCCAACCGAAAACTCCCGTATCTTGTTGTCAAAAAAAGCAGAGGCTTTCAGGAATGCAGCGCCATTCTAAGCCCCTCCCAGACTTGTTATGAGCCAATCTGACGCACATTTTGTACCCGCTACCCATACCTACGTCACGGTCATCCTGCCGATGGCGGTGCCCAAGCCCTATACCTACTACGTACCCGAAGCCTGGATGGCAGCGGTGCAGTTTGGCGTGCGCGTGGAAGTGCAGTTTGGCAAAAGCCGGCTTTACACAGCCTTAGTCATTGAGGTACACCAAAACGCGCCCGAAGGCTACAAAATCAAGCCTATTATTGCGGTGGTGGACGAGCAGCCGCTCATTCATCCGATGCAACTGCAACTTTGGCAATGGCTCGCGGATTATTATTGCTGCACCCTCGGCGAGGTAATGAATGCGGCGCTGCCTACCAACCTGAAATTGTCGAGCGAAACGCTGGTGGCACTCAGCCCGGTTTTCGATGGCGACGTCACCGAACTGTCTGATAAAGAGCATATTGTAGTACAATCGCTCATCGCGCAAAACGAACTCAGCATCGAAGACCTGCGGCGCATTTTAGAACAAAAAACCGTCTATCCGCTCATTAAAAGCCTGTTAGAAAAAAAAATCATTTACCTGCAAGAGGATTTAAAAACCAGATACACTCCGAAAACCGTAGGCTGTGTGCGCCTGCGCGAACCCTACGCCTCCCAGCCCGACCGTATCGGCGAGGCCTTTGAACTGCTCAGCCGCTCCAATCGGCAGGAAGAAGCACTGATGGCGTATTTGCAATTAACTAAAAAACAAGACTTTATACGCAAACAGGACATTTATGACCTCGCCAAAGTGGATAGTACCGTGCTGAACGCGCTATCTAAAAAAGGCATTTTTGAACTGTACGAGCGCGAAGTGAGTCGCCTCGGCGGCTATGAAGAAGCTACCATTGATTCTGAAGTGCTGGCACCGCAGCAGGAAGCAGCCATTGCGCAACTGCGCGCCCATTTTGAAACCAAAAACGTAGCCCTGTTGCATGGCGTGACCGGCAGTGGCAAAACCCGCGTCTATGTAGAACTCATGCAAGAAGCCATCGAACGGGGTGAGCAGGTGCTGTATCTCCTGCCGGAAATCGCACTTACCACGCAGATTATCAGTCGGTTACAAAAAATATTTGGCAATAAAATAGCAGTCTATCACTCGCGACAAAGCAACAACGAGCGGGTCGAACTCTGGAAACAAGTGTTGGCGGGCAAACCCATTGTGCTGGGCGCGCGCTCGGCGCTGTTCATGCCATTTGCCAATCTGAAACTCGTCATTGTGGATGAAGAGCACGATCCTTCTTACAAACAACAAGACCCCAATCCCCGCTACAACGGCCGCGACGCCGCGATTTATTTAGCCAATACTTTCGGTGCAAAGGTGATACTCGGCACGGCTACACCTTCGATTGAATCGTATCACAACGCCCAAACCGGCAAGTACGCGCTGGTGGCTATGCCCGACCGTTTCGGAGGGCTGGCCATGCCCGAAACCATCATCGCCGATGTAAAGCAAGAACTCAAGGAACGCAAGCTCCAGGCACATTTTACAACCCTGCTCCTCGACGAACTCAAAGCCGCCCTCGCGCGCGGCGAGCAAGCCATCCTCTTTCAAAACCGGCGGGGCTTCGCGCCTACCTATCGCTGCACCACCTGCGGCTGGCACTCCGAGTGCATCCATTGCGACGTAAGCCTCACGTATCACAAGCATTTCAATGCCCTCAAGTGTCACTACTGTGGCTACCAAACCCAACTGCCCAAGGTCTGCCCGGCCTGCGGCAACAAGGAACTCACCCTGCAAGGTTTTGGCACGGAAAAAATTGAGGACGAACTCAAAATTTATCTGCCCGAAGCCCGCATCGCCCGCATGGACTTAGATACGGTACGCACCAAAGACGCGCATAGCCGTATTATCAATGACTTTGAAGAGCGCCGCGTGGACCTACTCGTCGGCACGCAAATGGTCACCAAAGGCCTCGATTTTGAAAATGTAGGCATCGTAGGAGTACTCAGCGCCGACCAATTATTGCAATTTCCCGACTTCCGGGCGAGCGAGCGCGCCTTCCAACTCATGTTGCAAGTAAGCGGCCGCGCCGGGCGCAAGCACCAGCAGGGCAAAGTCATCATACAAGCCATGAACACCGCCAGCCCCGTGCTAAGCGAAGTGATAGACAACGACTTCAACGGCTTTTTCCGACGGGAAATACAAGAGCGGCAGCAGTTTCAATATCCGCCTTTTACGCGGCTCATTCGCGTCACGCTCAAGCACAAAAAGCCCGAAGTGCTCAACGACGGCGCCAAAATCTTTGCCCAAACCCTCAAAAGCCACCTCGGCGAGTGGGTCATCGGGCCCGCCGTGCCCTACGTGGGGCGCGTACGCGGCTACTTCCTGATGGATCTGCTACTCAAACTGCCCCGCGACAGCCGCAAAATCCGCTACGCCAAAGACACCCTACTCGAAGCCATCCACGCACTCAACACCACCGAAGGCTACGCCACCATACGCGTAAATGTGGATGTGGATCCGTATTAGTACCGGCGAGCTTTAGCCGCCGTTTTTATTGTATTTTCTATCTTTACATTAGAATTTGAAGAATTATGTGGATTACAAAGATTAAGATAAATAACTATAAGAGCTATCTGGACACTCCAGAAGTTGAGTTGAGCAAGGGGATCAATATTGTGGTGGGGCAGAATAGTGCAGGAAAAACGGCATTGTTGGAGGTAATAGCAGGAAATATTAAGTACAACGGTTTTTTAAACATTGAAACGAAACCGAGAACATCATCCCAAAAAAATGAGGATTATCGCTTTAAAGATGCTGCAGAAGTAGAGATTGATGTAAATGTTGAAACATTGCAAATGCTAGTTGCAGATCATAATAAAACTAATAAGGTATATCTCAGAGATTCTCTATTAGGTTTTTTTGATATGAAATCAGAAGAAGAATTTTTCTGGACGACAGGATATTTTGATGAGAAGTCAAGTCGCATTACTAGAAAGCACATAAATGTTGATACTTTAATCAAAGAAATTGACAACAAACTTAGGGCAGGCGTTCATTTGGGACTATCTATTCCTGAACGAAGAACAGATATAAAAGGAATATACGATCAATATGAAAAACTTTCTGGGAATAAAGACCTAATTAGCCTTTCATTATTTCCTGATATGGAGGCAGACTATTTCTGGGGTGATTATGCAAATATTATAAAAATGCCTTCAGATAATGAGCTTTCAGAAATTATCAAAAAAGAATTCCTTGAAAACCGGATTTACAAATTTGATATACATAGAACTGTACGTGCCAAAGGAAAAAATGAAAAGAATCGCCAACTTCTGCCAGATTGCAGTAACCTTGCAGATGTGTTAAGTAATTTGCAAGCTGATCCAACAAAATTCAAAGAATTTAAAAATACGTTCAAAAGTATTTTTCCAAATATCAAAGATATTTCCATTGATAATGATGCTGGTATTCCCGAAATAAGGATTTGGCTTCCGCAATCTGAGCGACTGGACTTAACCATTTCTCTTGATGAATGTGGCACGGGCATCGGGCAGGTCATGGCTATGTTATATGTTATCATTCAATCCGATGAGCCTAAAGTCATTATCATTGATGAACCCAATAGTTTTTTGCATCCTTCGGCTTCCAGAAAGTTGATGGGGATTATCAAGCAATACGAGCAGCACCAATATATTATTTCTACCCATTCGCCAGAATTGATAACGAGTGCCGAAGCTGACAATATCCTTTTGCTGACCCTCAATGAAGAAGGACAAACCCAAATAAAGCGAATTGATATGGATGCAAAGGAAGATATGCAAGAGGTTTTACTTGAGGTTGGGAGTAAACTCTCGGATGTTTTTGGCTACGAGCAAGTACTTTGGGTGGAAGGACCAACCGAAGAAGTCTGTTTCAAGTTGATTGTTGAAAAACGATTGAAAAAGGCTACCGCTACCAAGCCTATCTTAAAGGTGAATGATACAGGTAGCTTTGAAAAGAAACATATCGAAGCCACCGTTACGCTTTATGAGCGTCTGGTCAATGGAAATGCCTTAATCCCGCCAGCTTTAGCTTTTATTTTCGACAAGGAAAATCGAAGTGAAAAAGATATAAATGATTTAGAAAGACGTGGGAAAAGACTTGGTGAAAAAGGAAAGATACAATTTCTTAAAAGAAGAATGTATGAAAACTACCTTTTGCACGCATCGGCTATTGCTGCTATTCTGAACCATTACAGCGATAAATATGGCTGGGAAAAGGAGTTTTCGCCACAGGAAATTGAGGCGTTTTTTGAGGCAAACAAGCAAAAGAAGGAATATTGGGATAATAAAAAGCCTAAGCAATCGCAATTGGAAAACTGGAAGAGCGAAATTCATGCTGCAAAGCTGCTTCATGATCTTTTCATTGAGTTCAGTGAAAGTAAGCTTGAATATAGAAAAACAGTACATTCCAAGGAGCTTACAGAATGGCTGATCGAAAATGCGCCAGCGGAGTTGCATGAATTAGAGGAAATGTTGAGGGGGGCTTATCAATAATTTGCTTTTTATTGAATTTTTTCACAATTTTCACTGTTTATTATCAAAAGAACCATTATGAACTTAGTGATATCAGAACGAGTGTTGGAGCAGGCTCATATCAAAGCCGAAGAACTGCGCTTAGAAATAGCTGTTTATCTGTATGATAAAGGCAGGCTCACGATGGGGCAGGCGCGTAAGCTTGCCGGTATGGATCAACTGAGCTGGCAGCAGGCACTGGCAGAGCGGAATGTTTATATCCGTTATACGATTGAGGACCTACATACTGATTTGGAAAATTTAGAATCGCTGTAACCAATGGTAGTAGTGAATGATACTTCTGCTATAACCAACCTCATTCAGTTGGGGTTGTTAGACATATTACACACCCTGTTCGGAGAAATTCTTCTTGCTGAAGCCGTAAAAAAGAGCTAGACCACCTGCCCAATCAAAGCGCTGTTTTGGATACAAAAGAATGGATTAAAATAGCCGCCATTCAAGATACACATTTACTACAAGAGTTATTACTATCATTAGATGAAGGAGAAGCAGCATCCATTATATTGGCTATTGAAAAACAAGCGGATTATCTCATTATAGATGAAAGCGAAGGAAGAAAAACTGCTCAAAAATTCAAGATAAGAATTACCGGTCTATTGGGAGTATTGGTTCGCGCCAAGCAAAAGGGATTGATTCCGGCTTTAATGCCAATTATGAACGAATTAGTAATAAATATGAAATTTCGTATTCACACCGAATTGTATGAAGAAGTACTTAAGCAGGCAGGAGAGCTATAACGCCCTTTTCAGTTGTAAATAAAGCGCTTATTCATACTCAAAACATTGTCTTTCAGTGTTTTACAAAATCGAAAATCAAACCTCATAAATCGTACATGGCATAATGCCCGCCACTTAGGCGCACTACACTGGCTGGGCGAAGGTAAAAAAGCCCGATTGATGACTTGGATATATGAGTAGCCTTTCTTATTTTTATTGACGCTATTAACGCAATAGCGCGCAGCTAAGTAAAAGGCGCAATGCGTTAATACCCCCGTTGTGTGAAATTAGGAAAGTAAAATGAAACTTTCCAAAAAAATCCCGAATTAAAGATTAAAAAAGGAAGAAAAAATGAGTGAAGCCGATATCAAACTACGGATAATCCGGCTAATTGACAGCCAAAAGGGAGAAATATTGGAGCAATTGTACGAGTTGATCCTAAGTAGGCTCTACCAAGAGAGGCGCGAAGAAGAACCTCTTACCTCCTTGGAAACCGGATATAAGGAAATGTCGGAAGACCAAGGCAGAGAAGTAGAAGCATTTGAATGGATTGAAGGTACGCTTCAATCAGAAGGTTTATGAAAAAGCGAGGAAAAATCTGGTGGGTTAATTTCGACCCTTCGGTTGGTCAGGAAGTGAAAAAGAAGCGCCCTGCTGTGGTCATCAGCAATGATATATCGAATAAATACATAGAAAGATATCAAGTTGTTCCGCTGAGTTCAAAGACTGGAAAATTGTATCCGAGCGAAACCTTGGTCAAAGCTGGTGGGCAAGAGAGTAAGGCTATGGCAGATCAATTGACCACGGTTAGCGAATTGAGGTTCTTGGATAAGATTGGCGAAGTGACCGTCAAAGAAATGGCAGAAATTGAGAGGGTAATAAGGTTACAGTTGGATTTATAAAAAGGAAGAACGACCCACAACACCAGCTATCTGTCCATGCTCCTAAACGGCGCACGGCAGGTAGCCCAACCGTTGTGCCTCATTGTAAAAGAAAATACGAAAACCTGAAACTAAATCAACAGTAATTACGTTGTAAGTACAGTAAAGATAAAACCTCAAAGACTATGCAAGTTTCAGTAGTACAAATTGGCAACTCAAAAGGGATTAGACTAAGTAAAACCCTTTTAGACAGGTACCAAATTTCAGACAAGGTAGAACTTGTTTTGGAGAATGATTATATCGTTTTGAAACCCGTTGCTGAACCCCGAAAAAATTGGGAAGTTGCCTTTGCAGAAATGCACCGCAACGGAGACGATACCTTGCTGATTGACAGTGTTTTTGAAGACGAAAATTGGGATTAACAATGGCTGGTTACTTACAATACGAAATTGTTATTGTCAATTTAGACCCGACTGTAGGTAGCGAAATCAAGAAAAAACGTCCGTGCTTAATAGTTTCGCCCAACGAAATGAACAAGCACTTGGCAACTATTGTAGTCTGTCCAATCACTTCACAGTCAAAAAATTATCCTACAAGAGTTACTTTTAATTTAGAAGGACAGACCAACTGGATAGTAATAGACCAAATTCGTACCATAGACAAGAGCAGAGTAACGAAATTCATTGGACACTTAGACGATGAAACCATTAAGCAAGTGAAAGATGTCATCAAAGAAACATATGTGGACTAAAAAACAGCGAAGGCACAACATTATGTTTGCGAAAAGGCGGGCTAATGTGCTAAATTTAGGCTTTTGTACTTTCTATAAACTTTGTGCGTAGGGCAAGGAAAGTGCTATTAAATCCCGCCCTTCGCAAACATTTTTCCGTTGTTCAAGATACCTCGCTGCGCTCGGCCTCTTGAACAACGGCAGCAGCAATGTGGCTGGGACAATGAAGTCATCTAACGAGTGACACTCCTAATGAAAAGATTTCCCGCATTGACAACGTGAACGACTTCGTTACAACTTGAACAAAATAAGGTTGGACAATGAGAAGAGAAATAGCTGACACAGAATAAATTTTTGACAGATGAGAATTTTACCTGTTTTTATAATCCTGCTGTCGGCTTATTCATATTGCTCGGGGCAGAATCTTAAGACCTTTAATAATGGGTCTTTGAATTTATACTACGAAGAATATGGGAAAGGGCCAGCACTTTACATTTTGTCAGGTGGACCAGGAGAAGCACCAGAACATCCATATCGTCAAATAATTGACAGCCTTAAATCGTTTATACCTGTATTCTAATACATCAAAGGGGTTCAGGAAAATCAAGAAACATTCCTATCAATGAGACGACTATATCAATCAAGAACTACACTCAAGATATTGAGTTAGTAAGGAAACAACGAGGTGACAAGAAAATTACCTTGTTAGGAGTATCATGGGGTGGGTTGTTGGTTATGAATTATGCAGTACTTTATCCGAAAAATGTTTCAAACCTCATTCTCGTATGTTCGGCTCCCCCTTCATATACATTATGGAACGTACTTTATGACAACCAATTTGCGAGACGTTCTAAGCTAGAATTGGACTCAATGGACGTCCTGCAAAAAGTATTTTCAACAAAAACTGAAAGAGAGCTGGACTCCCTTAAAATAGTAAAACCTAACTGCAAAGAAGTTGTTGCTTACAAGGAGTTCATCGCTCTACACGTTCGGGCTATGTATTATGATAAAAGTAAAATATCAAAGAAAAACTTTGACGACCTTTTTTACAGTTTCAATTTTCAACCAATTCCAATTATTGACAAGGAAGTTATAGAAACCAAATGGGACATTACAAATGAACTTAAAAAGTTGAAAATACGAACGCTTATCGTTTATGGTCGACAAGATGACCAAGGGGAATCGACTTTCTATCTACAAAAGGAAAGTCTGAAGTTTAGTGAGACACATGTAATTGAAAAATGTGGACATGAAATTCTGGAGGAACAACCGACTGAGTTTTTTAGAATACTTATGGATTATGTTAAACGGACAAGAAAGTAAAAAAGAGTGCACATGCCACACAGCCACCAACAAAATGTCTTTGCAATGGTGGGCTTTGGTGTAAGCTATAAGTGTTTATCTTCGGTCAACGTTTGGTCAAATGGGACAAATATGTTCTTCAAACCCCACCTTCGCAAAGCCGCAAAACGTTGGGTGGCAAGTATAGACAGACCCAAAGCATAACTATATATTACAAAGCATGAACAATAAAGCATCTAAATCAATCGCCCGACAGGCTGGCTGGTACTATATTGCCATCATTGTTCTTGGATTATATTTTATAATGTACATTCCGTCCAAAATCAAGGTTTCAGGTGATATTGAATTGACTTTTAACAATTTACTACAACACGAAATGCTTTTCCGTTCTGGTATATTGGCTCACTTACTTAGTATAACAGCCTTTATTTTATTGGTTTTGAGTTTATACGAATTACTCAAAAATGTGAATCAACGATTAGCAAAAGTGATGGCGGTTTTTGTGATTGTTCAAGTACCCGTAGTTTTCATATCCGAAGGACTAAGATTCTCTGCACTTATGTTGGCGAAGGAGCGATTTGTCACATCATTAGATATGTTACAACGACAAGAGTGGGTTAGTTTCCTTTTGAGAATAGCAGAATATGCCGATGAAGATGTTGCTATGATTTTTTGGGGTCTCTGGATGATTCCATTAGGTATTCTGGTTTTCAAGTCAGGCATTATTCCTAAATTATTTGGAGTACTTTTAGTAGCAGGCGGAATAGCATATATCATTGAGAGCATTGGCTTTATATTAGTGCCTGGTTCAAGCAGCTACCTTGGTTTTTTGTTTATATTTTATGCAGTGGCAGAAATTTCCTTTGCTTCCTGGTTGGTAATCAAAGGGATTAAAATAGACTGAATTGGAGAAAATTGAGATAGTGTGGAGACGATATGAACAGTTGTAAAGGAAATATTGTACGGTGAAGAATAACACCAGCCACCAACAGCACCTACCCAAAAGGCGGGATTTCGTGCTTCGCAGACAGTTTTGTGGAAGCCGAAAGTTCAGTTCTCCGAATGAAGTTTAGTGCTGAAAATCCCGCCCTTCGGGTAGCTTGAACCCTAAAAAACGAACCTCAGAAATAAAGAAATGATGGAAAACTTATTAAATTATTGTTCTAAATATATTCAACTCACAGAGCCGGACCAAGCGCTTATTACTTCGAATTTCAAACAGGTGAAAATTAAACGAAAAGATTATTTGCTTCAAGAAGGAAGGGTTTGTGACTTTGTAGCATTTTTAAGTTCGGGCGTAATCAGACATTTTCATATAAAAGACGGAAATGAAATTACTTGCGACATCACATTAAAAAATAATTTTATCACCGACTTCAAGAGCCTTACTCAAAATATCCCATCAAATTACAATTTTCAAATACTCAAGGATGCCGAATTATTCATAATCAATAAAAATGACCTTTTTAGACTTTATACAGAAAACAAAAACATCGAATCATTTGGCAGGATTATGGCGGAGCAAGTGGCACAACGCACTATTGATATTGCTATGTCTTTGGCTTCGGACAAACCCGAAGAAAGGGTAGAAAAGTTAGTCAACCATAGACCTGAGTTGTTTCAAGAAGTGCCGCAGCGTTACTTGGCTAATCTTTTAGGTATAACGCCAGAAAGTTTGAGTAGAATCAGAGCAAGGCAAAAATCTTAACAAGAGTCAACGAAAAATAGACCCCACCCTACCGAACTTTGTGCTATTAAATAACTTAAAAATTAGCACAATGACAAAGTATCTTTTTATCGCAGCAGTGGTAATAATGACAACAAACAGTCTTCTTGCACAAGACAAAGCAGGTTTTTTTCAAAAGCAAGTCCTGGGTAAAGGAATAGAACAAGCACCTCTGAGCCTAAGTGTAGATGCCTACCCCTTTTTATTTTTAGCCAATGGTGGCGGTGGTTCGGCTTCTCTTGAATTTTCTAATTGGCAAATCGGAGCTATCGGGTTTAGCGTAGTTCCACCAGACTTTATTACCCAAACCTTTTTCAATAACACCGAAAACCTTAAAATAAGACGTAACAATGCTTTTGAACTTTTTGCAAATTATTATTTGCGTAAAGACAGAAAGGGAATTTATGGCGGAGTTATGGGCGGGCCAGAATGGTTTGTAATGGAAGACGAACTAAGTGGCGAAACAGAAACCATCGTAAAAAGTTATGTTGTTCCCCGATTGGGAATACGAGTATTTCCTTTTAGAAAGTATTTTTATGCTGATGCAAGTTTTGGTTGGAGTTTTAATTTGAGCGGAACTGAACCCCGAACATTGGGGCAAACGACTTATAATGCTACAAGTGGTGGCTTTATTTACTTTCTTCAATTAGGAGCAAGATTTAATTTGACAAGTGGCAATGATAAAAAGTAAGATAATATTTGCAGCATTTGCACTTGCAGCCTTGCTCATTGGCTTATATCCCTTATTGTACTTTCTGATTGATAGAAACTTTGGCTTACTACAAACAAAAGACATTGCTATTTTGCAAAATGCTTATTGGAATATTGGATTTTACACCCATATCGTATTTGGTGGTTTGGCTTTACTGATTGGATGGTCACAGTTCGTTGAAAAATGGACTAAAGCAAACCCAACAATCCATCGTCAAATTAGCAAATTATACCAATTTTAATAAGTTGTGACGTATTCATTGTTTAGCAATTGTTTGATTATCAACGAAATAAAGGTTCGCTGATAAATAGGTCATTGTTACAGTGGTATAATGGGACCTTGTTATTTTGTTAATTGGGCTGATTTTTTATATTGATGATAGTTTATGTTTTTATACTAAAAATAACAATGCCCACTTAGCTTAATATGCCAATAGCCCCTCCATCGCAGCGGCTACCTTT
Organism: uncultured Saprospiraceae bacterium; assembly: GCA_937872385.1. Classification (GTDB taxonomy): domain Bacteria; phylum Bacteroidota; class Bacteroidia; order Chitinophagales; family Saprospiraceae; genus JADJNW01. The sequence continues at coordinate 37,922 of CALMSO010000062.1, forward strand.
TCGATGCTCGGAATCATCGTTTTCTCCAAGATTTCGTTCAATGGAATAGCTGGCATATTCTCTGAGCCAATGGTGCGCACCGGTGCGTCGAGGTATTCAAAACAATGCTCCTGAATGCGAGCGGCCACGCTTTGCGCAAAGGTATTGTGCACAGGCTCTTCCGTAATCACGAGGATGCGGCCATGCTTTTGGGATCGTTCGTAAATCAGCGCTTCATCGAGTGGATACAGGGTGCGCAAGTCGAGTATTTCGATTTGACCGGGGAATTGCTTCGCGGCGTTGAGCGCCCAGTGTACGCCCATACCGTAGGTGACCACCAGCAGGGATTCGCCTTTGGTAATGCGCGCTTCATTCGCGGCAAGCGCAATGCGCCCTTTCCCGAAAGGGATAATGTACTCCTCGTCTGGTTCGATGGTGCGGGCAGCTTCGGTGCCGCGTACCTTGCTCCAGTACAAGCCCTTGTGCTCGAAAATCACTACTGGGTTGGGGTCGTAATAAGCGGATTTCAACAAACCTTTCAAGTCAGCACCGGTACTGGGATAGGCAATTTTGATGCCGCGAATATTGGCTACCACTGATTCTACGCTCGAAGAATGGTAAGGCCCGCCACTGCCATAGGCGCCAATGGGCACCCGCAGGATCATGCTCACCGGGTACTTGCCGTTGCTGAGGTAGCAGGAGCGACTCACTTCCGTGAAAAGCTGATTCAGACCTGGCCAGATATAATCAGCAAACTGCACCTCCACGATAGGCCTCAGGCCCACTGCCGACATGCCGACGGTACTCCCTACAATAAAGGCTTCTTGAATGGGGGTGTTGAACACTCGGTGGTCGCCAAATTTCTGCGCTAATGTAGCTGCCTCCCGAAATACGCCGCCGAGCCGGCCGCCTACATCTTGCCCGTAAAGCAGGCATTCGGGGTGCTTGCGCATCAGCTCTTCGATGGCAAACAGGGCGCTGTCCACCATCACGGTGGGTTGCTTGTGCGCCGGGGCGCGCTCGCCGCGCTCTTCGGTGACGGGCGTGGGCGCGAAGTCGTGTGTAAAAAGGTCTTCGGGGCGGGGGTCTTCGGCTTGTTGGGCACGTTCAAAATCAGTTAAAACGACCTCTAAAGCGGCGGCTTCAATTGTTGCCAACTCTTTTTCCTGAAAGCCTTCTTCGAGCAAGTAGCTTCTGAAAATCGGGTACGGATCGCGGGTTTGGTGCTCTTCCAGATCATCCCGGTACCACTCCTTGCGCACGCCGGAGGTATGATGATTGAGCAGCGGTACGTGGGCGTGTACCAGAAACGGTCGGCGCTCTTGGCGCACGGTAGCAATCACTTCCTGCAAAGTCAGGTAGCATTCTGTAAAATCGCTGCCATCAATGCTGCGCACTTCTATACCGTGAAAACCTCGGGCGTATTCGGCGGCGTTCTGGGCGCGGGTTTCGGCGGCGTTCGCCGAGATGTCCCAGCCGTTGTCCTGCACTAAATAAATGATAGGCAACTGCCGCAGCGCCGCCATTTGAAAGGCTTCGGCTACCTCGCCTTCGGTCACTGAGGCATCCCCCAGCGAGCATACCACCACCGGTTTTGGTCCATCCTCTTGCTCCGCTATCTCGCTATCCTGCATCAATTCTTTATACTGAATGCCCATTGCCAGCCCAGTTGTCGGAATAGCTTGCATACCCGTAGCCGAAGATTGGTGAATGATCCGGGGCTTGTCGGGGTCGTTCAGGCTCGGATGCGCATAGTAGGTACGCCCACCGGAGAAAGGGTCGTCGCGCTTGGCCATCAGTTGCAGCATCAAGTCGTAAGGGCGCAGACCAACGCCGAGCAAAGTGGCGTCGTCGCGGTAGTAAGGCGAAATCCAGTCTTGCGGCCGGAGCTGCATAGCCGTAGCCAATTGAATGGCTTCGTGGCCGCGCGAGGTGGCGTGCACGTATTTGGAGGTGAATTTGAAATTATCCTCATAAACTTCGGTCAGCGCTTTGGCGGTAGCCATTAGCCGAAAGGCTTCGAGGAGTGTTTTTTTTGCGATTTGAGTTGTAATCTTTACCATTTTTGCAATATGTGATTAGGGCAGTTAGTGCATTTATTTATAATAAAATGTGTTCCTTCACTTAAAACCACTTTCGGTCGTTATCTTTAAAACTTGTTACTTAGAAAATCGGTGCGAATGAATCAACATCGTTTATCCTTGCTCGCCCTGTTGCTCTTGCTTTGCGCGTACATGGCATCAGTGCATTTTTACCAGCGCTGGAACCGCGAAGTGCTCGGCGGAGGCGATCCCTGGGGCTATTATCTTTACCTGCCGGCAATATTTATTCACCACGATTTGCTACACCTCGAACAGTCGCTGGCTGCACGCGAACGCCACAATTCGGTCAATCGCTACTCGACGATCAATCCCTTGGGCGTGGACGAAGTACGGCACGTTGGCGAAGGCCGCCAAGTCAATAAATACACGCTGGGCGTCGCTCTTTTGTTCGCACCTTTCTTTTTCATCGCGCATTTTATAGCCAGTTTTACCGATTACCCCGCCGATGGCTACTCGTTCATTTATGCCTATTGCATCATTCTATCCAGCGTTTTTTACACCCTACTGGGGCTGTTTTTTCTACGCAGTGTGCTCCTGCGTTATGTCAATGACCTTACAACGGCTATCGTGCTGATTATCATAGGCTTGGGCACCAATCTGTATTTTTTTACCGTCATCAACGGCCCCATGTCCCACGCCTATCTTTTCTGCCTGTACGCCCTACTTATGTACGCCACCGAGCGCTGGTACGCCCATTTGCGCTTGCCCGATGCGCTGTTGGTGGGCGCTACGGCCGGCCTGATTACCTTGATTCGCCCCACCGAAATCCTTTGCATTTTCATTCCGCTGCTCTGGGGCATTGGCTCAAGGGCCGACTTTTCGGCGCGTCTCGCCTTGATACGAGCGCAATCCTCGGTCTATGTAGCGGCGGCAGCGGCTTTCGTTTTGATGGGCTTGCCGCAGCTATTCTACTGGAAATACACTACTGGTCACTTTTTTTATTACAGCTATGGCGAAGAAGGGTTCAACTTTTTAAACCCGAAAATTCGCAAAGGACTGTTCGCTTTCAAAAACGGCTGGCTGATCTATACTCCGCTGATGTGCTTTGCGCTGGCGGGCATTTTGCTGCTCTGGCGGCGACGGGAGTATTGGCTGCCGATATTGATCATTTTACCACTGCATATTTACATCACCTACAGTTGGTGGGTTTGGAATTACATCAATGGTTTTGGCTCCCGCCCTATGGTGCAGCTATACGCTCTGCTGGGGGTGCCGCTGGCGCTATTGGTGGCTTTTGCCATAAAAAAACGCTGGCTCATAGCAGGGCTGGCACCGGTTTTCGTGCTGCTCACGGGCCTGAACCTGTTTCATACCTGGCAGTTTACGGAAGGCATGATGTGGTCGCAAGACGCCACCCGTGCCTATTATTTTGGCATTTTGGGCAAAACCCGCATGGATTATTTCGATCTGGTGCGCTACGATTCTAATGAGCCACAACCCGATACCAACCGGATTCGCCTGCTCCGACCGCTGTTTCAGGAAACCTTCGAGGACTCGCTCAGTGCGCAATACACCCGCGAACACACGCGCTTCGGCGATTTTGCCTATGTGCTCGACAATGCCACCGGCTATAGCCCCGGCCTGATGACCGAATGGCACCAACTCAACACCGAAGGCGGCCGCTGGCTGCGGGTCAGTGTATGGTGCATGCGCCAATATCAAGGCTCCGGCTTTGAAGTATCTAGTATGCTGACGGTCGCTTTTGAACGCAACGGACGCAACTACAAATGGCGCGGACTGCGCTTAGACAATAAAACCGGCAACACGCACTACAGCCTTTGGGGTGGGCAGCCCCACGTCTGGGAGCAAGTTTACTTTTTTGTAAAAATACCTCGACGCGTGCGGCCCGACGACCTGTTCAAAGTGTTCGTTTGGAACCCAACGCCCAACCTGATTTGGCTCGACCAACTTGAGGTAGAACTTTGGAAATGAGCTATTTATCTCAATTCATGCCTTGTGCAATGGCCTCCAGCATGGTTTCGCGGGTCCACTCTGTGCGGTCGGCAAAAAACCGGGGGTAGTGCGCCTTCATATTATCAATAATAAAATCCATGGGCACATCGGCGAAGCAACCGTATTCTTCCAAGTACTCCATAAACTGCCCGCCTGCCTGGTCAAATTCTTGAAAAACGGAATCGTTTTGCCCATCGAAATCGAGCGGCGCTACGCCCATTTTCTCGCACAGTTCGCGGTTGAATGCAGGTGTGGCTTTCACCCAGCGCGCATTAATCCACACTTCTACGTAGCCGTGCGGGGTGAGTTCGTCGGTGCCAAAAGCTTCGGTGATGCGCTCGGCGGCAATGTGATTGCGCACTTTGGCTAAGCAGAGCCGCGCCGGAATACCCACCGCCCGCAGCAAAGTAATCATCAAAATGGCTTTGTCAATGCAGTGCCCTTCTTCTTGATGCAATATCACACTGGCCCGCATAGCTGAGGGGTTGAGATTGATGTTGTAAGGATTGTATTTCCAGCCATCGCGTACGGCGTAATAAATGCGCACTGCTTTTTGAATATCCGCGCGCGAACCCTGCGTAACCCGCTCGGCAAAAGTGCGGATCTGCGGATCATCTGCGTCTAAAAGGTGAGTTGGCTGCAAAAACTGCTGCATGAGTGATTAGTTTTTATAATCTAAGGTCGTTATATAAAAAGTACTGATTATCAAATTTTTAAAAAGCCTATTGCTTTACAAGCCAAGCTCTAATTGTTCAAAATCCATGTCGGGCAACTGGTGCAGAGAGGCTATATAGCGCTCATGATTGTACAATTGCCCAGATTGCAACACGGCAGTTATTTCGCGGCCCACGCACTGAGCCATCATCATCTTTGCTGCTTCCTCAGAATAGCCCAGCCTTTGCAGGCGCTCCAGCGTCTGGCGGGTTTCCGTCGGCTCGTTTTCGCGTAGCTGATTATTTACTACCGCTATAAATTGCTGGATAATGACATTAGAGTTTTTCATATCGCTATCGAACTTTGTTAAAAAACGAGGCATCTGCCAATACATTTTTTTGCAAAGCTACTGTTTTTCAGGGATTGATCCGTTGTGTCACATCGAATGCTGTTCTTAGCTTTTTCAATTGGAAATGATGCACTTATTTATTCCTAAAAGCTTGTTTTTCAAAATCTTACAAAATCGGACTTCGTAAATAGTCTCATGCTTTTTGCTTGAATGCAGCGATAGCATTTTTCGTAAAATCGGATAGCACCAACTCCCCGCTGATGGCGGCGCGCTCGGCCAGCAGGGCATCCCAGTGGGCAGCGTCTTGCCAAAAAATATGCTTCAGCCTGCGCATAGCCTCCGGGCTGGAAGCCGCCAGTTTTTCCGCCAGATGCGCGATGTAGGCATCCATTTGTTCTATTGTAGGGAATACCTCATTGTACAAGCCTTTCTCCTTCGCCCATTCGGCCGTTTGCCACTCCGTAGCATTGATAGCCAATTGCTGGAAAGCACTTGTACCGACCTTCCGCTCCACGGCTGGCCCCACCACGAAAGGCCCGATGCCCACCGCCAGTTCACTCAGCTTGATGGTAGCAAAATGCGTGGCGATGCAATAATCGGTGGATGCTGCCAACCCCACGCCGCCGCCTACCGCCTTGCCCTGGATGCGCCCGATGATAAACTTCGGGCAGGTGCGCATGGCGTTAATCACATTGGCAAAACCCATAAAAAAACGTTTACCGGAATCTAAGTCGCGGATGGCTGCCAATTCGTCGAAACTGGCACCCGCACAGAAGGTACGATCGCCTGCGCTTTGCAATACAATTACCCGCACGGATGCATCCGCACCGGCCGCCTGGATGGCTTCGGTGAGTCGGCTCAGCTGGATGCCCGGCATAGCGTTGTGCGCTGGATGAAAAAACTCGATGGTGGCAATGCCATTGGAAACGGCAGTGGTAACAGTACCGATTTGAGCCATGTTTTTTTACAGTTGGAAAGCGGATGCGCGCTTGTTGGTAGTCAAAAAATGGCGTACCAAGCAGGCTTCGCTTTCGTGGTTATTACGAAACGAATGTTCGTTCGCAAAGTTAGGCATTCGCCAAAATAAAACCAAAGCGATTGCATTAATCCTGTGTAATTCAGGATTGTAGAAAGAAATTGGGAATACGGACGCCAGTGAGGCAGGATAGATTTGGCGAAAGCCGAAACAGTACCAAATATTTGCGGGGTGGCTCAGGGTTTTACGGGGTAAAGGCCAGCGCCCTCGCCTACGCAACGCACGGCTTCGAGGATAGCATCCTGCTGTGTTGGCAATATTTCGAGGGTTTTCTTGTAGCCTTTGTACTCAATGCGAATTTTTTCCACTTTCAGGTAGGTGAGCACATAAAACATATCGAGCGGCACCACGCAGGTGTGCTGGTAAATGCGCATATTGATGTCGCTGTTGAACTGACCCCGGTCGGGCACATTGTACAAGGCGATTACTTTTTGATTGGATAGCAGCAACATGACCGTGTAGCCCTCTTCTACGGTATAATAGGCGTGCTCGGCCAGCCCCAGCGTCAGAAAAAAGCTGTTGATGGTATCATTTTCGGTGTAAGAAAACAGCAGTTTACCTTCATCAATCATTCGGAGGTTGCCATCGGGCTGGGTGTATTGGCTGGGAATTTTATACCCTATTGACATCGGTTGGGCTGCCACCAGCAAAGTATTGTCAAAAGGGTCCACCTCTTTCATCGCCAGCTTGCATTGGGCAGTGGCGGCTGTGTGAAATACGTTACAAAACAATAACAAAGCGAGCAGTTTTCTCATAAAAAGTGCATTTATGCTGCAAAAATAGTGTAAAATATGAATTTATTGCGCCGCTGGGCCGCTTCTGGCCGCCTTTCGGAAAAAAAGCTGGCACACAGCGAAAGACCTGCCGGGCAATGTATCCGACAGGTCTTTTCTTAAACGATAAAGATTGCCTTTGTCTTATCTCTTGATTGAAAATTCGTAGCTATCCATATTGTCGTTCGTCGTCACGTTGATTTTCGTCACCTTAATCAGGTAGTACTTATCGTCGCGTTTTACGGTAAAAGTATCGCCTATTTTCAGCGGGCTGGTGATTTTCAGGCCGGTGGTAGCGTCGGTCAGCGTCAGGTCGTTACCACTATCATAAGCGGCTACAATTTGCTCCCGGAACTGCACATTGTCAAAGTTGAAGTTTTCGGGCATGCTGCCGCCAATGGTACGGATGACTGCACTGTTCATACCAGCAATTTGCTGCCGCCAGTTGGTCGCATTCGGTTTGCTCAAATCAATGCCCATATCGCGGATTTCGGCGTTGACCGAAGTCGGATTGGTAGATACGGTACCCGTGCCCATGCCCGTGTCTAAGTCGAGGCCACCTTGGCCAGCAGGGCCCGCCTGATTGAGCAATACGCCGGTAATCGTCGTGACTGGCTCGCCTTTGGTCGTAATGTCCACAAACACTACATCGGTGAGGTTTCTTTCGTCGCTGATTTCAAAAGAGTAGCGCTTCGTCGTCTGGAATCCTTCGTGCACTTGAATAGCGATTTCGTAAGTAGCACCCGTTTTGCTCGTGCCGGTGATCAGGAACGGGTTATTGGAAGCAATGGCTCCGTTATTAATAGTAAAACGAGTAGTGGCTAAGTTGGCGCCTTCTTCGGTGATTCTGACCGAGCGCAACTCGCTGCTGCCGGTTTGTACGCGCAGTTTTACCTTGAATTCGGTACCTGCTTCCACTTCGGCATTATCGCTGACGAAACCACTTTCCACTACCAGACTAACTAAAGGAGGTACGGGGGTGCCGCCGCCATCGGTGCCGCCATCTTCGGGCGTACAGCCAATTGTGAAAAACAATGTACCCAGCAATACCCAACCCGTCAGTTGCAACAATAACTTCTTCATAAGAACTAAAAGTTTTAGGATGAAAAAATGAAACATTTCAATACATCTTGCGGGAGTCATCCCTTTTTATCACGGCAATTGAAGTGCCCTGACATTTATACCATTTAGACGCAGCATAGAGCCGATAGTAACGCCCCAGAGGCAAATTATTTTTAAAACAGGCTACAACAATTACCTGACTTGTGCGCGAGGCTAAGGCCCAAATACCTGAAACTGCGCAAGAAAAGCTATCTTTACCCAATCCTTTACAAACCCAATCGCTATGTTCAAAAAAATATTGCGCACCCTGTTGTTTATCTTGTTGGGGGTGCTGGTACTTATCGGGGCGACGCTGCTCATCCCGAAAGCCGGAGCGCAACAACAACTGACGCCTTCGGAAATCATGCCGGTTCGGCAATTTGACTCGCTCTACTGGGCTATGCAACGCGAGATTTTACAAAAGGAATTTGGCGAACGCAAAACCCTCCTGCCTGGCTTCGAACTGCAATGCCTATTAGCACTGCGCCATTTTCCGGAGTTGAAAGATGCCCGCATCCGGTTCGCCTATCAAAAAGCGTTGATTCCATTGGCTTCCCGCCCAGCTTTTTTTTCGCTCTTCGGCAAGCGCTCCGGCCGCGAATATCGCATCATCGTCAGCAACAATAGCGGCCAAGCCATGGAGCCCATTTTATTAAAAAATCTCCCATTCGACGCACAGGTAGCCATTCTTGCGCACGAACTGGCGCACGCCGCGCATTATGAGCAGCTAAGCACCTGGGGCTTATTCAAATTTGGTTTGCTCTATCTGGGTAGCGCTAATTTCCGTGCCCGACACGAACGCTCTACCGACGAGCGGGTGATCTATCACGCCCTCGGATGGCAGCTTTTTGAATACGCCCGCTACGTGCGCACCGCCCCGGATGCCGTATCGCAATACGAAGCCATGCAGGAGTTTTTGGACAGTACTTACCTCACGCCTTCCGATATTTTGGAAGCGTTGGGCAGGGTTCCGATTTATGGTTTATCCGCACCGTATTGACAGGTCGTAAGTTTTGGCAGCCGTTTATTTTTTTATAAACGAAGTAGTGACCTGACCGGAGGCGTGGCGCAGGGTAATAGTATAAATACCTTTTGGCAATGCATGGATGCGAATGGTTTCCTGTGCCCAGTCACTGCGTTTGTCAATAGTGCGTTGTTGTACCACCGTACCCAAAAGGTCTTGCACCGACAGATAAAAACTGCCTTCGAGTGGCGTCTGCCAATGCACTTGCAATTGCTCGTCCGCCGGGTTCGGAAAAACCCGAAATGCTTCCAAAACCAACTCCTGCCGAGCGGCCGTAGCGAAGCTGCAATCATTGCCGATATAATCTGCCACGCGCTGCCGCACCGCGCCCAGCAAGGGGTAAAACATGGCGCCGGGGCAGGCCGTATTGCAACCGTCGCGGTGACCGGAGATGTGCGGCAACTGGCGTGCTGAAGAGTTGTGAAAAGAGGTGCCAATCGGGTCGAGCATCAAGTCACAAGCCTGCCAGCCCAACAGTTCAATCAAGCTGTTTTGCGCGGCCTCCGCCGGGGTGGTATCGGTAAAATCTCCGAGCAGACAAACGCCCATCGTGCCCGTATTGGTACCGCAAAAATGTGCGCCCAGCACGCCGTCGCCTCGTCCTTCGTACAAAATGCCGTTAGGATCAATCAGCCAGTTGTAGCCCACATCCGCCCAGCCATTGACATTAACGTGGAAATTCCAGATGGCGCGCACCACGGCGGCCCAGTCATTGGCAATATTCGTACCGGCTGAATGGTGTACAATCAGATGCGTCACCGAAGTAACAACAGGGCTGGCGCTGGGTGGGCAATTGCCGGCAGGGCACCAGTCAGTGCGGTTTTGATAATTGGGTTGGGCACAGCCACAGTCGGTGCGCGGCCGCGGGCTTATTGCCGACAAGGCAGGCGGCGGCGTGGCGTCGGGGCTGTAAAAATGGACATCCAAAGTCGTTTGTTGCCCGTTTATTTGAAAAAAGCGATGCTCCTGCTGCGTAAAATACAACTCGCTGGTGTGCCTTTGCGGCAATGCTTCTGTGTGGGCATCCGGGTGCAGGGCCTGCCAACTACCCCACTCCACCCCGTCTGCGGAAAAACGAATACGAAGCCCGGTCAGTTCACTTGCACTGACAATAGCATACGCCAGAAACGGCGCGGGCTGCGCAATGGGTATCGAATGTGCCGTCGCCATCGCTGCGGGAGTCACATGCACCACCGCGCGCTGCGGCCGAATTTGGGCTTGCAGGCTAATCAAGACACAACATTGCAGGGCAATTAGAAAATATTTCATGCGCATACTGTTTGATAACTGTACCCTATCGTAGCACAGATTTTGCTTGGTAAAAAACGACCGGTTTTGCAAAAAATTACCTCGTCACCCATTTTCAGCGGTGCAAGCGCGCAACCAACGTCCTTTACATAACGTTTTTCGGAACAATAAAACCATTCTCATGCAAACAACACTTTCCAATTTGGAACAAGCTTACAATATAGACGATTTTCGCAGCTGGGGGCACCAGTTGATTGACCTGCTGGCCGATCACCTCAGTCAGCTTCGCACTGCACCGAATGAGACGCCCGCCATCCCTTACCGCCGCCCGGAGGAAGAATTGGCATTTTGGCAAAATGACCTTGCGAATACCGCTGCGCCGCTTGATTTTTTTCGCAATGTGCTGCAACATTCTGTGCAGGTGCACCACCCGCATTATATGGGGCATCAAGTATCTGTGCCAGCATTGGTGGCCAGCTTGGCTGGGCTGCTGTCCGATACCTTGAGCAACGGTACTGGCGTTTATGAAATGGGAATGGCTTCCAATGCCCTCGAAAAAATCGTTACAGACCAAGTAGCACAACAAATCGGGTACGATCATCAATCCACGGGGCTGCTGACTTCCGGCGGCACACTTGCCAACCTCACGGCGCTGCTGGCTGCGCGCAAAGCACAAGCTCCTACCGATGTCTGGGAACAGGGGCACGCCGAACAACTCGCCATCATGGTCTCGGAAGAAGCGCATTATTGCATAGACCGGGCTGCACGCATCATGGGCTTGGGTAGCCAGGGCATTATCAAGGTGCCCGTGAATGCCCATTTTGAAATCCGTACCGATCTGCTTGAGGCACATTTGCAGCAGGCACAACGCCAGGGTTTGACGGTGATTGCTGTCGTTGGCTGCGCCGCTTCTACTTCTACCGGTTCTTATGACGATTTGCACGCTTTGGCTGATTTTTGCGAGCGCCACCGCCTGTGGTTGCATGTGGACGGCGCGCACGGCGGGGCAGTTGTGTTTTCGGATACCTATCGGCACCTTGCTACGGGTATCGAACGGGCGGATTCGGTCGTGATTGATTTTCATAAAATGCTGCTGACTCCGGCCCTCAATACTGCGCTGATTTTCAAAAAGGGCCACCACGCCGACCAGACCTTCGCGCAGCGCGCCCAGTACCTCTGGGATACCCAGCATGCTGGCGAATGGTACAACTCTGGCAAACGCACTTTTGAATGCACCAAACTGATGCTTTCTGTAAAGGTGTATAGCCTGCTAAAAACCTTTGGCCCAAGCATTTTCGCCGAAAATGTCAATCGTTTGTACGACCTGGGGCAGCGTTTTGCTGCCATCATCCGCCAGCGCCCAGCCTTTGAATTAGCCGTAGCTCCCACTGGCAATATCGTTAATTTCCGCTATGTAGCTGCACCGGAGCCAATTCTTGACCGCCTGAACAACGCCATTCGACAGGCACTGCTCGAATCGGGCAATTTTTATATTGTACAAACGGTATTGCACGGCAAGCGCTATCTGCGCACCGCCTTGATGAATCCGCTGACCACCGAAGCGAATTTGAAGCAACTGCTCGACGCCGCCGAGCAGCACGCGCACCGCCTCATTGCAAATACAATACCTGATGCGTGATGCGCTCGTCCGCAATATCTATCACCCGCCAGCCAGGATGCTGATGATCCACTTTGAAATCGGCTGAAAAGGCATCAATTTGATAAAAAGTAGCTGGCGTGATGTGCATCGTCACCAACTTTTGTTGAACCGTTTTTTCTACGTGATAATGCCCGCAAAAAACCGTCACCGCATACGGATGCGCGAACAACAGCTCCTGCACCTGCGCCCGATTGTGCAAAGGATAATGGACATCCATATAAGGTACGCCGCCCGGCAAAGGCGGATGATGCATAAACACCAGCACCGCTTGCGAATGCATTTGCAACTGAGACCGAAGCCACTCCTGCTGCATCAGACTGAGATAGCCGGTGGTGGTGTCCAAAAAAAATGCGGGCATACCATTGAAATACCGCACGAAATATAATTCTTCTTGGTGCAAATCCTCCGCCAGCTCGAAGGTTTGAGCCAGCAGCACCGGGTCATCGTGATTGCCTGGAATCACAGCAAAAGGAATTGCTATGGCTTGCAGATGGTCGCGTACCCATTCATAAATAGCCACTTCGCCGTGCCGAAAGCAAAGATCACCCGTGAGCAGCAGATAATCCGGCTGTAAAGCCTGAGCCGCCGCCAGCACTTTGACAAAATTTCCGCGTACGTCCACCCCGAAGGTATCTTCGCCCGGCAGCCCGAGGTGCAAGTCGGTAATTTGTATCAGTCGCATCGTTTTTTTTGTGATTTATGATACTTTTCGCTGTTTGCCAGTCGTTTCTACAAAGTTAAAAGCCTAATAATGAACATTTTAACAGCAATTCCCCTATCCAGAAGATAACTAAAGCCGAGTAATTGTTTGCTTGGCAAAGTCCAGCGCATCCCTAATTTTGTCGTCCGAAAGTATAAAAATCAGGCGATTCCATTTGTGCAACTTCACTTTAACAACTAACTTGCCCCGATTTCCTGAAAATTGTGCATAAAAAAATCTATATTTCGCAGCTAAAAGGAAGAGGACAGGCAGCTACCAGATACCCGAATCAGCGTTCTAACACCAGCAACAAAACCATACGTATGAAATTGAAAAGACTTTTACTCTTGACAGCCTTTGTTACCGCATTTGGCGCATTGCAAGCACAAGACATCCACTTTTCGCTGTTCAATATGTCGCCGCTTAGCCTCAATCCCGCGCTCACAGGCGCGTATCCGGGCACAGCGCGTATCGGGGGTATTTACCGCGACCAGTGGGCCAGCTTTCTGCCCAATCAGTTCACCACGCCTTCGTTTTTTATTGATGCGCCGATTATTCGGGGTTTTCGCAAAAACGACTGGGTGGGCGTAGGCATGCTCACCATCAACGACCAAGCGGGTACCTCCCGGATGCGTACTTCCGTCAATATGTTTTCGGCTTCGTACCATCTGGCACTCGACAAAGACGCCAAAACCGTGCTTACCCTCGGTTTGCAGGGCGGCAGCGTGCAGCGCAGCTTTTCGTTCGACGACCTGATCTTTGCCGACGAATCGGAACTGACCGGCGGCATGCCGGGCTCCAGCCAAGACCGCAATATCAATACCAATACCAGCTACCTCGACTTTGGCACGGGCCTGATGCTGCGCACCCAACTCAGCAACCAGTCTAATATAGAAGCCGGCTTGGCTTTTGGACACATCACCCGCCCCAAAGGGGCCGCTTTTCAGGTCACCGATGACGACGACGCCCGCCGCCCCATGCGCATTGCCGCGCACGCCACCTACCATACCAAACTGACCGACCAGTGGAGCCTTTCGCCTACTGCTTTTTATCAAACGACCGGCGGTGCTACTGAACTGGCCATCCAGGGCTGGACCGGCTACCAACTCAAACCCGAAATTAAGCTGAACTTCGGCCTCGGTTATCGCGTGGCGGATGCTGGGCAGGTGCTGCTTGGGCTTGATTATGAAGACTTGCGCGTAGCGTTGAGCTACGACGTAAACGTGTCTTCCCTCAGTGAGGTGAGTCGCTATCAGGGCGGATTTGAAATCGCAGCTTGGTACATTCTTAAAATATTCAAACAACCCGATACCCGACCGTCCATCATCTGTCCGCAGTTCTGATGCACGTAAGCGACTACAAACAGCCGTTTTTTTAACATTTTTTTTATAAAGCCCAGCAGGTTTTCAACGTTTCTACCAAAGAAAATCCGGGGTTTTGATTTGCAAAGATAAAGTTATGAAAAAAATATTCACCTTATTGGTTTTGCTGGGGCTGACAACGGTACTCATGGCCCAACCCCTGCGCAAGGCCGCCTACGATGTGCTGCTGCAAGTAGCCGAAGAGCAATACGAAAAGCGCGATTATTACAATGCGCTCAAAAAATATCAGGAGGCCTACGAAGACAAAGAGGATCGCACCTTGCTGCCTAAAATTGCCTGGCTGCAATACCTCATCCGCGACTACCGCGGCGCAGAGCGCACCTACACCCGTTTTTTGCGACGCGACAAGGACAATGAGTTTGTCGAAACTCGCTTTACTTATGGGCGTGTACTGAAAATGAACGGCAAATATGAAGACGCCATTGAGGCTTTCCGCGAATTTATTGCCGCCTCAAGCAATGACTCCTTGAAAACGCTGGCGCAAAACGAAATCACAGGTGCCGAAATAGCAATCAACTCGCCGCCGCCCACCAAAAAAGTGAACATGGAAAGCGCTGGCCGCGAAATCAATACCGTTTTTTCCGAGTATTCGCCCGCCTTCGGTCGCAACGCCAATACCATGTATTACGTCGGTTTTGACACAAAGGAAGTCATTATTATAGATGAGAAAAAAAACGACTATCACGCCCGCATTTACAAATCGGTGAAAGGAGAGCGCGGCTGGGAAAAACCCGTTGCCCTGAGTGAAAAAATCAATAGACCTGGCTACCATAGTGCCAATGTGAGCATTTCGCCAGATGGCAATCGCATGTTCCTCACCCGTGCCCAAATGGAAGGCAACATCATGACAGAGGGCAAAATTTATTACAGCGTTGGCGGCGACGACTCCTGGGGCCCGGCCGACGAAGTGGAGGGCATTAATGGTGATTATGTAAACAAGCAACCGATGGTAGGCGAATTATTTGGCCGCGAAGTGCTCTTTTTCGCTTCCAATATGCCCGGCGGGCAGGGCGGTTTTGATCTTTACTACGCACCGCTGATCAGCGAAGGTAAATATGGCGACCCGGTCAATCTCGGACCTGGCATCAATACCATTGCCGACGAAGAGACGCCTTTTTATATCAATGGCACCCTGTACTTCAGCTCTACCGGTCATCCGGGTTTCGGAGGTTTTGATATTTTCTACACCGCCTGGGACGGACAGCGCTGGAGCGAGCCGCTCAACCTTGGCAATGCTTACAACACGAGTGTGGACGACCAGTTCCTCTACCTCGATGCAGAAGGCTACAATGGGCTGTTGACCTCCAACCGCGAAGGTGGCCGCTCCGTAGAAAGTCGCACCTGCTGCACCGATATTTACACCTTCACCATGCCCAAACTGTCGGTGGATTTGGTGGTCGGTATGTTCGACGAAGCGCGCAAACCCCTGCCCGGCGGCACGGTACAACTGATGGAACTCATCAACGACCGAATTGGGCAAACCAATTCACAAAAAAACGAAAAAGGCAATCGCTTTGGCTTTGAATTGGGTTTCGATATGCCCTACCGCATCATTGGTATGCGCGAAGGCTACTACCCCGATACGCTGGAGTTCAACACCGTGGGACTGAAAGAATCCAAAACCATTGAGCAGCGTTTCTACCTGAAAGCCAAGCCGTTGCCTCCGCCGGAGCCGGAGTTCGACACCATTGCCATCGAGCAAGCCATTGTATTGGAAAATATTTTGTACAAATTCGACTCCGACCGCATCGAGCCAGAAGCCGAGCAAGATTTGCAATTGGTGCTCGAACTCATGACCGAATATCCGGATATGAAAATCGAGCTTAGTTCGCACACTGACAACCGGGGCAATGACAATTACAACCGCGACCTCTCGCAGCGCCGCGCTGAATCGGCCCGCCGCTGGCTGGTACGCAAAGGCATTACCCGCGAACGCATCGAAGCCAAAGGCTACGGCGAATCCGTGCCTAAAACTGTAAGTGCTAAACAATCGGCCAATTACCCCTTCCTGAAAGAAGGGGACGTACTCACCGAAGCCTATATCAATAATTTAGCCAACGAAGAGCAGAGAGAAGTAGCGCACGCTATCAATCGTCGTACTGAGTTCAAAATTGTGGAAGGCCCCACCAGCATCATCATTAAGAGTACGCGCCTGCGCAAAAATACAACGACCAACACCCCGTCCAACCGCAATGCACTGATTACCAGCAACCAGCAGGATTCGCTCAAAATCAGCGAGTTATCTTCGCTTTATGGCAAAAAAGACCTGCGTGGAATGCCCGTGATGGAGTTTGCTGAGCGCACCATTGATTTTGGGCCGCTAAAAAAAGGCGACAAGCGCGAGCATACTTTCGAGTTTGTCAATCGCGGCGATACCACGCTCAAAATTGACGTCGTATCCGTATGCGAATGTACCACCGCCGCCTGGACGGAGCAGCCCGTGAAGCCCGGCGAAAAAGGCACCATTCACGTTGTTTTTGATAGCGAAAGCAAGGACGAAGCCGAAACCATAGAGCTGGAAATTTTCTTAGACAATAGAGAAACCGACACCGGTTATCCGATTATTGAGCGTTTACAATACAAGTTTGCTATTGTACAATAAGCGGTATAGCATGCCGTTTGGGGTATGAAAACCCGAACGCCCGGCAATCGAAAGAACATTCCGGGCGTTCATGTTTTTTTTAATGACATCTTGCGCGACATTATTTTTTAATTTACTTTTGTGTAAGGATTTTTTGTTTAACGTTGTTATCATTTAAGTTTAGCAAGTCAGTTTTAGCTTTCCATGGTGAATCTCTAATCTTTCTCCGCTATCCTTAGCTGATTTTATTCAGAATATTTTTATATTATCATTTTTTTCACTTTTTCAATTTTTTCTAATGAATATTTTTGTTGCAAAATTGAACTTCAATACGCAGAGCGATGACCTGCGTGAAGCATTCGAAGCTTATGGCGAAGTAGATTCAGCCAAAGTAATTGTAGATCATTTCACCGGCAAATCGAAAGGTTTCGGCTTTGTCGAAATGGCAAACGACGACGAGGCGCTCAACGCCATCGAGGCACTCAACGAAAGCGAATTGGACGGCAACACGATTGTAGTAAAAAAAGCTGAACCCCGTGGCGATAACCGCAGAGGCGGTGGCGGTGGCGGTTTCAATCGCGGCGGTGGCGGCGGACGGGATCGCGGCGGCTACGGCGGCGGCGGTGATCGTGGCGGCTACGGCGGCGGTGGCGACCGTGGTGGCTATGGCGGCGGCGGTGATCGTGGCGGCTATGGCGACGGTGGTTACAACAAGAGAAGATACTAATCCTTCACCGGTTTAGAACCTACCGATAAAAAACCGCTTGCAGTATTAGGCTGTGAGCGGTTTTGTTTTTGGCAATCATACTACTGCCCAGCAAGAGGCTCCTCGCTTCGATACACCATTTTACAAGGCTGCGGCGTTTTAAAAGAGTGGAAATGTCGGTCTTTCAAAGAGAAGATAGAATTTTTCCGGTACTTTCGATAAAAAAATGCCTAACTTGGTTTTCAAAAAACAGATTTCCATGAAATTGTTGATACCTATTTTGCTGGCCACCGCACTGATGAGCCTACTCGCCTGCGGCTCCGATAAAACCAAGGATGCCTCTGCCGCCGAAACCCAAGATACCGTCACGACCAGAGGAATGGACGCGCCGCCGCCGCTCACACACAATTGTGACATTGCCGGAGAAATGCTGGAAGGCAATCAGTTTTGGGCCCGCGATGCCGAAGTGCTTGTGACCATTGTAGCCGACTCGACTACCTACGACGCTGATTTGCAGGCGGCCAGCCACCGCATTCTCGAAGTGTATGACACCAGAAATTGCAGCCGCATCCTGCGCCAAACCCTGCCCGTGGACAGAAGCCCGGATTTCCCCTATTATATCGCCGAAATTACCTATAACAATCTCAACAAAATTGTCGCCATCAAAGGTACCACCGGTATCTATTGCTACGATGTGAACGAGCGCAAACTCCTGCCGCGCCTGAAGCCCGGATTTCGCAGCGAGCGCTTCGATGTGGACGCCCAGTCGGGCCAAATCCAACGCCTCGAAGTATGGGAAGACTACCTCATAGGCTATGCACAAGACTATGGCGTTTTTGCCTTTGACCTGAGCGACCGACAAGCCCCCAAAACGGTGTTGCCTTTTGCCGAATATGCCATGGACGAGGTGAGCTATGCCCCATTATTCCTGCTCTCAGCTGATGCTGGCGGTGTGCAGGCCATTATGCCCGAATACAACCGCGAAACCGGCGAATTTCCTATTCATCCGGCCTTTGATGCACCTATGAAACTCAATACCAATGTGCAACGCAGTGCTACCAATAACCGCTACTTGGTGCTGCGCGAGGAAGGTACAAATAAAGCTATGGCCTTTGACCTGCAAGCCCACCGGCGCGTCAACCTTCCCGCTGATGTAGCTACCAAAAACACCCAGGAAATACTGAACTGGATGCGCTCGAACGTACAATAAGCAGAGAAACTGATTGCAATCATGCAACACCACTGTCGCCATGAAACTCATCATCATCAATGGACCAAACCTCAATTTGCTGGGTACCCGCGAGCCAGATATCTACGGCCGCGAGACCTTCGAGGATTTTTTTGTCCGCCTGCAATTAGACTACCCCACCGTCACGCTACATTATTTTCAAAGCAACCATGAAGGAGAACTGATTGACAAATTGCATGAGGTTGGGTTCAGCTATGACGGTATCATTTTGAATGCGGGCGGCTATTCGCACACGAGTGTGGCCCTCGCCGACGCCATCTCTGCCATTCGCACACGCGTAGTAGAAGTGCACATTTCCAATGTATTCGACCGGGAGCCTTTTCGACATCATTCCTACCTGACGGCAAGTTGTGTGGGCTGCATCGTAGGGCTGGGGCTGCGCGGCTACGAGTTAGCGATCGAGTATTTTTTATAGCCATTTGGCAATCAGCATAATGCAGTAAAAATGCTGCCTTTATAATCATTTCCATAATAAAAATTTATGCCTACAACGATGAAATTCCTGCTGCTCATTTGTCTGCTGCTGCCCCTCCACCCATTCGCGCAAAGCGCCGGCAAAGTGATGGAAGGTCAAACCATTACTAGCAAAATACTCGGCAAACCGGTGCGTTACTCGGTCTATCTGCCTGCCGATTATGACCATTCCGACCGAATGTACCCGGTGGTGTACCTGCTGCATGGCTACACCGATAACGACAGCGGCTGGCTGCAATTTGGCGAAGTGAATCGCTACGCCGACCAGGGCATTGCCGAAGGCACCCTGCCACCCATGATCATCATCATGCCCGATGCTGGAGTGAGTTGGTACATCAACAGCTACGACGGGGCCGTCAAATACGAGGATTTTTTCATTCAGGAGTTTATGCCGCAGATAGAAAAAACCTGGCGCATCAAAGCCGAGAAGCAGTTTCGCGGGGTGGCGGGCCTCTCCATGGGCGGCTACGGCACGCTGATTTATGCATTGAAATACCCCGAACTTTTTGCTGCCGCCGCGCCCCTGAGCGCTGCCGTAAGCGACGACGAAAGCATGCGTACTATGGATGACAATACTTGGGCGCAAATTTTCGGGCAGTTGTTTGGGCGCAAACTGAGCGGTACCGACCGCCTGACCGCTGCGTGGTATGCTAATTCGCCCTTGAAAATAATTGAGGAAAAGCCCTTGGAGTCCCTCCGGCAGGTACGCTACTGGATAGACTGCGGCGACGACGATTTTCTCACCATCGGCAACAGCCAACTGCACATCGCGCTCACCCGCAAGGGCGTGCCGCACGAATTTCGGGTGCGCGACGGCGGCCACACCTGGACTTACTGGCGCACGGGCATTACCGACGCGCTACAATTTATCGGCGATAGCTTCCGGCGCAAGTAGCAGATGTCTGGTTTTTGCAAATACCCAGATGGCGTTATTCTTAGTACAAAAATTCACAAACAACTGATTATCAATAGATAAGTGTTAGACGATAGATGCCAGATGCCAGATTTTTAGATGCCAGACCTCAGGACGAGACACTGTTTGCTGTTTGCTTTTCGCTGTTTGCTTTTTGCTGTTTGCGGTTTGCTTTTTGCCGCACAGTCAGTAGGCGTTATATCCTCAACCTCTCAACCCTTCTAAACCCCCTCTAAACCTCTCTAAACCCTTCTAACCCCTTCTAACCCTTCTAACCCCTATTTGTCCTATCCCCCTATCACCCTATTAATCTTTTTTAAACCCCTTCCCAATTAACCAATAACATCAACAAAAACATCAACACTCCATTGCTTACATTGCTGGTTTTCAAGCCTATTAAAATAGTTATTTTCGGTGATTGGACTGTCCTGCTGGCTACTTTCCAAAAGATAAAATCATTCATTTTAGCAGCATCCTTTCAGAATTTGCCCGCAATTCCTATTTTTGCACCGCTTTTTACTTTTTTTGAAAATAATCAATTGACAATCAAATAATAATTAAAGCGAACCATGCCTTACCTGTTCACCTCCGAATCTGTTTCTGAAGGACATCCGGACAAAATTGCGGATCAAATCTCCGACGCGCTTGTTGACCATTTTTTAGCTTTTGATCCCTATTCCAAAGTAGCCTGCGAAACATTAGTCACCACCGGACAAGTTGTACTGGCTGGCGAAGTCAAATCCAGTACCTACTTAGATGTGCAGCAGATCGCGCGCGACGTGATCAAGCGCATCGGCTACACCAAGTCCGAGTATATGTTTGAAGCCCACTCCTGCGGGGTATTATCTGCCATTCATGAACAATCGCCCGACATCAATCGCGGCGTAGAGCGTCAAAACCCAGAAGATCAGGGCGCCGGCGACCAGGGCATGATGTTTGGCTATGCCACCAGCGAAACCGATGATTATATGCCTTTGGCATTAGATCTGGCTCATAAAATCTTGATGGAATTAGCCGCCATTCGCCGGGAAGGCAAGGAAATGACTTACCTCCGCCCCGATGCTAAGTCGCAAGTGACGATTGAATACGCCGACAATCACGTGCCGCAGCGCATTGATACCATTGTGGTTTCTACCCAGCACGACGAGTTCGCCAACGAAAGCACCATGTTGGAAAAAATCCGCGAGGATGTGATTCACATTGTAATACCCCGTGTGAAGGCACAGCTCAAACCAGAGTTGCATCAACTTTTCAACGATCAGATAACCTATCACATCAACCCTACGGGCAAGTTTGTCATTGGCGGCCCGCACGGCGACACCGGCCTCACTGGTCGCAAAATCATTGTAGATACCTACGGCGGCAAGGGCGCGCACGGTGGTGGCGCTTTTTCTGGCAAGGACCCCTCAAAAGTGGATCGCTCGGCAGCCTATGCTACCCGGCACATTGCCAAAAATATGGTAGCGGCCGGTGTGTGTGATGAAATTTTGGTGCAGGTTTCTTATGCTATTGGCGTAGCCAAACCTACCAATATTTACGTACAAACCTACGGCTCGGCGAAAGTAAATATGAGCGACAGCGAAATTGCCCGCAAGATTAGCGAAATCTTCGATATGCGCCCTTACGCCATCGAAACACGCCTGAAACTCCGCAACCCGATTTACTCGGATACGGCTGCCTATGGGCACATGGGTCGCAAGTCGGAAATCAAAAAAGTACTGCTGACCGATGGCTCCGGCAATCGCAAGGAGGTGGAAGTGGAAACCTTCACTTGGGAAAAATTAGACTATGTGGACCAGGTGAAAGCCGCGTTTGGATTGTAAAATAAGACAGGCGGCGTAGGGGTGGCGCAGGGCTTTGGCACATCTTTTGGGTAAAAGCGACTGTGATGAAAAAATTCATTCGAGTGCTCGTGGCCATGCTGGCCGTGGGGGTCGGGGTGGCGTCCTTGCGCTATTTGAACTTTGCCATACAGGGCGTTTTGTATAGCAAAGACGCAGGGCTATTGCAGAATATAGCGTATCGAGCGGTATTTTATGCGCATGTAGTGTTTGGTGTGATTGCATTAGTCAGCGGCCCATTTCAGTTTTTCCCACATTGGCGACAGCAGCGGCTGCGCTGGCATCGGGCTTTGGGCAAAGTGTATGTCGTCGCCTGTCTTGCAGGGGGCATTGCTGGACTGCTTATTGCCTTTTTTGCAACCGGTGGGCTGGTTTCCTCGCTTGGGTTCAGCGGGCTGGCGCTTGGCTGGCTGTACAGCACTACACGGGCTTGGCGGTCTATCCGTCAAAAAAACGTGTCTGCTCATCATCGCTGGATGATCCGAAGTTTTGCGCTGACTTTTGCGGCCGTGACCCTACGCATCTGGCTCCCATTGTTCACTTTCGGTTTTGGCTGGCCCTTTGAGCCGTCTTATCGGGTCATCAGTTGGCTGTGCTGGGTACCCAATTTGCTATTAGCAGAATGGATAATTGCTCGAAAAAATTGGACTGAAACCGTTCCTTTGCCTGCAAATACTGCCTTATGAATAATGTAATTACCTGGTCCGATTTTGAAAAAGTGGACATCCGCACCGGCACCATCATTGATGCCAAACCCTTTCCGGAAGCCCGCAAACCAGCCTATCAACTGACCATTGACTTTGGCGACCTGGGGCTGCGGCGCTCCTCTGCTCAGATTACTACCCGCTACCAGCCAGAAACCCTAATTGGACTACAAATTGTAGCCGTGGTCAACTTCCCGCCCAAACAAATCGCCCATTTTATGAGTGAATGCCTCGTGCTCGGCTCGGTGGGCACCGACGGGGTGGTCACGCTACTCCAGCCGGAGCGCCCGGTAGCCAATGGCTTGCGTATCGCTTGATACCCTTTCCAATTGGAAATGGCGCCCTTATTTATCCTCAAAATCTTGTTTTTCAATTCTTTACAAAATCGCAAGTCGGACTTCGCAAATCGTAAATGGCATGAGCCTGTTTTGCCAAGTATTCTACTGCATTTTTCTCTACCCTGGTGGGCACTTGCTTTCCGGTAGGTACTCCTTTGTGTGAACAAATCGCTCTGTATAATTATTTTTTGTCAAAAAAAAGTGCCTGATAATGAGCACTTTATAAGTACATTGTTTTTCTAAAAGGTGCTTGACGTATTTTTATTAAAACAAATTTTGTTTTAAATTTGCAAAATAAAAACATATTGTGTAATTTTGTATCGAAATCAGGTTGCCCATTCAACAGACGACTGTAAAATTTCAAAGCCATGACAGAGCTGCAAGTCTTAATCAGTCAAAAAGGTACGCGGGTAGTAACCGCCACTAATCTGCATCAAGTATTGCAACTGCTTGACCATCACTATGCTACCAATGTAAAAAAATGGTTGCAGGATGTGTATGAATTTCGGGACGGCATTCGCAAACCGACACATTTGCAAGACTTTGCCCCGCGTAAGAAAAAAGACGCTTCCATCGTGGAGGACTACTACCTTTCGGTGGAATTGGCCAAGCACATTGCCCTGCGTTCCAATAGCAAATTGAAGCTCAAATACGCTCGCTACTTACTCTCGTTTGAAGAGCCGGAGGGGCTGGAAAAAACGGAAGTGTTGGCTGTGCCCGATTTGGTTAGAGCTATGTGCTCAATAAGATATCAAGAAACCTGCGAGCGGCGGCACCTACAGTGGTACGAAACCCGGCAGGGCGGTCATGCGGCCAACTGGTGGCAGCACCGCGCCGAAATCATGGGCTACTCCACAGCTCAACTCCGTGAGATAGCCCAACAACAAGGCAAAAACCCCAGCGGCAAATCGCAACGACAGTTGTTGATGCAAGTAGATAAGTACGAACTGATTCGGGCTGGCGTCATTGACCTGTTGGTGTCCATGGGCAAATCAGAAGGATACGCACGCACCCTCGGTGATGTAGCCAAAGCCTTTGCTGAGGAGATGCAAGTAGAACTGTACGACGACCGCGACCCCGCTACGTTGTTTGCGCCAGAACCCGCGCCGGAGCCGCTACGCGCCATGCACCGGATTGAAGAAGCATTTCGTCTAAGCGCTTGATTTCAAGCATTTTAATTGTATTGCATCAACTGCCCAAGTGATTGATGATGTCCTTTTTAATTGCAACCTGCGAATAGCAAACGGCTAACCGCAAATAACAATGTCCCATTATTTTAACTTCCTGAAAATAGTGTTTTGTTAACCTTGTCACCGGCCCTTTCTTAGCAATGAAAGGGCTTTTTTTACAATAAAGAATCGCCCTGATAGGGGTAGTGCACGCTCGGCAGCATCTTCATAGAAAACAAAAAAATATGAGAATCGGTATGCTTTTATCGCTGCTGGCCATGCTCGCCAGTACGTCGCTACAAGCGCAGCGGCAAGAAACCCTTTTCGGGCACAATGGTTTGGGTATCACCGGGATGTGGGGCTCGGCTACCTACAATTATTCCTTTTTCGACGAAGATTATGTTTATAATCGCGGCGGCAACATTGGGCTGGAATTTGGCAATAACTTTTTCGTTGGCTACGGCTGGTCGCGTTTCCGCGAAAATGCCAACCCCGAAGGCGCGCGCTCATTCCGGATGCGCTACAATGGCGTGCTGCTAGCCGTGGCACCCGGCGCTTATAAAGCGGTACATCCGCGCATTTCGGCCCTCATAGGCGGCGGCCGTGTTTTTCCGGACAATCTGCCCCGCAGCCAAGTTTTTGTTTTTCAACCCTCGGCAGGCATTGAAGTGAATGTATTCCAATGGTTTCGCGTGGGCTTAGAGGGCGGCTACCGCATAGTGACCAATTCGAGCACGCCGGATTTGTCTTCTACAGATATTTCCTCGCCCTTTGCTCAGATTGACCTGCGCTTTGGCTTTACTCGCCGGCGCTAACACGATTCATCAAAAATCGTTGACCAATTGCTTGATCAGCGATTTATCCGTTTCGAGATTATAAGCAAAGCCATTGATTACAGCATAGCGGATTTGTCCCTCTTTTTGCAATACAAAAGAAGGATTGCCGTAGAGTTGAATGGCGTTGCGCTCTGATTTGCCCGCGGCTACGAGATTGAGCGGAAAGACTTTTTTGCTGGAGGGGAGCTCGCGCAGTTGTACGTCGGTGTAGCCCTGCGCGAGCAGCCCGGCGATGTCCATTTTCTTGAGGGCGGCTATATTTTGCACCACCGTTGGGTACACCTTGCCGGGAACGGCGCGATGCCCCTGTGCTGTGATTTCGTCATAACCAAAAAAGACAGACATATCGCCGAACTCGGCAATTGAAGATTTGTAATAAAAGCTACGGTTGTTATTTAGTGCTACTTCATTGCGCCGAAAGCCCATGTCCATTACATACCATTTGCCGTTTTTTTGCACTTCTGCTTCGCGCACAATCAGATCGTAAAAATTATTGCCACCATTGAACGGGATGCGATCATAAGCCTCCAGCCCGGCTTGCGCGTAGGCACGGGTAGCAATGGCATCGAAAGAGGAAAGCAAGGCCACGAAATTGAGCTTGCGAATGTATTGTTTTTCCTCATCGTTGGGTTGCCCACCGCATTCTATCAAAATAGTGCTAGTGCCCCAGCGCTGGATGTTGTCCCCAAAGGCCCGCGGCTCGAAAGTATCATCGTAGCGCCCGACCTGCCCGGGGATATATTGCTGCAAAATTCCGTTGAGCAGACCAATCATACGCATTGCATTACCGCGCACCTCGTTGATGTCCTTTTCGTAATTATAGGCTGGTGCCAAAAAAGAAATTGTCGCGGTTTTCGGAGCGCGCCCGGCGCTGTAGTAGCGGCTTTGGTCGTGCAGATTGAAGCCCCAGTCGGCCTGAAGTTCATCCCGAATGTTTTTCAAAATTTGTGATTCCGGACATTGCAGGCGCAGCGCATCGCGGTTGAGGTCCACGCCCAAGGCATTGCGGCGGGTAAAGCGCTCGGCACCGTCGGGATTGAGCATGGGAATAAACGTGATGGTAAGCTCCCGTTGCAGTTTCTGGCGTAGCTCGTCAAATTCGTCGCCGGTTTTAGAAAAAAAGTTGAAAATATCCATAATTGCCATCGTGGCGGTAGGTTCGTCGCCGTGCATTTGGCTCCAGAGCAACACCTGCGTGGGGCCGCTGCCAATGCTTACTCTGTAAATGTCGCGTCCTTCTATGGATTGCCCAGCCTTGCGCACCTCAAAAGGCGGGCGCAATTTTTGGATCAAGGGCACAATATCGGCGTGTTTGAAGCGGCGCGTGCGGATGCTTTTTTCACGATAATTATCGTACTGGTCGTACAAAGCTTGGTAGGGAATGTTTTGCAAAGCGGCTACTTGCTCGGCCACAGGCAGGAGAGTGTCAGCGTCAAGTATTGGAGCTGGTGCGTTTGCATTATTGCAATTGATGAATAACAAAAGCGTCGGCAGGGCAAGCAGCATTCGTATCATGTTGGCTATTTTTTGGAGGTAATGTTACATAATTTCTGACAACTGCGCAAGTCCAAATCCATGCCCAGATGATGAAAATCATTATACGATAATGACTTTTTTAGTGAACGGCTTCGGGATACTTCGTGTTATTTTGTATAAAAGTCAGCCGCAACGTATTTGTTTGTTTGCAAAAAAACGTATTTTTTCCGTTGGATATGCCCTGCGTCCAATTGTTGCTGATTTGATTATTAACTAACAATCCTTCTGGCTCTTGACCAACTTTTTATGGAACAAAAACTGCAAGAACTCACCGAAAAAATATACCGCGAAGGGGTAGGCAAAGCGCAAGAAGAAGCCGATACCCTACTGGCCAAAGCCCGCGAGGAAGCAGAAAAAATAGTTGCCAACGCCCGCCGCGAAGCGCACAAAACCACCGAAGCAGCCGAAGCAGCCGCCGAAGAATTGCGCCGCAACGTTATTTCGGAAATGCAACTCAGCGCCCGCCAGTCTATCAGTGCCATCCGTCAGCAAATTACGCAGACCATCACCGCCCAACTCATCCGCGAGCCACTGCGCGAAACCTTTGTTGATCAGGGCTTTATGCGCCATATCATCGAAACGATGATTAAAACCTGGAACCCCGCCGACGCTTCGGGTACCTCGCTCAAACTGATTTTGCCTGCTGAAGAAACGGAGCAATTGGGCGCGTATTTCCAGTCCAAAGCGCACGAATTGCTGCAAGGCGGCTTGGAGGTACAATTCAGTAAGAACTTGGGCAGTGGTTTCCGCATTGGGCCGGGTGACGGCAGCTATGTGCTGAGCTTTACCGAAAAGGATTTTGAAAATTTTTTCGCCGAATATTTAAGACCGCGTATTGCGAAGTTGTTGTTTGAAGGGGGGGGGTGAAGGTTGAGAAGGGTTGAGAGGTTGAGAAGGGTTGAGGGGTTGAGGATATAGCGCCTACTGACTGTGCGGCAAACCGCAAACAGCGAACCGCAAACAGCAAATAGCGAACCGCAAACAGCAAACAGCATTATAAATATGCAAACAAGAAACTATTATTACCTTATCGCCGGCTTGCCGGATATTGTGCTGGAGGACCGTAAGTTGTCCCGCGCACTGCCGGAGGTGACGGAGGAGTTTCGCGCACATTTGCATCCCACTGATCTCGAATTATTAAATTTGCTAATATTACCCCGCGATAATTATAACCTGCTGCAGCTGTTGTTAAAAAAAGATGCCAACTGGCAAGTACCCGCCGTGTATAGTCGGGAGCAGCTCGAAACGCGCCTGCGCGAACCAGAAGGGCTGCCCATTTATATGCAGGATTTTATCGAATATTTTAAAAATCGGCCGGAAAACGCATCGCCGGTACAGTTGGAAAACCAGCTTACAGCCATGTATTTTGAACATGCCCTCGGCACGGATAATAATTTCCTTCGGCAATGGTTTGACATGGAACGCAGCCGCCGCAACCTACTCGCTGCCTTCAATGCACGCACCTACAAGCTACCCCTCGACGACCAACTCATCGGCGATGATGATACCACCCGCGCCATTCGCCAAAGCAAATTGCGCGACTTCGGGCTGGGCAACGACCTGCCTTGGTTAGACCGGCTGCTGCAAATCAGCGAACAAAGCAACCCTTTAGAGCAGGAAAAAGCGATTGACCTGCTGCGTTGGCGCTTCATTGAGGAATGCAATATATTTAATTATTTTACCATAGAAGCGGTGCTCGGCTATTGGTTGAAAATGGAGATGGTGAGCCGCTGGCTACGCTTAGATGCAGCGGCCGGCGCTGAATTCTTCCGGCAATTATTATCGGACTTGGAAGGAAGTTATACCTTTCCAAAAACATTTACCATTTAAGCAAAGCCGATTTGTCAGAACTTAAAGATTTGGTCGATTTTTCATTATAATGCGAATATCGAGTGAACCCCGAAGGGGTGAAATATTTATAGATAATTGGTAATCAATGGTTTTGAACCCCAACGGGGTGACACCGTGTTGGTGTAATATGTCACCCCCTTGGGACTCGTTTTTACGTATGCCTGATGCTTTATACTATTTACGGTTTACGAAGTCCGATTTTTAAAATGCTGAAGATCAGAAGTTTAAACCCAAACAAACACGTCACTTTCATTTGAAATCGGTATTAATCATTTGAACCCAATATTCGCATTTATAATAAAAACATAAAAGGCGCATCATGAAAAGCGCTCTTATTACAAAAATTAAATAACTTGCATAAAATTATGTCCCAAAATACATCCGCTATCGGCAAAGTGACCGGCATCATTGCCAACTTAGTTATTGTAGAAGTGGACGCCCCCATAGCGCAAAACGAAATTTGTTACATCCAGCATCCGGAGGCCAAGCTGATGGCTGAGGTTATTAAAGTGCTGGGCAATAAGGCTTATGTGCAGGTATTCGAGAGTACACGCGGCATTCGCACGGGCATGGAGGTAGCCTTTCAGGGGCACATGCTCGAAGCTACGCTCGGGCCGGGCATCCTTTCACGCAACTACGATGGCTTACAACATGACCTTGACCGGATGGACGGTTTGTTTTTGCAACGCGGCGACTACACCGACGCCCTCGACGCCGAGCGGGAATGGGATTTCACACCTTTGGCGCAGCCCGGCGATACCCTTAGTGCTGGCAACTGGCTTGGCGAGGTCACGGAAAATAGTATTCCACACCGCATCATGGTGCCTTTCAAAATGACTGGCAGCTATCACCTCAAAAGCATTGTCGAAGCAGGAAGTTACCGCATCCACGATACCATTGCCATCCTGACCGACGAGCGCGCGCGCGAGCACCCCATCACGATGGTACAAAAATGGCCCGTGAAACAAGCTATCCGAGCCTACCGCGAAAAGCCCCGCCCTTTCCGGCTGCTCGAAACTGGCGTGCGCATCATTGACACGCTCAACCCTATTGTAGAAGGCGGTACTGGCTTTGTGCCTGGCCCTTTTGGCAGCGGCAAAACAGTACTTTTGCAAGCCATTTCCAAACAAGCAGAAGCCGATATTGTAATCGTAGCGGCCTGTGGCGAGCGGGCCAATGAAGTAGTGGATTTATTCACTGAATTTCCCGAACTCGAAGATCCGCACACCGGGCGCAAGCTCATGGAACGTACCACCATTATCGCTAATACTTCGAATATGCCCGTAGCCGCGCGCGAGGCCTCGGTTTATACCGCCATGACCTTAGCCGAGTACTACCGCTCAATGGGTCTGAAAGTGCTGCTACTGGCGGATTCTACCTCACGCTGGGCGCAGGCCCTGCGCGAAATGTCGAACCGAATGGAAGAACTGCCTGGCCCCGACGCCTTCCCGATGGATTTGCCGGCAATTATTTCCAATTTTTACAGCCGCGCAGGCTTAGTGTATTTGAATAATGGAGAAACCGGCTCGATTACTTTTCTCGGTACGGTATCGCCGGCGGGCGGCAACCTCAAAGAGCCGGTGACAGAGTCCACCAAAAAAGCGGCCCGATGTTTTTATGCGCTTTCGCAACAACGCGCCGACAGTAAGCGCTACCCAGCCATTGACCCCATTGACAGCTATTCTAAATACTTAGAATACCCGGAATTGCAGGAAACCCTGAGTAAAAATATCGAACCAGACTGGGTGCAAAAGGTAGATCGCCTAAAGAACATCCTCATCCGGGGCAAGGAAGCAGCCGAACAAATCAACATCCTGGGTGACGACGGCGTGAGCATAGAGTATCATTTAGCTTATTGGAAATCGGAAGTGATTGACGCCATTATTTTACAACAAGATGCCTTCGACGAGGTGGATTGCAATACGCCCATGCAACGCCAGCAATACATGACCGACTTAGTGCTCGAGATTTACAACCACGAATTTCACTTCGATTCCTTTGAGGAAGTGAATCCCTATTTCAAGCGCGTTATCAACCAATTGAAGCAAATGAATTACAAGCCATTCCAATCGGACGCTTTTGAACAATTGCGAAAAGAACTCGATAAATTACTCGCAGAATAGTTTGATAATGAGCAAGAAATAAAGAAATAGAAATCAGAATGTGAATAAAAAAACAACGCCGTGAAAGCATTTCAGAAAATATACACCAAAATCACGCAGATTACCAAAGCGACTTGCACCTTGCAGGCTTCGGGCATCGGCTATGAGGAGCTGGCCTTAGTGCACGGGCGGCTGGCGCAGGTCGTAAAAATCATTGGCGATGCGGTGACCTTGCAAGTCTTTGCCGGTACGGAGGGCATCCCGACCAATGCCGAGGTGACTTTTTTCGGGCGACCGCCCACGCTGAAAGTGAGCGAAGACCTCGCCGGACGCTTTTTTAATGCTTTTGGCAATCCGATTGATGGTGGCCCCGACATCGAGGGCGAAGAGCGCGAAATCGGCGGCCCATCCGTCAATCCTGTGCGGCGCAAGCAACCCTCAGAACTCATTGCTACCGGCATGGCGGGCATTGATTTGAACAATACCATCGTGACCGGACAGAAGATTCCGTTTTTTGCCGATCCTGACCAACCTTACAACCAAGTGATGGCGATGGTGGCCTTGCGCGCCCAAGCGGACAAGATTATCCTGGGCGGTATGGGACTTACAAATGACGATTATTTGTATTATAAAAGCGTATTTGACAATGCCGGTGCGCTCGATCGCATCGTCAGTTTTGTAAATACCACCGAAGACCCGCCCGTGGAACGCCTGCTCGTGCCGGATATGGCGCTGACCGCCGCCGAGTATTTCGCTGTGGAAAACAATGAAAAAGTACTGGTATTGCTGTCGGATATGACGCTTTATGCTGATGCCTTGAGCATTGTATCCAACCGGATGGATCAGATTCCGTCGAAAGACTCGATGCCGGGGTCCTTGTACAGCGATTTGGCAAAAATTTATGAAAAAGCCGTGCAGTTTCCCGATGGCGGTTCCATTACTATCATTGCTGTGACCACGCTTTCCGGGGGCGACATTACGCATGCCATTCCCGACAACACGGGCTATATCACTGAGGGTCAGTTGTTTCTGCGCCGCGATACGGATATTGGAAAAGTGATTGTGGATCCCTTCCGGAGCCTTTCGCGCCTCAAGCAGTTGGTGATTGGCAAAAAGACCCGCGCCGACCATCCGCAGGTGATGAACGCCGCCGTGCGCCTTTACGCCGATGCCGCCAACGCCCGTACCAAGTTGGAAAATGGTTTCGACCTCACGGATTATGACCAGCGCACCTTGAAATTTGCGAGCGCCTATGCTGAAAATTTGCTGGCGATTGATGTCAACATTGATACCGACGCCATGCTCGATACTACCTGGGGCTTGTTTAGCCGTCATTTCAAACCGGAAGAAGTGAGTATTCGGCAGGATTTGGTGGAACAGTACTGGCAGAGTGAGGGGTGAAATTGGGAAATTGCTTCGTCTTGAATTATAACAGTTGGCGGCTACTTTTGCGGTTTTACATTTAAAATTTTACATTTTTTGGTTTAAAATAAGTGCATAATATTTTAAGTAAAAAACAAACAATTGATTATCAATTATATAGCCATTTCACTAAATAACATTAACAACTAACAAACAACAACTAATATTAATAAATAATGTGCCTATTAAGTTAACCCCAACGGGGTGATATATTATGGTGACAGCGTGTCACCCCGCTGGGGTTCCAATTTACTTTTTATGTCTTTTATTATAAATATATCACCTCTACGAGGTTATTCACTATGTATGATTAATATTTTAACCATTTTAACCCAATATTCGTATAAATAACAATACACCATCTATTTAAATGGCTATAAAATTTCAATATAATAAAACCGCGCTGCAAGACCTGAACAAACAGCTCAGGGTGCGCCGGCGGGCGGTGCCCATCCTGAAAAATAAGGAGGCGGCCCTACGCGCAGAGGTAAAGCGGGCGCGGGACCATGCGCAGGAGTTAGACGAGCGTTTGCGGACACAAATGACTGATTATGAGGGCATCGTACGTTTGTGGAACGAATTTGACCCGGCGTTGGTATCCATTGCCGAGGTGCAGTTGTCGGTGCAGAAGATTGCAGGCATTCCTACGCCTGTGCTGGAGGACATTCGCTTCGAAGTGCCGGAGTTCAGCCTATTCAACAAGCCCTACTGGTTTGCACAAGGTATTGATATATTAAAAAAATTATCTACATTAGCCATTGAGCGCGAGGTGTTTTTACGAAAAATGCACTTACTCGACTACGCGCGCAAGAAGACAACCCAGAAGCTGAATTTGTACGAAAAAGTGCAAATTCCTGATTACGAAGACGCTATTTTGAAAATAAAACGCTTTCTGGAAGATGAGGAAAATTTATCCAAATCTGCGCAAAAAATAGTAAAAAACCGCTTGGAAGCGATGAATGAAATATAATGTTGATTTTGTAAAATTTTGACATTATTATTTACAATGGTAATTACTTTATTTACAGACATCTTTTTTAGTAATAAAGTGCTAAATAATAAATAAGCCATGATCGTTCCGATGACGAAATATGCCTTTCTGGTGCATCATGCTGATTACCTACGGTTTTTGCGAAAGCTGTGGGATTTGAATGTCGTGGACACCATTGAGGAGGAAAAAAATCTGGCGGAATCTACCCGCGACAAGATGACCGCCCGCAAACGTCTGCAGGACATGCTGCAACTGTTGGAGCGTCGTCAGCCGGAACGCACCCACCTGCCCGCGCCATCGGTGCAGGGCGCTGAAATTGTGCGGGCAGTGCAAGAGCTATTGGACGAAGAAGAGCGCGTACAGCAACACTTGGTCATCGCCCGCCGAGAAATTGAACAACTCGAACCCTGGGGCGCTTATGATTCAAGGCGGATTGAGCAGCTCGAAGCCGCCGGGCTACGAGTGCTTTTTTACACCTGTCCGGAGCGCCAGTTTCGCCAAGAATGGACGGAACAATACGCACTAAGTATCATCAATAAGGTATCGCCGGATGTATATTTTGTGGTGTTCATGGATTCGGAAAAGCAGCCAGCGCTTGCGGCCGAAGAGATACCCCGCCCAGAACATTCGCTATCGGAATGGCGCGCCAAGCATAAAGATTTGCTGAGCCGCCGCCAACAAATTCGGGAGGCATTAGATGCATTTGCAGCGCACAGCCTGCCGGAGCTGCGTCAACGACTCAAGCGACTCAATCAGGAAATTGAAGTAGAACAAGTGATGGCGGGCACTGCCGCCCACGCAGCCGACCAGGTGCGCGTGCTCAAAGGCTTCGTGCCGCATTCACTGGAAGAGAAAGTGCAGGCATTGTGCGAACAAGAAGACGTGGTTTGGCTCAAAGATCAGCCCACGCACGACGATGCAGTACCAATTTTGCTGGAAAATAATCGCTTTGCTCGATTGTTTGAACCCATCGGAACGCTTTTTGCATTCCCGAAATACGCTGAATTGGATCTTACGCCCTTTTTTGCGCCGTTTTTTATGCTGTTTTTCGGCTTCTGCCTCGGCGATGCGGGCTATGGTATCGTACTGTTGCTGGGGGCGAGTTTATATCGGTTGCGTGCTAAACCCGAACTGCGGCCTTTGCTGGCTTTGGTACAATTTTTGGGCGTAGGCACTGTTATTTTTGGCATTTTGACGGGCACTGTTTTTGGACTCAGCCTACTCGATGAGCAGTTTGCTTCCTTGGGCGCGGTGCGCACCATTATGCTCGATACCTCGCAAACCTTCAATCTGGCGCTGATGCTTGGCGTGGTGCAGATTTTTTTTGCGCTGGCCCTCAAAGCGGCCAATCAGGCACAGATGCACGGCTGGCAGCACGCCTTGCCCGCCATTGGCTGGATCCTGCTGCTACTGAGTCTGGGTGACCTGGCGCTGGTGCAATGGGGCGGCAGTATCACTGGCATCATAGCTTGGGTAGGCGTCGCGCTTATTTTGTTCTTCAGCGACCCGAAAGCGGGCATCCTCACGCGCATTGGCAAGGGGCTGTGGGACTTGTACGGTATTACCGGTTTCTTCGGCGATCTGCTATCGTACATTCGTTTGTTTGCGCTGGGCGTAGCGAGTGCTATATTAGGTTTTGTTATCAATGATATTGCATTACAAATGAAAGAAATATCGGGCGTCGGCGTGATTTTGTTCGTAGTATTCCTACTCATTGGTCACACGGCCAATCTGCTGATTTCCTCGTTGGGGGCTTTTGTGCATCCTATGCGTTTGACTTTCGTTGAATTTTATAAAAATGCCGGATTTGCTGGCGGCGGAAAAGCGTACAAGCCGTTTGGGGAAGGGTGATGGGTGGAATAACATATTGATTTACAATTAATTAACAACAAAAATATGACAACAGCTATTATTTTGGCGTATGCAGGATTTGCACTCATGCTCGGACTGGCGGGTGTAGGCAGCGCTATTGGTGTTTCGATTGGCGGCAATGCAACCATCGGTGCGCTGAAGAAAAACGACGGCGCTTTCGGGAGCTACATGATCCTGAGCGCTATGCCGAGTACCCAAGGTTTGTACGGGTTTGCGGGCTTTTTCATCATCAATTCATCGGGGGTGATGAGCGAACAAATGACGATAATGCAAGGCATGGCAATTTTTGCAGCCGGCTTCGCGCTGGGGCTGGTGGGATTGATTTCCGCCATCCAACAGGGCAAAATTTGTGCCAACGGCATCGCCAGCATTGGCGCGGGCTACGACGTCTTCGGGCGCACGCTGGTGTTGGCCGTATTCCCGGAGCTATACGCCATCGTTGCTTTTGCTGCTACCTTCTTGATTAGCGCTGGTTTGTAATAAGAAAATAAGTTATACCGGCATGGCAATCTCTTTTTTGAGCTGATCCATGTCGCGCACCAGCAAGCGGCGGCGGTCGAAAGTGATGATGTTTTTCTCGCGCAATTCGTTGAGCACGGTATTCACCGTTTGGCGGGAAGTAGCAGTAATATTGGCAATTTCTTCCTGCGTGAGGAATTTGCGCACCAGCATTTCATAGCCCACGCGTTGCCCTTTTTTGGTAGCCAAATCGTGCAGATATTCGACAATGCGCGCCCGCGAATCCTTAAAAACCAGCGATTCGAGGCGTTGTTCGAGTTCGATCATCCGGCCGCCGAAAATTTTCATAAAAAACATATTCAAATCGGTGCGTTCGCGCATCAGAGAGCGCATCACCTCAAGACTGATGGCGCACACGGTGGCTTCTTCCATCACATAGGCAAAATCGCGGCGCTTGTCTTCGCCAATGAGCGACAATTCGCCAAATACCTCGCCCCGCCCGAGGATGGCTTTAGTAATTTCCTTACCCGATTCGCCATAAGCGCCAATTTTCACGCGCCCTTCAGTGAGAAAAAAGACACGATCTGACATTTCATTTGGCAAATAAATATATTCCCCTTTTTTATACTTTTTATGAATGTGCCGATCCATTTCCTCTTTTGTAAGTTTGGTTGGGCAAAGGATGTGGGTCACATCAATATTTTCTAAATACCAAAAAGATTGACTGCTCATAGTTTGAATCGCGTTTCGGTTTTGTAGAATAATACTAATACGGATTTTAATGAAATTACGACGTCCATTTTTATAGAGAAGCGGTTCGCCAACTCACCGTTCACCAGTTGCTCTTAAAAATAGTATAAAAACACCCATGCACCGCTTTGGTTGAGCTTTAAATGTTTAAACATTTATTAAAATAATCTTCATAATCAATGGTTTAGCCATTAATCTTCATCCGGGCGAAGGTCAAAACGGGCTTGCAACTCCTGCAACACAGGATTGGTTTCGCGCATGACTAAGTACTTTTCTTTGGAAGATAGTATCTTTTGCACTTTGGGTACTTCCGGCGGTCTGGCGCTGCGCTTGATGGTAAAAGTCAGTTCGGACTGGCCGAAATGCCTGCGAATATGCTCGATCAAGCCCGACTCTGTCCGGATGGCGTTTTCGGCCAGCGAAGATTTGGCGATGGCGATGATGGTGTGTCCATCCAATTGCAATTCGGCGTCCAAAAGCAAGGCTTTGGTGGATTCATGCTGCTCGCTCTCTTCAATGTATTGTTGCCAAACTTCGGTCAGCGCTTCTGGCGTCAGCTCCGGCATAGCGGGCAAGATATAGGTATTTTCTGCCTCCTGTACTTCTTGGAGCAAGGCCTTGAGTCCTCCATTGAGCATGGGAAGCTGGTGGGCTGAAGCGAGGACGCGCGGTTGGCGATTCACGATTGGTGCTTCGCTGCTGGTGGTTGGTGCTTCGTGGTTCGTCATTGGCGATTCGCTATTCGCCGTTTGCTGCGGTGCCTCTACTCCCCTATCCTCAGCGGACTCGTCAGGCTTTTTTTTTTCCTCGTGCGCCACTGCTGGCTGCCGTGCTATGTGCACTACCCGATTAATGTAAGTCATTTTAATCAGCGCCATTTCTACGTGGAGACGCTTGTTGCGGGCATTTTTGTACTCTACGTCGCAGTCGTTAATGATATTGAGCGCAGTGAGCAAAAACGCGGCCGGCGTCAGTTGGGCTTGCTGAAAATACCTTGCCTGTAGCGTATCGCTAATGTCGAGCAAT
This sequence comes from uncultured Saprospiraceae bacterium, assembly GCA_937872385.1. Taxonomy (GTDB): domain Bacteria; phylum Bacteroidota; class Bacteroidia; order Chitinophagales; family Saprospiraceae; genus JADJNW01. The sequence continues at coordinate 74,703 of CALMSO010000062.1, forward strand.
TGCAGTGTTTGTTCGTCTTTGCAGACCAACAGGTTGCGAAAATGTTCGGCTAAGCCATTGATAAACAACTCTGCGTCAAAGCCTTTGCGTAGAATATCGTCGAAAGTCAGGAGTACCTGCGAGCTGTCTTCTTGCAGCAGAGCGTTCACCATCCGGAAGTAATAGTCATAGTCCAGCACATTCAAGTTGGAAATCACGTCCTGGTAAGTGATGTTGCTACCAGAAAAGGCCACGATCCGATCGAAAATAGACAACGCGTCGCGCAAAGCACCATCCGCTTTCTGGGCAATGATGTGCAGGGCATCGGCATCGGCAGTAATGCCCTCGGCGCGGCAGATTTCTTGCAAATGCGCTACCATGTCAGGCGTTTGAATGCGCCGGAAGTCATAAATCTGGCAGCGCGACAGAATGGTGGGGATGATTTTATGTTTTTCGGTGGTAGCCAGAATGAAAATGGCGTAGGGCGGCGGCTCCTCTAGGGTCTTCAAAAAGGCGTTGAAAGCCTGTTGCGAAAGCATGTGCACCTCATCAATGATAAACACCTTGTACTTGCCCTGCTGTGGCTGAAAACGCACCTGCTCAATCAGTGCCCGGATGTGCTCCACCGAATTGTTGGAAGCAGCATCGAGTTCGGTGGTATTGAAAGAAGCATTTTCGTGAAAGGCTTTGCAAGAGTCGCAGACATTGCACGGCTCGAAGTCTTTTGTCGGATTTTGACAGTTCAGCACTTTGGCCAAGATGCGCGCACAAGTCGTTTTGCCTACGCCGCGCGGCCCGCAAAACAGGAAAGCATGCGCCAGGTGGTCGCTTTGCAAGGCGTTCTTCAACGTACGCGACACATGCTGCTGCCCTACTACATCCTCAAAGCGATTCGGGCGGTATTTTCTGGCGGATACGACAAAATTGCTCATTCAGTCTGATTGCAAGATTGATAAGGCATTCCGGCGGTTTTTATCGCCAAAACAGCCAAAATTTTGGTTTTAAAATTCAAATTTACAAAAATAGCAGAGAGGAACCCGGAGAATTTCGGGATTTCTTCGTGTGGCTGACAATGTGGGCGGGCGGCGCTCAGACCGATTCTTCCAATTGTACAAATTGCATTTCGTATAGTTTGCGGTAGTGCCCGTCTTCTATTTTGAGCAGTTCTTCGTGCGGGCCAAACTCCTGCACTTCGCCTTTTTTCAATACCAAAATATTGTCGGCGTGCCGAATGGTGCTCAGGCGATGCGCAATAATGATGGAGGTGCGTTTGGCAATTAGGGTTTCGATGGCAAACTGAATGATAGACTCCGATTCGGGGTCAATGGACGAAGTGGCTTCGTCGAGGATGAGAATGTCTGGATTGAATACTAAGGCGCGTACGAAGGAAATAAGCTGTCGTTGGCCCATCGAAAGCGTGGCACCGCGCTCCATTACTTTATAATCATAACCGCCAGGCAGTTTTTCAATAAATTCGTGGGCGCCAATCATTTTAGCGGCGGCTATGACTTCCTCGCGGGAAATTTCGCTATCGCGCAAGGTGATATTTTCAAAAACAGTGCCCGAAAACAGAAACACATCCTGCAAAACTAATGCAATGCGGCGGCGCATGGTGTAGAGATCGTAATCGCGAATGTCCGTGCCGTCAATGCGGATGTGCCCGCGCTGAATATCGTAAAAGCGATTGAGCAGATTGATAATGGTGGTCTTGCCAGAACCCGTGCTGCCCACAATGGCTAAAGTCTCGCCCGGCTGGATGCGAAAGCTGAGGTCTTTCAGGACAAATTCTTCGTCATTGTAAGCAAACCAGACCCGGTCAAATTCTACCTCGCCTTGGAAGCGCTCTACCTTTTTATCGCTTTGGTTTTCAATGCGATCGGTTTGGTCAAGTACCGCAAAAACGCGCTCGGAAGCCACCAGCCCCATTTGCAGCGTATTGAATTTATCGGCCAGCATCCGGATGGGTCGGAAAAGCATATTGATATAAATCGGGAAAGCGACCAAGGCACCCAGCGTCACCTCGCCGCCGATTACGCCGCGCGCACCGTACCATACCATCAGGCCGAGGGCTGCGGCCGAGATAATTTCAACGACTGGAAAAAAGACAGCATAGTAAAGAATAGCGTCGAGGTTGGCTTTGGTATATTCGCGGTTGATGGTGCGAAATTTATCGGATTCTTGGGCTTCTGCATTGAAAATCTGCACCGTGCGCATACCCGTGATTCGCTCTTGCAAAAAGGCATTCATCCGTGAAATCTGAGTGCGTACAATTTGGAAAGAGTACCGTACTTTTTTCTGAAAAATATAGCTGGCCAGCACCAAAAACGGCAGCACGAGCATACATACCAGCGTAAGCTTCCAACTGGTGTACAACATGAACCCCAGCACGGCAATAACGGTGAGCAAATCGGCAATCATGGTGATAACACCGTCCGAAAAAATCTGATTGATGGCTTCAATATCATTAATCGTGCGGGTGGTAGCCGTACCAATAGGTGTTCGGTCAAAAAACTTGAGGCGCAGGCTGGTGATGTGTCGAAACACACGCACGCGCAGGTCGCGCACTACCGATTGGCCGAGCAGCCCAGTGATGTATTGAAAAATATATTGTAAGATAAATTCCAGCAGTAGCAATACGCATAACAATAGCGCCATTCTGCCTAATCCCGGTAGGTCATTGACAAAAATATAATCGTCCACCATCACTTTGATAAGCTGCGGACGCAGCACCGAAAGAGGTGCCAGAATGACGGCCAGTACCGCCGCTATTGTGAAAATGCTACGGTAGGGCTTAGCCAGCGCAATAACCTTGGCTAACAGGGAAACATCAAATTTTTTATTGGGTGTAGTCGTCGCCATTGAATGCTGAAAAAACGGTTTGTAGCCAAAATGACCGAAAACTGTCGTTAGGAATACATATACGATTATCAAAAACGCAAACCGAGAAAGATAGTTTCATGCCAGCAACTTTTTATTCAGCGGAATGCGACGGCCGCCCTGTTTCTGATTTGCTGATTTACCCATCATTCATCAATCCTTCATCCGCAAAACTAAGGTAGCCGCTGTCGGCAATAATGAGGTGATCGAGCACGGCAATGTCGAGCGTTGCGCCAGCTTTTTTGAGCTTGCGCGTCAGGTCAATGTCCTGCTGGCTGGGCTGTAGATTTCCGGAAGGATGATTATGCACTAAAATAAGACTGGAAGCCATCCCTTCAATGGCTTTGCGAAACACAATTTTAGCATCTACCACAGTACCTGCTACCCCGCCGAGGCTGATTTGCTCGCGGCCGATTACCCTATTGGCACGGTTGAGCAGCAATATCCAGAATTCCTCGTGCGGCAGGTCCATCAGTAGGGGCGCAATGAGTTGCCAAGCGTCGCGGCTACCGCCTATTTGAGGGCGTTCGCGTACATCGGTGAGCTGCCGACGGCGGCCCAGCTCCATAGCCGCTACAATGGTAATGGATTTGGCCGCGCCCATGCCCTTGAATTTGGTCAAATCAGCAATAGAACGGCGCCCAAGCTCATTCAAATCCTGATCTACCGATTGTAAAATGCGCTGCGCCAGCCCGACGGCGGTTTCGTCGCGGGAGCCAGAACCCAGCAAAATAGCGAGTAATTCTGCATCCGACAAGCTTTGCTTGCCTTTGACGAGTAGCTTTTCGCGCGGGCGGTCTTCTTCTGCCCAGCTTTTGATAGTGAGGTTCGGTTGCGAATAGGTTGCCATGTGGTAAATTTGTTTCTTCCTTTAGACGCGGAAAAAATACAAAAGCTACATTTTTTGCAAAGAAATTCCCGACCTTTACCCGGAATCGTTGCGCGTATTGACGCCACAACAAGATGCCGACCAGCAGGCAGTGCTAATACGCAGCTTTATTTTAAATCACTATAATCTTTTGACTAAAAGCGATTTAAACGTTATTATTAAAATACATTCAATGCCCGATTTCACCTTCCGGCGCGGCGAGCGGCTCAAAAGTCGCAAGGTTATCGAGCAACTGTTCAAAGGTGGGCAGTCGTTTGCGCAGTATCCGCTGCGCATTGTGTGGATGGAGGTAGCGCAGCCCCAAAGTGAATTTCCGGCACAATTCGCGCTCAGCGTATCGAAAAAAAAATTCAAGCGTGCGGTAGATCGCAATCGCGTTCGGCGTTTGGTGCGCGAGGCCTATCGCTTGCACAAACACAGCTTGTACGGCGGGATAACAAAAGAAGGGAGCAGCGCGCACCCCGAATCGTCCCAAATTGCGCTGATGATTATTTACACCGGTACGGAAATACTGCCTTTTGCAGCAATAGAAAAAGCGATGCGTGCCTTGCTGGGCCGGTTTGTCAAAAAATATGGGGCGAGCAACCAAAACCCTGGTAGCGAGACTCTTTAGCGAAAGCCAGAATTGGCAAGCGGTTTAGCATTTTTTTTGTAAAAAACTACATATCCCAATTTATATGCGATTGATTGCCCTGTGTTTTATGTTGCTGTTTGCTGTGTCTGCCTTGCAAGCGCAAAAGGTATTGCAAATAGAAAAAGCTGGCCGCGCCAAAACGAAAAAGATTTACATTGGCGAAGCGATTAATTATAAACTACAGGGCGACGAAGTTTGGTACACCGGCTACATCGAAGATATTAAAGTGGAAGAGAACCTCCTGGTGATGAAAGATCGCTACGTGGACGTGTCCAAGATCGAGAAGATGCGCCGGCCGCATGGCTGGAGCAAACCTACGCGCAGCGCACTGTACTTGTTTGGGGCTTCGTGGTCGGCGAATGCGTTGATTGGCACCCTCACCGACGGCAATCCAGAGACGCGTTATCGCTGGTCGGACGCCATTGTCACTGCCAGTTCTTGGGCCCTTGGCTGGGTCATTCCTAAAATTTTCCGTTACAAAATTATGAACTTCGGCAAAAAACGCCGGCTACGCGTACTCGACCTCAGCCCGGTGCCAGGTGGCCCGATTAAGGTTTGATGTCCATAGGTCATTTTATACGGACCTCAATGAGACGTGACATGTATTGGTTCGCGGTTCGCTGTTTGCGATTCGCCGCTAAAAAACAATCATCGCAGCACGGCTACGTCGCCTTCAAATACTTCAATTATTCCATCAATAAACTCTATTTCAGCGTAATACACATACACGCCAATATTTACCTCTTGGCCATTGAAGCGGCCGTCCCAGCCATGCTGTGGGTCATTGGGCAAAAAGGGCCCGCGATCGAATAGCAAATTGCCCCAGCGATCGAAGATTACAAATCTCCGAACTTGCACTACATCATTGCCTCCATAGATGTAAAATATATCATTATTGCCATCGCCATCCGGGCTGAAGGCCGTAGGAATAAATATTTTTCGCGCTTTATTTACAAAAACGGTAATGCGATCGGTAGCTATGCACCCCGAAGCATCGGAAGCCGTGACTTGGTAAGTAGTTGTTTCGGCGGGCCGTACCACCGTGCGCAACGCATCCGGCGTGGACAGAAAATCGGTCGGTCGCCATTCTACTTTGTCCGGCTCAAAATTCGCAATACCCTCCAATGCTACACTATCGCCGAGGGCTATCGTGATGTCGCCGCCGAGGTCTATGCGAGGGTTGGAAATAGCTACCACCGTTGTATTAAACGCTATTTCGCAATCGTTGGCATCGCGCACGAATACGTTGTAATTGCCTGCCGCGAGGTTGCCTAATTCATAAGGAAAACTGCCCATTGCTCGGTAAGACGTGCCATCCAGTGATACTTCGTAAGGGCCCACGCCGCCATTTACCGCATCTATCAAAATGGCGCCGCTGCGGTCGCCCGAACAAAGCGGATCGCGGGTGCTACTGCTGGCGGTCAGTGTGGCGGGCGCGGTGACAGCTACCGATGCTTCAGCGCTACAACCGGCTGCGTCTTCGATGGTCACGGCGTAAGTGCCTATTTCTACGCCATTCAGTTGCTGGGCGGTGCTACCAGTACTCCATTGGTAGGTAAATGGCCCAAGGCCATCGGCCGCATTCGCTCGAATGGTGCCATCATTGCTACCGGCGCAACTCAGCCCGAAGCCACCAAAATTGGATACGACCGAAGCGCTTGCCGTCAAGTTGCTCACTTGTACCCGCGCACTACCATTGATACTTGCTGAGCAAGGCGAGCCATTTATAGCTAAAAACACGATAGTATAAGTTGCTGTACGCGTGGGACTTATCTCTACGGTATGCCCGTCGGTAATATTTATCAATTCTACTGGCGGATTCACTCCATCGCTGTAGCGCACATCAAAAGACTGCCCGCCGCTCAGCCGGAAGGTAAGCGTGGTGCGCTCGCCCGCACAAATCTGCGCATCGCCCTCAATGGAGCCGACAATTTCTGGTGCAAATCGCAGGTTCACTTGAATAATGCTATCGCAACCATTAGCGCTGCCGCCCATAATAACTTCCGTACCGGTTGGATTGCTTGCATCATATCGCACGCCATTCACCTGTAGGCTTTCGCCAAAACACAGCAAGGTATCCAGCACGCGCGTGGACGGAAAAATGTAATTCAATGTAATATTCACAATCGAATCGCAGCCATTGACACTCGCGCCACTGAGCACTTCCGTACCGCTCAGATTATTTTGATTGTAAATAACGCCATTTACTTCTATGCTTTCGCCTTCGCATAATGTTTCATTCAAATCAAAGACCGCTGGCGGGAAAAAATTCAATGTAATATTCACAATAGAATCGCAACCATTTACATCTGCGCCCACCAGTATTTCCGTGCCGTTCGGATTATTTTGATTATAAATAACGCCATTTACTTCCATGCTTGCACCTTCGCATAATGTTTCATTCAAATTAAAAACCGAGGGTGGGAAAAAATTCAATGTAATATTTACAATCGAATCGCAACCATTACTACTCGCGCCAATAAGCACTTCCGTACCGCTCGGATTATTTTGATTGTAAATAACGCCATTTACTTCTATGCTTTCGCCTTCGCATAATGTTTCATTCAAATCAAATACTGCCGGCGGGAAAAAATTTAGTGTAATATTTATAATAGAATCACAACCATTAACACTGCCCCCGAGTATCACTTCTGTGCCAGAAGCGTTATTCTGATTATATAAAACTCCATTCACTGTGCGGCTTTCGCCGGGGCAGAGCGTTTCTTCTATCACCGTAGTGGACGGAAAAATGTAATTTAAGCTAATGTTTACGGTAGAATCGCAACCGGTGGCCGCCGCGCCAATAAGCACTTCCGTACCGCTCGGATTATTTTCATTATATATAACGCCATTTACTTCGATGCTTGCCCCTTCGCATAATGTTTCATTCAAGTCAAAGACCGCTGGCGGGAAAAAATTCAATGTAATATTCACAATCGAATCGCAACCATTAACACTCGCGCTAATAAGCACTTCCGTACCGCTCAGATTATTTTGATTGTAAATAACTCCATTTACTTCGATGCTTTCGCCTTCGCATAATGTTTCATTCAAATTAAAAACCGAGGGCGGGAAAAAATTCAATGTAATATTTACAATCGAATCGCAACCATTTACATCTGCGCCCACCAGTATTTCCGTGCCGTTCGGGTTATTTTGATTGTAAATAACTCCATTTACTTCGATGCTTTCGCCTTCGCATAATGTTTCATTCAAATTAAAAACCGAGGGCGGAAAAAAGTCGAGCCGCACATTAATAATCGAGTCGCAGCCATTGGCCGTTATGCCGCTGATTACCTCCGTGCCTATCGGGTTGTTTTGATCATAGGTGATGCCATTAACCAAAATGCTTTCGCCTTCGCAGAGGGTTTCGGATAGTTCATTCACCACCGGTGGGAAGAAGTCCAGATTGATATTAACAATTGAATCACAACCATTTACGCTGGCTTCGAGCAGTATCTCCGTGCCATTTGGATTGGACATATTGTACACCGTACCGTTGATAGTGATTTCATCATTTTCGCAAAGCGTTTGTTGTAAATCAAAAACGGCGGTCGGGAAAAAGCTGAGGTTGATAGTCACAATACTATCGCAACCGTTGGCGGCGGCT